>DXZX01000020.1:0-2078 GCA_019419445.1 Collinsella sp.
GCTTCCCGCCGTGGCGCCGACGAGCATGAGGTTCTGCGGGTTGGGAAGCAGGCCGGCGAGATCGCGCGAGACCCACTGCGGCAGGTACTCGCTGACGAGTGCGCAGGCCCCGCCGCCCTTGAGCGGGAACGCGGCGTAGGTGAGGCCCGAACCCCCGCCATCGATCTCCACTGTGCCCGGATCAGCGGCGAGTGCCGTACGGGCCATTTCCGTCGCGTCCTCGAGCCGCGTGCTCTCGAGGTCTGTCATCAGCACGTTTCCATCCTTGTTCAGGATGAGGTAGCGGTACGCCGTCGGCACGTCCTGCTGCCCGCAGACGCCGTCGCGTGCCAGGCCCTCCGCGACCTCGCGCGCATTGGCCGGCCCCCAGCTTGCCTCGTAGACGAAGCCCGCGTTGATCGCCACGGAGAGCACCATGAACGAGGCGAGCCACGCCGTGGCGACCGCCGCGAACGCGTAGGCGAAGTAGCGCGCGATGACGAAGGAGAGCGGCATGCCCCCGCGACCTCGCGCCCCGATCTTCAGAGCTGCCACTTGTACCCCATCCCCCAGACGGTCGCGATCGGATCGGCGCCGGCCTCGGAGAGTTTCCTCCGGGCGCGGCTGACCTGCATGGATATGGCCGCGTCGTCGGCGTCGCTCTCCCAGCCGAGCACCGCCTCGCGTATCTGCGCGCGGCTCATGACCTGCCCGGGGTGGCGCGCGAGGTACTCGCAGATGGCGTACTCGGTGGGCGTGAGCGGCACGGTCTCGCCGCCCACGGCGAGGTCGCGCGCCCCGAGGTCGATCCGCACCTCCCCGAAGGAGAGGGCGTGCGAGCGCGGCCGACGCTCTCGGCGTAGATGGGCCGCGACCTTGGCGCGCAGTTCCGCGGCCCCGAAGGGCTTGCGGACGTAGTCGTCGGCGCCCAGGCCGTAGGCGGCCACGGCGTCCTCCTCGGCCACGCGCGCGGTCAGGAAGACGATGGGCCCGTCGAAGTCCGGGCGGATCTGCCGCACGAGCTCGAAGCCGTCGAGCCCCGGCATCATGACGTCACAGAGCACGAGGTCGAAGCGCGAGAGGTCCATCCCCGGGACCGCCGTCGGGTCCGCCGCCCTGACGACCTCATGGCCGTCGCGGCCGAGGACGCGCGCGAGAGCGTCGAGGATCGCCCGTTCATCATCCACTGCCAGTATCCTCGCCATGTTAGACCTCCTGAAACTCTCGTCGGAATTGTACTAGCGCCGCACTCAGCGGTCCAGAGTTCTGCGCGCAGTCGCGGGCGCCTCGGCCGCGTCGCACGCGTGGTAGCGCACGCCCGAGCCGCCGCGCGCCTCGATCTCGAGCCAGCCCTCGCCGTCCGACTCCCGCCCGAAGAAGATGAGCTGGAGCTCTCGGACATTGCCTCTGTCGTCCGCCGCGTCCACCAGGTAGACGTAGTTCGACCCCGCCCCGGTTGCGTCGGCATAGGAGCTCGCGTGGCTGCCGGGCTCGGGCGCGGGCGCCCACATGGCGATCTCAGGGTTGGGCAGCACGCGGTCGGCGATCGAGCGCAGCGCCGACCCCCAGCCGGCGTCGAGCAGAGCATTCCCGCCCAGGACGAGCGCTGCGGAGAGGAGGACGAGCATGGCGGCGAGCGGCTTTCTACGCATCTGCCCTCCCGTCCTCGAAGCGGCAGAACCAGGCGAGAAGGACGGCGGCGGCTGCCAGGGTGAGCACGAGGCCAGCGAGCGCAGTCGTGAGGAGAGGGCCCGCCGCGCGTGCGGCGTCGATGAAGGCCTCCACCCCGAGCGACCCCAGGCGCGCGGGCCAGGCGAGCGGCACCCAGCTCAGGGGCGTCGCCAGGGCACCGGTGAGCTCGCCGGTCATGAGGCCGTGCGCAAGTCCGCCCACCGAGAAGAACGCGAGGAGCATCCCCGCCGCGCCGGCGCCGATGACGGCGTTGCGGCCGAGGCGCAGGGCCATGCCGAGCCCCAGCGCGTAGAGGGGCAGGCTGCCCAGCACGATGCCCGCCCAGGCGGCCGCAAGCGGAGCGGGCCCGAGCGGCAGGCGCCCGGCGACGGCGAGCACGGCCCCGAACACGCCGAGCGCCACGGCCA
>DXZX01000020.1:2182-35550 GCA_019419445.1 Collinsella sp.
GCGCCGAGGAACTGGGCGTAGGCGTCCGTGCCCAGCGCCGGGTCCCATCGGGTTATGGAGAAGTACTCGCCGCAGGCAAGACCGGCTGCTAGGCCGCAGACGAGGTGCACCACTGCGAGCGGGGAGCGCGCCAGGCGCAGGGCCTCGGAGAGCAGGGCCCGCGAGAGAGTCATGCGTGGCGTCGGGTCGGAGAGTCGTGTCACGGCCATCACCTCTCCTCGGAGCGCGCGAACCAGGCCGCGCCCGCCGCCGTGAGCGCGGCGAACGCGAGCGCGCAGACCGCAAGGCCTGCCAGTGTGAGCATGCCGTCCGCCGCGAGCGCCCCGCCGAGCGCCATGTCCGCCGCGAGTGGCTCGCCGCTCGGCAGCACGGGGATGAAGCTCGTGGGGATGACCATGCTCGCCGACGGCGGAAAGAGCTGCGGCAGCGGCATCAGCGACCAGGCGAACCCACCCACGAGCTGTGCGGCGAGCGGGCAGAAGATGCCCGCGAGCATGCCGAGCCGCGCCGTGAGGAAGAGCCCTGCGGGGATCATCCACGCCGCGGTCACCGTGTTGGTGAGCGCGCAGAGGAGCATCGTGAGCGTGCCCGCGGCCGTGAGGCCCTGCGAGGAGAACGCCGATCCCGCGAGGTAGATGCCGAAGACCACGAGGTTCGAGAGCATGCAGAGTGCGAGGCACCAGAGCGCCTTGGCCCACCAGGCGCGCCCGAGCGGGAAGCCCAGGCCCAGAAGCCCCCGCATCCGCGTACGAGCGTCCGCCCGCGCGACGCACGCCACCACGAGTGAGAGAGACACGGGCAGGAAGAGCGCGTACCAGTAGTTCCACGCGCTGAAGATCTGCACGCCCCGGTAGGGCATCGCGCCGAGCAGCGGCATCGGCAGCGCCATGAGCACGGCCAGGCGAACCGGTGCCGCGTGGCGCGACTTCAGGGCCTCGGCGCGCAGGCCCGCGAGCAGGCCGCCTTTCTCGCCCGTCATGCCGCCACCTCCCCGCGTGCTCGTCGCCCTTCCCGGCAGAAGCTCATGAAGAGTTCCTCGAGGTCCTGCCCGGGCCGAAGCGCATCCTCGTAGGCGAGGCGCCCTCCGCAGATGATGCCGATGGTGTCCGCCATCTGCTGCACCTCGGAGAGGATGTGGCTCGAGACGATCACCGTCGTGCCCGCCGTCGCGAAGCCGCGGATCTGGTCGCGCAGCTCCTCGATGCCGATGGGGTCGAGGCCGTTGGTGGGCTCGTCGAGCACGAGCAGGCGTGGCCGGGCGATCAGTGCCAGCGCGAGCCCCAGGCGCTGCCGCATGCCCATCGAGAAGCGCCCGGCGCGCTTCTTTCCGGTGTCCGCGAGGTCCACGGCGGCGAGCACCTCATCTATGCGGCTCTCGGGAAGGCCCAGCAGCGTGGTGCGCACGCGCAGGTTCTCGCGCGCGGTGAGGTTGGGGTAGAGCGGCGCCTCCTCGATGAGGCCGCCGATTGCGTAGAGGTCCTCGCGGCGCCAGGCGTGCCCGGCAAAGAGGATCTCCCCGGCCGTCGGCCGCAGCATCCCGCAGATCATCTTGAGCGTTGTCGACTTGCCGGCGCCGTTGGGACCGAGCAGCCCGTACACCTCGCCCTCGCGGATATGAAGGCTCACATCGGCCACGGCGTCCTGCGCCTGGTCGCCGCGGCCGAAGCGCTTGGTGAGCCCGCGCGTCTCGAGCATGTAACCCATGGGTTTATCCTTTCTCTTCCGGGAGCGCGGGCCGAGTCACCGTGCCCGCGCGCCTTACCTTTCGGGTTCACCATCCATGGTGGGGCGCGTTTCTAACGAAGCCATAACGGCCGTTGGGTTCTTTTGGCGCCAACCCTTCTCGACCCGCACATCATGATTAATTTGCTTAAGGCAACAACTTTCCCGATCGATGTAATCACCGAATCAAAACGTGTACATCACCCTCCAAAATCGACATTTTTCGACATGTTTGGAGGCTGATGTACACGAATGCGAAATCCCCCGCCGCCTAAAAGCACCTTCCACATGTCTGGACTCTCTATGGCTGCGCTGGATAGACATCGCCGGAACGGGTATAGTATCGAAAGTTTTGTCGTTAACCAGCGGGGGAGTCCTGTGGGCATCAAAAAGAAGATCAAAAAGGAGCTTATCGGCACTTCCGATTACCCGTCGAATAAGATCTTTACGATCTCCAATTTCATCACCTTTACGCGCCTGATCCTCACCCTGGTATTTCTGTACCTGTTTGTGACGGATAACAACCGCGTCATCGCCATCGTTATCTACGCCGTTGCCGCCTCCACCGACTGGATGGACGGTCAGATCGCCCGCATGACTAAGACGGTCTCGTGGCTCGGCAAGGTCATGGATCCCATTTGTGACCGTGCGCTGCTGTTCACCGGCGTGCTGGGACTGGTGGTTCGCGGAGAGCTGCCCATCTGGGTCTGCGTGCTCATTATTGGCCGCGACATCTATCTGGGCATCGGCACGCTTATCGTGCGCCATTATCACCGTCGCCCCATCGATGTCGTCTTCCCCGGAAAGATTGCCACAGCGCTGCTCATGACCGGCTTCTCGCTCATGCTACTCGGGTTCCCCGTTATTGACGGCCTGCATCTTTTGCCTTCAGCCCTTACGGCCTTCCCAGGCCTCAACGGAAGCTCGGTGCCCCTCGGCATCTTCTTTGTGTACGGCGGCGTGATCTTCTCCATGCTCACGGCTGTCATCTACTCCATTAAGGGCGGAGCGGCCATTAAACAGGCTCTCATGCATCCCGAAGACGAGGACATCGACTTTCTGAACCCTGAAATCGAAGACTGATTCGTTGGGGTATGATTACGTACGGTTCATTATTTGCGGCACGTCCGCGATAAGTTAGGGGTTGTCATGGACAACATGGTTAACAATATGCCTCAGAATGATAAGACTGCTGACGCTACCTGCGTATTCCGCGTGCCTTCAGGCGACGTCACCGTTCCCGACCTCATGGCCAACGTGCGCATCACCGCCCCCGTTCTGTCCATCGTCAAGGGTCCGCAGACTGGTGCCGCTTTTGAGCTCGAGGACGACGTGACCACCATCGGCCGCGATCCTGCAAACGGCATCTTCCTCAATGACATGACCGTTTCGCGCAGCCACGCGCGCATTATTCGCGAGGGCCTCGGCGCTCGCATCGAGGACTTGGGCTCGCTCAATGGCACCTGGGTCGACGGTGCCATCGTCAATGCAGCCCCGCTGCACGACGGTTCTTCCGTCCAGATCGGTACGTTTACGCTCATCTACCACGAGAGCACGCCGGAGCGCATCGAAACCGGTGAGTAGGGCATGGCCGAACGCAACTATCTGAGTATCGGCCAAGTCGTCAACCTACTTCGAGGCGCATACCCCGATCTTTCGAACTCAAAAATTAGATTTCTAGAGGATGAGGGGCTCATTACCCCTCATCGTACGCCTAAGGGATACCGTCAGTACTCCAAAGAGGACGTTGATCGCCTGGAGGTCATCCTGCACTTGCAGAAGACCCGCTACATGCCGCTCAACGTGATTAAGCAGCGCTTGGAAAACGCCACGGACCTGTCAACGCTCGCCTACGAGGTGGGCTTGCTGTCCGATGTTCCGCTCAAGACGGAGCCCAAGGAGACTAAGCAAAAGCTGCATCCCATCGAGACCATTCCCGATATGCTGGGCGTCGAGATTTCGTTTATCCGCTCGCTCGCCGAAAACGACCTCATTCGCATCATCAAAAGCCCGCAGAACCGCGAGCTCGTCGATGGTCGCGATTTTCCGATCATCCGTTACTGCTCCGAGCTGTCGCGCTTCCATATCGAGCCACGCAACCTGCGTCAGTACGTGTCTTCCGCTAACCGCGAGTCCTCGATGTTTGAGCAGGTGCTCGTGAGCATGCTCGGAATGGATACCTCCGATGACGAGCGCGACGCCAAGCTCGAGCGTGCGTTTAAGAAGCTTCACGACCTGACGGAGGGCGTGCACACTGCGCTGCTCAAGAACCGCGTTTTTGAGTCGCTCAACGCCGTGGTCGAGGACGCCGACATCGATGCACTCGATGAGGAAATCACGCGTTCCGAGTCCACCAAGGCCAAAAACGAAGAGCCAGCCGCGCCGGTTTCGCACGAGGATTCTCTCGTAAAGCCGCTCAAAGTCGTCGCCCCTTCGCAATCCGGCGCCGCCACCGCGGGCAAATAAACGCTGCTGAAATTTCGGCAACCCATTGAAAGGTCATGCAATGTACGACTTCGAATCTCAAATCGTCGACATCCCCGACTATCCCGAGCCCGGAGTCATCTTTAAAGACATCACGCCGCTCTTTGGCAATCCCGAGGCGCTCAAAGCCATGACCGATGCCCTCGCCGAGCACTTTGCCGGCATGGGAATCACCAAGGTCGTGGGTCCCGAGGCTCGCGGCTTTATGGTTGGCGTACCGGTGGCTGTAGCCCTTGGCGCCGGCTTTGTTCCCGCACGTAAACCTGGCAAGCTACCGCGCGAGACCGTAAGTCAGAGCTACGAGCTCGAGTACGGCACCGATTCAATTGAAATCCATGCCGACGCTATCAGCTCTAAAGATACCGTGTTGATTCTGGACGACTTGGTCGCGACGGGCGGAACCGTCGAGGCAACAGGTAAACTGGTGCGAGATATGGGCGCAAAGCTTGTCGGTTACGGTTGTATCCTTGAGCTTGCGTTTCTCAACCCGCGCGAGAAGCTCACACCGTCTAATGACGATGTGGAGCTCTTTAGCCTGGTGACGGTGGACTAGCCGTTACCCTTAGTTACTGGAAAGGAAGCTACATGCGCACAGCAAACACGCACAAAAACATGGCACGCTGCGCTGCTACGGCAACCCTCGCTTGTGTTTTGGGCTTGGGCCTCGCGGCTCCTGCCTACGCCGATACCGCATCCGACCTTGCCTGCGCTCGTACGAAGCTCGAGCAGATCGGTACCCAAACTCAGCAGATTTACGATGAGCTCGCCACGCAGACACAGGCGCTCGATCAGACTGCCGGCGAGATCACGCAAAAGCAGCAGGAGATCGCCGATGGTCAGGCTAAGCTCTCGACCTATGTCGCCGGCGAGTATAAGACCGGCGGCCTGAGCTTGCTTCAGGTTCTGACGGGTGTCGATGACCTGAGCGATATGCTCAACCGTCTGTTCTACTACGGCAAAGTTTCCGATAAGCAAGCTCAGACCATTCAAGAGGTCAAGGAGCTTAAGCAGCAGCTCACCGATAAGCAGTCCGAGCAGGAAAAGAACGTCGCCGCCACGCAAAAGAAGGTCGACGAGCTTAACGCCCAGCAGGCTGAAGCCCAGAACGTCGTAAACTCCCTGGATTCGCAGCTGCAGGCCGAGCTTGCCTCCGAGGCCGAGGCCAACGCCGCGCTGCAGGCCGGCATCAACGCCAGCACCGCCGAGAAGGCCACGGTGAGCAACGAGACTGCCGGTACGACCGAGAACACCAACAACGGTGGCCAGACCAGCAATAACAACAACCAGGGCGGCAACACTCCGGCTCCTACGCCGGCACCTGCTCCGACGCCGCAGCCCTCCACGCCTGCTCCGGCTCCGACGCCTTCTGCTCCGAGCCAGTCCGTCGATGGCGGTTCTGTTGTCTCGCGTGCATACAGCAAGCTTGGTTGCGCCTATTCCTGGGGCGGAATTGGCCCGAACAGCTTCGACTGCTCTGGTTTTGTAAGCTATTGCCTTACTGGTCGCTATTGCCGCCTGGGCACCACGGGCACCTTTATGGGCTGGACGCGTGTGTCCGATCCGCAGCCCGGTGACGTTGTAGTCAACTCGTACCACACCGGCATTTACATCGGTGGTGGTCAGATGATTCATGCGTCCGACTACAACACGGGTGTTATCATCAGCTCCGTTGCCGCCGGCATGAACAACAACTACATTTTCGTGCGCTACTAAGTATTCAGATAAAGCAAACGGATATGGACCTCGTGGCTTTGAGTCATGGGGTCCATTCTTTTGCCTTTCGTGCAGTCCGCTATCTAGTTTTGAATACTAGATAGCGGCCCAATCGGTCTGCAAGATGGCTATAATTGAATGGGAACGATTAGAAAGGACCCTCTATGAGCTGGGCACTTATCTCCGATTCAAGCTGCAACCTTCGCGATTGGCAACCGACCGCGCCCCATACCATCTTTGCATTTGCGCCCCTCAAAATTCGAGTGGGGGAGCGTGAATTCGTCGATGACCTTTCGCTCGATGTTCATGAGCTCAACTGCGCTGTTCAGGCGGAGACGAACGCTTCTTCGAGCGCTTGTCCCAGCGTAGGGGAGTGGGCCAAGCTCTTCAAATTGGCAGACAAGACCATCTGCATGCCGATCTCTGAGGGCGTGTCGGGCAGCTACAACGCGGCAGCCACGGCTCGCGATATGGTTCTTGCCGAGGAGCCCGACCGACAGATTCATCTAGTCAATTCACGCGCAGCTGGCGGCAAAATGGACCTCATTTTCTTGCTGTTCGACCGCTATCTTGCAAGCAATCCGGATGTCTCATTCGAGGAAGCTTGCGCATACTTCGATAGCCTTGAGCAGAACAGCAAAATCCTCTTCAGCTTGTGCAATTACGAAAACCTCGCCAAAGCCGGACGTATCCCTAAGGCAGCCGGCGTTATTGCCAACAAGCTCAATATCCGCATTTTGGGCACGGCGAGCGAGGCCGGTAAAATCGAACTCGTCGGGCACACGCGTGGCGAAAAGAAGATGCTCAACAAGATCATCGATACCATGGAAGCCGAGGGTTTTGCCGGCGGCGAGGTCGTCATCGATCACGTTGAGAACGAAGCTGGAGCCCAGGCGCTTACTGACCGCATAGTCGAGCATTGGCCCGGCTCCAAAACCATCATCATGCCCTGTAACGGGCTAGATTCATACTATGCCGAAATGCATGGGCTCATTATCGGCTACGGCATGGGCGTGGCTTCGGGCAAATAAAGTCCAATCAAGCAAAAATACGGGCGGTACAAAGCGACAGATGGCTCTTTGTACCGCCCGTTTTATACGTCGGCTAGCTATTAAACCCGTTGAACTTGAGATAGCTCATCAAGTAAGCCTTCGAAACGAAGGACGATACCGCGCTACGCACAAGCAGCGACTCACGCGTTACCTGATGCGCCGTATCGGGCACGGGAGTCTGCTCGACGGAAAACGCCGCACGAATCGATGCCTCGAGCTGATCGACCACATAATCAAAGGCCGTCGGGGCATCGTAGCTCAAACGCTGAATGTTAAAGAGTGCCTGCACAGCAGCAATAGGTAGCACCTGCTTAAAGATGCAGATAGCGATCAGGCGGGCAATCTGCTCGCGGCCATATTGCTTTTTGACCGGAGCAGGCACTAGGCCGACCTTTACGTAGTTATTGATCATCGATGGCGTAATGATAGGCTGCTCAACGCAAATGAACAGCGGCTCCATCCACAGCGCAACATACTCAATAACCTGGTCGCGGTAGAGCGTCACATTGGGCAACTGGTCATAGCGCGGCAGACTCAACGTATTGAGTTTGCACACGATATCGGACTGAATAAATGCATCGGGCAGCACAGTGGGCTGAATATCCTCAGGCTTAATGCTGACCGACGAATCAGACATCGGAATAACGTGTTTAACGTGGTTCATAAAGGTCCTCCGTTCATTTTCTATATTGTATTCTAGGTTATCTAGTTTTGCATACCATATAGCCTGCAAGAAAAATGGCGGGACAGTGCACTGATGCATCGTCCCGCCATTTAGTTAATAGATAACAACCTTACATAAGATATATTATCGTACTTATCCGCGGAGAAACGCGTATGCGCTCGTTGCTGCTATGGCTCCGTCAGAAACGGCGGTCACAACCTGGCGTAAGCGTTTGGAACGGATGTCGCCAGCAGCGAATAGACCTGGCGTGCGTGTCGCCATGGATTCATCAGTCAGAATGCCGCCATCAGGCGCCAGATCGACTAAATGCTCAACAAGCTCGGTATGGGGTTGCGTGCCGGTAAAGACAAAAATGCCAAACGAGCCAGGCTCAAATGACTCGGTATGAATTTCCCCGGATGCATTGTCCTTAAAGGCAATCGTCGTTGGCATCGCTTCACCAGAAAGTTCAACAATACTAGTTTGGTACCTAACTGTAATATTGTCCTTTTCGAGTACTTTCTGAACAACACCATCAGGCGCACGAAACTGGTCGCGGCGCAGCACGATGGTCACACTGCTGGCAATATCTGACAGGAACAGAGCCTCCTCGCAGGCAGCATTGCCGCCGCCGATGACAAAGACCTGTTTGCCGCGGAAGAACATGCCGTCACATGTTGCGCAATATGAAACGCCACGACCGCGATACGTATCCTCGCCAACAAAACCAGCAGATCGCGGCGTGGCACCCATGCAAGCGATAACGCTCGAGGCCAGCGTATCGCCCATATCGTGATGCACCGTAAACAGCGCTGCATCGGCATCGTAATCGATACCCGTAACCATGCTCCATGCGACCTGAGCTCCCAAGCCCTCTGCATGCTGCTGAAAACGCTCGCCGAGTTCGGCGCCACTCAAGAGCGGAATGCCCGGATAGTTCTCGACTTCATTGGTCGTGGCGATCTGTCCACCCGACATGCCCTGCTCAATCACGGTCGTCGTCAGGTTGGCACGCGCAGCGTAAATGGCGGCAGCATAGCCCGCGGGGCCTCCACCGATAATCGCAACATCAATCGGCTGATCGGTAGTCATGAAGAATCCTCTCGTCGAAACGTTGTCGTTCTTTGCGCTCATACCCAAATTTACGTGAACATGACACTCATGCACTACAATGATAAATCGCGTAACAAAGCTGAAGGGGAGTTATCGATGGATCAAACGCAGACGAGCAATAGCGCTCCCCTGCCCATGCAAGCCACTCCCCAACCGGAGCAAATGACCGTTTCACCTGCACAAAAACCCCTGGTAACCATTGTGCACGCATCGGTTGGATCGGGCCACAAAGCCGCCGCCAACGCGATTGCACAAGCATTTGACCTTATCCGCGGCACCAAGGGAATCCCTAAGGATATTGAGATCGAAGTCCTAGATATCCTCGATTTTGGACGCATTAGGTTCGATGGTAATAAAACAGCAGCGTCGTTTACCGGCGCCACGCGTCCCATTTACGACCTGACCTGGCGATATACGCTTACAGGACATCTACTCTGGGGCGGCGGCACAGCATGGTCACGAATTATGTTCCCCGCCTTCAACGAATACGTCCGGACCCGCAGGCCCATAGCCGTGGTCGCAACACACATTACGGCGGCCAACGTCGCTGTGGGCGCCCGCGTCATCACGGGTATCGATTACCCGGTCATCTGCGTACCAACAGACTATGAAGTTGAAGGCTTTTGGCCCCACAAGGACACCGACCTATTCTGCGTAGCCAACGAGTTTATGGCCGAAACGCTGCGCCCGCGCAAGGTTCCCGAGTCAAAGATCCGCATAACGGGCATTCCCATTCGTGCCGGTTTCGATTCAGATTACAAACGCGAAGATGAGCTCAGCAAGTTCAATCTCCCCATAGACAAAACCGTCGTATTGGTGATGGCCGGCGCCAGTTTGCCCCAACCATACGTGCGTTTCCGTGCCGCGATGGACCACACGCTCCCCTTCTTACGCAGCTTTGAGGACATGCACTTTGTCTTTTTACCGGGCAAGGATAAGGAATACGCCAACCGACTCAAAACGCTCTTCGACGCCATGAAGCTCGACAACGTGACGGTACTGGACTACGTAGATGACATGGCGGCCCTCATGCACGGCTGCGACCTGGCAATCCTCAAATCGGGCGGGCTCACCGTCACCGAGTGCCTGTGCGCGCATCTGCCGATGATCCTACTGGGCAAATCATACGGTCAGGAAAAGGCCAACACCACGATGCTCACCGGCATGGGCGCCAGCATGCATGTCACCACCGCACGAGAACTCATCGTAACCCTACGTCACTTGCACGACCATCCCGAATCACTCAAAGCCCTACTCATCAACGGCGAAGTACTACGCCGCCCTCACGCTGCCAAAGACATCGCCATCGCAACCATGGAGCTCGTAGGCAAGCCCCAAAAGCGCAAACGAGCCTTCTGCCGCTTCTACTGGGGCGGAAAGCCCGCGCATATCCGCTAGTCGAATGTCCGCCGCTCTGCCGGAGCCGCCCTTATATCATTCCATGCTCAAACATTCTCGCTTCGCTGCGAAACTGCGCGTGGAACGATATAAGGGCGGCTCCGGCAGAGCGGCTGCGTTTACTTACTAGCAGCTACTTCGGTATCCCCTCCATTAGAACCTGCAAAGGTAAAACAGGAAAATATAAATACAGTAAGCCGATGCGACAAAGGCGGTATCCCTTTGCCGCATACTAACTAGAACCTAAAACACATTCCCGGTTAGGATTTACAAGGATGTAGTCCAGCTAATAGAGAGTCAGAACAACAAACAAGTCGTAATTATATTGATGAGGCCCACCGCGCAAGTCGAAATACATATTCAAGTATGTGGCCTCTCACCCGGGGCCCACACATATCGTCCCGCGCGCAGTTTCGCAGCGTAGCGAGAATGTTTGAGCACGGGATGATATGTGTGGGCCCCGGGTGAGAGGCCAACTCTACATCTTGAAAATGATTAAGCGACGCCGCTGGAGCCGAAGCCTCCGTTGCCTCGGTCGGTTTCGTCTAGTTCTTCTACTTCTATGAGGTTGACCGTGGGGACTTCTTGGATGACGAGTTGGGCTATGCGGTCGCCTTTGTTGATTTGGATGTTGTTGGAGGGATCCAGGTTGATGAGGATAACCTTGAGTTCTCCTCGGTAGTGGGCGTCGATGAGGCCCGGCGTATTGACTATAGACAGGCCCTGCTTGATGGCCAAACCGCTTCGGGGCTGGACGAAGCCGGCGTAGCCATCGGGCAGGGCGATGGCCAGCCCAGTAGAGACCAGACGGCGTTCGAAGGGCTTCAGAATGCAGTCCTCGTTGGAGCGCAAATCCAAGCCGGCATCGGTGGGATGGGCGTATTTGGGAAGCTCGACGGTGGGGTCGAGACGCTTTATGTTGACGGTAATGTTGGACATGGAATCACCTTAGCTTGTCGAGCTCTTGCAGAAACTCATCGACGTCTTTGAAATCGCGGTAGACCGAGGCAAAGCGGATGTACGCCACCTTGTCGATCTTGGCCAAGCGCTTGAGTACCATGTCACCCAACTCATGGGACGTAACGGCCGTCAGCGTGCGAGAGCGCAGCTCGACCTCGATGTCATCGATAATCTCATTGAGCTTCTTAGTGTCGATATCGCGCTTGATAGTGGCGCGCATCAAGCCGACGAGCAGCTTATTGCGATCGAACCGCTGCTTGGTTCCGTCCGACTTAATGACCTCGATTGGGTCTTCGCATCGTTCGAACGTTGTAAAGCGATAGTTACACGAGCAACATTCGCGGCGACGCTTAATGGTGTTATTTGACTCCTGCATACGGGAATCAACGACGCGGGTATGTGCCTTGCCGCATTTGGGACAGCGCATGGTACCTCCTCTTAAACGATAACAAGGGTACCATGCGCAGCGCGATAATGATTACGAACGAGCAGGAACCTTAAGATGCGCACCGGCGGCGAGCGAACCATGCTCCAGATGATTGACGTTACGGATCATGTCGGAAGTCTCTTGCGTGGAAAGGCCTTCGATTGGATATTCCTCGGCAAGCGACCAAAGAGAATCACCAGACTGAACGCGAATGGTCTCATAGGTAACGTTGGAAACGGACTCGGCATACGCGGCGTGACGAGCGCTAAAGACCGACGTAGCGAGGACAAAGAAGAGCGTAAGCGCAACGGCAACGGCGACAATCGTCGGAACCTTCAGGGCAACGCGGCCCGGCGCGGCTACAGCCTGCTGATTGCGAGCAGGCTTTACGGTCAAAGGCTGAAAGCCGGAGCGGCCACCCTGAACAACCGTAAAAGTGTATTCTGCAGACGTCTCGAGCTTAAGGGCGAGGTTTCCCTGGACCATATTCGTTGCGTTCATCATGTTCTCCTCTCGCGTGTTTTGCTGAGAACAGTTTTATCAAGCCGCGCGGACAAAAATGTCTAGCGCGAGAACGAATGTTCGGTTATTATTATCTTCGAACAGTTGTTCCTGTCAAGCAAAATTCGAACATTTGTTTGACATGGGTAGAGAGGATGCCCTGATGGCTCGCAAAATTACCAAGCGTCAGCAGCAAATTTACGACTTCATCAAGGAATATCAGCAGGAGAAGGGTTATCCGCCCAGCGTGCGCGAGATGGCTTCTGCCGTGGGCCTTTCCTCCCCCAGCACCGTGCACGCCCATCTATCTGCCCTGGAGGCGCGCGGGCTACTCAAGCGCGATGCCACCAAACCGCGCGCTCTGGAACTCTTTAACGAGGACGGTTCCTCTGTCTCAATTTCTAAATCTGACGAGACCACCGCACCTCGCGGAACGGTCTCGCTACCGCTCGTTGGTCGCGTCGCGGCTGGGATTCCCATTCTGGCCGAGCAGAATATCGAAGACACTTTTACTATCCCGACCGAAATCGCCACTGATCAGGGTTCCTTTATCCTTGAGGTGCATGGGAGCTCAATGATCAATGTCGGCATCTTCAATGGCGATTACATCATCGTCCGTGAACAAAAGAGTGCCATGAACGGCGAAATTGTCGTGGCCATGATTGATGGTTCAGCGACCGTCAAGACGTTCTACAAGGAGCAGGGACGCGTACGCCTGCAGCCCGAGAATGACACCATGGAGCCTATCTATGCAACGAATCCCATCATCTTGGGCAAAGTCGTCGGCTTAATGCGCCGGTTCTCGTAATGCAAAAACGCATCACCATCTTTGATACCGTCCGCGGGTTTACGATGATTTCAATGGCAGGTTTTCACGCTTGCTACGATCTCGCCTACCTGTACGAGTGGGATATGCCCTGGTTTACCCAGACCGTCTTTCAAGACATCTGGCGCGCCAGCATCAGCTGGGTATTTTTGTTTATCGCGGGTTGGATGTGCACCCTTTCGCGCAACAATATCAAACGTGCCGCCAAATACGCCTTAGCAGCACTCGTCGTCTGGCTGGCAACAACACTTGTCTCAGTCGACGATTCGGTTAATTTTGGCATCATCTACTGCATGGCCGCATGTACCGGCATCGTGGCGTTGACCGATCCCGTCCTTAAGAAGATATCGGCGAGATGGGGCATGTCGCTATGCCTTGTGTTGTTCGCCCTCACCTGGAGTATCCCCAAAACGATCTACCCTGTCCCCTACCTGGCGTGGCTGGGATTTCCGAGCCTTGGGTTTGTTTCAGGTGATTACTACCCCATCATCCCGTTTATCTTTATGTATCTTGCAGGATACTTCGCCGCACATATAGCGCAGGGAATCGATAAGACCGCCCTAAGCTGGGCCTACGCCAACCCCCTGCCGGCGCTCGCCAGCCTTGGACGTCATGCACTCCCCTTTTATCTGCTGCATCAACCCATTATTCTGGGCTTTTTGGAGCTCGTCTACTCGGTGCGATAACGCTTGAGCCGCGGCGCGATACGGGCCGGCAGCTTCGCCACAATACGAACGCCGTCCTCAAGATAATCCTCGTGCAAAAGGGTTCCCTGCTCATGCACCAGCGTGATGAGGGCGCCCTCGCGATACGGGATATCAGCAGAGAGCAACACATCGGTAGCAGCCGCCTCACGAGCAATACGGTCGACGAAATCGTCGAGTCCCTCGCCCGTCTGGGCCGAGAACAGCACGGCCTCGGGATAGCGACGACGGAAGCTCAGGCGATCAACGCTATCGAGAAGATCGATTTTATTGAATACGGTCAGCGTTAAACGCTCTCCAGCGCCGATCTCATCAAGAACGCGGTCGACAGCCTCAAGCTGCCGCTCATAGTCCTCGTCAGACGCATCTACGACTTTGAGAATTAGATCGGCACCCAACACCTCGGACAGCGTCGATTTAAAGGCATCGACCAGACCATGCGGCAGCTTTTGAATAAAGCCGACGGTATCAGTAATCGTCATGCCGCGACCGCCGGGCAGGCGATACGAACGCGTCGTCGGGTCGAGCGTAGCAAACAGCTTGTCCTGCGAAAGTACCGTAGAGCCGGTCAGGCGATTGAGCAACGTCGATTTACCGGCATTGGTATAACCGGCTAACGCGACGCGAAACGCCGGTGACTCAATGCGGCTCTTGGACTGGACATCGCGACGCTGTTCAACCTGCTTGAGCTCACGACGAAGCGCGGCAATCTTATTGCGAATCAAGCGACGGTCAACCTCGAGCTGGCTTTCACCCTGGCCAAAGCGCGAACCGATGCCGCCGCGCGTCTGCTCCTTGGCAAGATGGCTCCACATGCCACGCAGACGAGGCAACAGATATTGAAGCTGCGCCAGCTGTACCTGTAGGCGTCCCTCACGCGTCTGAGCATGCAGGCCAAAGATATCCAAGATCAGTGCTGTACGATCGATAATCTTTACCGGCTCGCCCACGGCTTTCTCCAAATAGGATTGCTGCGAGGGCGTCAGGTCGTCGTCAAAAATAACGACATCGGCATCCATGCGATGCACCAGGCCGCACAGCTCTTCAACCTTACCGGAACCGATAAACGATTTTGGATACGGCTTAACCAGACGCTGTGACAAACGCGCCACGCACTGGGCGCCAGCCGTATGGGCCAGGCGCTCAAGCTCGTCAAGCGAACGATCGAGCGGCCATGCATTGTCGCGCCACTCAACACCAACTAATATGGCACGCTCGGGCTCGGGTGCCGTGGGAACAAGGGGGAAACGGGCCATTAGGCAGCCTCAATACGATGCAGGATGTCCTCAACGACCTCATCGATCGTAAACTCGTCCATATCAAACCACACGATACGGTCATCGCGCTTAAACCACGAAAGCTGACGTTTGGCATAGCGACGCGAACGCATCTTGATGAGTTCGCGAGCCTCATCCATAGAAATCACGCCATTGAAAGCATCAATGATCTCTTTATAACCAATTGCCTGCATCGAAGTCAGGGCATCTCCCAGCCCCTGGTCCATAAGACCGCGAACCTCATCGACAAGACCCTGCTCAAACATCAGATCGACGCGCAGGTTAATGCGCTCGTAAAGCAGCTCACGATTGCGTGTCAAGCCAAACCACAAGGCATGATAATGCTCACATGGAACACTAAACTGTGACTTTTGCTGTGCGTAGGAAACGCCGTCATCATGCATTTCGAGCGCACGAATCACACGGCGCACATTATGGGGATGAATAACAGCAGCCGATTCTGGGTCGCGCTCGGCAAGCAGGGCATGCAGCTCTTCCTCGCCAATACGCTCGGCAAGCTCCTGATAGCCCATACGACGATCGTCCTCAAGTTCACCCGAAGGAAAGTCCATTTCATCGAGGGCGGCCTTGAGATACAGCCCCGTACCTCCGCAAAAAACCGGCAGGCAACCCGAACCAAGGAGACGTTCAACATGCGCGCGAGCGTCAGCCTGATAAAGCGCAGCAGAATATGCCACACCCGGCTCTACAATGTCGACGAGACGCAGCGGCACCGTACACTCATCGGGCGCCATCTTTGCGGTACCGATGTCCATGCCGCGATAGATTTGCATCGCATCGCACGACAGCACTTCGGACGAAAGACGAGCTGCCAAACGGTCGGCAACATCACTCTTACCAACCGCCGTCGGACCGACGATCGCAACGGCGGAAAGTCCTGCCCTGGGAGAAACCATTAGCGCGGCTCGCCCACAACGGAGCCGGACAAATACCAGGTCTTGGCAACGTCAACGTCAACATCAACGATCTTGCCAACAAGCTGATCGATGCTGTAACCCTCGGGGATAGGCGCATGCACGGTCTGATTCTTGGGACTCTTGCCCAGCAGGACCGCGTCGTTCTTTTTACTCGTTCCCTCAATGAGCGCCGGCACCACAGTATGAAGCTCACCCTGGTTATACTCGTGTGCCGTAGTCTCGATAACCTTAACCAGGCGGTTGAAACGCTCGAGAATAACCTCATGCGGCGTAGGATCGTCAATCTCTGCGGCCGGGGTACCGGCGCGCTTGGAATAGATGAAGGTATAGGCCTGAGCATAGCGGACCGTCTCGGCAAGTGAGAGCGTCTGCTCAAAGTCCTCTTCAGTCTCGCCCGGGAAGCCAACGATAATATCGGTCGAGAGCGCGATATCGGGCATGCGGTTGCGAATGCGATCGACCAGGCCCAGATAGTCCTCGCGTGTATAACGGCGATTCATCTCTTTGAGGATACGCGTGGAGCCCGACTGAACGGCCAAGTGAAGCTGCGGCATGACGGCGGGCGTCTCGGCCATGGCGTCGATGGTCTCGGGCAGCAGATCCTTAGGATGAGAAGAGGTAAAGAAGATGCGCTCCACACCCGTATCACCCACGGCACGCAGCAGATCGGCAAAACGCGGCTTGCCAAACAGATCGCGACCATATGAGTTAACGTTTTGGCCCAGCAGCGTAATCTCGCGCACGCCCTGGCGCACCAAACCGGTCACCTCGTCGACAATTTCCTCGAAGGGGCGGCTCTTTTCGCGACCGCGCACGTACGGCACGATGCAATAGGTACAGAAATTATTGCAGCCCGTCATAATGGGCACCCAGGCGTGATACTGGGTCTCGCGATGCCACGGCATGCTCATGGCATCCGTATCCTCATGCTCATTGGTGCGGATATGACGCTTGCCATCAAGGAACGCCTCGGCAATGAGCTCGGCCACATGTGCGATGGAATGCGTACCAAAGATGACATTGACGTTATCGACGTTGATGAGCAGGCCCTCGCCATCGCGCTGCGCGATGCAACCACCAACGGCAACCACACGCTTGCCCGAGGGTGAGGGCGGGAGGCTCTTACAAGAGTTGCACTGACCGTACAGGCGAGTATCGGCGGCCTCGCGCACGCAGCATGTCATGAAGACAACAATATCGGCATGCTCGGGATCGAGCGCCATGAGGCAACCATACGAATCGAGCAGACCGCTCACGCGCTCAGAGTCGTGCTGATTCATCTGGCAGCCAAAGGTGCGGATAAAGTAGGTTTTACCGGCAAGAATATCGCGTACGGAACGCTGGTCCATGTGCATAAGTCCTAACGATGGAGAGGGGGGCGAATCGAGGCAAGCAGAAGCTATGCCACAGGCTTAACATCATCCATGACGACGTTATCCATAGCAGCTCGATTGATCTGGTGAACGTAAATAGAAAGACGGATGGCCGTGCGCGACTCCCCGTTAATAAGGATGTCGGAGAACACGGGCGCGCAGGAAACATCAAAACCGGTTGGAATCAAAAAACCGCGCGCGATAGCCACAGCCTTTATGGCCTGGTTGACCGCACCGGCGCCGACACACTGAATGTTGACGGGCACACCATCCTTGACCATGCCGGCGATGGCGCCGGCAACGGACGCGGGCGATGATTTGCTTGATACCTTCAGGCAATCCATGAAGAAACTCCTGCGTTTAAAAGTACGTTTTAACTGCAATAACTGTATCGTACCGAGTGGACTCAGTAAAGGCACTATTCCTCTTTGGCAAGATCGAAGGTCACAGTGATTCGATCACGCGAAACGCGAATCTTTGGGTCGCCGCAAAGGTTGAGATAGTACCGGGCGGCAAGGTCATTAAAGTCGCGCTCCACAGCACGCGAAAACTGTGCCATGTCATCCTTGGCAATACGAAGCCCGCGACGATCCTTCGCAAGATCGACAGGAGCCGGCGCATGCGAGGACGAATCACGCTCGCGCAGCAGACGCGCGGTCACACCGCGAACGGGCTTAATCTGCCCTGCCAAAATGCGATGTGCCGTGCGCTCGGACATCTCAAGACCCAAACCCGAGCAGATACGAATAAAGTCCTCGGCATCAGAGGCAAGGCCTAAACGATCGACAACCGGAAGCTCGCTCTCGTCATCAATGAACAGGAGACGCGACGTATCGAGCCGACTTGACGCCTGAGCATAAAGGGTCGCGGCAATCTCAGACGGAGAACCAAGATAGACATCGCAACCACGCAACTCCTCGAGCGCAAACTCACAGGCAGCGCGAATAATATTATGCGGACCGCGAGCACAGACATAACGTCCATCCTCATCCTTGACGGCCTGGGGCCAGCTGGACTGATCGGCACGCTCGCTGAGGCGGTCGGCCGCAACGCTCACCTTAAAGGCCGAGCCAAGATCGACACCGGACGTGACCACACGGGCCTCGTCGGTGTTCTGCTTGATCGAAAACAATGCCATGCCACGACCGTGAACGCCCCAACGGTCCATCTTCATGCTCTCGAGCTTGGAGGTAACGCGGGCATCGAAGATTCGCTCTTGCATATCCTGCGGAACGCCCGAACCGTTATCCAGAAAGACAAGCGTGCGGACGCCATCTTCCTTGGTCGTAGCGAGATAGACTTTGTCGGCGCCAGCATCGCGAGCATTACGGAGCATTTCGATGACGATATCCTCGACATGCTGAATGTCGTGCTTTGCCTGGCGCCTCTCGGCCTCCGAAACGCGGAGGCGGACATAACCCTCGCCAAGGTTCTCCTCGACGCGAAGGTTGCCCTCCCCCGACATCGACGCGATAAATGAGATGAGCTCGTTCGCGTCGCTCATGTTATTTAGCGATATCGACAGCGCGGCTCTCGCGAATCACGACGACGCGCACCTGACCGGGATACTCCATCTCTTCCTCGATCTGATGGGCGATATCGTGAGCCAGGACCGTGGACTGGGCATCGGAGATCTTGTCCGGCTGAACCATGACGTGGACCTCGCGACCAGCCTGCATGGCATAGGTACGCTCGACGCCATCATGGGAGTTGGCGATCTCCTCGAGCTTCTCAAGACGCTTGATGTAGTTCTCGGCAGACTCGCGACGGGCACCGGGGCGAGAGGCAGAGACAGCATCGGCGGCCTGTACCAGGACATCGAGCACCGTGTTGGGGTCGACGTCGGCATGGTGAGCCTCGATAGCGTGGACGATAACGGGCTTCTCGCCATAACGGCGGGCAAGCTCGGCGCCGATGACGGCATGCGGGCCCTCGACGTCATGGTCGATTGCCTTGCCCAGGTCGTGCAGCAGGCCGGCGCGCTTGGCGGTCACAACGTCCAGGCCAAGCTCGGAAGCCATCACGCCGCACAGGTCAGAGACTTCGAGGGAGTGCTGAAGCACGTTCTGACCAAACGAGGTACGGTAGCGCAGGGCACCAAGGGTCTTGACGATCTCGGGATGCAGGTCGTGGATGCCGGTATCGAAGGCAGCCTGCTCGCCAGCCTCGCGCACGCGCTGCTGAACCAGGTCGGCAGCCTTGTGATACATCTCCTCGATGCGGGCGGGGTGAATGCGGCCGTCGGCGATGAGGTTCTCGAGGGCAACACGGGCGGTCTCACGACGGACCGGGTCGAAGCTCGAAAGAACGACAGTCTCGGGCGTGTCGTCGATCACGAGGTTGACGCCGGAAACCTGCTCGAAGGTCCGGATGTTGCGACCCTCGCGACCGATGATACGGCCCTTGAGGTCATCAGAGGGAATGTGCACGGAGGTAACGGTGACCTCGGCTGTGTGGTCGGCAGCGCAGCGCTGAATCGCCAGGGACAGAATCTCCTGGGCGGTCTTGTGGCACTCGGCGCGAACCTGCTGTTCGGACTCGCGAATGATCGTGGCAGCCTCGTGGGTGACCTCGCCGCGAACCTTATCGAGGAGCTCCTTGTGGGCGTCCTCGCGGGTCAGGTCGGCGATACGCTCGAGCTCAGAGGTCTGCTTGGCGCAGAGCTCCTCAAGCTCGCGGGAGCGCTTCTCGACCTGACCGGCCTGGCTGGACAGCTGGTGCTCACGCTTGTCGAGAGCGTCGTTTCGGCGATCAAGGGACTCCTCGCGCTGCATCACACGGTTCTCGAGCGTACGAATCTCGCTCTTACGCTGCTTATCCTCGGCCTCGGCGGCCTGCTTGTTCTTGATGATCTCCTCTTTAGCCTCGAGCAGAGCCTCTTTTTTGAGGGTCTCGGCCTGACGCTTAGCATCACCGATCAGGGACTCAGCCTGTGCGTGTGCCGACTGGATCTTTTCGTCGGCCTCGTGAAGACTACCCTGCTCGGCGGTGCGCATGTAGGCAATGGCGGCGATGGCACCCAAAACGATGCCAACGAGCGCTGCGATGATAGGCATGCTCACTCCTTTTTATGGATTCGTTACACAACAAAGCGAACCGTCCTTACGAACGGCTCGCGACATTTGAGTAATATGGGCGCAGCTTATGCGGGTCGGATACAGATAAACATATAAACAAACTCATCACAGATGAGCACATATCACAAAGCAAATGACAGTGTTTATCGTACGTTGAACCACAACAACTGTCAAATAAATGGCCCCGGCACGGCGGCTAAAACGCGGTGAACGGCAGGGTCACAAAACGCATACGCCTAAACCGCACATTCCTCGCGTTCGGCATCGAGACGTGCCTTAACGGCATCGGCGGCGATGTGATACGAGAAGCCCTTGCCCATCAAAAACCGAACCAGTTTTTCGAATCCGCGCGTCTCTGGAACACGCCGCTTGGCGAGCAGGGCTGACGCACGCGCCAAATCGTCTTCGACGGCAAAATAATCCTCAGGATAACCGGGAATGTCATCGAGCACGACATGACGGCGCTTGAGCTCGGTCTCGATTTTGCGCTGTCCCCAACCGCGCCGCTTGCGCTCCTCGATAAAGTACGAGCAAAAGCGGTTGTCGTCTAAAAAGTGATACTCGGTGGCGCGCTCGACGGCGAAATCGATCGCGGGCTGGTGAAAGCCGTAGCGAGCCAGCTTGTCACGGACCTCACCCGTCGCATGGTCGCGGCGCGATAGCATCTCGGTCACCATGGTAAGTGCACATTTACGCTCGATGAGCTGCACCGCCTCACGAAAGTTGTCCCAATCACAGGGAAGATCGGGGCGGTTTTTGACATACAGCCGCGCGACCCGCACGGGAATCCAAATGGACCGCTCAAAACCGCCCTCAAGCTCACAATCGATATGTGCGCAAGGCTTTTTGGACGCATACCCGCTCGAGAACGAGGAGGCCGCCTTCTTATCGGGAAAGACGACCGTGGCCTCGGTCACCGTATACGACATGAGCGTAACCGCTACTCGTCGTCATCATCGAGCATGGCGGAACCATCGATGGCGTAAAGCTCGTCAAACTCCTCAGGCGCAGGCTGATCGGTCAGCTCGACCTCGGACGGAGCATCGTCATCAAACTCAAGTCCGCAGGCAAGGCGGACCTTATGCTCAATCTCGTCGGCACAATCGGGGTGTTCGCGCAGGAACGCCTTGGCGGCCTCGCGACCGTTGCCGAGCTTGTCCTCGCCATAGGCAAACCAGGACCCCATCTTTTTGCAGATACCGCACTCGACGGCCATATCCAGAATCGAGCCCTCTTTGGAGATGCCGGTGCCGTACATGATGTCAAACTCAGCCGAGCGGAACGGAGCGGCCACCTTGTTCTTAACAACCTTGGCACGCACGCGATTGCCGATAACCTCGTCCTTGAGCTTGATGGTATCGATTTTGCGAATATCGATTCGCACGGAAGAGAAGAACTTGAGCGCACGGCCGCCCGTGGTGGTCTCGGGGTTACCGAACATGACGCCGATCTTCTCGCGCAGCTGGTTAATGAAGATGCAGGTCGTGTTGGACTTGGCAAGCGAGCCGGCGAGCTTGCGGAGTGCCTGGCTCATCAAGCGAGCCTGCAGACCCACCGTCGTGTCACCGATCTCGCCCTCGATCTCGGCACGTGGAGTCAAGGCGGCAACAGAGTCGACGACGATGGCGTCGATGGCACCGGAGCGCACAAGCATATCGACGATCTCGAGCGCCTGCTCGCCCGTATCGGGCTGGGAAATGAGGACCTCATCGATATCAACACCGATGCGCGCGGCATAGGTGGGATCAAGCGCGTGCTCGGCATCGATAAATGCAACGACGCCGCCCATGGCCTGTGCTTCTGCAAGGATCTCGAGCGAAAGCGTCGTCTTACCGGAGGACTCGGGGCCATAAATCTCGACGATACGGCCGCGCGGCACGCCGCCGATACCCAAGGCGGCGTCGAGCGCCAGAGAGCCCGTCGGAATAGCTTCGACCTCGAGCTCGGGACCGCCGTCACCATACCTCATAATAGAGCCCTGGCCGAACTTCTTCTCGATCTCGGCCTTGGTGGTGGCGATCATCTCGTCGCGCTCTTTACCCGTCGTGCGTGCATGAACGGTACGTACGGGACCTGAATTCTTGGCCATGAATAGCCCTCCTCTAAACAACCTGAAAAGATAATAAACGAACGGCTGTTCGTGGTCAACCGTTCAGATTCATCATATGCACCCGACCATTCCAAAACCCGACCAAACGCCGACCAATCACCGACCAAACGATTGACCACGCCAATCACAAATACGTGTGCTCGAACAAAATTAGGCCCTGTACCAGCACAAACACCAATACTGTCAAAGGTCCCTATCTCCACAATTAAGGGGCCCTAAAGCCCCTTAAACCACGTCTATTCCATAGAATTGAGCACGCGGACAATGCGCTCCAAAGCCTCCGCGACCGCAAAGGCGCGAACGCACGACCGATCGCCCTCGTAATGACAGCGCGCAGACTCGACAACCGGCGCTCCCCCATCGGCCGCGCGATACGCCCAGCCAATATAGAACGTACCGGCGGGGTCTTGCTCGGTGCCACCACCGGGCCCAGCGTAGCCCGTTGCGCTTACGGCTATATCGCTCTGATAGAGGTCCAGCGAGCCCGCGGCCATCTCGCGCGCCGTCTGGTGCGACACGGCGCTAAACCGATCGAGCGTTTCCTGCTCGACGCCGAGCACGCGATGTTTGATCTCATCGCAGTAGGTCACCGCACCGCCACGAAGCACCGCCGAGGCACCCGGGATATCGGCAATCGTCGAGGCAATCATGCCCGCCGTCAGCGACTCCGCCGTCGACACCGTCACACCACGGGCACTCGCGCGCTCAACAATATCGCGCGCCAGCTCCTCGTTGTTTGCGGCAATCTGCAAATAAGACTCCGTCATACCCACCAGGACCTAGACCGAAAAGACGATCTTGCGACAGTTCCAGAAGTACTGGGCGCCCGAGACAATGGTCAAAATCACGGCGATGACGTACAGGAAGCGCGACACCGAATAGACACCGAGCAGCAGCGACACCGGCCCCAGCTGAAGACCGGCCATCGCAAAGACGCACAGATAGCCGCAGATGGAGACCATCGTGGTCGCCGTCTTATACTTGCCGAGCTTATCGGCGGCAACGACCACGCCGGCAGCACTCGCAACCATGCGCAGGGCGCTTACCAACAGCTCGCGGAACAAGATGATGAACACGGACCAAACCGACACGGCGCCAAAGTCCAAGAACAGCAGCAAGGCCGAGAACACGAGTAGCTTGTCGGCGATGGGGTCCAAGAATTTACCGAAGTCGGTAATCTCGTTGCGCGAGCGCGCCAGGTAGCCGTCAACCTTATCGGTGCACGACAGGATGACGTACAGAATGAAGGCAGCGGCGGCGAGCGGGCCGTCGAAGGTGCTCCAATCTGTACCGGCAACACTCGTGTGAGAAAGCGCCGACACGATCATGAACACCGGGATAAAGACGATGCGAACGCACGTCACGATGTTGGCGGGCGTCCAAACACTCGTCAGTTCCTTATTGCTCTCGTTTGCCACGACGCTCTCCTACTCCACAACATGGCCGATAAGCTCATAGCAGAAGCTATCGGTAAACTCGACCGTCAGAATATCGCCCACAGATGCCTCGCTGGCATCCAGATGCACCGCGCCATCGGAATCAGGCGCCTGGAACCAGGCATGTCCGATCAGCTCGGCGCCGTCCTCGGTCTCTTCGATACCGTCGACAATCACCTGGGCGCGCTCGCCCACATGGGCGGCAGTGGCGGCAAAACCAAGCGACTCGGCCAGATCCATGGCCTCCTGGGCGCGCTCGAGCTTGACCTCCTCATCGACCTGGCCCTCCATCTTGGCGGCCAGGCTGCCCTCCTCGCGCGAGTAGGCAAAGACGCTCGTGTAGTCAAAGCCGACAGTGTCCATAAAGTCGATAAGATCGCGGAACTCGTCGTCAGTCTCGGTCGGGAAGCCGACCATGGCCGTAGAGCGAATCACGATCCCGGGGATGAGCCCGCGAAGGTCGCGGAACAGATCCTCGAGCTCCTGGCGCGAACCGGAGCGACGCATGGCCTTGAGGATGCGCGCGTCGCAGTGCTGCACGGGGATATCGATATAGGGCAGTACCTCGGGCGTATCGCGAATCGTCTCGATAAGCTCGTCGGTCATGCCCTCGGGCTGCAGATAGAGCACGCGGACCCAAACATTGTGCGGGCGCACGGCCTCGGCGACGGCACGCAGCAGCTGCGCCAGATTGCGCGGCGAGCCCTCGGCGACGTCCTCGTCTGCAAAGTCGGTGCCCCAAATACCCGTGTCCTGGCCGATCAGCACGATCTCGCGCACACCGCCGGCAACCAGGTCGCGCACCTCGGAGATAATGCTCTCGGCATTGCGCGAATGATAGCGACCGCGGATGTAGGGAATCATGCAGAAGCTGCAAAAACGATTACAGCCATCGGAAATCTTGACATAGGCAACAGCGCCCTCGACGGTACGCTTGACCTGCGGGATATAGGCCGCGATCTCGCGCTCCACACCCAGTACGCCATCGATGACTGAGACGATACCGTCTTCCTCATCGGCCTTCACAAAGGCCGCGACCTCGGGAAGCTCGTCGGGCAGGTCATCGCCGTAACGAGACGGCACACAACCGCACATGACGATGGGGCAGGCGCGAACGCCGTCCTGCACCTCGTTAGCGAGCTCGAGCGTGGTCTCGATGCTCTCGGACGTCGCCGAGGCGAGAAACGAGCACGTGTTGACGATAGCGATATCAGCATCCTGCGGATCGAATGCCTCCTCGTAGCCCGCAGCGGTCAGCAGCGAACGCATGCGGTCGGTATCGACCTCGTTCTTGGCGCAGCCAAGCGTGATATAGAGCACGGAACCCAACGGAGTATCCATCTTGGAGAGCGGTCCTTTCGAGTAAATTAGCGGTAGTTGGTAAACTGCAGCGGCTGGCCGTAGTCCTGGTCGCGTAGGAACTGGATCACGGTCTGCAGCGCGTCCTTAGAGGCCGAGGAAACGCGCAGCTTATCGGCCTCGATGGTCACCTTGACCTTGAGCTTTTGATCCTTGATGTCCTTATTGATCTTCTTGGCGGTCGCCTGGTCGATGCCCTCGACGATATGGCCGAGCATGCGCACGGTACCGCCCGAAGCCGCCTGCGGCGCGTCCCAAGAGACAGCCTTGAGGTCGATGCCGCGCTTGATGAGCTTGGAGCTCAGCACGTCGATAATCTGCTTAGAGACAAAGTCAGCCGGGGCGCTGATCGTAAAGAGCTTGTCGCCCTTCGAAAGCTCGATCGTGGCGCCGGAATCCTTAAGGTCATAGCGCTGGGAAATCTCGCGCGTGGTCTGCTGAAAGGCGTTGTCGACCTCTTGCATGTTGACCTCGGACACGACGTCGAAGCTGGAATCTTTAGCCATGATGTTTCCTTTCGCGTACGAGCGGCTTAGTAGCTATCGTACGAATAGTCGGTAGAATCGGTGGGTGTCTGACCGTCAGTTGCGGTATCGGCGCCATCCGTGGACTGGGCATCGGTAACGTCGGTGGTACCGGCACCATCGGTGGTGTCGGTACCATCAGAACTTTCACCATTCTCGGAATCAGTCGTCTCCTTCTTGGGAACGGTGATAGTCACACGCGCCACGCCCGAGGTCTTGGTATCGTAACGGACCTTTTCACCGTTCTTGGTAACGGTGACATCGGAAGGCTTGGACGTGGTGATCTCGATCGAGGACTCGGGCGTGTACTCCTGCTCAAAGGGGCCAGTCGCTTGGGCGCCATAGACCGACTTGCCGTCGACCTTGACCTCAATCCACGCGGTCTTTCCCTTGGCAACGGAGACTTTGACCTTCGTGACCTCGTTCTCTTCCTTCTTGGTCGTCGTCTTGGTAGCGTCCGAGTCAGTCGACTCATCCGTCGCCTCATCGGTGTCTTCGTCCTCGTCGACCGTTTCGGTCTTCTTAGAAGACTTCTTGGTCGTCGTCTTGGTAGCAGTGGGCGTCTCGGGCGTGGTCTCGGGCGCCGAAGATGCGCAGCCGCGCAGAAGCACCACGATGAGCACAATCAACAACAGCGCAACGGCACCGATGCCGGCGTAGACGATACGCGGATCGAGCCCGTTGTTTTGAGGAGTACGTGATCCGCCGCGTCCACGATTGGAACTGCTGCGGCCGCCTCCCTGAGGCATACGACCACGATTGCTATCGGAACGGCCGCGATAGCCACCCTGGCCCTGAAGGCTGCGCTGACCCGAGCGGGGCGCAAGTTCACCGCGGCCTTGATAGCCACGCTGGCCCGAACGCGGAGCCGAAGAGCGCTGGCCATACGGCTGTGATTGAGAGCGAAGACGCGGCGTCACCTGCGTGGTATCGGCATCC
Organism: Collinsella sp.; assembly: GCA_019419445.1. Taxonomy (GTDB): domain Bacteria; phylum Actinomycetota; class Coriobacteriia; order Coriobacteriales; family Coriobacteriaceae; genus Collinsella. The sequence goes on from DXZX01000020.1 coordinate 28,780, forward strand.
GCATAGCCACCGCGAGAGCGTCCCGTAGAGGCACCACGGTAACCGCGATCGGAATAGCCGCCGTCGCCGTAGCCGGCACGAGGGTCACGCGCCACGCCTCGGGCAGCGGGAAGTGCACGGTCCTCGGGCATCGGCGTACTGCGGAACCGGTCACGCTGTGAGCGAATCTCCTCGCCCGAACCCGTCTCGGTAATATAACCGGCCTGCTGAGGACGCTGTCCATAGCGGGTCGAACGACCGCCCTGAACCATCAGGAAGCGCCCGTTATCGACCGAGGAACGCGAATTGACGTAGCCGGCGGCGTCCTGAAAACGACCGCCCTGCTGCGACGTCTCGCGTTCGTATGCCATCAGATCGTCAAAGTAGGCATTGACGACCTCGCGCGGATTGAGGCCCAAAAAGCGAGCATAGCTCGAAATCATGCCCTGCGCATAGCCGCGCGGCGGCATCGAAGCAAAGTTACCGGTCTCGAAAAACTCGATGATCTGCGGCCTGATTTTGATGGTGTTGGCGACTTGCTGAATGGAAAGGCCCATTCGGCGACGCTGCTCAAGCAGCATGTCACCAAAGCGTGCAGCCATCAGAATCCTCCAAACTCACGATCTTCACGTGCCATCTCGGCGTCGACAGACTCCAGCGCGGCAAGCCCCTCCTCGTCCAACAGGACCTCGCGCGGCCTGGAACCGTCGGGCGGGCCGACGACACCCTTTTCTTCCAGCATATCCATAATACGCCCGGCACGCGCATAGCCAACCTTCAGACGACGTTGCAGGCCAGATGTGGAGCCAAGCTGCGATTCCACCACAATATGGGCGGCTTCCCAAATGAGCGGATCATCGTCTTGCGGCTCGGCGACTCCGGTACGGACAATGCCGCCGCCACCCGCCATGGACATGGAAGCGGGCGCCACGGCAGACAGGATCTCCTCGTGGTAATCGGGCTCGCTCTGCGACTTGACGAACTCGACAATCTCGTTGATTTCGTCGTCCGAGACAAAGCAGCCTTGGATACGGCGAGGCTTGCCCCAGTCGACCTTGGAGAACAGCATGTCGCCCAAACCGGTGAGCTTTTCGGCACCCATCTGGTCGATGATGACGCGCGAGTCGATGCCCGTGGCGACGTTAAAGGCGATGCGGTTGGTAATGTTGGCCTTGATGAGGCCCGTCACCACGTTGGAACTGGGGCGCTGCGTGGCCACGATAAGGTGGATACCGGCGGCACGGCCCAGCTGGGCGATACGCACAATCGACGCCTCGACATCCTTACCGGCGACCATCATCAGGTCCGAAAGCTCGTCAATGATGATGACCAGGTAGGGCATCTTTTGCGGCGGGTTGTCGTAATGCTCAAACTCGCCGGCGGCCTGCTTTTCGTTGTAGGTCGAGATCTTACGCACGTTAAGGCGCTCGAAGACCTTCAGGCGACGCTCCATCTCGGACACGGCCCATTGCAGAGCGCTCGCGGCCTGCTTGGGCTCGGTCACCACGGGGACATAGAGATGCGGGAGACCGTTATAGCCCGCAAGCTCGACGCGCTTGGGGTCGACCATGATCAGGCGAACATCCTCGGGAAGGGCGCGCATGAGCAGGGTCGTGATGATGGAATTGATCATCACCGACTTACCGGAACCTGTGGTACCGGCAATAAGCAGGTGGGGCATCTTGGCGAGGTCGGCGACAACCGGCGTGCCCTCGGCATCGCGGCCGATGGCCAACTCGAGCGGACCGCCCTTCACATAGGGCAGCACGTCGCCCAAATTGACGTTTTGGCGCTTGCGATTGGGAATCTCGATGCCCACGAGCGAGGTGCCGGGGATCGGGGCAAAGATACGCACCGACTGGGCAGCGAGTGAAAGCGCGATATCGTCCTCGAGGCTCGAGATCTTACTCACGCGCTCGCCCTCGCCGGGCTGAAGCTTAAAGGTCGTAACCGTGGGGCCGGCGATCCAGCCGACCACGCGGGCACTGCGGCCAAACTCAAGCAAGGTGGATTGCAGTGACTCGGCAGTCTGTTCCAGCTCCTTGTCAGATGACGCGGAGGACGCCGACTGCGGGTTGGCGTGCAGGATCTCGAGCGGCGGAAGCTTGAGGCCGTCCTCTTCTTCGCCCTCGTTATCTGCGGCGCCGCCGTCCGCTCCCCCATCGCTAGCCGCAGCCGATTCGACAGCACTCGAGGCAGACGCATCGGCAACCTTGGGATGCTTCAAGAAGTCGGGAATCTGAGGTGCTGCCGAGACGGGATTCACGGCAAACGGCGGCTCGGACTCGTCGATCTTATCGGGGTCGTCTTCCATCGAAAGCTGACCGGTTACCTGGTCGCGCTTTGCATGGCGGCGCGGCAGCAAAGTTGTCTTTGCGGTCTCAATCGGAGCCTCGTCATCCTCGTCATCGCCCTCGGTGAGCTCAATCTCGCTATCGGACCAAGACGGGTCGGGCTCGCTAGTATTGAGCTTAGGCGCAGCCTTGCCCTTCTTGGCATGACGGCGCGGCAGCAGCGTCGTCTTAGCGCGCTCAGCCTCAACCGACTCGGACACGTCGACAAACGGATCCTCGTCCTCGTCGTCATCGTCCAAAACCGGGTCTACATCGTTGCCCATGACCGTGGTCACGGCCGCATCAGAACTCTTTTGGCGCAGAATGCTCAGGCGGGGGCGGGCGACACCAGGCACCGACAGGGCTTCGTCGTCACCCCACGGGCTCGCGTTAACATCGGCACGACGGCGCTCGGCAAAATCTGCCGCACGATCGCGGGCAGAGCGCAGTACGCCGCCCACCGAAAAGCCAATGATGACAAAACCAACGACGGCCAGACCCAACAGGACCACCATCGCGATAGGCTTACCCAGGGCATTCTGCAGCGCACTCGCAATAAACGCACCGATATAGCCACCCGAGTCGGACAGATTTTGCGGCGTGAACATAGGGTCGCACGAGTCGCTCGTACCCGGCACCATCAGCGAGAGAATGGAGACGACGGCGATAAAGACCACGGCGCCGCCCGCAACAGAGCGCGCGTTGAGCGGCGAGTCCTCACCTAAAAAGAGCGTGGCGGCAAACAGCAAAATGACGATCGGCAGCACGTAGGCGCCCAGACCAAAGCCCAGGTGGTAGAAACCGGCAACCGCAGCCGTCACGGGCGCTGTTGCCGGCGAAATCACGGCAATGAAGGACGCAATCGCCAAAACGGCGATGACCACGCCGGCGATATCGCGGTTGGCCGAGGGCTCGACCAGCGGCTCAAAATCGTCGAAGTCGGCCTCGTGGCCCTTATTGGCACGAAGATGGGAACCGGCACCCTTAGCAGATGCCGGTTGGTTATTGGCCTTATTACCTTTGGCGTTTTGTGCAGATCCGCGCGCCAAACTAAACCTCCATGACGACCGGGATGATCATCGGACGGGTGCGCGTACGGCTCCAGATAAAGTTAGAGAGCGAATCACGCACGGCCTTGCGAATGGCATCGGAACCGCTGCTCGTAAAACTGAACTTGCCCTTCTCGATCGTCTTCATGATGGACGCGGAGGCATCCTCGGAGAACTGGTCATCGATGGCAAACGAGACGCCGCGGCCCGAGAACTCGATGGCCTCGATCTTCTTGTGCTTGAGCGAGACGATGGCAACAGCGGTAACCATACCGTCGTTGGCGAGCTTCTGACGATCGCGCAGGACGATGGGGTCGGTATCGCCGATACGCAGGCCGTCGACGTAGACGACGCCGGACTCGACGGGCGTACCGCGTTTAACGATACCGCCGCGCATCTCGAGCGTGTCGCCGTTATCGAGGATAAAGATATGATCGTCCTTGATGCCCATCTTGCGAGCCAGCTGGGCATGGGCGCGCAGATGCACGGCTTCACCGTGAACCGGCATAAAGTACGTGGGCTTGGCCATGGCCATCAGGAGCTTGAGCTCCTCCTGGCTACCGTGGCCCGAGACGTGGACAAGAGCTCGGTTCTTATCCCACACGTCGCAACCGAGCTTGGCCAGGCTGTTGACGACCTGCTGGACGGCTTTCTCGTTACCGGGGACCGGCGTTGCCGAGAGGATAACGGTATCGCCCTCGTGGATGGAGAGCGTCTTGTGCTCTCCGTTGGCCATGCGGGACAGGGCCGACAGCGGCTCGCCCTGCGAACCGGTGCACATGACGACGATCTTGTCGTCGGGCAGGTTATCGATATCGAAGGCATCGATGATATCGGCATCGTCGATGTTGAGGTAGCCCAGCTCACGCGCCACGCGGGTGTTGGTGAGCATGGAGCGACCGGTCACAACGACCTTACGGCCGCACTTGCGAGCGGCATCGCAGATCTGCTGCAGGCGATGGATATGGCTCGAGAACGACGCGACGAACACGCGACCCGGGGCGTTCTTGATGGCGTGCAGCAGATTGGGGCCAACCTCGGCCTCGGACTTGGTAAAGCCGGGAACCGTGGCATTGGTGGAGTCGGAAAGCAGCAGGTCGATGCCCTGCTTGGCAAAGCGGCTGATAGCGGCGTAGTCGGGCGTGACGCCGTCGATGGGCGTCTGGTCGAGCTTAAAGTCGCCGGTGTGCATAACGGTGCCCTGATTGGTGCGGATGAACACGCCCAGAGCGCCGGGGATGGAGTGCGTCATCGAGAAGAAGTCGAGCGAGATGCCGCCGAGGTTGACATGGCTGCCGCCCTTAACCTCGCGGAACTTGGGCGCGCGGATGCGGAACTCAGAAAGCTTGCCCTCGATAAAGCCAAGCGTCAGCTTGCTCGAGAAGATGGGCACCTTATTGTTGAGGTCCTGCAGCAGATACGGAAGCGAACCGGTGTGGTCCTCGTGGCCGTGGGTGACGACGATACCGCGGAGCTTTTCCTCGTTCTCCAAAACATAGGTGTAGTCGGGAAGCACCAGGTCGATACCGGGCTGGGAGTCATCCGGGAACATGAGGCCGGCGTCGACGAGCACCATGTCGTCGCCGCACTCGAAGACCGTCATGTTCTTGCCGATGCCGTCAAGGCCGCCGAGCGGGATGATCTTCAAGGGAGATGATTTTTTAGCTGCCATAGGTTCGTGTGGTTTCCTTTCTTCGAAACGGGTCTGGAACAACCGACGGGGCGCTTCTGGCAAACCGACCGCCGGGAACGTACAAACATGCATCACAGAGTCGATGCAATAACCAAAATATGATACCCATTTGCACGAGCACAGACCACCCATGCATCAAAGCCCCATCTGAACCTGTGTATCCCGCCGGTCAGGGCTCAGCGGCCCCGGCACGGGCTAAGTTTCCTGCTCTACAGTCCTGCTCACGACGGAGGCCACATTAAGTGGCCTCCTGTTCGTGCGGAACTCGCGATAAACTTAGCCCGTGCCGGGGCCGCTGAGCCCTGACCTGCCAATATGAGATAGGTTTATTTTGGTAGGTTTTATCAGGGGAAATACTGCTGTGTCTATCTACTGATCTGAAATCTGACCACTGAATAGACTGTCTAACTAAATAGCAAGCGGCACCAACCAGCCCTTTTGCTTGCGCCCGGGAGGGCCGCATATGAAGTTTATCGCGAGTTCCGCACGCAAAGGAAAGCACTTAATGTGCTTTCCGTCTTGCGCAGGACTGTAGAGCAGGAAACTTCATATGCGGCCCTCCCGGGCGCAAACAAAAGGGCGACCCCTGTCCGGAGTCGCCCTTGTTGAGCTGTTTATGTATAGCTGTTACTCGGCGTCGTGGTGACGGCGGGGCTTGCGGCCTCCGTTGTCGCCGGGACGGCGCGGGCGGTCGCTGCGCTCGGAGCGCTCGCGACGCGGACGCTCACGGCGCTGGAAGTGCTCGCCGTCGCCCTCGGAGGCACCCTCGGCACGAGCCGGGGCCTCGGGCTTATCAAGACGATCGAGCGAGATCTTGCCGCGATCGTCGACCTCGATGACGACGACCTTGACCTCGTCGCCGACGTTGAGGACGTCCTCGACCTTCTCCACGCGGCCCTTGGCGACGCGGGAGATGTGCAGCAGGCCGTCCTTGCCGGGCAGCAGGTTCACGAAGGCGCCGAAGGGCTGGATGGAGACCACTCGACCGGTGTACTCCTCGCCCGGCTCGGGAACCTTAATGATGAGCTTGATGCGCTCGACAGCCTGATCGACGGACTCGCCGGTGCCGCCGACAAAGACGGTGCCGTCCTCCTGGATGTCGACCGAAGCGCCGGTCTCATCCTGGATACCACGGATGACCTTACCGCCGGAACCGATGACGTCGCGGATCTTGTCGGTCGGAACCTGGATGGAGACGATACGCGGAGCTGTGCTGCGTGTGGTGTGGCGCGGCTCGGGGATCACATCGAGCATCTTCTGCAGAATGAAGGCACGACCCTCCTTGGCCTGCTGCAGGGCGCGGGCCAGGATGTCGAAGGTGAGGCCAGTGGCCTTGTTGTCCATCTGCAGGGCGGTGATGCCCTCGGTGGTTCCGGTGACCTTAAAGTCCATGTCGCCCAGGAAGTCCTCGAGACCCTGGATGTCGGACAGGACCACGGTCTTGCCCTCCTCCTGGATCAGGCCCATGGCGATACCGGAGACCGGGCGCTTAATGGGCACGCCGCCGTCCATAAGGGCGAGCGTGGAGCCGCAGGTCGAAGCCATCGAAGAGGAGCCGTTGGACTCCATGACCTCGGAGACGACGCGGATGGCGTAGGGGAACTCGTTCTCGTCGGGAAGCACCGGAAGCAGAGCGCGTTCAGCCAGGTTGCCGTGACCGATCTCGCGGCGCTTGGGGCTGCCCATGCGGCCGGTCTCGCCGGTGCAGAACGGCGGG
>DXZX01000021.1:0-16794 GCA_019419445.1 Collinsella sp.
ATCCTACGAGCGCGGTGCGCTCAAGCGCTGTGAAAAAGTGGGGATTGAGGCTCGTCGCGTTTTGCTTTCTGCGGATGTTTCGCAGGACGAGCTGTTGACGGCTATCGAGGACATCAATGCCGATTCGGCTGTTCATGGCTGTCTGATGTTCCGCCCGCTGCCCGCCGGCCTTGACGAGGACGCGGTTGCCGCGGCACTCGATCCTGCCAAGGACGTTGACTCCATGACGCCGGCTTCGCTGCTCACCACGCTTTCGGGGCGCGGCGAGGGTTTTGCCCCCTGCACAGCCGAAGCCGTGCTTGCTTTGCTGGATCATTACGGCGTTGAGCTGGATGGGGCCAAGGTCGCGGTCGTTGGTCGGTCGCTGGTGATTGGCCGTCCCGTTGCCGCCATGCTTACGGCTCGCAATGCCACAGTGACGACGTGCCATACGCATACGCACGACCTTGCTGCCGAGTGCCGTGCTGCCGACATTGTGGTTGCCGCCGTTGGACGCGCGCGTACGATTGGCGTGGATGCGGTTCGAGAGGGCCAGACGATCATTGATGTTGGCATTAATTGGGACGAGGCCGCTGGCAAGCTGGTGGGTGACGTCGATTCTGATGCTGCGGAGCCGGTCGTTAACGCCATCACGCCCGTGCCGGGCGGCGTGGGCGCTGTGACGACGGCGATCCTCGCCAAACACGTGATCGAGGCGGCCGAGCGCGCATCGAAATAGGCGTTTTGGGCTGTTTGAGGGGTTAGCTCTATACCCCGTGGACAAAAAATGCCAAATATGAGTACTGTTGCCAAGATAGTCACATATTCTTTAGGTCAAATAGGCTCTCTAACGATATTTATTATCGATAAAGAGCCTATTTTATTGGACCTATGAGGAATTACATCATCTAATTTTTGAACAAATGTAGACTTTTGACACCCATACGTAGCAAAATTGATGTTACTAAATTGGTGACAGTACACACATTTGGCATTTTTTGACCACAGGGGTTGCCAGCGCCGCGGTTTCGCCCTTTCTGCGCCGAAGCGATACACTGTTATCGTTTGATTTCTTCGCTCAAGGAGGATGCGCATGCCGTGCACAACGATTTTGGTTGGTAAGAACGCGAGCTACGACGGGTCGACGTTGGTTGCCCGCAACGAGGACTCGTCCAACGGGGTGTTTGAGCCCAAGCGTATGCGCGTGGTGCATCCCGACGAGCAGCCGCGCGTCTACACGAGCGTCCTGAGTCACCTGACCGTTGAACTGCCCGATAACCCCATGCGCTACACGAGCGTCCCCGATGTTGTCCCGGGCCACGGTATCTGGGCCGAGGCCGGTTTCAACGAGCTCAATGTGGGCATGTCCGCAACCGAGACGCTCACCACCAACGAGCGCGTCCGCGGTGCCGACCCGCTTGTGGACTACGTGCCCGCCAAGGGCAACGAGGGTGAGGACGGCTATGTGCCGGCGCAGCCTGGTGGCCTGGGTGAGGAGGATATGGTGACCCTGGTCCTGCCCTACGCCAAGTCCGCCCGCGACGGCGTTCGTATCCTGGGCGACCTGCTCGAGCGCTACGGCACCTACGAGAACAACGGCATCGCCTTTAGCGACGTGGACGAGATCTGGTGGCTCGAGACCATCGGCGGCCACCACTGGATCGCCAAGCGCGTGCCCGACGACGCCTATGTGACCATGCCCAACCAACTGGGTATCGACAGCTTTGACCTGGATGACGCTGAGGGCGCCCAGGCCGACCACATGTGCTCCGCCGACCTGCGCGCCTGGATGGCCGAGTGGCATCTGGACCTGACGCTTGGCGTCGATGGCGACGGCCCGGCCGTGGTCTTTAACCCGCGCGAGGCCTTTGGCTCGCACAGCGACAGCGACCATGTCTACAACACGCCGCGCGCCTGGTACATGCAGCGCTGCCTCAACCCCAGTGACGTGTGGGATGGCCCCGAGGCCGACTACACGCCCGAGAGCGACGATATTCCCTGGAGCCGCGTGCCCGAGCGCAAGGTGACCATCGAGGACATCAAGTACGTGCTTTCGAGCCATTACCAGGGCACGGAGTACGACTGCTACGGCAGCAAGGGTACGCCCGCCACACGCGGCGCCTATCGTCCCATCGGGATCAACCGCAACAGCCAACTCGCCGTACTGCAGCTGCGTCCCTATGCGCAGCCGGCCTACCGCGCCGTGCAGTGGATGGCCTTTGGCTCCAACTCGTTTAACGCGCTGGTTCCGCTGTACGCCAACGTCGAGACCATGCCCGAGTACTATGCCGACACGCAGGCTCGCGTAACGTCCGAAAACTTCTACTGGGCCAACCGCCTGATCGGCGCCCTGGCCGACGTCCGTTTCCATGAGTGCGGTCGCGCCGTGGAGGACTACCAGGAGAAGGTCGGCGGCATGGGCCACAAGCAGATTCACGACGTTGACGCTGTCGTAGCCACGCTGCCCGAGGCCGAAGTGCCCGCCGAGCTCGCCCGCGCCAACGAGGCCTTTGCCGAGCTCATGCGCGTGGAGACCGATGCCCTGTTGGGCAAGGTGCTCTACACCACGAGCTGCGCCATGAAGAACTCTTTCGCGATGAACGACAACATTAGGTAAAAGCCGTATTGCAGCGAACGAGCGGGGCAAACGCCGTCAAAGGCTTTGCCCCGCTCGATTTCTATCTTGGCGGTAAAACGATTTTGTGTCGTTCACTCAATCTTGGGTACAAGAAGGCCAATGCAGTTGTTCATGATTGGAGCCAACCATGGTTATGAAACTCGATCAGCTTGTTAACGGCGCCATTAACGTGGGCTTCGGTGCCGCCGCCGTTGCCGTCGAGGGCGGCAAGAAGGTCCTCGACGACCTCGGTACCAAGGGCGAGCAGGTCCGCAAGGATGCCGGCACCCCCGATATCGCCCGCAGCGTGTCCGATATGTTCGAGCAGGCGGGTGGCACCATCTCCGACCTGACCGAGCGCCTGGGCATGCAGGGCGAGACTGCGGCCCAGCGCGTGCTCGATGAGCTCATCCTGGCTCGCGTCCGCGTTATGACCGCCCCCGAGCGCACGGCCTTCCTGGCTCATGTGCGCGATATCGTCGATTCGGTCGAGGACAACGTGACCTCGGTGCCCGTCGAGTCCGTTGAGCCCGACGATGCAGGGGACACCGAAGAGGCCGAGTAGCAGCGCAGATGGCAGATTCCACTACCGATTACAACAATCTAGATCCCTTGGGTGACGAGGCGGCGGTTGTCGATGAGGTCGATGCCGCCGTCTCGGGCGCTCGCAAGAAGCCGCGCGCTGTCGATATGGTGCCAGAGGAGCCCGACGCGATGGCGCCGGACGAGGAATACCAGCTCACGCCGGCGGGTCGTCGCGAACGCATCGGGCAGATTGTTCGCCTGGTCAAAAAGTACCGTGTGTGGGATAACCTCACGCCGGTTCGTTTGCGCCGCCTGCTCGAGGAACTCGGCCCCATGTTCGTCAAGATGGGGCAGATTCTGGCCAACCGGTCCGAGATTCTGCCGCAACGCTTTTGCGACGAGCTGCGTCGTCTGCGCTCCGACGTGGAGCCGGTGCCGTACGAGGTCGTACTCAGTTGTCTGGAAGAAGAATATGGCCTGCGCCTGGGAGAGATGTTCGATGCGATCGACCCCAATCCGCTTGGTAGCGCATCGCTCGCGCAGGTGCACCGCGCTCGTCTGGTGACGGGCGAGGACGTGGCCGTCAAGGTGCAGCGCCCCGGTGCGCAGCAGGTTATGGCACAGGACATCGATATCATCCGCTCGGTGGTGCGTATCGTTTCCAAGTTCGTCAACACCGATCAATTCGTTGACCTGCACGGCGTAGTCGAGGAGCTGTGGACCTCGTTTCGCGAGGAGACCAACTTTTTGGCCGAGGCCAAAAACCTCAACGACTTCTACGAGTTCCATAAGAGCGTTCATGGCGTGACGTGCCCTAAATCCTATCTGGACCTGTGCACCGAGCACGTGGTGGTTATGGACTACGTCGACGGCATTTCGATCGCCGATCCTGAACGCTTGGTGGCCGAGGGCTATGACTTGGAAAAGATCGGTACCGCAATCGTCGAGGATTACTCGACGCAGGTGCTCGATGACGGCTTTTTCCATGCCGACCCGCATGCGGGAAACATTATTCTCAAGGACGGCATCGTTTACTTTATCGACTTGGGCATGGTCGGACGCATGTCGAGTCACGATCGCGGTATCGTCAAGGACATGATTTTCGCCGTGGCCGAGGGTGACGTGCCCAAGCTCAAGGATTCGCTCATGCGCTTTGCCGTGACGCGCGGCGACTCGGCTGAGCTCGATCATTCGGCCTTTTTGTCCGATTTGGACTTTATCGTCGCAGACTTTGCGGGCCTTGACCTGAAGGATCTGGATATCGGCGAGTTTTTGACCTCGCTGTTAAACCTGGCGCGCAAAAACGACGTTGAGCTGCCGAGCGTGGTAACGATGTTCGCCCGCGGCATGGTGACGCTCGAGGGCCTGCTGACTGAGTATATGCCCAACGTCAACATGATCCAGATCATCCAGACGCACATCAAAAACGAGAAGAGCACCTATGCGCGTGTGCGTGATATGGGACGCGATCTGGCCGCGAGCAGCTATCGCGCGGCAAAAGGCTCGCTCGAGGCGGCCGAGTATTTGGGCTTGGCTTCGCGTATGCTCACGCGCGGCCAGCTTAAGGTGAACACGCAGATCATGAGCAGCGATAAGGCGCTGCGACAGCTGGGCGGAATTATCGACCGCATGTCGATGGCTATCGTGATCGCCGGTCTGTTTATCGGTTCGTCGGTGGTGTACTACGCACGCATCGAGCCGGTTGTGTTTGGTATCCCGGTCATTGGCTTTATGGGCTACGTGAGCGCGCTGGTGCTGGCGCTTATGCTGGGCCGCAATATCTGGCTCAACAGCCACGGCGGCAAGCACTAGAGGCTGCGGCCGTCACCGCATTTTCCTATCGCAAACAATAGCTTTTACCTTGGGCTTCGCCTGCGTGCGAGGCCCTTTTGCGTGATACCATTTTGACGGTAATAATCGATGGCCTAGATGGTGGTGCGGAGACGCACGAATGCGCGGTTTTCCTGCGCGTTTGGGAGAATCGGGGTGCAAGTCCCCGGCTGTACCAGTAACCGTAATTCCTCTTGGCTCGGGATGTTCGCGTCGCAGATCGGACGGCGCGCCCGAGTCGTTAAGGTTAAGTCGGATCGCCTCCCATCTTGCGTGCGGCTGCGGCGTATGCCGCCGGTGTGCATAGGGCTCTGGAGGGAAGGAGGACCCCGATGGGGGAACTCGAGCGCAACATGCGCGATGACGTGGGGCAGCCTCAAGGCAACGCTCCAAGTACAGACAATGGGGGACAAATGGATATGTTTGAGGACGAGCGTGTGTGCGCCTCGTTGCATCGCCGTGGCGCGATTGCACGCGGTATAGCCAAGCGCGGCCTGGTGGCATTCCTGGCCTTCGCGATGGCCTTTGGCACCACGCCGGCTCAGCTGTGGGCCGAGGGCGCCGAGGGCATTGCCGAGGCTGTGGCTCAGGCTGCGACGCCGAGTGAGGACGCAGCGCTTGCGGGCGGTGCCGCTGAGCAGAGCGGCGCCGAGGTTTCGGATTCTGGGAGCGCGCCCGCAGCTAGTGCCGCCACAACAGGGGCGGCAGCTGGCGACGAAGGCCCGGCGACGGGGGAGAACCCTGCCGCGAGCGAGCAGTCTTCGACGGTAACCGCTGACCAAGCAGGATCTGCAGCCGCGGCTGCCGTCCAGACGGAGAGCCCGATAGAAACCGGCGATGTCGCCAAGAAGCAAGTCGAGGTCTCGTTCTCGATTATCGGCACCGATGCCGACGGCAAGGCTCAGACCTGGGTGGCACCTACGCAGCTCAAGCTCGATGAGGGCGCGACGGCTGCGGATGCCTTCATTAAGCTGCAGGAGAAGACGGGCTTCAAGGCGAAGTACGAACCGAACACGGCATACGGTTTCTACCTCGAAAGCATCACATCCCCGAGCGATGGCCGCACGCTTGCCTACGACCCGACGACTTATGCCTTCTGGCAGCTGTTCGTCGACGGCGCGTCTTCCTCGGTTGGCGCGAGCAGCGTCAAGCTCACCCAGGGGCAGAAGATTGAGTTTGCCTATACGGCTGGTAGCTCGTCCCCTGTCGTTAAGGACCAGGTTGCCGCAAATGTGACCGTCATTGGTCGCGATGCCCAGGGCAAGACTCAGACTTGGGTCGATAACGCGCAGTATGTGGTGACGTCCGGCTCGAGCGCACTTGACCTTACGAAGGTCGCGCTCGAGGCGAATGACATCGACGCCGTTGCTGCGGGCTCCTTCATTCTGAGCCTTAAGTACAACGGCGTTGAGCTGGGTACGCCGCTCGATTATTCGACCTATTGGCAGCTGTTCATCAACGGCAAGTCGAGCGACTACACGGCAGACAATGTCACCATTCATGCTGGCGATACCGTTACGTGGTTCTACGGTGGCTGGGGCGACCAGTTGCCGTCCGATTCCGTCCATGCTTCCGTTCAGGTCCTCGGTAAGGACAAGGACGGCAAGCAGCAGGTTTGGGCTTCGACGGGCCAGACGAGTCTCAAGGCGGGTTCTACTGCCAAGGATCTCCTTGAGCAGACCGGCCTTACTCTCGATGCTGGCGAATCGTCTTGGGGCTGGTTCCTCAACGGCATTACTTCGCCGTTCGATGGTAAGTCCTATGGCTGGGATGCTGCGACCAATAGCTATTGGCGCTTCTACGTAAATGGCAAGTTCGCCGACGTTGGCGCCGGTGCCTACAAGCTCCAGGAGGGTGACGCCGTCACCTTTATGTATGGTGCTGACGCCGATGCCCTCCCCGGTCAGGTTCTTGGGTCCGTCGATGTTATCGGTCCCGATGTCAACGGCAACAATACTCGCTGGGGCTCGGCAAGCAATGTTTCTCTGCCCAAAGGCTCTACGGCCCAGGACCTTATTGAGACGGTTCTGAAGGCGAAGAGCGTTGATTACAACGCCTCCCAGAGCGGTGCATACTGGTTCCTGAATTCCATTACTTCGCCGTTCGATCACAAGCCGTATGTCTGGGATGCTGCGACCAATAAATATTGGCATCTGTATATCAATGGAGAGCCCTCCTTACTCTGCGCCAATCAGATTACGCTCAAGAGCGACGATAAGGTTACGCTTGCCTATACCACCGACGATTCGCCCATGCCCGATCCCGACAAGATTGTCGTGGACCCGAGTGCGACGACTCCTGATTGGGATGCCGAGTGGGCCGGCTACGGCAACAGTGGCAACGGTTCGACCGTAACGGATGCCAAGACGCCTGCGCAGGCCGCTGGTCTTAAGTGGGCCTTCGATTGGAAGGCCGAGTCTGGCCAGCAGTATGCCAACTGCAGCGAGCCTGTCATCGCTAACGGCTTTGTGTACATCGCGACCGAGAACGAGCTCATTAAGATCGATTCGTCCACGGGCAAAAAGGTTGCCTCTGCGCCGCTTGCCTCCAAGGTGAGCTATACCTCTCGTCCGATCTATACCAATGGTCTTATCATCGTTCCGCTCAACGGCGGTGCGGTCCAGGCGATTACTGCAGACAAGCTGATCTGCAAGTGGCTGACGCCTGGTTTGACGGACTTGACGCAGAGCTCCTGCACCGTCGTTTCGGACGGCGAGTACGTCTATGTAGGCTCGGTCGATATTTCGTATGACGAGAATTACAACGCGACCTACGGCAACGGCTCCTTTGCGCGCATTAAGATTGCCACGGGCGAAGTTTCTTGGCGGAACATCGACCCTGCCGAGGGCTATTACTGGGCTGGTGCTGCGCTGACGGATAAGTACGCCATTGTTCCTACGAGCGCGGGCACGCTTAAGTGCATTGATAAGACGACGGGCGATGTCGTTTCGACTATGAAGCTCGGCGCTCTCGCGAACGCCGACTGTGTCGCCGATCCGTCCAATGGTTCGACCTTCTATCAGATGACGCACGATGGAAAGCTCCATGTGATTTCGCTTTCGGCGAAGGGCGTACTAAGCGAGCAGAAGACGGTCGACCTGGGTCTTACGAATAACATGAGCGCCCCGGCGGTCTCTGGCGACAACTTGATTGTCGGTGGGCAGACGGCTACTGGCTCTGCTCTGGCTCTCTATAATCTGAAGACCGGTAAGACCACGATGGTCACCGCTGCTGACGGTAAAGAACTGCCGGCCGGATTTAACGGTATTGCTGCTACTCCGCTGGTGAGTGTTCAGGGCGGCAAGACCTATGTGTACTTCACCGTTAACAGCGCGGATAGCAAGGATTACGTCAACTACTCTGCTGGTGGTGGCGTGTATCGCTATACGCTCGGCGATGCAGAGGCGACGCAGATTTATGATGCGGCTGGCCATTACCAGCACTGCGACTCTCCGGTCATTGCCGATGCATCTGGCAACCTGTACTACATCAATGATTCGGGTACTCTGTTCAAGCTGGGGGCTGTCGAGTCTTGGACGGTTGCCTTTAATTCCAACGGCGGGTCTGCTTGCGACACTAAGTTCGTTGCTACGGCCGACGGCAAGCTGGTCAAGCCGGCCGATCCGACGCGCGATGGCTACACTTTTGGCGGTTGGTATACCGATGAGGCTTGCACGCAGGCGTATGACTTTAGCACGCCGGTGACGGCCGATCTGACGCTGTATGCCAAGTGGACCAAGAATGCTGTTAACCCTGGCGGCAATGGCGGCTCTGACACTAATGGTGGCAACGGTGGCGCTGGCAACGGTTCCGGTGCTGGCACGGGCACGGGTTCCGGCTCCGGCACGAAGGGCCAGCAGGCCGGCGGCGCTATCGCCCCGGGTCATAAGCCGACGACCAAGACGACGGTGTCGACCAAGACCGAGACCAAGGACAACAAGTCCGACAAGAAGGACACCGATAAGTCCGATAAGAAGGACGAGAAGAAGTCTGACAAGAAGTCTGACAAGAAGGACAGCAAGTCCGACAAGAAGTCCGATTCCAAGTCCGATACGGGTGCTGCTTCCACGACCACTGCTAAGAAGTCCTCTAGTGCTTCCGAGCAGGAGACTGGCACCAACCCGCTCGCCATTGTTGGCGTTGCCGCCGGCGTCATCGGTCTCGCCATCGTCGGCGTGTTCGTGTTCACCAAACGTCGGTAGGTGAGGGCTGTGTCCAATAAATCCAAGGACGCTGACCCCAAGCAACCAGATTCCTCGTTTATCCAGCTTGACGATGCAAAGCAACAGGGCGCCGCTTCGGCGGCGTCCGCCCCTCGCCGCAAGACGCTCCTCGGCGTCCTGACTGCCGCGTGCACCATTCTGATCGTCGTCTCGCTGGGTTTCGTCCATCCTTCCGCAAGCGGTGCCTGGTCCATCGACTGGATCATTCAGACCGTGACGGGGGAGAGCGTCGTCACCAAGGACACCAAGGCGTCTGGCTCGACTACGACTTCGGGCGAGGCCAGCTCCGAGGAATCCAAGTCATCGAATGATGTAAAAGACGAGTCCAAGGACGATTCCGAGTCTTCAAACAAGGAATCGGATAAAAGCTCGGATAGCAAGAAGTCCGATGGTCGGGACGGCAAGAAGTCTGGAGATAAATCCGCTGCCCAGAATACGGGAGCCGGCGATACTTCCAATGTGTCTGGCGGTGCTTCTTCGGGCGGCGGTCAGTCGTCTGATGGAGCCTCCAGCTCTAATGGCGGAAGCGCTCCCTCGGGCGGACAGGGCGGCTCGCAGGAGTCCAACTACGTTACGGTGTCGGTTTCGGTCACATCGAGCGCCGTGGGCAATCCTGTGTCTTCTGGTGGCACCTTTACCTTTAACGAAGGCGCTACCGTCTACGATGCCCTGTGCGCGCTGGGCCTTTCTGTCAACGCACATGGCTCGTCGTACGGCACGTATGTCTCCGCGATTGGTGGTTTGGCCGAGAAACAGTACGGCGGCACGAGCGGCTGGATGTACTCCGTCAACGGCACAACGCCCATGACGGCCTGCAGCAACTACGTTCTCTCCAACGGCGACAACGTGGTCTGGTATTACGTTACAGGCTAGAGGCTTCGACATAGCGCGCCAGACGGGCGGTTCGGACAGACATCCGGGCCGCCCGTTTTTCATGCGAATGGGATTGGGTCGCCGGGTCTCTCGGCAAACAAAAAACCGGTTGGAATGGGAATTCCAACCGGTTATACATTCAAGCAAATAGCGAATCGACTACGACCGTGCGCCCTCGAGGAAGAAGCGGCGGCTGAAGTAGTTGTACCAGGTGACGAGGAACGTGGCGATGGCCTTCATGGCCTGGTAGCCGATGCTCAAAAACGTGACGCCCACAAACATGTACAGGTCGTTGAGGCCCAGGCCGATCACCGACAGGATGGTGAAGATCGTGAACTCGCGCTTGCGGCTCATGCCCTCGCGATGGTCGAACACGTACTTCATGCTGAGCCAGTAGTTGACCACGACGGACGTGGTAAACGAGACCGTGGTGCTCATCAAAAAGTCGAGGTGAAACAGCTCGACGAGCGCAATGAGCATGCCCCAGTCGATGCCAAAGGAGATAAGACCCACGACAGCGAACTTGAGGAACTGCTTGGTATGAGGTTGTGCCAGTGCCTTGCGCACGTAATCACATCCAATGCGTTGATGAATCGAGCAGAGGATACTTTAGAGCTTTTGCAAGGGAAACGTAAGGTCCTTGCCAAGAACTATACGAACTCGCCAAATTTTCAAGAGCTAATCCGCAAACGTTGAAAATTTGCCCGTAAACGAGCAATGCCCACGAACAACACAGCGCTCGACGCGCGTCATCCGTGGGCATTGTAAAGCTGTAAGGTTGCGAGTTACTTGGTCTCGTCGCCTTCCAGGAAGATCTTTCGGGTCACAAAGTTGTAGACCATGACAAGCGCGGTGGCGCAAATCTTGGCGATATTGGCCTCGAGCCCCAGGCCGGCGTTGAGCGCCAGCACGATGCCGTCGTTGAGTCCCAAACCGATCACAGACAGCACGACAAAGATAATGAACTCGCGGCGGCGGCTCATGCCCTCCTTGTGCGCAAACACGTACTTCATGCTGGCGAGGTAGTTAAAGATGAGTGAGATGATAAAGCCGCTGGTGTTGGCGATTAGGATGTTGAGGCCCAGACCGTAGTGGAGCAGATTCATAATGCCAAAGTCGATGACCGTGGCAATGACGCCGACGACGCCAAACTTCATGATCTGCGCAAGGAGCTTTTGCATGGTACCTGCCTTATGGTGGCGCCGGGGCGCCGCGGGGATGACAAACTTAGCAAGTTTAGCCAATCCCCGCGGGTGGTGCTAGGCGCGCTCCTCGATAGCACCGTTTCTATATGCATCGAGCAGCTGGCGCAGGTCCTGGATCTGGCTGCGGATCTTGGCGCCAGTATCGGTGTCGCTTACCATGCGGCGACGGTCTGCTTGGTCAAAACGGTTGGTCTCGCTTTCGATGTCCACGTTGCGCGTGAGTGCCTCGGCAACCGTCGTAAAGGCCCGGTGCGACTTGAGGCGGCAGCCGCGCGAGCTCGAGATGAGCGTATAGCCGGCGATACCCGTCTTGGGATGGTAAGCGCGGCAGAAGCCGCCATCGATGACCAGCAGTTTGCCCTCGGCGCGGATGGGCTGCTCACCCTTGGTGGTTTTAACGGGCGTGTGGCCGTTGATGATGTGGCCGGTCGGTGAACATGCCATGGGCACGACGCCAAACTCGCGCATGATGTCATCGCAGACCGAGGGCGACTTGGTAAGCGTAAAGTACGGGTCCATCGGCTCGATCCAGGTGCTCTTATCGGCGATATAGGCGCGCTCAAAGGTACGCACCAGGCGTCCGCTGGCGGGTGAGTTAAAGCCAATCCACAGGTACCACATCCAGTCGAGGGCGTCGCGGTCGCCCACGCGCCAGGCGCGGCGGGCGATGTGGTCGCAAAAATCGAGATAATCGCGGCCAACGTGCCAGGTGCCCAGACAGTTCATGCTGCTAAAGGTGCCGTCTTCGTTGAGCGGCACGCAGCCATGGAACAGCAGGTTGCCGTTGGCGACCTTGTACATCGAGCCGTGGGAATAGAGGAAATCGATATGGCGATGCAGGTGATCGGCGGTGACAAACTCGGACACGAGCTTGTCGATGATGTGCTGCTCCTGAGACGTGAGCGTATAGGGGTCCGTCGGGTCGACGGTGGGGAAGTCGTTGGTCGTGAGCGGCCACACGCTGCCGTCGGCGAGCGTGACCGTGCCGGTGTCGTGGTTGATCTTGTCGAGTAACAGGCGGTCGGTCATATCGAACTCGGGGTGGCGCTGGATAATCTGGCCCTCGAGCTTAAAGAGTAGGACGTTGATGGCCTTGATCAGCGGGGAGATGGACTCACCGGCGGTGTAGGTGGCATCGGCAAAGGCGACAAGCTCACGCAGTGAGATGCCGTAGTCGTTCTCCAGGATCTCGTAGTTGTCGTAGCGTAGGTTGTTGCGCAGCACCGTGGCGATGCAGGCGGGCTCACCGGCCGCAGCGCCCATCCACAGCAGGTCGTGGTTGCCCCACTGGATGTCGAGTGAATGGTAGGTGAGCAGACGGTCCATAATCTTGGCCGCGCCGCCGCCGCGGTCGAAGATATCGCCCACCAGGTGCAGGTGGTCGACGGCCAGGCGCTTGATGAGCGAAGCGAGCGACTCGATAAAGTCGTCGGCGCTGGCGGTCTCCAGGATGGACTCCACGATGCGCTCGTGATAGCGCACGCGATAGTTGTTCTCGTCCGGGTGCGTGTGCAACAACTCGTCGATGATATAGGCGTAGTCGCGCGGGATGGCCTTACGCACCTTGGAGCGCGTGTAGCGGCTCGAAAGCGAGCGTGCGACCATGATGAGCTGGTCAAGCATCGTCTTGTACCAAGTTGGCGAGTCCTCGCGCTGGCTGCGGACCAGCTCAATCTTCTCGCGCGGGTAGTAAATGAGCGTGCACAGCTCGCCCTTTTCGTCAAAGGAGAGCGTGTCGCCAAAAATCTCGTCGACATGCTCGCGCACGACGCCCGAGCAGTTGTTGAGGATGTGCATAAAGGCTTCGTACTCGCCGTGCACGTCGCTCATAAAATGCTCGGTGCCCTTGGGTAGGTTGAGGATGGCCGAGAGGTTGATAATCTCGGTAAATGCGGATTGTTCGGTGGGGAACTGTCTCGACAGCAGGCGCAGATACTTGAAGTCTTGCGGGTTGCGATCGAATGCGACCATGAAACACCTTCCGATGGGGCTGGTAAAACTGATAAACGGCGTCAAACGTTTATCAGTATGCGCCGCTTTTGTTTCGATTTTGCGCCAGCGGCTGAATTGTCGGCTGAATGGTTTGGTAAATCGATTTAGTGAAGGTAGATGTGTTGGTTGGGTGGAGACGACAGAAGGTGTTTTCTCAGATATTTATGCGTGGGGCCGGTGAAGACGATGGTGGTAAAGATGTTCACTATTTTTGGTTCGATTTGGTAAATAGTGGACATATGTACCGCATGTAGGCTCACTGTGCGATAATTTGCGCAACAATACGTAAGGAGCCTCATATGAGTGATTTTGTCCTGACCTGTGAATCCGCCGCCGACCGAACCCGTGAGTTCTTTGCGTCGCGCAATATCCCTGTCGTGTGTTTTCATTACGAGATCGACGATGTTGTCTATACGGACGATCTGTATCAGTCGATTACACCGGACAAGTTTTTTGCCCAGATTGCCGCGGGCGCCATGCCCAAGACGTCTCAGGTGAGCGTGGGTGAGTACGAGGAGTTTTGGGAGCCGTTTGTTGCCGAGGGTAAAGACGTGCTGCACCTGACGTTGTCGTCGGGTATTTCGGGCACGTATGGATCGGCCTGCGTCGCGGCGCAGATGCTTGCGGATCGCTATCCCGAGGGCGGCAAGGTGCGCGTCATCGATTCGCTGGGGGCGTCTTCGGGCTTTGGTCTGTTGCTGGAATATGCCGCCGACGTGCGCGATAGCGGGGCTTCACTCGACGAGACGGCTGCTTGGATCGAGGAGCACAAACTCAACCTGCACCACTGGTTCTTCTCGACCGATCTGTCGAGCTACCTACGAGGCGGTCGCATTTCGGCTGCGAGCGCGATCATCGGCACGGCGCTTAAGATTTGCCCGCTTATGACGGTCGATTGCGACGGCAAGCTGTCGCCACGTGAGAAGATTCGCACTAAGAAGCGCGCGATTTCCGAGATGGCTAAGACCATGATGGCACACGTGCAGGACGGTGCGGATTGTTCGGGTAAGTGCATCATGTCGCACTCGGCGTGCCGCGAGGATGCCGAGGCAGTTGCGGCGCTGATCGAGGAACAGGTTCCGCAGCTTAAAGGCAAGATTGAGATCAATGACATCGGTACTCTGATTGGCTCGCATACCGGACCTGGTACGGTGGCGCTCTTCTTTATGGGCGACAAGCGCGTGGATTAATTTGCCCCATCACGTCGCTGCATGTTTGTTCAAGCGAAAACGGCCCGCCTCACGTTTGTGGGGCGGGCCTTGCTGTTGCGGCTAGCGTTTCTTTCCGCGGAAGAAGAAGCCGTGCAGTGATGGCTTGAGGCCGCGATTGGCGCGATGCTCCTCGACGCGCTCGTGGATCGAAGCGACGCGCTCGATGACTTCGTCGGGAATCGGCACGTCGGGATTCATGTTCTCGACCTGGCTGACCTCGGCGGCGGAGACCTGGTCGATAATGGGCACATCGTCGTGCGAGATAACGGGGGTGGCGTCTTCCTTCATCTTGCGATAACGCTGCATCATGTCGGTCTGTAGCTGCTGGGCCGAAGGCGGCGTCCAGATGATGGCGTTGGCGCCGGCGGCGATGGTTTCACGGATGCTCTCGGGCGTCTTGCCGCCCGGCGCGATGAGCGGCAGGTTGGGATAGTGCTTGCGCAGCTCGCGTAGGACCTGGGGCGTGTTCTTGCCGGCGGCGATGTTGAGAATCTTGGCTCCAGCGCGCACCTTGGCGTGGGCATCGTCGTCGCAGCGAACGACCGTAGCGATGACGGGGATGTCGGCGATGTTGGTGATGTGCTCGACCATCTCGGCGGTGGCGGGGGAGTTGACCACACAGCCCGCCGCGCCCTGCATCTCGGAGACGGCTGCCATCTGCACGGAACGCTTGCCGGTGGTGGTGCCACCGCCCACGCCTACGAAGACCGGGCACTCGGCGACGGTCAGCAGCGCCTGCGTAATGGCGGGCTGCGGCGTGAAGGGGTAAACGGCAAAGACGGCATCGGCGTTGGAGTTGCGGATGACCGCGACGTCGGTGGTGTAGATGAGCGATTTGATACGACGGCCGAAGAGCGTGAAGCCGCTGGCCTCCTCAATCTCGTCAGGCATGCGAAGGGCCGCCTTGCGCAGGCGCCCGTCGATGGGCAGCGGCTCCATGGGAAGCAGTCCGTTGGGGGTCACGGCTACCTGGGGTTCGGTGAACTCGTCTGCGAGCTCGACCTCGGAGAAATCGACCGAGGCGACGATGTCCTCGTGAACCTCGGCGGGCACATCGATGGGGGCTTGGTCGTTTGCCGCGGCAGGCGTGTCGAAGGAGCTGGTGCCGACGAAGGCGTCGACGCGCTCATTTAGATCGTTGAGGGTATCCATGGAAGCTCGATTCTATGTGATGGCGGCCGGCGCGATGCAGCCGGAATTGCGAATGCTAAATCGTTTGACGAGATGATTTTTCCCCGCCGCGCCATCCGTTAGACCGAAGGGCGGGAGAACGTGAAGGAGCTGTGGTGGCGAGGATCGAGGTGCTATCTTGAAAGTCCCGTTTAAAAGAGAGGTGACGCGGTATGGAATTGACAGCAATGTTTGGCTCGATTGGCCTGTGCGTGGGCGCAATCGTTGCCGCCGCGGTCATCTACTTTGTGGTCACGGCCATTAAGGGCAAAAGGGCCGAACGCAAGGAGCGCGCGATGCTTAAACAGCATCGCGACCAGCAGGGCAAACGCGCACAGAGATAGCTTGTTGAGTTTTTGATCCGTGCGCTAGCTGCGTTTTTGGATCAGGGCAATGTAGAAGCCCTCAAAATCGCGGCTAGGCGGAATGGTCAGCGTGCCGGGCATACCGTTGGCGATGGCCGAGACATGGCCGGCGGCGATGGCCTCGGTGAGGGCGTTGCACTCGATATGCGGCTCCTCGCCGGCATCCTGGGCGCGACGCGCTTCACTTTCGCTCGGTGTGCCGTCGAGGGGGATAAGCTCGCAATCCATGTGCTTGTCGAGGGCCTCTTGCAGGGCGTCCTCGTTTTCCTGCGGCATGATCGAACAGGTGGAATAGACGAGCGTGCCGCCCGGTTTGAGGGCTCCCATGGCGCGGTCCAGAAGCGCGCGCTGCGAGCGGGCGCACTTGACGAGCAGCTGCTCGGTGAGGCCGCGCAGGCTTTTCTCGTTGCCACTGATGACGGTGCCCGTGCCGGTGCAGGGAGCGTCGAGCAGGATGCGGTCAAAGCGGAAGAACTCGTCGAGCTCGCGTGCGTCGATGCGCATGACGGGCACGTTTTTGGCACCTTGGCGGTGGAGGTTGGACTCAAGCTTTTCGGCGCGGGGAATGCTCATCTCGCAGGCCGTGAGGTGTGCCTGGCCCTGGGTGAGGGCGGCGATCTGCGTCGTCTTGCCGCCAGGGGCTGCGCACATGTCCAGGATGTCCTCGCCTGCCTGGGCGCCCAACACCAAAGGCGGCATCATGGACGACAGGCTCTGTAGGTAGATCTTGCCGTCGCGGTAGATGTCGAGGTCCCATAGGTCGGAAACCTGGGCCTCGGGCAGGATAAAGGCGTCCGGATACCA
>DXZX01000021.1:16804-35129 GCA_019419445.1 Collinsella sp.
GCGCCGGCGACCGTGTCGACCATAAAGCGCGGCAGGTCGGCGGCGCAGGGAAGGGCGGCAAGCTGGTCGGAAAGCTCGGTAGCGGCAAACTGCCTGAGCTTGAGCTCGGGCTTAACCTGCTTTTTTTGCTTACGACGACGCGGCTTGGACATCCGTCTTTCCTTCCACCTAAATGATTATTCTGGGACGGGGATTAAATAATCATTCCATGACTCCCGTCACAAAAAGACTGTACTGTGGCGCCCGGGAATGATTTTTTAATCCCCGTCCCAGAATAATCATTCCCGGGCGCGTTGCTACTAGCGTGCTTTAGTACTGGCTCTCGTGCTTGCTGAAGAAGTCGAAGCGCGGGGGCAGCGGCTTCACGCGGTGCTCGCCGGGCTTCTCGCCCAGGCTCTCCACGAACTCGTCCGTGGAGGCAAAGATGTTGTCCCAGCTAAAGAAGGCGACGGGGTCGACGTCGAAGTACTCGCAGATGAGCTCGCAGCCGGCCGGCACAATACCGTGCATCAGGACGGTCGCCACGCGCAGCTCGGTAAAGGCGTCGACGAGGGCCTGCGTCATCGCGGCGTTTGCCTCATTACCCTCGAGCTTGTTGGCGGCCTTGGAGGCGTCGCTCCAGCGCTTGTTGGCGGCGCGCAGGTAGTCGTCGCACACGGCGAGCGCTCGGTGCGTCTCGAACTTGTACATGGCCTGCTCAAAGGCGAGGGCTGCCTGCTGGGCGGCTTCGACCACGGTGTCAGAAGCGGCACCGGCGGGGATGCAGCCGTTGCGGCAGGGGCTCTCGTCGCCTTCCTTGATGGCAACGCCGTAGAAGCAGCTGCGGGCCAGGCGGTTGAACACGCCGGTCAGCAGCGCGCTCTCCTTAAGGGCCGGATCGATGACGCGCTTGTCGTCGCAGGCGCGTACCTCGTTGCCGTCCTTGTCCTTGCCGGTCACGCGCGTGTCGTATGCCTTGGGGCTAAAGCTCACCGGCTTTTCGGACAGGCCGAGCGACAGCCAGTGCGCGCGCATCTGCTCGCAGGTGTAGTGGTTGAGCAGGTCGTCTGCCGGCGGGGGAGGCGTCTGCGAGGACGAGCTGGCTTTTTTGCCCATGTAGAGCAGGTGATAGCAGGCGCTGACGGTGCTCTGCGTAAGGTCCCAACCCAGGGCCTCCCACATGGCGGTCTGAGCGATGCAGTAGAAATAGATGTTGTCCTGACCGATGAACTGGTAGATCTGAGCGTCGTCAGAGCACCACCAGTCGCGCCAGTCGAGCGAGCTGTGCTGGTAGGTGGGAGCGGGTACCTGCGTGGAATCGGCGGCGGGCTCGCCCATGAGGGCGGCATCCTGGGCGGCGACGCCCTCGGTCACGCCGGCGGCCTTGGCATCGCGTGCGAGCACGGTACGCGTATAGCTGATGGGCGCCCACAGGCTCTCGGGCCAGCACCAGCAGGTGACGTCGGAGACGCCATCGACCTCGGGCACCGGAACGCCCCAGTCGATGTTGCCGGTGATGCGGAAGGGCACGAGCGCCTTGCCGCTGCGGAAACGCACGCCGCCGTTGGCGAGCACCGCGTGGGCATCGTCGCGCTCCTTCCAGCTGGGGAAGGTGACGGTAAAGCTGCTCTTGTTGCCCTCGGGCTCCAGGACGGTGTGCTCGGGAAGCTGATCTTCGACGGCATCGAAGGCCTCGCGGAACTTGTTCTGAATATAGAGCTGAGCCGGCAGCAGCCACTCCTCCATGGTCTTGGAGACCACGGAACGAACCTGCGGGTTCTGGGCGAGCTTGGCGGTATAGGTCTTCATAAAGTCGAGGTAGGCCGGCAGGTCGAAGTAGAGGTTGTCGACCGGGCGCAGCTCGGGCACCTCGCCGGTGAGCTGGCTCTTAGGCGCGATGAGCTCCTCGGGCTCAAACTGGTGACCCAGGTCGCACTCGTCGGCATAGGCCTTCTCGGACTTGCAGCCCTGGATGGGGCAGCGGCCGATCACCTGACGGCCGTTGAGGAACGTGCCGGCCTTGGCATCGTAGAACTGCAGCGTGGAGCGCTTGGAGATGGTGCCCTGCTCGTGCAGGCGCTCGATAATCTCGGCGGTCACCTCGTTGTGGATCTGGGCCGCCGGCTCAAGGCCCGAGCCGCCGTAGATGTCACAGCTGATGTTGTAGTTGTTGAGGGTCGCGGCCTGGCGGGAGTGATTGGACTCGACATACTCGCTAATGGACTTGTCGTAGCCCTCGTTCTCCTTGAGCTTGCGGTAGCTCTCCATGATGGGCGAGCCATAGCAGTCGGTGCCCGAGGTGAAGATGACGTTCTCACGGCCCAGGCGGTCGCGCAGGAAGCGGGCGAAGAAGTCGGCAGGGACAAAGACGCCGCCAACGTGGCCAAAGTGAAGGCCCTTGTTGCCGTAGGGCTCGCCGGCGGTAACGATGGCGCGGCGAGGCCAGCTGGGACGGTCGTTCATGGAGTATTTGGATGCCATGGGACTCCTTCGCATATGGTGAGGGCGCGGCCGGGCGCGGGGCTCGGCGGCGCGGTGGTCAATTCGTGCATATCGTTCGACATTATCGCACATGCGGGCGGGTGCGTGGCAGGGGCGCTATCCTAAGATGCTATGAATGAGATTTCCAACATACATGCGTTTGAAGACGAGGATTTTCTGCACGCCTGCTTTGTGTGGGGGATGGTCGTAGTCGGCGTGTTTGCCGTGTGCCTGGTGCCGGTGTTTATGCTGCTGGGCGGGCCTGCAGACTTGGATGCGGCTGACGCGGGCGGCTGGATGGCTGTCGTGGGCTGGATAGTCGGCTTGGCTGCGGTTTCTGCGGCGTCATTTGCCGTGCACGAGCTGGTGCATGCAGCGTTCTTTAAGTTGTTTGCGCCTGCGGGTGCGCACGTGACTTTTGGAGCGAACCGTGAGACGTGCATGATTTATGCCTGCGCCGAGGGGATTGTGTATTCGCGCCGGCGGTATATGGCGATTTGCCTGGCGCCGACGGTTGTTGTGACGACAGCGTTTGCCCTGGGGTTTGCGTTTTCGGGCTATCCGCTGCTGTGCTACCTGGCGGCTGGTTTGCACCTTTCGGGATGCACGGGCGACTGGTATTACGTGCGGACGATCCTGCGCGACCGCCGCATTGCCGCCTGCGAGGACACGTCCTTTGGCGTGCGCTTTTTCGCAAGGTAGTCTTTTTGGGATGATTTTTCTGGGACGGGGATTAAAAAATCATTGCGGGGGAGGAGATGTCGATGAAGCCGTTGTTGCTGCATGCTTGTTGCGCGCCATGCTCGCTTGAGCCGGTTCGCCTGCTGCGCGAGGAGGGGTTTGAGCCCACGATTTGCTGGACCAATCCCAATATTCAGCCGCGCGATGAATGGCAGCGGCGTCTGGACGAGCTGCGCCGGTGGTGTGCCGACGGCGACATCGAGCTCATCGAGGCCGGGGAGGACCGCGAACGCTGGGAGACCGGCGTGGCCCCGTTGGGTGCCGATCGTCCCCGTCGCTGTCGCGTGTGCTATGCCTTGCGCTTGGCCGAGGCATGCCGCGTTGCCCAGGAGCGCGGGTTTGAATATGTGGGTACGACGCTCGCCGTCTCGCCGTACCAGCTGTTCGACACCTGCAATGACGTACTCGAGCGCCTGGCGGCGGCACGTGGGCTTACCCCGGTGATCCGCGATTTTCGCCCGTATTATCCCGAGGCTACGCGCCGTTCGCGCGAACTGGGCATGTATCGACAGAACTACTGCGGCTGCCGCTTTTCTGCCGTCGAGGCGGCCATGGACCGCGCTCGCATTCGCGACGAGCGCAAGGCTGCCAAAAAGTAGTTCATTTGGGACGTCAGCCTGCTAGGATGTAGGGCGGACTTTAGCTATATAAGGAGAATCCGACGTGTCTATGCGTACCGATGATTTTGACTACAACCTTCCCGAGGAACTGATCGCCCAGGCTCCCGCCGAGCCGCGCGACTCCTGCCGCCTGCTGGTGGTGGATCGCAAGGGCTCCCAGGCGGGAACGCCGCTGGAGCATGGCGGCACCGTTGAGCACCGCATCTTCCGCGACATCATCGACTATATCGAGCCGGGCGACGTGCTCGTCATCAACAAGACGCGTGTGATGCCGGCCCGCCTGATCGGTCGCAAAGCCGGCTCGGGTGGCGTGGTCGAGACGCTGCTGCTCAAGCGCCGCGAGGATGTTGACCCGCTAGGTCACGTTTGGGAGTGCTTGGTCAAGCCGGGCAAGCGCCTGAAGCCCGGTGCCCAGATTGAGTATCGCGCCGGTGGCGCCCATGCGCCCGAGGGGGCTCCCGTGGTGCTGACGGCCGAGGTCATCGACTTTGTCACCGATAGCCGTGGTGGCCGTCTGGTGCGCTTTGAGCCGGTCGGTTGCAATGCCGCCGGCGACCCGCGCACGCTCGACGAGGCCATCCATGCGGCCGGCCACGTGCCGCTGCCGCCCTACATTACCGATTACGAGGGCGACCCCGAGAAGTACCAGACCGTCTACGCCATGAAGGAGGAGCACTCGGCTGCCGCTCCTACGGCGGGTCTGCACTTTACTCCCGAGCTCATGGCCGCTATCGAGGCCAAGGGCGCGAAGTTTGCCGCCGTCGAGCTCGAGGTGGGCATCGATACCTTCCGCTTGGTGGAGGAGGACGACCCTACGCAGCACGTCATGCACACCGAGCGCTACCACGTGTCGCAGGAGGTTGTCGACGCCGTGCATAAGGCGAAGGCCGAGGGTCATCGTGTGATCGCCGTCGGCACCACCGCGGTGCGCTCGCTCGAGAGTGCGTTTGACGCGGACGCGCCGGTGTCCGATCCGGCCGTGATAGCGCGCTATTTTGAAGGCCGCGAGGACGGTGCCGACACGCTCGGCCGCGGCGACATCGTGGCGCGCGAGAACGCCACGACGCAGCTTTACCTCATGCCCGGCTCGACCTATCACGTGGTCGACGCGCTGATCACGAACTTCCACGTGCCGCGCTCCACGCTCATGATGCTCGTAAGCGCGCTTGCCACCCGCGACCAGATCATGGATGCCTACGCCGCTGCTATCGAAGAGCGCTACCGCTTCTTCAGCTTTGGCGACGCGATGCTCATTTTGTAGGTTACGGCGTTTTACAAACGCCGTAACCGGCCGACGCTGCAAACCCCCCTAAGCGGCAATCTGATGTTCAATCGTCGGGCATGACCAGAAGGTCAATGCCCCCCTCTTTCACGTCACCTTGCTCGCTTAGGGGCGTTTTCGCTGTCCGCGCCAAAACATCGGCGTTGCCGTGGTTGTTGCTGTAGTCATTGGGGACGTTCTTAAATGACTAGTCGTTTAAGAACGTCCTCAATAACTACCTTGCACCACTAAAAAAGTTGCGGTGAGATAGTTCTTGAATTGGCCTTTTTTAGGGCTAAACAGGAACTATCTCACCGCAACTGCGTTGGGCGTTTTTGGCAGCTGGCTTACTTGTTTGCGAACAGCCAGATTGCGATGATCACCAGGATTGCGGCGACGATGCAGACGATGGCGCCGGTGAATTTGATGCGTGAGTCGCGGGTACGCTCGCGCACCGCGTCCTCGGTGGCTTCGAGCTGGGTAACCTCTCGCTCGGTCTCGGCGTGTTCGGCTTTGTCTCGGGCCAAGGATCCTGCAAGCGACTCAGTGATCTCTGGGTGGTCGTGCACCTCGGTCGCCTGTTCGATAATCGACTGCGCATGCGCGGCATCTGCTTGGGCGTTGGCTATGCTCTGCTCTTGGTCGCGGCGTGCCTTGTCCTCGGCAGCGATCTTCTCGCGCAGTTCGCGCTGGCGCGTTGCAGCGGCGGTTTTTGCGGTCTGCAGCTCGTCGCGCGCGGCATCGGCCTCCGCCGTCACGGCCTGATGGGCTCGCTTGGCGTCGGCGATGGGGGCTTGCGCCTGCTCGACGGCCTGCTCGGCTGCGGCAAGCGAGTGTTCAAGGTCGGCGGTGATGTGCGGGACATCTTCTTCGGCTTTACGCAGGGCATCTGCCGTGTCGGAGATCTGCATCGAGAGCTCGCTGGTGCGCACCGTATAGTTGGCGGGATTTGCCGAGGGATTGCGTTGCAGCTCGGCATACTCATGACGCAGCGTCTCGAGCTGGGCGCGCGTGGCGTCGACGGTTTGTTGTGCGGCGGCAATGCCGGCGTCTCGCTCGGCCTTTACCTTGTCGCGGATGCGCTTGGAATCCTCAAGACGTCGAATGAGGCGGTTGCCGGTCTCGCGCGAGCTCGCCTCGCGGGCCTCCACGGCATCGAGCGCGGCCTTCAGGCGGAGCTCAGTCGCGTCATCCTCTGTCTTCATTTGTTCGAACTGACCCTTGAGCTCTGTCGCTTTGGCGGCGTGGGCATCACGGTCAATCTCGGCGGCCGCTG
Source organism: Collinsella sp. (assembly GCA_019419445.1). GTDB lineage: Bacteria > Actinomycetota > Coriobacteriia > Coriobacteriales > Coriobacteriaceae > Collinsella. Next base: position 23,163 of record DXZX01000021.1, read on the forward strand.
CAGTCTTTTGGGCCGTGGCAATCGCCTGGCGCTGGTCGGCGACGATCTGGTCGTAGCGGCCTGCGATATCCTGGCGCGTCTCGAGTTCCTCGGCCTGATCGGCAATGCGCTGCTCAAGTTCGGCCAGGTGGGCGCGGGCATCGGCAAGTGCCTTTTTCGCGGCATTCATCTCGCGCATGGCCGAGGCACCCTGGGCGATAAAGGCGCCCACGGCGTTCGCTGTGTTCGAGACAGCGGTCCCCAGATCGCGGCTCGCGGCGGGGGAGTGCGGGGCGGTCGGGCGAGCGGTGTCGGCGGCGTCCGCATCGGCAGCCTGCGGCGCGGCGATATTGCCGGTACCGCCCTCGACCACAGAAAAGCCTGCTGTGTGCGGATCGACCGCATCGGCGCCAATCGTGGGGTGCTCGAGCTGCAGAAACGACGGCATGGTGCTGCCCTGGTCGGCAACCGGAGTCTCGCCGGGCACAAAGGTCGAGGCCGCCTCGGCGGCCTCCTCTTCCTCGGCATCAATATCGGAATCGGCGACGGCGTCTTTCATCGCTTTGACAGCATCCATCATGGAGTCCATGACGGCATCGAGCTCTTCTTCCGAAGACACCTCGATGGGGCCCGCTGCTTGCGGGGCGTCGTCCTGTACAGGGGCGTCGTCCTGAGCGGGCGCATCGTCGTTTTGCTCATCGGCGTTTTCTGTTTCGGGGGTTTCCGCCGTAGCGCTTTCGTCCAAGATGGGGTCGTCGATGTCGATACCATCGCAGGTCACAGCGTCAGTATCTGCGGTGACGTCTGCGGGATCATCAATATGCTGTTGAGTCTGGGGGTCCAGCTCGTCTGTCATAGGCATGTGCTCCTCATCGTTGTTTGTCACCCTATGATAAAGTCTCGCGCCGACATCCCGCGCGCCGCAGCAAAGTTTCAAAACGTGTTCGATGGCTCGTTTGGCTGACAAAAATTCGGCCTCTTTATCCAGTTCGTGCTTGACATTCCCTTCGCCGAATGACGTTGTGCCGTTCGCCTGCTGCGGTCTTTATTTTTCACTTGAACCCGCTAAAGTTGCATTTCAGCTTTTGGCGCGTGAAGTTGGATGCGCGCAGTCGGCGGGTGGGCCCGTCGCGATTTGAAAGGACTTTGTATGGGACTTTTCACTGGTAAGACCGTGATCGTCACCGGCGGCGGCAAGGCCACGCTTAAGGACGGTTCCGCTGGCTCCATCGGCTACGGCATCGATATCGCATTTGCCAAGGAGGGCGCGAACCTCGTCATCACCGGCCGCAACGTCGCCAAGCTCGAGGCCGCCAAGGAGTCTCTCGAGGCCGAGTACGGTGTCAAGGTTCTGCCTGTTCAGGCCGATGTCTCGGCTGGTCAGGACAATGAGGCTGTCGTCCAGAACGTCATCGACAAGGCCATTGAGGAGTTCGGCCGCATCGACGCCGTCGTCAACAATGCTCAGGCCAGCGCCTCGGGCGTGACCATTGCCGATCACACTATGGACCAGTTTAACCTTGCCATTTACTCTGGCCTGTATGCCACTTACCTGTACATGCAGAAGGCCTATCCGCACCTGAAGGAGACCAAGGGCTCCGTGGTCAACTTTGCCTCGGGTGCCGGCCTGTTTGGCAACTATGGCCAGTGCAGCTATGCTGCCGCCAAGGAGGGCATCCGCGGCCTGACCCGCGTTGCCGCCAACGAGTGGGGCAAGGACGGCATCAACGTCAATATCGTTTGCCCGCTTGCTTGGACCGCTGCGCTCGAGAACTTCCAGGATGCCTATCCCGAGGCGTTTAAGGCCAACGTCCACATGCCGCCGGCTGGTCACTACGGCGACGTCGAGAAGGAGATCGGCCGCGTGGTCGTTCAGCTTTGCGGCCCCGACTTTAAGTATATGAACGGCGAGACCGTCACCCTCGAGGGCGGCATGGGCCAGCGGCCGTAGGGGGTTACGTCTCAGGTTCCGCCGTTCTAACGAACGGCGGACCAGCCGACGCTGCGCGGTCACCAGAGCGACAACTTGTCATTCAAAGAGGACGGCATGACCAGAAGGTCTATGCCGTCCTCTTTTCATGCCAATTTGTTCGCTCTGGCGACCGCTCGCTGACGTTGTCAGAGCATCGGCGTTGCCTTGGCCGTTGGAAATAATCCCAGATGTAGTCGTTGGGGACGTTCTTAAATGACTAGTCGAAAGGGACGCTCTTGCCGGCACCTGGGGACGGTCCCTAAGTGCCGGCAGATTGGGACACTTCTTTGCAAGATGGCGCTGAAGATTGTCCCCGACGACTAGTCGTTTAATGCATCAGTTTCTGTCGAGTCGGTGCTCCTTGCGGGTTGCCCGTATAATGGTTTGCGTATGAACCGCAACCAAGGAGTTCCAGTTTATGGACCAGAGCCTTTTTAAATTCGACCTGATCGCCGAGGACCCGACGACGCACGCGCGCGCTGGCGTGCTGCACACCCCGCACGGCGACATCGAGACGCCGATCTTTATGCCCGTGGGCACCAAGGCAAACGTCAAGGGTATTCCTACCGAGACCGTCAAGCAGCTCGGCGCCCAGATCGTGCTTGCCAATACCTACCACCTGTCCATGCGTCCCGGCGAGGACACCATCGCCGAGCTGGGCGGACTGCACAAGTTTATGAACTGGCACGGCCCCATCCTCACCGATTCGGGCGGTTTCCAGGTCTTCAGCCACAACGACGCCGTCAAGCTCACTGACGAGGGCGTGCGCTTTATCGTCAACGACTACGACGGCCGCCACGTGTTCTGGACGCCCGAGGACAACATGGAAATCGCCATGAAGCTCGGCTCCGACATCTGCATGCAGCTCGATCAGTGCCCCGGCTATCCTGCCACGCGCGCCTACGTCGAGCGCGCCGTGGAGCTGTCAAGCATGTGGGCCGAGCGCTGCTACAAGGCTCACACCCGCGATGACCAGGCACTCTTTGGCATCGTCCAGGGCGGCATGCATCTGGACCTGCGCCTTCGATCGCTGCGCCACCTGGAGGAGTGCGGCGACTTCCCCGGCTACGGCATCGGCGGCTACTCGGTGGGCGAGGACCACGAGACCATGTTCGAGACTCTGGCACCGCTGGTTTCCGAGTACATGCCTAAGCACAAGCCGCGCTACCTCATGGGCGTCGGCAACCCTACCACGCTCGTGCGCGGCGTTGGCGTGGGCATCGACATGTTCGACTGCGTGCTGCCGACGCGCACCGGCCGCATGGGTACGGCGTTCTCCAGTGAAGGTCGCCTTAACTTCCGCAACGCGCGCTTTGCGCACGACGACGGCCCCATCGACCCCACCTGCACCTGCCCGGTGTGCACGGGCGGCTACAGCCGCGCGCTCATCCGTCACATGGTCACGCAGAAGGAGATGCTCGGCGGTATTCTGCTGTCGATGCACAACATCTACTACCTGCTCAACCTTATGCAGCGTGCCCGCCAGGCCATTATCGAGGGCCGTTACGGTGCGTTCGTGAGCGACTGGATGAACAGTCCTGCGGCGGTGGACTACTAAGAGCGGCGCGGGCGCTTGCGGAGCGTGGGCAACGGCAAGGGGCGAGCGCTGGCCGGTCATCACGTTTGCTAACACCGTCTGCGCGACCGCTGACCGATGCCTTGCAAGTGCTTGATGCATCGTGGGTACCATACCGAATAGTTGATGTTCGGGCGGGTGTTTGGCGCATGGCGTCGACCCCGCCCGTTTTTCTTTTTCTCGATAGGAGCACCCATGATTAAGAACGAGAATGTCGAGGGCGAGCTTGCCTACGACGAGACGTACCGCCGTGGTCCCGTGGTCATGCGCGGCCCCATGATTCCTAAGGACAACACCTACGCCAACCTGCTGGCGCCCGAGGAGTCGACCGACTGGCTGCATGCCGATCCGTGGCGCGTGCTGCGCATCCAGGCCGAGTTTGTCGATGGCTTTGGCGCACTTGCCGAGTTAGGGCCTGCGGTGACCATCTTCGGTAGTGCCCGCACGCCCAAGACGGACCCGGCCTACAAGGCGGCGCGCATGGTCGGCCGTAAGATTGCCCAGCGCGGCGTGGCGGTTATCACCGGTGGCGGCCCCGGCATCATGGAAGCGGCCAACAAGGGGGCGGCGAGCGTCAACGGCAAGTCAGTTGGTTTGGGCATTGAACTGCCGCACGAGCAGGGGCTCAACAAATACGTGAACCTCGGTATGGACTTCCGCTACTTCTTTGTGCGCAAGACCATGTTCGTCAAATACAGTTCGGGCGCTATTGTGTTTCCCGGCGGGTTTGGCACGCTCGACGAGATGTTCGAGGTGCTCACGCTGGTGCAGACGCATAAGGTCAAGCGCATGCCGCTTGTACTGGTAGGCAGCGAGTACTGGCAGGGCCTATTCGACTGGCTTAACGGCCCGGTGATGGACGCCGGTATGATCAGCCCGCTCGATCCGGAGCTGGTGCACATCACCGACGACCTCAACGAAGCCGTCGACATCGCCCTGAGCGGGCTGATGTAGGGCGCTGTGACTGTTGTTATAGTAATGTGAACGGCATACTGATGCTATTTAACATCAGTATGCCATCAAAACGGGGTATACTGATGCAAAAGACGAGGCGAGGAGGTCGCGTATGTCTACTGCAACGGTTAAGCCTACGACGGTTCGCATCGAAGAGGGGCTCAAGGAACAGGCGACTGAGTTCTTGGATTCGGTCGGCCTCAGCCTCAATTCCTATCTCAATCTTGCCGTTCGGCAGCTTGTAAATCAGCGAAAGATTCCTTTTGAGATTGTAGGAAGGGCGGAGGTGCCCAACGAGGCGACGAGGCGTGCCATGGTGATCGCCGAGGCTCATGAGTTGGGGATTTTGCCGGACGATAGCCCGTCATTCAACAACGCTGATGAGCTTATGTCATTCCTCGATGAGGAATAGCGATGTTCGAGATTAAAGTCGAGGCTCAATTTAGGGCGGACTACAAACGAACGATGCGCATGCATCCGCAGCTAAAGAGTGAGTTTAAGGCGGCAGTCGCAGAGCTTGCAGCTCACGGCTCGCTTCCCGCGGAATATGGCGCCCATGAGCTTTCAAACCCGGGCGGAAACTACAACGGCCACATCGATTTCCACCTATCCGATGGCTTGGTCGACGTGGTCGTTCTCTACTTACCGCATAAGACTAATCCTGTGATCCGGCTGGTCAGAATGGGCTCGCATGAGGAGCTGTTCCAGGGCCCGCAGGGCTGATTGCCGATTTCTAAGTTGCGGTGGAATAGGGATTGATTGACGGCTAATAAGTCAAAAACAGTCCCTATTTCACCGCAACTGCTGGGGGTACCCCGTTCGTCGCCGCGGCCTCCGGTTCCACTTTTCGCTGAATTTCGCTCAAAAGCTCGGCTGCGACTTCGCTGCTTTTGAAACGAATGCTGCAGTCTTCTTTCTTTGGGAAAGCCAGCAACGGAATAGCTCCGTACCAGACAGTTTCCTCGTCAATCACTGATGCGCACAGGCGTCCTTCGGCTTTGATGAGATAGTTGACGTTCATCTCGGCAAAAATCGCTTTCACGTCATCGCGTGGAGTTGAAGCAATAGAAATCTCAAGGGCAATTCCACGGGTAGCGGCATCCGCGAGTGCAGCGGCGAGCTTTTCAAGGCATGCGGCGGACGCGTAGGGTGCGGCAATAAAAATGCTTTTCGATGCGTTCTCGATGTCATTCACTAAAGCCTCCACGGCTCTTGCCGACCTAACGAGGATGTTTCGATCGTCCTGTCTGTTGTCGTTTGCCGCAAAGACTTCATACCCCAGCTTGGCGTAGGTCTTGAGCCTCTTTTGGTACATGCGCGCGAACATGGGTATCGACAGGTCAACATAGTCGAATATCTCAACCCGCTGTTTGCCCTCGTGGCTTCTGTGTAGCCTACCTGCCTGCTGCGTTATGCTGCCGTCCCAAGATATTGGAGTGGCAATGAGCAAAGTGTCAAGGTAAGACAGGTCGAAGCCCTCGCCCAGAAGACTTTCAGTTGCGACGATGATTCGATGATCATGCTCAAAGCTGGGAAGACTCTTCAGTATTGCTTTTCTTTCTTTGGCGTCGATTTCTCCGGTTAAGAGTATGGGTTCGTGTCCACGGCTTTGAAGTAGCCTGCATAGCTCTTCGGCATGCTTTTTTCTTTTAGATAGCACAAGCGGATGCCGGCCGTTTGATGCGGCCTCGAGGGCGTCCTCGATAATTGCTTCGTTTCTCGCGGCGTGTACACACAGGAGATCGAGAATTTGGTTAAAGGATGCTCCTGGTCCGTAGGTGGGTAATCGAATTCCGGTGAAACGCGGTCTAACAATGCGCTGAATCCCCTGTTGGATTGCTTGCGTTTTTGGATCGACGACATAGCGAACCGGGCCGCAGAGCATCGAGAGTGCCCGCGTGAGTCCGTCCGAACGCTCGGGCGTTGCGGAAAGGCCATATACATATTTGGCAGGAGCGGACTTGAGGACAAGCTCAAGCTGTGGCGCGGCCGCATGGTGGTATTCGTCACAGATGATGAGACTGTAATCGCGAACGAACTCCTTGGCTAATGACTCGCCGGTTTGGGGATCCTTGCCGGATAGCGACTGGAATGAAGCAATGTCGATGAGACGGCTTATGGCGGTCTTGCCTCCTCCGATTTGCCCAATGAGCGGAGGCTGTCTTTTGCTGATTCGTCCCTTTGGGGTTCGGACGGGCTCTCTGTTGTCCGTGATGTCGAGAAATCGTTCGAGTTGGGATTTCCATTGGGCAATGAGCGCAGTTTTAGGAACGATGACGAGCGTTGGAAGACCAATGGCAGCAATAAGATAAGCTCCGATGACGGTTTTGCCGAACCCCGTCGGTGCGGACATGATCCCGTCTTCATAGCTGAGCATCTGTTCAGCGACAATTTGCTGTTCAGGGCGAAGAGTCCCTTTAAATGCCATCGCAATTGGATGGCTCGACTTGCGTTTGTCTGAATAGTGGGCAGAAACGCCGGCTTCTTGAAGCAGCCGCTCAAGTTGAACCTTGCAGCCTCTGGGAATCGCGACGTAGCCATCTCTAAGTTCGCTGAGGTCTATGAACCGCGGTTTGCCGAATACCGATTGATGCATAGATTGTGCGCGGAAGAATTCTGGGTTGGCAAATGTTGCAAGCCTGCGGACTTCCATTTGAGCTGCGGGACTCAGAGATTTTTCGGGGATATAGAGCATATCGGTCTGCGTGACGGACAGCGATGACGGGAAGTCCCGCGGTGTGAGCGGAAGCCGCTTTCGCAGTCTCTGGGAATGTGGCACACCGGTGTTTGCCGCCGCAACAGCTGCTATTCCATGTGACCTATTTTCGATGCTCTCGATCAGATTTTGCACCGTCACGCGCGGGATTAACTGGATTTGCGAAAGGTAAAGCCATTGATCGGGAAAGGGCTCAAATTGCTCGTCAACAAATACGCTGTTCCCTTTTCGCTGCGCTTTTCCTTGAAAAGGCAGCGCTATGAGATTTCCAAAGCCGCCCTCAGGAATGGTGGACTGCGCGGGCAGCATTCGGTCAAATGCTTTGAAGGTGATTGTCTTGTTCAGTATCGCCGCTTCGGTGATAAGGCTGCTTCCAAAATCTCGTGCGGTCTTTGCGCTGACGAGCTCTAGGAAGAAAAACCAGACATGTGCGCCGTCGCCCGATCTCGATCGCTCAACTGCGACATCGATTCCGTGGCTTTTTGCGACATGTCGAATGGCTTTCGTCGCTTCTTTCCAATCGGCTCCGTCAAAATCGATGACCAGGACTTTCGTGTTACTGTCTTTATCGAGCACATATTGGCCTATAACGTCTCGAAGCCTATCGTCATTGCCTCTGAAATGGGCGATGATCGCGGCATCGCTCAACTCGGGGAAGACGCGGCTGCTGCATTCCGTGCATTTGACTCTCTGGTGGCTTGCTTTGGGGCAAATGCCTGACTTCCACTCATTTGCGCAGGCGGGCGTATAGCCAATTCCTCCGTCTTTTCTGCGGTACCCATGAGCGTAGACATCTTTGCGACCAGTAAAGAGATTGCGGAAGAGCTCGAGTTTGTCGCGCGCTGGGCTTGCGCTGGTGACGATATCTTCGATCTGCGCCCGTCTATCGAAAGAATCGCCAGCTTTCTCCCATTCTTCCAGCGTTGTATAACGGATGTCTGGACCGCTGCTGCAGATAACGATTTGCTTGCGCGGATCCGAAGCGTGGACGACCGTTTTATTGAATTTGAATAGGGCGCTCCCGAAAAGGGCGTATTGATGCGTGCCGTTGCTCATTTGAAAGCCATTCTTATCAGCGTTCATTGGGATGAGGGTACGTCATTTCAGCTTTATGAGATACGCGACTTCGATTTTGGTTCGGTAATAGTGGGGTACCGATCCGTGAGTGGCAATCAGCCGGTGCCAAAACGTGCGGCGGCTGTTGTTAAAGGTTTTTGACGGCTATGGGGCGGGTTGGCGGCGTGGGGAGGGGTTTTCGAATGACCCCGTGGTCAAATAACGTCAAATGTGAGTACTGCTGTTAATGTAGTCTCATAATATTTGGCAAGAATAGAATACCAATTCGACATTATTCTATATATCTAACCCACCAAACACGGCATTTTGAGCCTTGGCAAGGCGTGAAATTAATCGAAACGATCGATTCCGGCGAGATTTTGCTGCTACTAATTTGGTGGCAGTACTCATATTTGCCATTTTTGTCCAGTGGGTACCGCGAGGGGGTCTGTTCGACTGGCCCAACGGCCCGGTGATGAGCGCCGGTATGATCAGCCCGCTCGATCCGGATCTGGTACACATTACTGACGACCTCAACGAGGCCGTCGACATCGCCCTGAGCGGGCTGATGTAGAGTAGCTAAAATGGGACGGGGCTAAAAAGACTGGTCTGAAACGTTTGATACCAGTCTTTTTAGCCCCGTCCCAAACGAACTGCTTCTAAGTTGCGGTGGAATAGGGATTGATTGGCGGCTAATAAGCCAAAAACAGTCCCTATTCCACCGCAAGAGGTAAAGGTGCCCCTAGTGGATGGGCTGGTAGCGGGGGCAGTAGCTGATGGCGATGGCATCGACGCCCACGTGGGTGGCGATGGTGCAGCCGATGGGGCCGGTGCCGGCGTCTACGTAGTCCTGGCCCGCGAGTGCCTCGTTGACAAGCTCCTGCTCCTCGGCGGCGCCGGTCGTGAGCACGCGCACGCTGGAGCCCGGATACTCGGCCAAAAATGCGAGGCAATCGGCCATGGTGTTGGTAACGATGCGCTTGGCACCGCGGCCCTTTTTTATGGCCTTGATCTCGCCCGATTTCCACTCCGGCGAAACGGCCAGGCGAATGTTGAGCATTTGCGTGAGCTGGCCGGCGAGCTTGGGCGCGCGGCCGTTCTTAACGAGATTCTCGAGCGTGCGGGGAATCAGCAGCAGGTGGGCGTCGGGCAGCGTCGCGCGGATCTGCGCCTCGGTCTCGTCCAGGCTGCGGCCGTCCTCGCGCATGGCGAGCGCATACTCCACCAGCAGGCCCTCGGCACCCGAGCCGGTGCGCGAATCGATGCAGCGCACGTCGAGCTCGTGGGTATCGGCCGTCAGGCTGGCGTTGGCATAGCAGGCAGACCACTCGCTGCATAGCGAGATAAAGATGGCGCTGTCGTGGCCGTCGGCGCGCACGCGGTCAAAGAGTGCCTTGAACTCGCCGGCGCTCGGCTGCGAGGTGTGCGGCAGCTGCTCGGTGCCGGCCATGCGCGCGACGTACTCCTGGGCGGTAATTTGCACCTGGTCGAGCAGGTCCTCGCCCTCGATAATCACATGCAGCGGAATCACGTAAATGCCGAGCTCTTGGGCACGGGCGGGGGAGATGTCCGACGTGGAGTCGGTTATGATGGCAAAAGACATAATTGCACCTTTCGTTGGGGCGTTTGCGCGCCGCCTTCTGAGAGCAAAGTGCGACAAGTATAGTAGAGTCATTCCACATTGCTAGGTTCAATTGTTGAATAGTCAACAGTTTGAAGTGTCGGTGTGGAAATCATCAACTGGGGAAGAGGGATGCCGATGGAGGCACTGGAGATATGCAAGCGGCCGGTCGTGCTGTTTGATTTCGATGGCACGGTGGCCGATACAGGCCGGGCGGTGATGACCTCGACGCGCAAGACGCTTGCTGCGCGCGGGTTTTCGGAAGCGCAGATGGGTGACCTGCGCCGTATGATCGGGCCTCCCCTGTGGAAGAGCTTCCACGACTTTTATGGCTTCTCGCGCGAGGAATCGCTTGTGGTGGCCGACGAGTACCGTGCCTTTTTCGATGAGCTGGGGCCGGATGAGTACCCCGTGTTCGATGGAATCTCCGAGCTGCTCGACAGCCTTGCCGCGCAGGGGCATCGCATGGCGGTCGCGACGTCTCGCATGGAGGCGAAGTGCATCGATATGGTGCATGAGCTGGGGCTTTGCCAGTTTGAGGCCGTGGTTGGCATGAATCCGCCGCAGGGGCGCGAGACCAAGGCGGATTCGGTCCGCGATGCGCTGGCGGCCCTGGGCGCGACGGCCGACGGTGCCGTGATGATCGGCGATCGCTTCAACGATGTGGAGGGCGCGCACGCGATGGGCGTGCCGTGTATCGGCATCTATTCGGGCGCGGCGGCACCGGGGGAGCACGAGGCCGCGGGCGCCGATGCGGTGGTGCACTCGGTGGCCGAGCTTGCTAAACTTTTCGCTATATAAGTATGTGATGTGAGAGGCGGGCGCGCTCGCCGCTCATTGGTAAGGAGGTCGTCCATGAATCAGGTGGAGCAGAGCGTCGCTGAGTATGTCGACGAGGTCTGGGAGGACGTTGTCGCCGATATCGAGCAGCTGGTGGGCTATCCGTCCGTGGCCGTTGCTACCGATGCGGAGCCCGGTGCGCCGTTTGGCCGCCCGGTCCGTGATGCGCTTGATTGCGCGCTCGGTATCGCGCAAAAGCTCGGCTACCAGACGAGCGATGACGAGGGCTTTGTGGGCATTGCCGATATTCCGGGCCGCGGCGACAAGCAGCTCGCGACCATCTGCCACGTGGACGTGGTTCCCGCCGGCCCCGGTTGGAATACCGACCCGTTTGCGATGGAGCGTCGCGAGGGCTGGCTGCTCGGTCGCGGCGTTATCGACGACAAGGGCCCGGCGGTGCTGTCGCTCTACGCCGGCGCCTATCTGCTCAAGCACGGCATTACCCCGCGCTATACCTTCCGCGCGCTGCTGGGATGCGATGAGGAAGTGGGCATGTCCGACGTTCACCATTATCTGGAGAACCACGCAGATCCCGACTTTCTGTTTACGCCCGATGCCGAGTTCCCGGTTTGTAATGCCGAGAAGGGCCAGTTTGGGGCGACGTTTGTGAGCTCCAAGATCGACGGCGGGCGTATCGTATCGTGGAGCGGCGCCGAGGCGAGCAACGCTATTCCGTCGCAGTCTATCTGCGAGCTTGCGATTGCCGCCGATGAACTGCCGACGCCCGTTGAGAACGCCGACCGCCTGGAGATTACGGCGCTCGAGAACGGCCATGCCCAGATTTTTGCGCACGGTATTGGTGGCCATGCTTCGATGCCCGAGGGGACGATCAACGCCGTCGGCCTCATCGTGGCGTATCTGCGTGAGGCCGAGGACGCGTTTGGTGCGCGCGACGAGCGCCTGCTGACGCCTGCCGAGCACGAGTTTGTCAAGTTTCTGGCCTTTGTACATGCTGACGCCTATGGCCGCGGCCTGGGTATCGACGCGACGAGCCCCGCGTTTGGCCCGCTCACGTGCAACCCCGGCGTCATCCGTGTGGCAGATGGCCACATCGAGCAGGTCATCGACGTGCGTTTCCCCGACAGCACGAGCGCCGATACCATCTGCGAGCAGCTCGAGCCGCTCGTGGGCCGCTTTGGTGTGATGTATCGCGTGGATCGCGCAAAGGTGCCGTTCTCGGTCTCTGCCGACGATCCGGCCGTGAAGGCGCTGATTGACACCTATAACGAGTTTACGGGCAAGCATGCCGAGCC
>DXZX01000022.1:0-33082 GCA_019419445.1 Collinsella sp.
CCCTTTGACTGACGGCGAATGAGTCGGGGTCGGAATGCATCTCAACCGATGTATGGGGGTAGCTAAAATAGCCCCGTCCCAAAAAGACTGCCCGTGTGGGTTTGGCTAGGTTCGGGTGCCGTCCGCGCCGTGCGGTAAAATCGTTCAGTCAGAACACGAACCCGCATCGGAGCTCATCACATGGCATTCGTCCATCTGCACAACCACACTGTCTTCTCCATGCTCGACGGCGCAACCCGTATCCAGGATATGGTCAACCGTGCCGTTGAGCTGGGCATGCCCGCCGTGGCCATTACCGACCACGGTTACATGTATGGCGTACCCGACCTGGCGCTGGCCTGCGACGCCGTCAATCACAACACGCCCGAGTACAAAACCTGGAGCCACGACAAGGCCTTCCTGGAAAAGGACCGCCGCGACGAGCTGGTGGAGCCCGATCCCGAGGCAAACCCGCGCGAGCATGCCCAGTATGTGAAGGACATGGCCATGTGGGACGAGAAGGGCAACATCGACGAGCTCAAGCCGCCTCTGGTCATCAAGCCCATCTTTGGCTGCGAGGTCTACTTTACGCCGGACGAGACCCTTGCCCGCGACCACAAGCCCGAGCTCTACCACATGATCCTCCTGGCCAAGGACCAGGAAGGCTACGTCAACCTGATGCAGACGGTCTCCGAGGCCGCCGTGCAGGGCTTTTACTACAAGCCGCGCGTGACGCTCGACAACCTGCGCCGCCACGCCAAGGGCATGATCTGCACCAGTGCCTGCATCGCGGGCATCATTCCCAAGTACATCGACCGCGGTGACATGGAGGGCGCCATCAAGTGGGCCGAGACCTTCCGTGACACCTTCGAGCCCGGCGACTTCTACATCGAGATCCAGGAACACGGCATCACCACCGACAACGGCCTGACCGACGAGCAGATGGACCGCACACTCATCGACATCGCCAAGCAGGTGGGCGTCAAGGTCATCGCCACCAACGACTTCCACTACCTGCGCCGCGAGGATGCGCCCGTGCAGGACGTCATCATGTGCATTGGCATGAATGCCAAGGTCGACGACCCCAACCGCATGCGCATGACCGGCTCGGAGTTTTACATGAAGACCGAGGAGGAGATGCGGGCGATGTTCCCGTATTGCCCCGAGGCCTGCGACAACACGCTCGAGATTGCCGACAAGTGCTACGTTGAGCTGGACTGGGACTCCATCATCCTGCCGCGCTTCCCGTTGCTCGATCCCGGCGAGACGCACGAGAGCCAGTTCCGCCGCGAGTGCGAGAAGGGCCTGCGCCAGCACTACGGCGACGATTGGGCCACGCGCGAGATCGGTGGCGTCAACATCAAAGAGCGCTTTGAGTACGAATACAAAGTCATCTGCGACAAGGGCTTTGCCGCCTACTTTTTGATTGTTGCCGAGTACGTGCAATGGGCCAAGGACAACGGCATTGGCGTCGGCCCCGGCCGTGGCTCGGCTGCCGGCGCTATCGTCGCCTACGCCATGAACATCACCGCGTTCGATCCGCTCGAGAACGGCCTGATGTTCGAGAGGTTCCTGTCCCCGCAGCGTACCGAGATGCCCGATATCGATATGGACTTCGACGATGAGCGGCGCCTCGAGGTCGTGGAGCACGTTCGCCAGCTCTACGGCCCCGAGAAGGTCACCCACGTCATCACCTACTCGACCATTAAGGCCAAGCAGGCCATCAACGACGCCGCTCGCGTCCTGGACTACCCGGTCTACATGGGCCAGCGTCTGTCCAAGATGGTCTCGAGCGACCCCAAGGTCAAGCTCAAGCAGGTGCTCGAAAAGCAACCCGGCAAAGAGGACCTGTTTAACCCCGATTTTGCCGAGGCATATAAAAAGGACGACGACGCCCGCCGCATCATCGACACGGCGCTCTCAATCGAGGGCCTCACCCGTGGCGAGGGCGTGCACGCGTGCGCCGTTCTGATCTGCCGCGACCCCGTCAACGAGCACGTGCCCACCAAGCTCGACACCAAGGGCGGCGTCGAGATTACCCAGTACGAGGGCCATACCGTTGCCGACATGGGCCTGCTCAAGATGGACTTCTTGGGCCTGCGCACGCTGACGGTTATCTCCAAGGCAAAGGCAAACATCAAGAAGAACTTCGGCATCGACATCAAAGAGGAAGAGATTCCCTTTGACGACCCCGAGATCTTTAAGCTCATGGGTTCCGGCCACACCGCCGGCGTCTTTCAGGTCGAGTCCGCCGGCATGACGGCCACGATCAAGAACATGAAGCCCACCGAGTACAAGCACGTCGTGGCATTGATCGCTCTGTACCGCCCGGGCCCGCTGGGCGCCGGCATGGTCTCGTCCTACATCAACCGTATGAACGGCAAGGAACCGGCGGTTTCCTACGACGACCGCCTGGACGACATCCTGGGCGAAACCTACGGCACCATGGTCTACCAGGAGCAGGTTATGCTCATCTCCGTCGAGATGTGCGGCTTCTCCAAGGGCGAATCGGACTCGCGTATCCGTAAACCCGTGGCTAAGAAAAAGATCAAGCTGCTCACGTCGACGGTGCTGCACTGGGAGGATGGCTCGGACGAGACCACCTACGACCACTGGATGAACGGCGCTATCAAGAACAACTACACGCGCGAGGTCGCCCAGAAGATTTGGGACGATGTTCTCGAGTTCGCATCTTACGCCTTTAACAAGTCGCACTCCGCCGGCTACGCCATCCTGGTTATGCAGACGGCGTGGCTCAAGGCGCACTATCCGCACGAGTACATGGCGGCCGTTCTGACGTCCTACACGGGCAAGACCGACAAGATCGTTCATTACGTCTCGGCGTGCCGTCACGACGGCATCCCCGTGCTTTCGCCAGATGTCAATGAGTCCGGTACCGAGTTCACGGCTACCAAGGAGGGCGTGCGCTTTGGTCTGGCCGGCATCCGCGGCGTGGGCACCGGCGTGGCGCAGGCGATTATCGCCGAGCGCGAGGCGGGCGGTCCGTTTAAGACGCTGCACGATTTTGTCGAGCGCGTGGACTCGAGCCAGGCCAACCGCCGCGTGATCGAATCGCTCATCAAGGCAGGCGCCTTCGACTCCACGGGGTATCCGCGTCGCCAGATGATGCACTTTGTGGACAAGAACAACCCCGAGAACATCATCGATGCCGCGGTAAAGCGCCAGAAGGATCGCGCGAGCGGCCAGACGTCGTTCTTCGATATGTTTGGCGACGTTGAGGGCTCGGGCTTTGAGGTGAGCGTGCCCGATCCGGATGGCCAGGAATGGGACCGACACCTCAAACTGAGCCAGGAGAAAGAGGTTCTGGGCATCTATGTCTCGGACCATCCGCTGCGCCCGTTTGAGTATGCACTAGCCAAGGCGCGTGACTTCTCGTTCTCGCAGATCGACACCGGCTACGAAGTTCAGAATCCTACGGGCGGCACCATCAACCAGGAAATTCCCGAGGGCAAGGCGCTGTGGTGGGCCGGCATGGTCTCGAGCGTGTCCAAGCGCGTGACCAAAAACGGTGACCCCATGGGCATCGTGCAGCTCGAGGACATGGAAGGCGAGGCCACCGTCGTCGTGTTCCCCAAGACCTACAAAGAGGCCGAGGGGTACCTGTACGGCGAGGTCGATCCCGAGACCGGCGCGCAGCTGTCCGACGCGTTTGTGCGCATTAAGGGCAAGCTCGAGCGCTCGGACCGCGGCGACCAGATCATCGCGCAGGAGATCGTGCCGCTTGAACTCAACGAGGAGAGCAACAAGCCCAAGGTGTTTGAGGTCATGGTGCCTAACAGCCGCTTTAGCCAGGGCAATATGGCGCGCCTGGCCACGGTGCTCACCGCTAACCCGGGCGGCGACCGCGTGGAGATCTTTATCGAGCAGGTGGACGGGCGCGTGCTGCGTGCCGAGGTACCTGCCAAGGTCAACGCGCGTTCGATTCCGCTGCTGGCCGAGGCCAAGGCCATTGTGGGTAACCAGGGTCGCGTGACGGTGATCTAAGCTACCCCGGATGAGATTGGAGGAAGTGATGGCGCAGGGGACGTTTGTGCAGGCGCTTCGCAAAGAGGCGGCGTTGAGCGGCACCTTTATGAAGGGGCGTTCGCTCATGCTCAACGGTGCCGTGCTGTCGATCGAGGACAGCGGCTCGCGCTTCTCCAAAAACGTGACGGTCGAGGGCACGGTGCGCGGCTCGCGCGGTGACCTGTACAAGACGCACGTGGCGCTCGACATGGACGAGCACGAGGTTATCGACTACGACTGCGACTGCCCCGCCGCATACCGCTATCCCGGTATGTGTAAGCACGCTATTGCCACGGCGCTGGCGTATTTGGATGCCAGCGGCGCCGAGCCCGTCGAAGGTTTGCGCACGCCGGTTCGCACGTTTACGGCGCAGCCGAAACAGCCCGCGCGCGCCGCGTCCGCCGCGCCGGCCGTCAACCCCAACTTTCCCTTCCCGGCGCCCGTCCCCACGAGCCCGAGCCTTGTGGCGGCGCTTTCCGATCTTTCGGACGCGCGCATGGATGAGCTGGCGAGCATGCGCCGCAAGCTTGCCGGTGCCGTTGATCCCGACGCCCCCAAAGCGGCGTTGGAGCCCTCGTTGGTGCCGTACTACAATCCGCTGTTCGCTGACCGCTTTAGCTGGGCGCTCGAGTTCCGCATTCGCTGTGGATCGGTCTCCTACGTGGTCAAGGACATCGACGGCATGGCCGATGCCTACGTGCGCGGCGGCACGTTCTCCTATGGCAAGAAGCTCACGTTTGTCCATTCACCTGAGGCCTTTGACGAAACATCGGCAAAGCTGCTCAACCTTGTTGTGACGACAGTTGCCTATCTCGATGACATCACAAGCTCGCGTTCGGCGTCGTACGACTTTGCCCGCAGCGGTTTTGTTGCCGAGCGTCAGTTGCCGCTGTCCGAGCATAGCATCGTATATGTGCTGGACCTGCTGCGCGGCCAGACCATCTCCTTTGAGCCCGCCTGGTCGCGGGGGATGACGACGCATCGCACCTACGACGTGGCGGTTGAGCTGTCTCCGCAAGGGGAGGACGAGGCGTCCGCTAAGCGCCCGCCACTTCTTGCTGCCAAAATCGCGCCGGCGGCCTGTGGTAGCTATGACCTGCGCCTGCCCGCCGATATGTACTGCTTTGCGTCGGGCGATGCCGCCTACTTGGTTGACACGCGCCGCGCGCGCCGTACCGACGCTGCATTTGCTCAGCATGCCGCACCTTTTTTGTCGCGCTTGCTGCCGTGCCGCACGCCCGCCCATATTGCCGCCGAGCAGGTGGGTGAGTTCTGCCGTATGGCGCTGCCCATTTTGCGCGACTATACCGACCTCACCGCGCCCGCCGCGCTCGATACCGTGGCGCCCGAGCCGAGCTTTGCCATGGCAATCGGCGTCGACGATGGGCTCGTGACCTGCAAGATTACGGTTACCTACGGCGACTGGTCGGCGGATCTCTTTAGCCTGGGCGCTCCGGGCAGTCCCTTTGAAGAGCAGCGCCCCGGCGTGCCGCCCCGCGATACGGTGGCGGAGTTTCGCGTTATGGATACGGCGGCCCTGTACTTCGATTTCTACGAGGGCGGTCTGGCGTTTGAGGAGCGCGATGATGAGAGCTTGTTCTGCCTGCTGACCGAGGGTCTGTCCGCCCTGTCCGAGCTGGGTGAGGTCATGCTCAGTGACCGTCTGCGCCAGGTCTCGGTCCGCCCTGCGCCCAAGCTTTCGGTGCGTGCGACCGTCAAGAGTAACCTGCTCGACGTCGAGCTGGGCGCGAGCGGGCTTTCGGCCGCGGACCTTGCCGTCTATCTCGATTCGTACAAGCGCCACCAGACGTTTGCGCGCCTGACGTCCGGCGACATCGTGCGCCTGGATGAGGGAGCGCGCGCCGCGTTTGGCCTTGCCGAAGATCTGGGTGTCGATGCCGTCGACCTGCTCGACGGCGTGTCGCTTCCCGCGTCGAGCACCCTTTTTGTCGATAGCATGCTCGCGCGCACGCCGGCGCTCGAGGCCGATCGCGACGCCGCGTTCCGCCGCACCGTCGAGCGCCTGGACACGCTCGGCAAGATGGACTTTACGGTACCCGCCTCGCTCAAGGCAACGATGCGCGGCTACCAGGTCGACGGATACCAGTGGCTCGGCTCGCTCGAACACCTGGGCCTTGGCGGCATCTTGGCCGACGACATGGGCCTGGGCAAAACGCTCCAGATGATTGCGCATATTCTGGCGCGCGTGGAGGCGGGGGACACCAAGCCCACGCTCGTGGTATGCCCGGCCTCACTCGTGTACAACTGGACCGCCGAGCTGGAGCGCTTTGCCCCGTCGCTCGATGTGTGCGCCATCGTGGGCGCCAAAGCTCAACGTCGTGTACAGATTGCCGGCGTGGCCGAGCATAGCGTGGTTGTGACGTCGTATGATCTTATGCGGCGCGATATCGACGAGTACGTCGAGCAGGATTTTGCCCGCGTGGTGCTCGATGAGGCCCAGTACATTAAAAACCCGCTCACGCAGGTGGCGCGCGCCGCAAAGCGCCTGCCTGCCGGCGTGCGCTTTGCCCTGACGGGCACGCCCATCGAAAACCGCTTGTCCGAGCTTTGGAGCATCTTCGACTTTTTGATGCCGGGCCTTTTGGGGACGCGCGAGTCGTTTGCCAAGCGCTTTGAGAGCCCCGTCGAGCATGCCGAGGGCGATAGCGCCGCTCGCCTGCAGGCGCTCGTGTCGCCGTTTGTGCTGCGCCGTGTTAAGGAAGACGTGGTGGCCGACCTGCCCGAGAAGATCGAGGACACCGTCATGGCACAGCTTACCGGCGAGCAACGCAAGCTCTACCTGGCCAACCAGGACCGCATCGCCCAGCAGGTGCAGCACCGCGAGGCTGGGGAGTTTAAGAAGGACAAGCTCAAGGTGCTCGCCGAGCTCACCAAGCTGCGCCAGATCTGCTGCGACCCGCGTCTACACTACGAGGATTACAAGGCGGGGAGCGCCAAGCTCGATACGTGTATGGAGCTCGTGCACGGCGCACTCGACGGCGGGCATCGCATCCTGTTGTTCAGCCAGTTTACAGGTATGCTCGATATCATCGGTAAGCGCTTGGCCAAGGAGGACATCGCCTTCCTTAAGCTCACGGGCGCTTCGTCTAAGGAGAGCCGCGCCAAGATGGTCGCGCAGTTCCAAGCGGGCGAGGTTCCGGTCTTTTTGATTTCGCTCAAGGCGGGCGGCGTGGGCCTTAACCTGACGGCGGCCGACGTGGTCATCCACTACGACCCGTGGTGGAACGTGGCGGCGCAGGACCAAGCGACCGACCGCGCGCATCGTATTGGCCAGCAACATACCGTGACCGTGTACAAGCTCATCGCCAAGGACACGATCGAGGAGCGCATCATGCAGATGCAGGAGTCCAAACGCGACCTGGTCAACAGCGTGCTCGGCGGCGACGGCATCTCCTCGGCGCTGTTTACCCGCGAAGATGTTCTGGCGCTGCTGGGCGGCGACGGGCGCTAACCCGCTCGGGTGGGGCCGCCAGGGCGGATAGCGCACGCTGCCCCATCGTCCCCGCCCGTTATGTGTTCATTTGCAATGCCGTGGATGGTTTGTCTGCCTTTGGGCATAAGAACCATCAAGAACATTGGCACGTCAGCAAAGGAGAACATCATGGCGAAATTCTTTAAGGACCCCGACGGTAAGCTCATTGCCGCCCTTGGCAACGACGTTGCAACCCCTGCCGGTTGCACGGAACTGACCGCAAACACTGAGGACGCGGCGCACGAGAAGCACGTGCCTGTTGTCGAGACCGAGCGCGACGGTCACGTGATTCGCGCACGCGTTGGCTCGGTCGAGCACCCCAGCCTGCCCGAGCACTATATTGAGTGGATCGCCCTTGAGGCCGAGGGCCGCTTAGAGGTCCATTACCTTGAGCCCGGCATGAAGCCCGCGACGTTTTTTGCCGGCGGTTCCAAGACCGGTACCGTCTATGCCTACTGCAACCTGCACGGGCTGTGGTCCGCGACATTCTAGGAGCGCGCCCCCGCTCGGGGTATCATAGCTAGCATATGCACATGCGAGCGCCGACTGCATCATGCGGCCGGCGCTTTTACTACGATTTCGATGGTTTACGACGGAAAGGGCTGAGCCATGAAGCTCGCGCTTGCACAGATCGATATGCGCCTGGGTGATATTGAGGGCATTTGCGGCCGCATCGAGGACCAGGCTCGTCTGGCCCACGAGCGCGGGGCGCGCGTGCTGTGCGTTCCGGCTCCGCTCTTTATGGGCGCCATGCCCGGGGGCCTGGTGGGCACTGCCGACTTTGAGCACGACATGCTTGCCGGCTTGACTGGTGTCGCCGAGCGTATCCAGGAGCTTGACATGATTTGCATCGTGCCCGCGGCGGTTTCGTTTGAGGGCCAGCCGCTGCTCGACTACATGATGCTCAAGGACGGTCATGTGGTGCCGGCGCGTTCGAGCATTGCCCTGCAGCGTGGTGAGAACAACGACACGCGTTGGGCGCCGCCGGTGTTCGACGTGGACGGCGTGCGCATCGCCGTGATTTTTGACATGGACCGCGAACTCGAGATGTTGCCGACCGGTGTTGACCTCATTGCGTATTTCCAATTCAACGCGTTTGACATGACCGACCGCGAGACTGCCGCCATTGCCGCCGTACGCAGCGGCGCCTACCGCAAGATCGCATCCAAGCGCAGCGTGTGGTTTGCCTGCATGGCGCCGGTCGGTGCCTATGACGAGTCGGTGTATACCGGCGGTTCGTTTGTGCTCGACGACTGTGGTCGCGTGGTGGCCCAGGCGCCGTGTTTTGAGGAGAGCCTGCTGGTTCAGGAGATTCAGCGCGGCGTGATGCTCGATGCCCTGGAAGATCACGAACTGCCCGAGTTCCGTTCCGAGGAGTGGCTGTGGCAGGCGCTGGTGCTCGCCGTGCGCGACAACGCCCGAGCCCACGGTGCGTCGCGTGCTGTGGTGGCACTCGAGGGCGACTTGCCGTCGTCCCTGCTGGCGGCGCTGACCGTCGACGCTCTGGGCCCGCGTAATGTGATTGGCCTGGTGCTGGGGCGCAACCGTATCTTTACGCCGGCGCAGGAAGAGGCCGAGGCTGCCCGCTGTGCCGCCGTCCGCGCCATCGCCGAGCGTCTGCACATTCGCACCGTCGAGCGCGATGCACCGGATGCGGCGCGTGTGCTCGATCGCGACGTGTCGGCGGGCGATGCCGAGCGTCTGCGCTCGCGCACGCTGGGCCTCATGCTGGAGGACACGGCGCTCGAGCTGGGTGCGATGGCGCTGAGCCCGCTGTCCAAAACCGAGTACGCGCTGGCGGCGCCGGCGCTTTGCGGCGGCTACCAGGGCGATTACGCGCCCTTTGGCGATGTGTACCTGTCGACGCTTGAGTTTGTGGCGCGTGTGCGCAACCGCACGTCTGCCGTGGTGCCCCAAGAGCTCGTGACGCTCAACGCGGTGGAAGATTGTATGGAGCGAGTGCTGGCGCAGGCGCTCTCGACGCTCGACGGTCCGGTCGATATGCTCGACCGCGCGGCACAGCTGCTCGGCGGGCTTGAGCCGGGTGAGGTCGATGGCGCGCTCGAGGCGCACGTGGACCGCAATCGATCTTTCGACGACATCCCGATGGCCGCTGGCAAGCCTGAGGCCTGCTCGCTGCTGCTGATGCTCGTGCGTCAGGGCGAGGCCGCCCGCCGCATGCTGCCGACGGCGTCGATCGTCTCAGCCCGTTCGTTTGTCGAGCGCGCCTGGCCGTACATGCTCGCGTGGTCCGACCTGGGGCTTAACGGCAAGGAGCGTATGACGGTCGATTCGCTGGCGCGCGCCGAGGTGCGCCGTTTTGCTGACGAGGATACGAGCGAGCGCGTGCGAAACGAGATGATGGGCGTGCTGGGCGAGCTACTGGGTATTTCGCCCGAGCAGATGGAGGAGCTGCGCTCCGAGGACGGCCAGCGCCGCCTGCACGAGGGTATGAAGAAGTTTGAGGGCGAGGTCCAGGACGCCATCGATAAGATGATGGGCGGCCAGGGTGGCCCGCAGGGTGGACCCCAGGGTGGCCCGATGCCGCATCCGCCGGTTGATCCCCGACAGTTCCCATTCTTCTCGCAGAACTAAACTGGGGATGGGATTCGCTCTCAACCCCGATACTTCAACTAAGCATCTTGACCCCGTTGTGTTATTCTAGAACAGACGTTCGTGAGTAGTGCGCGGGGCCTTGCCTTGCGCTTGGTAAAAGACGAGGGGAGGTTGGCTTGGTTATTTTGGGCATCGACCCCGGTTTGGCTCATACGGGTTGGGGGATTATCGAGGAGCGGCGTGGCGAGGTTCGCTGCCGTGCCTATGGCTGCATCGAGACCAGCGCAGGCAGTCCGCTCGCGGTGCGCCTGTCGCATATCGCCCGCGACCTCAAGGGTGTCGTGGAGCGCTATCGACCCGATACCGCTGCTATCGAGAGCATTTACTTTGGTGCCAACGTTCGCTCGGCCATCCCTACGGCGCATGCCCGTGGCGCCGCGCTCGTGGCGCTTTCGGAATGCGCGCTCGAGATTGGCGAGTATACGCCTATGCAGATTAAGCAGGCTGTTGTGGGCACCGGCGCTGCGGACAAACGGCAGGTCGCGTATATGGTTCGTACGCTCACGCAGCTCGATCACGACCCGCATCCCGACCATGCCGCCGATGCCCTGGCCTGCGCCATCTGCCACGTTAACCTCAGCCGCACCCGGGCGCTTACCGGCGGCGAGTTCTATCAACAGAGAGGAACCGGATACTGATGATCTCCCAGCTCCACGGAACGCTTGTCGAGGCCACGATGAGCTCTGCTGTCGTCGATGTGTCGGGCGTTGGCTTTGAGCTCGGCATCTCGGGCAGCACTGCGGCCACGTTGCCGACGCCCGGCGGCGAGGTCCGCCTCTACACGCGTATGCAGGTGCGCGAGGACGCCATGACACTTTTCGGTTTTTCCTCTAAGGATGAGCGCACGATGTTCGATCGGCTCGTGTCTGTCTCGGGCGTTGGCCCGCGCTTGGCGCTCGCCGTGCTTTCCACCTATACCGTGGAGCAATTGTATTCGCTGGTGATGGCCGAGGACGACAAGGGCATGGCCAAGGTGCCCGGTGTGGGCAAAAAGACAGCTCAGCGTCTGATCCTGGAGCTCAAGAGCACCTTTGCCAAGGACAAGGGCTTTGTGCCGGTCGACGTGATTCCCGGCCAGGTTGCGATGCCCGTGCCCGCTGCCGCTCCCTCGGCCATCGATGACGCCCGTGCGGCGCTCCTTTCCATGGGCTTTAGCCCGCAGGAGACCGATGTTGCCCTGAGCGGGTATGATGGGCAGAATATGCGTGTCGAGGATCTGCTCGGCGCGGCGCTTAAGCGACTCGGAATGGATGCGTGATGTGGGAAGCCGATGACTCTCAGGACCTGTGGGCGACGCCCGGCAACTCGCCGGCGGCATCCATGGCGCACGGCGAGCGCATGGTGGGCTCGGAGCTGACGGCCGAGGACCTCGATGTCGACCGCACTTTGCGCCCCCAGCGCCTGGACGACTACTGTGGCCAGGAGCACATCAAGCAGAGCCTGCGCGTGTTGATCGAAGCGGCGCAGAGCCGTGGCGAGACGCTCGACCACGTGATTTTCTCGGGTCCTCCGGGCCTGGGCAAGACCACGCTGGCCACCGTTATCGCCAACGAGCTGGGCGCTCAGATCAAGACGACGAGCGGCCCCGCTATTGCGCGCACCGGCGACCTGGCGGCCATCCTTACTAACTTGCAGCCGGGTGATGTGCTGTTTATCGACGAGATCCACCGCCTCAACCGTTCGGTCGAGGAAGTCCTGTACCCCGCGATGGAGGACTTTGCCCTCGATATCGTGATTGGCAAGGGTCCGGCGGCGCGCTCGATTCGCCTGGATATCCCCAAGTTTACGCTCGTAGCAGCAACGACCCGCTCGGGTATGCTGACTGGCCCGCTGCGCGACCGCTTTGGCATTTCATATCGCCTGGATTACTACACGGTCGAGGAGCTCGCGCAGATTGTGACGCGCTCGGCGTCCATCCTGGGCGTGGCGATCGACCATCCCAGTGCGCTCGAGATCGGCTCGCGTTCGCGCGGCACGCCACGTCTTGCCAACCGCCTGCTCAAGCGCGTGCGCGATTACGCGCAGGTGCGCGGCAACGGTCCCATTGAGCTTGATATTTGCCGTCAGGCGCTCGAGTTCTTCGAGATCGATGAGCTTGGTCTGGACTGGATGGATATTCGCATTTTGGAGACACTCGCTAAGACGTTCTCCGGACGTGCCGTGGGCCTGACAACGCTTGCCAGCGCGGTGGGCGAGGACCCGGGAACGCTCGAGGATGTCTATGAGCCCTATCTGCTGCAGTGCGGCTTGATGATTCGCACGCCCCAGGGCCGCCAGGCAACGCTTCGCACCTTTGAGCACTTGGGGATTGAACCTACCATTTAGGGCGCTTTGTTTTGGCGGGCTGTTAAGCTATCGCTGAGCATTGGATAAACATATCGCCATTCATCGGTTACGGGTGTTTTACTATTGCGCGCCCGTGCTATGCTGAATTGGTCTTTTTCTCATTCGGTAACGAAAGGACCGCCCATGCCTACTGACATCGAAATCGCACGTTCTGTCACGCCGCTGCCTATTACCGAGGTGGCCAAGAACGCCGGCGTCGACGTTAAGCACCTGATTCCGTACGGCTTCGACAAGGCTAAGGTCGATTATTCACTGCTCAACGAGCCGACTGATCACCAGGCCAAGCTCGTCCTCGTGACCGCCATCAACCCAACGCCTGCGGGCGAGGGCAAGACCACCACGACCATCGGTCTGGCCGATGGCCTGCGTCGTCGCGGCGTCAAGAGTGCCGTGGCCCTGCGCGAGCCTTCGCTCGGCCCCGTCTTTGGCGTTAAGGGCGGCGCTGCCGGCGGCGGCTGGGCTCAGGTCATCCCCATGGAGGATATCAACCTGCACTTTACCGGCGACTTCCATGCCATCGGTGCTGCCAACAACCTGCTGGCCGCCATGCTCGACAACCATATTCAGCAGGGCAACCAGCTTGGCATCGACGTTAAACGCATCACTTGGAAGCGCGTCGTCGATATGAACGACCGTCAGCTGCGCCACGTCATCGACGGTATTGGCGGTAAGGCCCAGGGCGTGCCGCGCGAGGACGGCTTCGATATCACCGTCGCCTCCGAGGTCATGGCAATCCTGTGCCTGTCTACGAGCATTAACGACCTCAAGGAGCGCCTGGGCGAGATCGTCGTCGGCTACAGCTTTGCCGGCGAGCCCGTCCGTGCCCGCGACCTTAAGGCCCAGGGTGCCATGGCCGCGTTGCTTAAGGACGCGCTCAAGCCCAACCTGGTGCAAACGCTCGAGGGCACGCCCGCGTTTGTCCACGGCGGTCCCTTCGCCAACATTGCCCACGGCTGCAACTCTATCATGGCCACGCGTATGGCGATGCGCTTTGGCGATGTCGCCATTACCGAGGCCGGCTTCGGTGCCGATCTGGGTGCCGAGAAGTTCCTCGACATCAAGTGCCGTATGACGGGCGTTCGTCCCAGCGCCGTCGTGGTCGTCGCGACCGCTCGTGCGCTGAAGTACAACGGTGGCGTCGCCAAGGCCGACCTCAACGAGGAGAACCTCGAGGCACTCAAGGCCGGCATGCCCAACCTGCTGCGTCACGTCGACAACATCCAGAACGTTTATGGTCTGCCCTGCGTAGTCGCCATCAACCGCTTCCCGACGGACACCGAGGCCGAGCTTGCGCTCATCGAGTCCGAGTGTCAGAAGCTCGGCGTCAACGTTAAGCTTTCCGAGGTCTGGGCCAAGGGCGGCGAGGGCGCGCTCGAGCTTGCCGATGAGGTCATGCGTCTGATTGAGCAGCCGAGCGAGCTCAAGTTTGCCTATGAGGACGGCGCCGATGTGGCCGACGCTCTTGAGGCCATTGCCACCAAGGTCTACCGCGCCGACGGTGTTGACTTTACGCCGGCCGCCAAGCGCCAGCTCGCCGAGCTGCGCGAGAACGGCTTTGGCAACCTGCCGGTGTGCGTGGCCAAGACGCAGTACAGCTTTAGCGACAACGCCAAGGCCCTGGGCGCTCCCGAGAACTTCCGCATCACGGTGCGCGAGCTCAAGGTTTCCGCCGGTGCCCACTTTGTGGTCGCACTGACTGGCAGTGTTCTGACCATGCCGGGCCTGCCCAAGGTCCCTGCGGCCGAGAACATCGACGTCGACAACGACGGCAACATCACCGGCCTGTTCTAAGCCTGCTGCCCATAGCTGCTTGTCCGCCCCGCCGTGCCCACAAGGCCCGGCGGGGCTTTTTTATCCTTAGGCCCGCGCATGTCTTGTAGATACCGACGGGCTCTGCCCATCATAGGCTTTTGCGCGGGTAGAATGCATGGATAACTTGATGCTCACGCGCGACGGAAAGGAATCGTTGCATGGATCAGGACAAGACAACCGTGATGGGCGGCTACGGCTCCGCGCAGGCTGGCGATAGCGCCGATGCGACCCGCGTTGTTCCCAACCCCGGTTATACCGACCCCGCCGCGACGCAGCCTTCTGCCGAGCCAACCCGGGTTATGGGCTATGGCGACACAGCGCGGGATTCTTACGCTGCATCTTCGCAAGGCCCCTATGGCAACGCAACTCCGGACCCGTTTGATTACGCGCCGCAGGATTCTTATGTCGTCTCGACACCGAATCCCTATGATGACCTGCCGCAGAATCCCATTCCGCAGCCTCAGCAGACGACGTATATGCCTCGCACGGCGCAGCCTCGCTACGAGTCACGCGAGCCGTATCGCGAGTACCCCAAGTCGATTCCGCAATATGGCGAGGACGAGGAGAAGAAGCCGTCGCGTTCGTCGAGCGTGATCAAGAAGATTCTCATCGTGCTGGCGATCTTCTTTGCGCTGTCGGTTGTGTTTGCCATTGTGTCGGGCATGCTCAACAAGCGAGGGAGTTCAACGGCCGATACTACTGCCGAGCAAACCGAGTCCGCCTCGTCTAGCACCGTCGATCTGAGCGATATCCCGGGGCAGTACTGGTCCAACGCCAAGAAGCTCCTCAAGTCGCGCGGCGCCGATCTTTCGAATGCCGTGGTCCTGACTGATGATGGCTCAACGCCCGTCGTCGATGCCAACTGGGTCGTTACTTCTGCTTACTATAACGACAGCGGCAACCTCGAAATTCAGCTCACGCACAAGAACAGCTCGGGCAACTCGTCCGACGGCCAAAGCGGTACCGACAGCTCGAGCTCCAATACGCTGGAGGACTTGAGCAACAAGGCACAGGAGCTTGGGGATAAGGCCCAAGAGCTGGGTGATACGGCTCAGAACCTGGGCGACACCGCTCAGAACTTGGGCGACATGGCGACGGATGCCTGGAACGCCCTACAAAACGGCATCTCGGGCGCGCAGGGAAACTAGCTGTTAAGCGGGCTACAGCTGCTCGGCCGGACGCTCGGGCGAGCTGAAGCCCGAATCAAATGTGACGACGCACGAGACGTTGGGCCGGCGCTCGTGCACGATGCGCGTGACGAGCTCCAGCAGCTCCTCGTCGGATATATTAAAGCCGTCGGGACGCACCAGGTCAAACGAAACGAACCCGTCGTGCTCGTGCAGGTCGTGGATGGAGAGTGCGGGGTCGATCTGCATGATGCCGCGCTTGACCCAGCCGCGCAAATCATCGCCGGTTGTCGCGATGGGGTCGCAGTGCAGCGTGATGTCAATGCCCATCTGGCGCTTGATGTCGTGCTCGATGGTGTCCAGGATCTCGTGATGTTCAAACGCGTCGCCCTCGCCGGGCATCTCCACGTGGGCGCTGGCAAACTGACGACCGGGGCCGTAGTCGTGCACCATCAGGTCGTGTGTGCCCAAGACCTGCGGATAGGACATGATCTTGTCGCGGATTGCCTGGACGAGCTTGGGATCGGGCGCTTGCCCCAGCAACGGGCTGATGGCGTCGCGCACCAGGCCCATGCCACTGATGCAGATGAAGACGCCCACGCCCAGGCCCGCCCAGCCGTCGAGGTCAAAGCCGGTCGTCTGCGAAATAAGCGCTGCGGCCAGGACCGATCCCGAGGTGATGACGTCGTTTTTGGAGTCCTGTGCTGTGGCGATGAGCGTCTCCGAGTCGATGCGGTCGCCCAACGTGCGGTTGAACGCGGCCATCCAGAGCTTAACGAGCATGGACAAGACGAGGGCGGCTAAGGAGAGCACCGAATATGCAGTGGGGGAAGGCTTGATGATCTTAGTGACCGACTCGAGGATCAGGTTGATGCCGACGGCGCAAACCAGGACGGCGACGAACAGACCGGCTAGGTACTCGTAGCGACCGTGGCCATAGGGGTGGCCTTCGTCTGCCGGGCGGCTGGCAAGGCGGAACCCGAGCAGGCTCACGATGTTGCTCGAGGCGTCGGAGAGGTTGTTGAAGGCGTCGGCGATGAGCGAGACAGAGCCGGCGAGCAGGCCCGCGATGCCCTTGGCCAGGCACAGAGTGATGTTGAGGCCAATGCAGATGAGGCTTGCGGCGAAGCCCGCGTTGGTGCGGCAGGAGGTATCGACCGGCTCGCCCTCGCTGCCGGGAACAAGCGTATGTACCAGCCGATTTACAAATAGCATAGCGGTCGTCCTCACAATCATGTTTAAGGGGATAGTGTAGCTCGCGCGGAGGCGCTGTGCACCGATGCTCAGAAAATGCAGTAATGGTCTGCCGGTGCTAACGAGCGAGCCTTCTCGTCTGCCTGGGTGGTCCATTTTGGGCCACATGGGTATGGGCATGTGCCTGTTTGCTCGACATACTTAACGTCGATAGCCCCTGTGCAAAGGAGGACGTTTCCATGGACGAGATGTTTGCCATTAAATGTCAAAACTGCGGCGGCCCTATGTACTCGCACCAGGCTAAGCGCAGCTTTGAGTGCGCCTATTGCGGCGCGGTCATTCCGTGGCAGGCGGACGCCGGAGAGCCCAAGAGCGCTTTGGGCATTCGCCATACGCCGTTGACGGTGGTGGATGGACTGCTCAAGCTCACGCATGTGTCGCAACTCGAGCGCCCGGAGGACCCGGACTGGTATTTCTTCAATTCGCACTGGCGCAATCAGTCGGTCCTGGAACATCTGCTGTGGGAGGATCGCGGCACGGCGCAGGAGTTCCAAGAGGCCACGTATGTGAGCATTCCTTGCCCCTTCTGCGGAGCGTCCTTTGAGGGCGAGTCAACGCAGCGTGTGTTTGAGTGCCCGTCCTGCGGCAACAAGATCGGCATTGCCGACCTGCTCAAGCCCGGTACGTTTAGCAAACGTCTGACCATGGGTGTGGGTGCGGAGTATGTGCCGGAGCAGGGTATTCCCTGCGAAATCTCGCCGCAGCAGGCACGTGCCAACGCGCTGCAGCTGGTGCGCCAGTACCCGGATGCCTTTGCCGGGCACGACGTGGAAGACGCGATCCAAAACGACATGATGCTCTTCTATTTCCCCATGGCGCTGGCGGACCTGCGTATGATGGCGAGCTTCCCGGGCAAGGGCCTGAGCAAGGAGACCCTGGTGTACTACGAGGTGCTCGACTGGGCATACCCCAGGGCAAACTACCTGGACGTTCGTCTCATGGGCATTTTGGAGCCGTGGGACTATGCCAAGGTTGGGCCGTTTGACCCTGCCATGCAGGAAGGTGACTTTCGCGTCGTCTCCGTCGATGCGTCTGCCAAGGACCAGGTGGTCATTGATAAGCTGGCGCTCGACGTTGCGGGCAACGACGCCGAGGTTGTACTGGGGCTCAATAAAAAGAGCATCCGCACCTGGGCGCGCAAGGCTCGCAAGCATAAGGACGGTCTGGTGATGGTGCCGGTTTACTTTGTCGACCGTCCGGCAACGGACAGCCGCGACGGCGAGCAGGTGCGCATCGCCGTGAACGGCCAGACGGGCCGCGCGGCCGCGGTGGTGTTTAGCGACAAGCACGAGACGCATATCGTGGCGCCGCTCAACCTGAGCCTTCATCTGTCCGGCGAGAGCACCGTGCACGCCACGCCCATCGAGGTCAAATACGTTAAGTCGCCGTTCCTATACCAGATCGTACGCCGCGGAGGTGGCGAGCAGCCGCGGCAGGTGGCAGCAGCAGCCGAGGGTTGCTACCGAGAGGAAAAGCCCAAACGCCGCGGTCTGCTGGGTGCGCTATTTGGGAAGTAGGGGAGTGGTGCTGGTTGGTCTTATGACGCGATAGCCAGGGGTACGGGGCGGTTCGCAGGAGTGCGGGCTGCCCCGTTTTTGTATTGCGGGGATATGGCATCCGAATGGCCGTAGGATCTCAGCTAAATGGCTATTTAGCTGTGTGAGGTCAACCTTCGAGACGTCAATCTCGCCCGACATAAGCTTAGGAAGCAATGTGTCGCGAAGGGTGACAAGCGCCCGCGATTCGACTTCATTGTTTCGGATCTGAGTATCAATGGGCGTGGCTTCTTTTTCAAACGCGCGTATCGCTGCATTGTTGGGTAACGCAATGGGGAGTCCATTTAGAGCTTTGCCGTTTATCGAGCCAAATACAGTCCCCTCACCGTTATAGGCGTCAAGTTTCTTATGGAGTGAGCGCATTAGGTAGAGACCATACGATGGATAGTCGCAGTGGATTGCAGCTAGCCCGCGTCCAATGCAGCAGTCTTCGTACGCCAAGTTTAGGTCGCCCACGGGAGCGCGCACGCTCATCAAGACATCTCCCGCTTTTGCCATGCGCTTGGGCTCCGTAGTGCTTAGTCTCTGAGTGGGGTAACGCCAGCCAAATTCGGCGCGACCTTGATAAAAGATGGTTCCAATCCCCGTTTCGTTATAGGAGCTGCCTGCCGGGGATTGACCCATTGTGACATTGGCAAAATCGGCCAGAGTAGCGTTGTCTGTTAGCCCCCCGAAGTGCCGTCGGAACATGCCGTCCGCCAGCTCTTCTAAATAGCCATTTACTTCACTATGTACAACGCGCCGTCCACACTGTGGCTATCGTACTCGACGAAAGGAGCAGCGTGGAAACCGTTATCAATACCGTGCTTTCGGAAATGCAGGGCCTTCTCGACCCACACCAGCTCAAGCATCTAGCCATTACACTTAGGCAAACGCTTGGACCAAAACAGGCAGAGCCAGGGCAAGACCTGCTCTCGCTATTTCTCACCGCTAAAGAAGTTGAGGGATGCTCACCTAAAACTATTGCATACTATGAGGCAACTTTGCGGCATATGAACGCGGCACTTGCTAAGTCCTATACGCAGGTCGAAAGTGATGACCTGCGGCGCTATCTCAATGATTACGAGACGGCTCGCGGTTCCAGTAAAGTCACAATCGATAATATACGTCGCATTATGTCGAGCTTCTTTTCGTGGCTTGAGGATGAAGACTATATTGTTAAAAGCCCTGTAAGGCGTATTCGCCGCGTCAAAACTGCTCAAATAACCAAAGAGGTGTTAAGTGACGAGGAGCTGGAGATCTTGCGAGATGCATGCGAATCCAAGCGGGACCTTGCCATCGTTGATCTTCTCTCTTCGACCGGCATGCGCATTGGCGAGCTTGTACGACTCGACAGGAAGGACGTCAATTTGCATGAGCGCGAATGCCTTGTAATGGGAAAGGGAAATAAACAGCGCCCTGTTTACTTCGACGCGCGTGCCAAGTTGCATCTCACGGAATATCTTGCGAGCCGTGCCGACAAGAGCCCTGCGCTTTTTGTCGCACTCGATTCCTCAGCTCGACGTATTACGGTTGGGAACATAGAGCTCCGCTTGCGTGACCTAGGCAGAAGCGCTGGCGTCAATCGCGTTCATCCGCATAAGTTTCGCCGTACGCTTGCTACCCATGCTATTGACAAAGGAATGCCCATAGAGCAGGTGCAAAAGCTGCTAGGCCATGCGAAAATAGACACCACCATGCATTACGCCATGGTAAACCAGAACAATGTAAAGGCTTCGCATAGGAAGTATTTGGAATGATTGCCGAAAGTGAAGAAGTATGCGTTGAGGATCTTATTGATGAGATTGCCATGGGACCCTTCGGCTCAAATATTAAGACTGATTGCTTTGTCAACTCCGGTATTCCGGTATTTAATGGATCGAATCTAACTGGCTTTGAGACGAACGACACTGCGCTGCGCTATGTCACTCCTGAAAAAGCAAATTCCCTGGGCAACGCATTGGCCTCGCGTGGCGATATCGTAATAACACACCGTGGAACGTTGGGCCAAGTCGCGATGGTCCCCTATGACTCCAAGTATCCTCGCTACGTCATTTCGCAAAGCCAATTTCGCATTCGCTGTAATGACAAGGTGCTACCGAAATTTTTTGTCTACTATTTTCATACTCGAGAGGGGCAATGGCGGTTACTTTCGAATAAAACGCAAACTGGCGTTCCGGCGTTGGGGCGTCCAACGAGTACTTTTCGCAAGCTGTCAATGCCATTGCCCACTTTTGAGAAGCAAGCAAAAATCGTTCAGGTGATTGATACCATCCAAAAGAAAATCAAGAATAACTCAAAGCTAAATGGCTATTTAGCTGCGTGAGATTGACCTTTGAGACGTCAACCTCTCCGGACATGAGCTTGGGGAGAAGGGCGTCACGAAGAGCAGCAAGATGTTCACTCTCTTTGTTTGCGGTTGATATGTGCTTGAGCGCCGATGCCATGAAACCGATTACCAATTGGTTTGGACTGGCGCTGACTACGTAGGTAAGCATCTGCTTCTTGTCGCCTCGCGGCATCTTGGTGCCTTTAGCCCCCTTCATGACGAAGTCGAAAAAGGAATCATTGCGCAGGCAAGAATAAAGGTAGCCCGCCCATTCTGGTTGCTTTGCCCTAAATACGAGAACATCGCCGGAACACGTTCCAGCTTGGTCCGCGTACCAAATTTTCTTGAAATAGGGGCGGATATTGGAGATCAGAATATCCCCAGCTTGATAAACCGTCACTTTCCCTGTTTGAGGTAGGGACGACGCTATCTGCCTGCCCATTTTGTTAGGGAGGAGGGACTCGGTAGAAACATAGGTATCGAAGTCCGCTTCGCTGCAATCGGCTTTCTCGGTCACTAAGTCGCACAGCGACTCCAGGACGGTATTTTCACCTGTTGCGCGTTCAGCAATTGCCTCACACTGCACAGCTAAATAGCCATTTAGCGTAGTGTTGAGTCGGATTTTATTCGAGATAGAGTCGCATAGTGTAACGATTGAGTCTTGCGTCGGGCGATCGGGCAGGGGGATTGGCATCTGTGCGTAAGTTTTAGCATTGATATTGCCTCTGGTGCTGCCGGTGTTAAAAGAGGCCACCCAGTCCCAATAAGCTTTCGACTGGGCATAGTATTTGACATAGCGAGGATTAACTTTCTTATCGTCCAGCGAGAAGCGAATTAAGAAGCCCGCGAAGGCAAACTCGCCGTCGCGAGAATCGTAGTAATAATTCCTTCCGGTACTGTTGCCCGTTCTGGCGAAAACGATATCGCCATCTCTCAGCATGTATTTGTAAGCGGCGGGGTCGTCTACAGATTTGCGGTCGTTCCAATTCAGGGTGCCGTCGTCGTTGATATCCGTAATACGAAGATATGCAGGTAATTCCGCATCATAATCAACTGCCGAAGCGGCGATACCGTATTTTCCGTCGCCGAGACTGAGTTCTCCAAGAGTCGCAACGCTAAAGTTCATATCCAATCGCCTCCAGATTCTTCTTAATCTGCTCCTGCAGGCGGTTGGACTCTTCAAAGCACTTTGATATTTCGCTGGTTAGGCGTGCCATCTTCTCCTCAAACGGCTCACCGTCGTCTTCGACCTCGGCAATGCCTACGTAGCGACCGGGCGTCAGGATGAAATCTTGCTTGGCGATTTCATCCAAATCTGCTATGGCGCTCAACCCCTTCACGGGCTCGAACTCGCCCTTGCGGAAGGAGTCGAATGCGGATGCAACTTTATTGATGTCCTCTTCGGTAAACTCGCGTAGTTTGCGAGAGACCATGGTGCCCATTTCGCGGGCATCGATGAATAGCGTCTTGCCGGACTGAGCCTTCTTCTTGTTCAGGATCCACAGGCACACGGGAATTTGGGTGCTGTAGAACAGCTGCCCCGGCATGGCTACAATGCCCTCGACCAAATCGTCCTCTACGATAGCGCGTCGAATATCGCCCTCGCCGCTCGTCTGGCTCGAGAGCGACCCGTTTGCCAATACGAGGCCAATCTTGCCCGTGCCGTTAAGATGCCAAATCATATGCTGCATCCAAGCGAAGTTAGCATTGCCCGTGGGCGGCATGCCGTACTTCCAACGTACGTCTTCCTGCAGCGCTTCGCCGCCCCAGTTCTTGAGGTTGAAGGGTGGGTTTGCCAACACATAGTCAAACTTTTCATTCTTGTGCTGGTCGGCGCTGAAGGTGTCAGCATAGTTGCCCAAATCGGCCTCGATGCCGCGAATACCGAGGTTCATCTTTGCGAGCTTCCACGTGGTAGGGTTGCTCTCCTGGCCAAAGATGGTGATGTCCTGTACCACGTTGCCGCCATGGTGCTCGACGAAGGCGGCGGACTGCACGAACATGCCTCCGCTACCACAGCAGGGGTCGTACACGCGACCGTGGAAAGGCTGGAGGATTTCAACCAGCGTGCGCACGATGCACGACGGCGTATAGAACTCGCCGGCGTTTTTGCCTTCCATTGATGCGAATTTCTGCAGGCAATATTCGTATGCTCGCCCTAACAGGTCTTTCTCGCTCTCGTTGTCGGTCATTTGTACATTTGTGAATAAGTCGACGACGTCGCCTAAACGCCGCTTGTCTAGTTCGGGACGAGCGAAGTTCTTGGGCAGCACGTCCTTGAGCTTGTCATTCTCGCGTTCGATGGCGCGCATGGCATTGTCGATGATCTGGCCAACTTCGGGCGTATGTGCCGCCTGTGCGATATTCGCCCAACGTGCCTCTTCGGGAACGAAGAAGACATTCTGCTCCATGTAACAGTCGCGATCTTCTTCGTCGCCGTAACCTTCTGCGACGAGTTCTAGGTAACGTTCGTCAAAACGGTCCGAGAGGTACTTCAGGAAAATAAGGCCTAATACGACGTTTTTGTACTCGGCAGCGTCCAGGTTGCCGCGCAGCACGTCTGCGGCGTTCCACAATTGGTCCTCAAAGCCAACGTCGGCCGTGTTCTTCTTGGTGTCCTTAGCCTTGCTTTTAGCCATGCTGTTTTAACTCCCTATGCTGCATTGTCGGCCCAGAGTTCGCACTGATCCATCACGGTGGCCAGTGCCGACTCCATGCCCTCTGGCGGATACTTATGATGTTTGAGCAGGCGCTTAATTGCAACACGCATGGCAGCGCGAGCACTTTGCTTTTTCTGCCAATCGACCGTGCGCATTTCGCGCATCTTCGCAGTAAGCTCCTGCGTGATGGCGACCAACTCGTCATTTTTCTCGCGATAGTAATCAGCGACTGCCTGCGGTTGTGTTAGCGCCTCGTAAAACGCAAACTCCTCTTCGCTAAGCCCAAGCTCCTTTGCCTTTTGGTTTTCGGAAAGCATCTCTTTCGCCATCTTGAGCATTTCTTCGAATACCTCAGCGTTGGTGAGCTGTCCATTTAGATAGCTATTTACCATGCTTTGCATGAGTTCCGAGTACTTTTTTGCCTGCGTTATGCTCTTCCTGCGGTAGCCCTTAATCTGGTCGTCGATGAGTTTTTTCAACAACTCGTAAGCCAAGTTCCTCTCTTTCATACGCGAGAGGCTCGACAGAAACTTGGGATCAAAAATCGAAACCGTTTCGTCTTCCACCTTAAACAGGTCTATTACGCCGTCGGTATGGACGATGTTCTGTTCGAGTAGCGCATTGATACGCTCATTTACCTGCTTAAGGGTAAGTTTGCCTCCGTTTTTGCTGCGGGCGCCGCCCTGCTCGGTGAGCTGAAGGATGAGCTCTCGAACAACCTGGAAATAGCCAGCCTCGATGCGCTGCATGTCTGTTGCGCGACTTTTGGCGAGTCCATAGGCTTTGAGCATGACTCCTGCCTGCTCAACAAAGTCGCGGGCAGCATCTTCGTCGCCGGGTGCAAGGATATGATTTACTCCACCCGTTATGAGTTCGCTTCGACGTGCGGCGGACTCGGTGCTCATGAATTCCGAATAATCGTATCCGAACATTTTGTCGCGACAGACCGCCAGCTTTTCCAAGAACTTAGGATAGGCGGTTTTCCCGATATCCATGTCGCCGTATTTCTTTTGGTCGCGCTTGGTGTAGTCCTTCATGGCGCGTTTAAGGGCGTTGGCTATGCCTACGTAGTCAACAAGCAATCCGCCAACCTTGTCTTTGTATACTCGGTTTACGCGTGCGATTGCCTGCATCAGGTTATACCCGCGCATGGGTTTATACACATACATGGTGGCAAGGCTCGGCACGTCAAAACCGGTGAGCCACATGTCTACGACGATTACGATTTTAAGCGGGTCGGCGTCATCCTTAAACCGCTTTGCCATCTCCTTCACATGGGCCTTATTGCCTACAACGTCGAACCACCACTCGGGGTCTTGATTGCCCATGGTCATGACAACGCCGAGCTTGCCCTCGTCCTTCCAAGAGGGTCGCAGCTCGCATATACGTTGATATATAGCCATGGCAGCGGGGCGCGAATACGCAACGATCATTGCCTTGCCGGTGAGTTCGTGCGCACGGTTGGTCTCATAGTGCTCTACGATGTCCTGACATAGGGCATCGATGACTTCGGGTGCACCTAGAACGGCGTCCAGATTTGCAAAGTTGCGCTTGCTTGCGTCAATGGTTTCGGCGTTAGCCTGCTCGGTGAGCTTTTCGTACTCATCATCAACTTTTGCAAGGATGCCCTGATCCAGCTTGAGTGCGACGACGCGGCTCTCGTAGAACACGGGTCGAGTTGCATCGTCCTCTACTGCCTGAGTCATGTCGTAGACGTCGATATAATCGCCGAAAACCTCGCGAGTCGATCGATCTTCGGCAGAAATAGGGGTGCCGGTAAAGCCGATGAAGGTCGCATTCGGAAGGGCGCGGCGGATGAGCAACGCGGTGCCCGTGTGCTTCTTACCGTCACGGTCGTATTTCTCCTCGAACCCGTATTGTCCGCGGTGCGCCTCATCTACCATCACCACGACGTTCTTGCGCTCGGAAAGGGCGACGGCCTCTTCCTCGAACTTCTGCATGGTGGTGAAAATGATGCCGTTGGCGCGGCGGCTCGAGATCTGCTGCGCAAGATCGGCGCGGCTCTGCGCCTGAACGGGCGTCTGGCGCAGGAAATCTGAGCATCTGGAGAACTGTGCGAACAGCTGCGAGTCGAGGTCGTTGCGGTCGGTGATCACCACGATGGTGGGGCTGTCGAGTTTCTCTTCGAGCAGATGGGCAAGGAAAACCATCGAAAGCGACTTGCCCGAGCCCTGCGTGTGCCAGAAGACGCCGCCCTTGCCGTCGCCGCCGATGGCCTCATGCACGCTCTCGAGTGCCTTGTTTACCGCGAAGTACTGATGGTACCCCGCGAGGATTTTCGCGTCCTCGGAGAACAGGATGAAGTTCTTCAGGATGTCGATGAGCCGCTCCTTGGGGAACATACCGTCCAGAGGCGTCTTCCAATCGGCGTACTGGGTGGCCTCGTAGCTTCCATCGACGCTCTTCCACTCAACGAAGCGCGACTCGTTGGCGGTGATCGTGCCAACCTTGGTGTGAAGCATGTCGCTGGTGACGCAGAAGGCGTTGTACACGAAAAGCGATGGAATCTGTCGTTTGTAGTTTTGAATCTGTTGGTAGGCATCTTCGCTGTCAGCGTCGGCACGAGCGGGTGACTTCAATTCAAAGAGAACGAGCGGAAGCCCGTTGACGAATACGATGACATCTGGACGTTTGTTGGTGCCACACTCGATGTAGGTCCACTGGTTAACAACGTGGAAGCAGTTCTTTTCGGGATTGTCGTAATCGACCAAGCGCACGATGTCCGTATGCTCTTCTTTGCCGTCAAACCAGCTTGTCTCCACACCGTTCTGGAGCATGTCCATAAAGATGCTGTTCTTGGCGATGAGGTCGCTGCCCTCGATTTCCTTTAGTTTAGTTATTGAGGCCTCAATCGCTCGTCGATTGAGCGTGGGGTTAATGCCCTCAATAGCGGGCCCAATGACGTCAGGTAGGAAGGCGTCGTCAAACGCGTCGGAGGAACGAGCGACATCAGGTCCATAGAGGTGCTCGTACCCCAGGCTCGTTTGCAAGTGGTCAATGATGCCTTGTTCGAAAGCATCCTCATTAAATGACGTTGAGGAGCTGTAGTCGACAGCAATCATGCGCACTCCTTACCTTATGCTTCTTCGACGTTGGTGAGCCTGTCCACCATTGCATTCTAGCAGTTAATCTTGCATATATTGGTATATCTGACACCCGTTAGTTGCCATTTGACTTATCGGTTGACCGCGCCAGAATGACAATTGGTGGCAAGGCTCTCTTACTTATTAAACTGGCTCCTATTTACAGGCGCTCGTGTTGTGACAGTTGCTCAAGCGCTTGCTTGAAGCTGTTGTTGGTGATCTTGAGATCGTTTCCCGCTTGCATTTTAATGAGTGTCGAGCCGGAGGCGATGGCGGACGTGGTGCGATGGTGCCAAGAAAAGTGCCTAGACCTGGGCGAGGAACCGAGGCCGCGGGAGCTTTTATATTTCTTTGATCGCATGGATTGTCTGTTCTGTTGGCCGCGCCGGCGTTGTTTCTTTGCTCTCGTTCGCGCGGAATCCACTTGTGGCGGTAGGTGTAAATAAACGGCGGAGCGGCTGGAAAAGAGCCGCCTCGCTGGATAAAATCAGGTTGTGCCGCGGAACCCGCTCCTCAGTCGGTCAACTTTGGAAGCGCGGGCAACGCAGGTTCTATCGTCTTAAAGGGTCGGCTGCAACTGACCCTTTTCCATGACTCCCTTCGCTATCCGTTACTGCTTATATTCCCGCCAGATCGAGTAGAGGTTCCGGGCAATGCCGGTCACATACATCGAGAGGCGCCGGATTTCAAGAAACAAGTTCATAGGCTTCACCCCAACCAGAGATGGAGCGTTGCCCGTAGGCGGATTCCGCGGCGGTCAAGATTTCACCTCACAGGCCGCGGTGGGAGACATCCTACCCCCATGGTTTGGAACAGTGCCGATCTAACGGGCAATCAAGTCTCTAGCACTCTTTGAATTGAGCAAGCATCTGTTCGAAGAAGCATAGTTCGGATGGCTCATAAATGAGCGAACCGCCGTCCGCGGTCCTGTAGAGCCCGCAGGGGAGGTAACGCCCGTCGGGGAGGACGTAAAGGCATTCTTCCTCCCTCAGCCCCGCTGGGAGTATCGGGGTCTCGTTTTCGTCCATTTGGAACTCATCGATATTCGCGATCTTCCTCTCCATGATGCCTCCTACCTTATTTCTTGAATGGCGCCCTAAAACAAGCAGCCCTCAATCAACTCTTTGCCGCGCAGGGTGTCGATCCATTCCCGTGGAATCGCGTCGATACCGTATACCGTGCCAGCGAGCGCACCTGCGACGGCTGTGGTGGTGTCGGTGTCGTCGCCCAGATTGACGGCGGCAAGGACGCAATCTTCGTAACTGTTGGTGTTGACAAAGCACCAGGTAGCGGCTTTAAGCGTGTCGCGCACGAAGCCACCTGACCTGATTTCCTGCTCAGGCACGCCTTTCAGGTGGAGTGCCCACGAGGGGAGCGCGTCGTTCATCACGGTCCTCATCAGCTCGACAAATATGACGCATGCATCGGTTGACGTTCTGTGGGCGTGCGTAATCGCGGAGACCTCGCTGACCTCTTCGTCTGTCGCATCGGTGAACGCCAGGGGCGCGATGCGCATGAGCGATCCGTTGCCGTTGTCGCGCTCGCCGGAGCCTCCTTTGCCGGTGTGCAAGGCGCGGGCGGTTGTGCCGCCGTAATCGAAAACGCCGTCGATCGTATACTCGCCACGGGCAATCCAGCTTACGAACTTGTCGCGCATGTCCGCGGTGTCAATGTGCCCGAGCTCCCTAATCGAGTCGCAGGTAGCAAGCGTCATAGATGTGTCGTCGCTCCAGGTGCCGGCGGGTTGCCCATGCGTGCCGTAGCCGATCATGCCCGTGCATTCGAACGTGCCGCGGGGCCTGAACTCGTAGGGAACGCCCAGCACGTCACCGACGGCAAGCCCATAGATGCAGTCGCGCAGTGTTGTTTTCGGTCTGTCTGTCATGGAAAGCTCCTCTTATCCCGGGTGATGTGGAGCGCCGTCGGGGGTATCGGTCGCAACGTGCCGCTACCCTTGCGCTTCGCCATTAGTCGCTTCGTTGATGGCGCGGTACTCGGCACTCAGCTCGCGCGCCAGTTCTTCCTTGCTTGGAAGATACGGCAGGTATTTGGCGGCAAACACTTGGTCGTTGTCTTCGGGTAGCGTGTACTCGACAATCGAATCGCTTTTGTCCGCGCAGAGCACGATGCCTATGGGCGGATTGTCGCCTTCGTTCATGAGCTCGCGCGTGTAGTAGTTCACATACATTTGCATCTGGCCCAAGTCCTGGTGCGTAAGATCGTCCGTCTTAAGGTCGATAAGCACGAAGCAGCGCATCAGATAGTTGTAAAACACAAGGTCAATATAGAAATGGCGCCCATCAAAGGTGATGCGCTTTTGGCGCGCCTCAAAAGCGAAACCACGACCAAGCTCCAGCAGGAACTTCTGAAGATGCGTGATGAGCGCCTGCTCTAGATCGCTCTCGCGAAACGCAGTATCGTCCGAGAAACCTAAAAACTCAAGTACATATGGGTCGCGGATGATATCCTCGGGGCGACGAGCCGGGGCGCTCTTTTGGATTTCCTGGGTGACGGCCTCCTTGTCCTTGCTAGCAAGTAGGCGCTCGCGGAACATGGTGTTGATCTGGCGTTCGAGCTGGCGCGTGCTCCAGCGAGAGTCGGCGCATTCGTTCATGTACCAGTTGCGAGCTTCGGGGTCAGGAATGCGTATTAACCTGCGGTAATGTGTCCAGCTCAATTCGGGACGCAGTGAGTCCCGAATTGGAAACGCAAGATAGAACTGACGCATTTTGCGCAGCTCTCTTGCTTCAAAACCTTTACCAAAATCCTTAGTAAGTCTGATTGCGAGGGCCTTGAGCAGCGCCTCTCCATACTTGGCGCGCTCCTCTCCGCCCTGCTCGTCAACAATGCTCTTGCCGATCTCCCAATACGCCTCAACCATCGCAAAGTTAACGGCGGTATAGGCCTTGTCGCGAGCGGCGTTGAGAATTGAGGAGACCTGCTTGTAAAAACCTTCGGGCACGATTGCCGATTCTCCACGGTTTACCAGTTCGCCCATCACTGTCGCCCCACTTTCCTCTTGTGGAATGCATCTTGATTGCATTTAGTTTAAAGCCTCGCGCGGACACGAATTGCTTTGCTGTCTGGCACCTTCGCATGGGAGCCTTGCGGTGACTAAAATGTGGCAATAGAGACAGTTTTAGCGAACCCCACAGGAGTGACGCGTATGGACAACAACACGCTGCTATTCCAGGACAAAGGTTCGGGTAGGTTTAAAGACGTCAAGATCTACCCCAATCGTATCGAGGTGCTCAGGAAGGGTACTTTCGGCGGCAAGCACACCGAGATTGTCTATCTTAAGGACATCACGGGGGTCAACAGGATCAAGGGCCGCGACGTTTTCCTACGTAACAGGCTGTTGACTGCTTGTGTCTTTAGCCTGAGCAGCCGCTCCCAAGCTCAGGAGTTCGTGAATGCGCTGAACATGGTGATGTAGCCGATAACGGCGTTCGGTCCAAGGTAAAAATCGGGGCGCAGAACGGTATTCTGCGCCCCGATTGAGTTGATGCGCCCAAAAAACTGGCTTGCCTATTCGTTAACGTCCTCGGTATTGTCGCGGTCACTGGCAAGCATTGCTGCGCCGGCGACTGTCGTCGCCATGGCGGCAGCGGCGAGCCCGGCGGCAATGCCGGAACCGTCGCCCGTGTTGGCGAGCTTTCCGCCCGAGCCCTTGCCCTTGTTGCCCTTACCATTCTTATCAGCGCTGTCTGCGTTGGAACCCGTGCCGCTGCCGTTGCCGGCGCCGGTGCCGCCTGCACTGCCCGAGGCCGCTACGGTAAAGCTTGCGGCTCCGTCGCTGGCGAGCGTGTAGTTCTGCGCCGCGTCGCCCAAGAGACCGTTCACGCGCACCCAGTACGTTCCTGCGGCAAATGTTTCGCCCTCGGCCATTGCCGTGCCCGGAGCGCCGTTCGCGTCGTGCACAAACTCGAGCTGGGCCGTGCAGGCATCGGTTTCGAGCTTGCCCTCGAGTGATGCCGCAATCTTGGCGCGCACGTCTTCGCCGGCCTTAAGGCCTTCGAGTCCCTCAAAATGGGGCGTCAGCGCGCGTGGATCGATATCGATGGGCACAGAGCCCTGCAGCCCCGTAACGGTCTCGTTGCCCAGGGCGTCGACATCCACGTATTCAATGGCAAACGCATGGCCCGAAGCTGTCGCGTTGAGCGCGTTGCTGCTGTCGGCAAGGCGGAAATGACCCTCGCCAACGGTCTTGCCATCCTGGAATGAGGCATCGCTCAGCGAGTCGCCGTACGTCATGCGCATGCGGGTCGGGAGATAGTACGGGAGATAGTACGAAGCCGTCTGCTTGTGCTCCGTATCGTAATTGCGCTGGTAGATGCTCCGGGCCAGCGCCGCATCAACAAAGTCGGATGCGATGATGCCAATGTGCTTGAGGTAATCTGACTTTGTATCCTCGGTGCCGCTGGGGTTGATGTACGGGCTCTTATACAGATGCTCGTTGACTACTCGTGCCGAGGTAAAAGGATTGCCTCCGTGCGACAAGCCCGTGCAGCTGGTGTAGTTGATAGACCAGCAGCGCTCCAGGACTTGCTCCTTGGCCCCGTTATCGTCCTCGACATCTACCTCGTTGCGCGTGCGCCCGGTCGTTTCCTTCAGCGCATTATCGACCCAGCTGAGCTTGTCGGTTCCCGTGAGTTTGTACTTGTCCTGGGCGTATACCTTGGTGCAATAGGGCTCTTTGTCGCCTGTTTCCCCCGCGGCTTCAAAGCCCCGCGCGTCTTGGACGAGACACATAGTGGCGCTGTCGGAGTGAGCCTTGATCTTGTCATCCCATTCGGTAAGGTCGAGGCCCCACGTGTGGCCGCTTACACTGTTGCCGGCGAGCCTAAATCGACGCAGCAGAACGATCTTTCCGCGCACCTCGTGTAGCGTGGGGATTCGGCTCGACGTATAGAACAGTTTGGGGTTGTCGTCCAAAACCTTGGCGAAAGCCGTCGTAACACTTTCGTCGGTAGCCTCGTCGTTGCCTCGTGATACAAGCATGATGAGCGCTTCTGTCGGGTTTTCGTTCAAAAACGTTTTGAAGTAGCCTATGACATCGGAAAGATGCATAAAGTACGCGTCTTTTTTGAGCAGGTAGTAATCCCCGTGGTCGATACCGGGGTCGTCGCCCTTTCCGAGCCGGATATCAAAATAGCGAATGCCTTCGAGCAACTGCGTGGGAATGTAATCCTGCTGGCATTTTACTTGCGAGGATTGGGGCTCAGTGTCGTTGTCCACGCTGCAGGTGCCCGAATCGTGCGTACCCGGGATGCTCAGCTCGTCGAGGAACTTGTTGTCGTCGACGTATTTCATCCAACATGGCCCATCGACGTAGCTGCTGTACGTGATCCAGTCGAGGCTGCTAACCGTGGCATCGTTCTTTTTCATGTCGTAACCGATAAGTTCGAGCTCCCACGGAATGCTCTTACTCTTATGGCAGATCTTATTGTTGTCCTGGTCTTCGCCGTTCGATTCTATTGCCAGGTACTTAATGTCTTTTTTCTCGGTTTCTTTCTCGACCGTGCGGTCTCGGATGATATAGGTTCCGTTTGATTGACGCTCGAACGCAAAAGCGCGGCTGGGCTTGTTGTCATACTCGCCGCCCCATACGTGGATGACCTTTCCATCTTTGTCAGAGTCGTCGTCGACCGACCAAATGCTGTAGCCCGTCTTTTTATGCTCTTCGAAATTGAGCAAGGTGCGGATAGCATACCAGTTTGTATCGTCATTCTTGGTCGTTACGTTCTCAAGGATGAGCTTGCTGGACGTGCCGTCGTTAAACAGGTGGCAGACGTTGCCGCGAACGTTGCCGTCTTGGTTGACGCTCGCGGTGCGAAAATAGCCCGCGGGGCGAAGGCGAATGACGAACTTGTCGAGGGTGGCCGCCGGTGTGGGCGTGTCTTCTGCAAATGCCGCGCGCATGGGAAGGCCCAATCCCGCGGTTTCGGGCAGGCTTGCAAGCGGCGACAACGCCGCAAGTCCTAGGCCCAGCGTAAACGCTCGACGAC
Organism: Collinsella sp.; assembly: GCA_019419445.1. Classification (GTDB taxonomy): domain Bacteria; phylum Actinomycetota; class Coriobacteriia; order Coriobacteriales; family Coriobacteriaceae; genus Collinsella. The sequence goes on from DXZX01000022.1 coordinate 32,290, forward strand.
TGATGGCGTGGTGTTCGGTCATAACTCCTCCATTCGCAGGGTGCGGTAATGCGCTCATTTTGGTCACTATACTGCCCGGATGTTTAAAGGTGTCGGCTTAAATTGTGTGCGCGGCGCTATAAATCGGCGGGCGGACGTGTTTGGGTGCTTGCCGTTTTCGTACCGTTGCCACATTTGGGGTGGTTCCGGCGTCCGGCATCCTCGCGTTCGTCAGGTGCCGGCATAAGAAAGGGAGGGTCGGTTTACCGGCCCTCCCTTAGTACGAAACGCTGGGGCACCGTCGCTTGTTTGCACTGCGCCCGTGTTTCCCGCTGCGCTCGCCAGTTGCTTAGCGCTTGATCTCGATATCGTCGAGCTTGACGTCCATGGCCTCGGTCTTGGCTTCGGCGATGTCGTCGGCAAATTCCAGAGACTTCATCATGGTCTCGACGGCGTCCTTGTGTTCCTCGACATTGTCGATGCTCACGTAAACGCTGCCGCCGCCTGCTTCGGTGAAGTACTCAGTCGTTACGCCGCCCGAGTGTGTATAGGAAGCGTTGCGCCAAGTCTTGCCGTTGTACTTGACGGGATCATTCTCGGTCCACTCAAAGTTGGCCTTCCATTTGGCCTCGTAGTCGAACAGCTCGTCAGCGTTCTTGTCAGAGTCGAAGACAGGGATGAAGCGATCGCTGGCGTGCTCGCTCTCGGTGAACTTAAACTGGGCCCTGTCGGCGGTGTCGCCGGCAACGTCGGTGATCTCGACGCCCTCGGGCACCTCGACCTTAAACCAAATGAAGTCGGTCCTCATATCCAC
>DXZX01000022.1:33092-34419 GCA_019419445.1 Collinsella sp.
CCGCCACTGCCGGTAGCGCCGCCGCTTCCGCCGCAACCCACCAGGGCAACCGCGGCAAGGAGACTGATGCAGAGTGTGAGAATCGCAAAGGCCTTCTTTTTCATGGTCGTGTCCTCCTCGATCTGTAACCGCCCATGGATTACCTGCCTTTACTGTACGCGTGGACGGCTCGCTAGGGTGGGCCATGTGTCCCATTCTGAGGGCCGGATTTGCGCCGTTAAGTGGCAATATGTGCGGTCGCAAAAGAGGGGAGGGCCGATGCTGTCGGCCCTCCCCGGGGTGAGGTGCCCGTTGATTTAATGGGGCGCGCGTGCGTGGGCGTTGCCCCAACAGGTTCCTTGTTTATAGATATGCCTCAGTTTTTGACGTCCGGAAGTCTCGAAAGGTGGGCCATGTGTCCTATGTTTGCGGTGCCGACGCCTATCGTTCGTCATAGAAATCCGCGATGGCCAGGTGCGCTGACGCTCATGTACTTATGGGCTAGACTTAGCACCATTATGTGATTGATGCGGTCGGTCGGCGGTTGCCACCCGACCGATGTATATGACTTGAAGGTGCGTGCGTATGAGCCAAGAGATGATGGATAAAACATGTCGAGAGTTTGCCGAGGCGCTTGCCGCACGCGAGCCGGTTCCCGGCGGCGGTAGCGCGAGCGCCTTTGTGGGCGCGCTGGGCGCCTCGCTGTGCGGAATGGTTGCCCGCTACGGTGCGACCAATCCCGCGCTTGCTGATCGTGCGGATGACCTGGCGCGCGCGTTTGCTCAGGCTGATGAGCTGTCCCAGGAGCTTGTCGAGTTGGTTGCCGAGGACGTTCGTGCCTACGGGCAGGTGTCCGCGGCGTACGGTATTCCGCGTGACGATCCGGCTCGAGCGACCGCGATTCAGGATGCGCTGCATGTGGCCGCTATGCCGCCGTATCGCATTATGGATGCCTGCGGGCGTGCGCTGGCGCTGCTCGAGGACATGGCCGACAAGGGTTCGCGTCAACTGCTGTCCGATGTGGCGTGCGGCGCCGTGTTCTGCCGTGCCGCTATGCAGGGCGCGAGTTTGACGCTCTTTGCGAACACCACGTCTATGAAGGATTGCGCTCGTGCTGAGGAGCTCGAGACGGCGTGTGATGAGTTGCTCGACACATGGTTGCCGCGCGCCGATGCGCTGGCGCGCCGCGCCTCCGACGCTGCAAGGAAGAGAGGATAGTCATGGCTGAACTGCTGAAGGGTGCTCCCGTTGCTCGCGCTTTGACCGTGGAACTTGCTGCTCGCTGCGCAGCCCTGCGCGAGCGGGGCGTTGTTCCGACGTTGGCTATCGTGCGTGTAGGTGAACGCGA
>DXZX01000023.1:0-20291 GCA_019419445.1 Collinsella sp.
CTGATCGTGGCTGCCGACGACGGCGTCATGCCGCAGACCATCGAGTCCATCAACCACGCCAAGGCCGCCGGCGTACCCATCGTCGTCGCCGTCAATAAGATTGATAAGCCGGGCGCCAATCCCGACCGCGTGCGCCAGGAGCTCACCGAGTACGGCATCATCCCCGAGGAGTGGGGCGGACAGAACATGTTCGTCAACATCTCGGCCAAGCAGAAGATCGGTATCGACGACCTGCTCGAGACCGTGCTGCTCCAGGCCGACGTGCTCGAGCTCAAGGCCAACCCGGACACCTTTGCCTCCGGTAACGTCCTCGAGGCTAAGCTCGACAAGGGCCGCGGCTCGGTTGCTACCGTGCTGGTGACCCGCGGTACCCTGCACGTGGGCGATACGCTGGTCGCCGGCCTTACCTATGGCCGCGTCCGCGCCATGCTCGATCCCAAGGGCAACGCCGTCACCGAGGCCGGCCCCTCCGATGCCGTCGAGATCTTGGGCCTTCAGTCCGTGCCCAACGCCGGCGACGAGTTCCGCGTTTTCGAGGACGAGCGCGAGGCTCGCGCCCTGGCCGATGAGCGTTCGCTTAAGGCACGTATCGAGGAGCAGAGCCGCGTGAAGCACGTCACGCTCGAGAACCTCTTCGAGACCATCGCCGACGCCGAGGTCAAGGAGCTCAACCTGATCATCAAGGCCGACGTCCAGGGTTCCATCGAGGCCCTTCAGGATTCGCTCGACAAGATGGATCAGTCCGAGGTTCGTATCAACACGATCCACTCCGCCGTTGGTGCCATCAACGAGACCGACGTCGTCCTGGCCGACGCCTCCAACGCCATCATCATCGGCTTTGGCGTCCGCCCCGACGGTAAGGCCCGCTCCGCTGCCGAGCGCGAGGGCGTCGAGATCCGTTGCTACGACGTCATCTACAAGTGCCTCGAGGAGCTCGACGCCGCCCGTATCGGCATGCTCAAGCCCACCGAGGTCGAGGTCTCCACGGGTACCGCGACCGTCCTGGACACCTTCAAGGTGCCCAAAGTCGGTATCGCCGCCGGTGTCCGTGTCGAAGAGGGCGAGATCGCCGCGACCGATTCCGTGCGTCTGGTGCGCGACGGCATCGTGGTCTTCAACGGCAAGATCGCCTCGATGCGCCACTACAAGGACGAGGCCAAGAGCCTCAAGAGCGGTTCCGAGGGCGGCATTGGCCTGGAGAACTTCCAGGACATCAAGCCCGGCGACCAGATCGAAGGTTATCGCATCGACCAGGTTGCCCGTACCGAGTAGGGGGTAGCGCTATGAAGCAAACGCAGGCAACCCGCCGTCTGGGCGAGCAGCTTCGCGAGAAGCTCGGTTATATCCTGCTCTTTGAGGTTTCCGATCCGCGTCTCGACCTGGTTACTTTGACCGCGGTCGAGGTCGCGGTGGACCGTTCGTTCGCGCGTGTGTACGTGTCGTGCGATGCGAGCCGCTACGACGAGGTCATGGAGGCGCTCGCAAGCGCTAAGGGCCGTATTCGCAGCCTGTTGGCTCGCTCGCTCGATTGGCGTGTTACGCCCGAGCTCGATTTTCGCATCGATCGCTCGACCGATGAGGCCGAGCGCATCACGCGTGCGCTGGAAAACGTTCCCGCCACGCTTGCGATCGAAAAGGACGAGGACGGCTATCCGATAGCGGATGCCGCCCAGGAGGCAGCTTTAGATGACTAATTCCGCCGACCTCGCCTCGTGCGAGTCTGCAGATATTCAGCGACGCATCCTCGAGCTCATCGAGGATGCGTCCTCCATTGCGATTTCGGGACACACTTCTCCCGATGGCGACGCCCTGGGCTCCGTGCTGGGTCTGGGCCTCTCGCTTATGAAGTTTTTCCCCAACAAGGACATTGCCCTGCTGCTGGCAGATGATGACCCGGTTCCGCGCATCTACCGCTTTATGGAAGGCTCCGATCGCCTGGTACCGGCATCTGCGTACACCGGCAATCCGGACCTGTTCATCTCGGTGGACGTACCGGTCGTCGAGCGTCTCAATAATTCCGCCGAGGTGCTTCGTCGCTCCAAGCATGTGGTGTGCTTCGATCACCATCCGGCGCGCGAGGAGTTTGCCGAGCTCAGCCTGAGGCGCGTCGAAGCTGCAGCCTGTGCCATGATCATCGACCGCTTCTTGGACAATTGCGGCATTGTCGCACGTGATGGCGTTGCGACCTGCCTGCTGTGTGGCTTGGTTACCGATACCGGCCGTTTCCAGTACCAAAACGCCGATGCCGCCGCGTTCCATGCAGCCTCGCGTCTGGTTGCCCACGGTGCCGATCCGGCGCGTGTGGCACTCGAGGTCTACCAGAGCATGCGCGTTGAGTTTTTGCACCTCAAGTCCATCGTTATGGGCCGCATCAAGACGGTGGCCCACGGGCGCGTCGCGTATAGTTACGCGTACCAGAGTGACCTTGAGGCCTGCGGTGTCACCTCGGATGAGTGCGACGGCCTGGTTGACGTGGTGCGCTCGGTGATGGGCGTGGAGGTCTGCCTGTTCCTGAAGGGCATTGAGGGCGATACCAAGGTGCGCGGCAACCTGCGCTCCAAGGGCGACCTCAACGTGTCCGAGATCGCTGCTGCATTTGGCGGAGGCGGACATCCCGCTGCCGCCGGTTTCTCCAACAACGGAACGATTCTCGAGACGCTTACCGTGGCACTTCCCATGCTGGCCGAGCTGGTGGGGGAGGATCCCGCTTCGGTGACCGTCGAGCTTTAACTTTTTGGATGGTACATGGCTCGTCGTACACCTTCTCAACTGAATATGCTGCTCGCCGTCGATAAGCCGGTGGGCTGCACGTCCCACGATGTGGTTTCGAAATGCCGGCGCGCCCTCCATGAGCGGCGCGTCGGCCATGCCGGCACGCTCGACCCCATGGCATCGGGTGTCATGGTGGTGGGTGTTGGCCAGGCCACCCGTCTGCTGGGCATGCTAACCCTCGATACCAAAAGCTATGTCGCCGACATCTCGTTTGGCGCCGAGACCAATACCGATGATGCGGAGGGCGAGGCAGTCCGCACGGTGGCTGTTGCCAACGAGCTCCGCGATCCTGCCTATGCCCGTGAGCGCCTGGCCGCCATGCTGGGTCCGCAGATGCAGGTGCCGCCGGCGTTTTCGGCTATCTCGGTCAATGGCGTTCGCGCCTACAAGTCTGCTCGCGAGGGCAATGCGGTGGACCTACCTCCGCGTCCCGTCGAGGTCTATGCCGCCGACCTGATCGCCGTGGGCGGCGAAGGTGATACGTGTGTGTGGACCGTGGCGTTCTCGGTGAGTAAGGGCACCTATATCCGTGCGCTCGCTCGCGACTTGGGCCGCGCCTGCGAGAGCGCCGCGCACATTTCCGCGCTGCGCCGCACGGCCTCCGGTGTTGTTTCCATTGGCGCTTGTCATGCGGTCGAGGAGCTTTCTCCCGAGTCCGCGGCTGGCTTTGCCCTGGATCCCATTGCAGCCCTGGGCGCCACGCGTGTTGACTTGCCTGGCAATCTTGCCGACGATCTGCTCTGCGGCCGACGCATTCCCGTTGAGCGTGCGCTTGCCGATTTCGATACCTCGAAGTCGCCTTTTGCGTTGGTGCTCGATGAGGGACTCAAGGCGCTTGCCCGCATTGAGAGTGGCCGCTTTGTCATGGAGCACGTGTTTCCGCAGGCAATCGGCGGTGTTCGATGATGTTGTCCGCTCGCGAGCTCGCGCGTATCTTTTTCGCGGGCGAGTCGGACGAGGCTCGCATCGTCACTGCTGATGCGTTTGATGAGTGCGAGCACTTGGCTGCCGCATCGATTGCCATCGGCGTGTTCGATGGTGTGCACCGTGGACATCAGGAGCTCATTGCGGCGCTTGTCCGTGATGCCCGTGCCCATGGCTGCAAGGCGGTCGTGGTCACTTTCGATCCCGACCCGGACGTTGTGGTGAGCCCTTCGCCCGCTCAAAAATTGATGACGACGGCCGACCGTCTACATGCCTTGGCTCAGACCGGGGTCGATGCAGTGGTGGCCGTTCCCTTTACGCCTGAGGTTGCGGCACTCGACCATGTCGGTTTTCTCGCACTGCTGTCACGCGTGGTCGACATTCGTTCGATTCGCGTTGGCAGCGATTTTAGGCTGGGTCGTGGCGGTGCTTCTGGTGTTGCCGAGATGCGCACCTGGGGTGCCGAGCGCGGCGTTGACGTATACGGGCACGACCTGCTTTGCGAGGGCGGTGAGGCCATTTGCGCCACCCGCATTCGTCATGAGCTGGGACAGGGCCATGTGGAGCTTGCTGCTGAGTTGCTCGGCCGCCCGTATATGCTGCGTGGCGGTGTTGTTCGCGGCCGTCATGAGGGTTCTGGCATGGGCTTTCCCACGGCAAACCTGCAGGTTCCCGACGGCATTCAGGTGCCTGCCGATGGCGTGTATGAGGGCCTGGTGCTCGTCGATGACACCGTATGGCCTGCTGCCGTTAACGTCGGCCTGCCGCCGACGTATGCCGACGATGCCGCTTCATCGCATCTCGAGGCTAACTTAATTGGTTATACGGGCGACCTGTACGATGCTTCCGTTTCGCTGGCGTTTACGCGCTGGCTGCGTCCCTCGCGTGTGTTCGAATCGCTGGATGAGTTGATTGCGACCGTCGAGGGGAATATCGAGGACATTCGTCACAACTTGGGTGAGCAAGGGGTGGGCATCCGTGATTAGCGATGAGGAAAAAGATCAGGTACGCGCTGCGTCCGACCTGGTTGCCATTGTGCAGGAAACGGTTGAGCTCAAGCCCCGCGGCCATGAGTTTTGGGGCTGCTGCCCGTTTCATGGCGAAAAGACTCCGTCCTTCCACATTATTCCCGCCACGCAGGTGTGGCATTGCTTTGGCTGCGGCGAGGGTGGCGACGTCTTCACCTATATCATGAAGCGTGAAAACCTTAGCTTTCCCGAGTCAATCCGTTATTTGGCCGATCGTGCGGGTATTGAGCTGCACGACACCGGAGATCGCCGCGAGCGCGGCACCAAGCGTGCCCGCATCTACGATCTGTGCGCCGAGACCGCCCAGTTCTACCACACCATGCTTATGCGCGGTAAGGATGGCCGTCCACGTGAGTACTTTGCCAGCCGCGGCATGGGTGGCGACGTCTGCCGCCGCTACTGCCTGGGCTTTGCACCGGGCCGCAACGCGCTGGTGTCGCACCTGTCCCAGGCGGGTTTTACCCCGCAGGAGATGATCGACGCCAACGTTGCCGTGAGTCGCGGGCGCGGGCAGCTTGCCGACCGCTTCTACGACCGCGTGATGTTCCCCATCTTTGACGAGCAGGGTCACAACATAGCCTTTGGCGGTCGCATCATGGGTGACGGCCAACCTAAGTACCTCAATACCGCTGAGACGAGCGTGTTTCATAAAAAGCGAAACCTCTATGGATTTAATTGGGCCAAGGAGTTTATCGTTGCGCAGGATACGGCCATCGTGGTGGAGGGCTATACCGATTGCATCGCCTGCTGGGAGGCGGGGATCAAAAACGTTGTCGCCACGCTGGGCACCGCGCTCACGGAGCATCACGTCAAGACGCTCACTCGCTTTGCCAAGCGCATCGTGTATATGTTTGACGGTGATGCGGCGGGCCAGAAGGCCGCCCGCCGTGCGATTCAGTTTATCGAGCGGGATTCGATGGATCTGCGCTGCGTGGTGCTGCCCGACGGCAACGACCCCATGGAGTTCATCACAGCGCATGGTGGACAGGAGCTTCAGGCGCGCATCGACGCTGCCGAGCCGCTTATGGACTTTGTCTACCGTTCGCTGCAGGAGTCGAGTGACATCACCACGCCGGGCGGTCGTGCCAAGGCGCTGGAAGATGCGCTGACGCTTATCTATCCGCTGCGCGATAGCTACATGATCGATACATACTTTATCCAGATTGCCGATCTGCTTGGCTTGGATCTGGAGACAGTGCGTGCGAGCTCGGGCCGTGTGTTTCGCGATGTCGCCAAGCGCGAGGATGCGGAACGACGTCGTGAGCAGAACTATGAGCGCCAGCGGGCGCAAGCCGAGCGCTCTGGTAGCGCGGGCGGTCGGACGTCTGGTTCGCAGGGGGCATCTCGCGGTGCTTGGGCATCGGGCGCGACGCCGCCGGTGTCCGCGCCGGTCGAAGAAGAGCCGTATGACTACGTCCCGCTCGATGCCTACGGTGCCGCGCCCGTGGAGGCCGTCGACGACCTGCCGCCGATTGATGTGCCTGATGGTATGGGCTCTGCGCCCGCCGGTGCCCCGGCAGACGCCTCGGCCCCTATGGTGCTGACCGATTTGGAGCGCAAGTCCTTGGCAGGGGAGCGCGAGCTGTTGACGATGCTCACGAGCTACCCCGACCTGTTCCGCACGTATGCCGACCGCATCTGCTCTATCGAGTGGGTTGACCCACGTCACGAGTCCATCGCATGGGCCGTTCTGGCAACGCCGCCGGGAACCGATCCTGCAGCCTGCATGGATGCGGCGCGCTCGGTGTGTCCCGAGGCGGCAACGCTTGTGAGTGCCGGGCGCATCTCGGCGACGAGCAAGCACCCCACCGAGACGAACATCGTGTTTATGCTTGATACGCTCGAGCTCTACACCATCAAGCGCCGCATGCGTGCCGCCCAGGCCAAGCTGCGCCAGGACCGTTCGCTCGATGATGAGGCCCGTCGCGCGCTGACCGTGCAGGCCGCGCAGGATTCGCAGCGTCAACGCGAGCTGCAAAAGTCTATCGGCGGCGTGGCGGACCCGTTCCGTTTGATTGGTCTGGAGACCGCGGGCACCGAACAGGCCTAGATGTTGTGGTCAAGCAGCGTATTCTCGCCTATATCCAGTCCTCTTTTTGGGTATAGACGTCAATGTGTGTGCTAAAGTAATGAGTCCTGTGGACTATGAAGGGAGAATCTGTGCCAAAAAAGACTGAGAGCACGGGTACTGGGCTGGAATCCTACGTTGCAAAGCTCATGGGCAACGGCTCAAACAGGACTTCGGTAACCGAGGACGAGATTCAGGTCGCCCTGAAGGATATCGATGTTTCTGACGAGCAGCTCACCGCGGTGTATTCCGCGCTGCGCAACAGCGGCATCCAGATTATCTCCGCGAGCGGTAACGACGACGCCCCCATGGACGTCGACGATGACGATAACGATAACGATACTGACGATTTCGATGACGACGACGAGCACGATTCCGGCTCGCTCGACGATCACGAGCTCAAGATGGCCCGTCAGGCCGACGCCGAGATGGGTTCTTCCAAGAGCAAGAAGAAGCGCACCGTGCGCACGTCCCGTTCACGCTCGCGCGTGCGTGGCATCGATGCCTCCACGGTGATGCTGACCGGCGATCCGGTTCGTATGTACCTCAAAGAGATCGGCAAGGTCGACCTGCTGACCGCCTCCGAAGAGGTCGATCTGGCCATGAAGATCGAGGCCGGTCTTGAGGCCACCGAGAAGCTCGAGGCCGCCGATGCCGGTGAGCTCGAGCTCACGCGTGCCGAGATGCGTCGTCTTACGCGCATTGAGAACGTCGGCCTCGAAGCTAAGCAGGCACTCATCAGCGCAAACCTGCGTCTGGTCGTCTCCATCGCCAAGCGCTATGTCGGCCGCGGCATGCTGTTCCTTGACCTGATCCAGGAGGGTAACCTCGGTCTGATTCGCGCCGTCGAGAAGTTCGACTACCAGAAGGGCTTCAAGTTCTCCACGTACGCCACGTGGTGGATCCGTCAGGCCATTACGCGCGCTATCGCCGACCAGGCCCGTACCATCCGTATTCCCGTGCATATGGTCGAGACTATCAACAAGCTCGTCCGCGTGCAGCGCCAGCTCCTTCAGGACCTGGGTCGCGACCCGACCCCCGAGGAGATCGGTGCCGAGATGGACATGAGCGCCGACCGCGTCCGCGAGATCCAGAAGATCTCGCAGGAGCCCGTGTCGCTTGAGACCCCCATCGGCGAGGAAGAGGATTCCCAGCTGGGCGACTTTATCGAGGACTCCCAGGCTATCGTTCCGCCCGATGCCGCCAGCTTCTCCATGCTGCAGGAGCAACTCACTCAGGTGCTCGACTCGCTTGCCGATCGTGAGCGCAAGGTTATCGAGCTGCGCTTTGGCCTTGTCGACGGGCATCCCCGCACGCTCGAGGAAGTCGGCCGCGAGTTTGGCGTCACGCGCGAGCGTATCCGCCAGATCGAGTCCAAGACCTTGGCCAAGCTCCGCCACCCGAGCCGCAGCAGCAAGCTGAAGGACTACATCGAGTCTTAGGGTTACGGCGTTCTACCGAACGCCGTAACTGGCCGACGCTGCAAACCCGCCAGAGCGGCAATCTGCCTTTCAACTTCGGCGGCATGACCAAAAGGTCAATGCCGCCTTGTTTCAAGGCACCTTGCTCGCTCTGGCGGGTTTTCGCTGTCCGTCCTCTATCTGCGGCGTTGCTATGGCTGTCAGTTGTGCGACAGTTTGGGGGTGGTTATTGGGGACAGACTTAAATGAGTAGTCGTTGGGGACGTTCTTGAATGACTAGTCGTTTAAGAACGTCACCAATGACTAGGCGGAGAAAAATTCTTAAAAAAGTTCTTGCCCTGAGCTGATTCGTCCGTATAATAAACTTCGTTGCTTGAGAGCACGCACCTATTCCTCGGTAGCTCAATGGTAGAGCACGCGGCTGTTAACCGCGCTGTTGTAGGTTCGAGTCCTACCCGGGGAGCCAGGTTGTAAAACCCGTCGCTTATGCGGCGGGTTTTTTCATGCCGCGACCACTTGACTCGGACGTTGCCATATCAACATTTCGTGTCGAGGATGTAATCCCGCGACCCATCACCTCAACATGGCGCGGTCGTTGTAGAATATTGCAATGATTGCTCCCACGACATGGTGCCGTGAGCACCAGATAAGGAGATTCTTGTGTCTGAGACCATCAACGGCAGCCTGAGCGTCTCGAACGACGTTATTGCCGATATTGCCGGTTATGCCGCGATGACGTGCTATGGCGTCGTCGGTATGGCTGAGCAGCTCCAGGGCGCCGAGAGCGTGCGCCTGCTTGCCGGTCAGCGCCTCCGCAAGGGCGTGCTTGTCTCCGCCGACGAGAACGGCCTTACGGTCGATCTTCACGTCGTGCTCGAGAACGGCGTCAACATGAAGTCCGTCTGCCACAATCTTTCGAGCTCCGTTGCCTTCACCCTGCAGGAGATCGCCCAGATCGATCCCGCCAGCCTTAAGATCGGCATTCACATCGACGCGCTCAAGAGCCGTCTGAACTAGCATCCGAAAACGGAGATTCAAATACCCATGATTGCAATGACCATTCGCACCTGTTTTCCGATCGCTGCGGCTGCTGTTTCCGACAAGGCCGAGGAGATCAACAAGCTCAATGTCTTCCCCGTACCCGACGGCGACACCGGTACCAACATGTCGCTCACGCTCGCCTCGGTGACCAAGGAGCTTTCCGCCCTTCCCGCCGATGCCGATATGGAGGCCATCGCCGGCGCCATCACCCACGGCTCCCTGATGGGTGCCCGAGGCAACTCCGGCGTCATCACCTCTCAGATCCTGCGCGGCGTGGCCGAGGGTCTCGTCTCTGCTGATGAGCCCATCACGTCCGCCAACATCGCCTATGCGTTCCGCCGCGCCGTCAAGGTCGCCTTCCAGGCCGTCCGTAAGCCCATCGAGGGCACGATTCTCACGGTGCTGCGCGATGTCTCGACCAAGGCCGACGAGTGCGAAAAGAAGAAGTTCTCGGCCGAGGACGCGCTCGACGCTATCGTCGTCGAGGCATATCAGTCTGTCGCTCGCACGCCCGACCTTCTACCCGTTCTGAAGGAGAACGGCGTGGTCGACTCCGGCGCCTTTGGCTTTGCCATCTTCCTGGAGAACTTTGTTGCCGCCGCGCTTGGCCGCAGCACCGTTGTCGAGGATTTCTCCGCCACGTTTGATTCCGCTGGCTCTGCCCGCGACGCGGCCCTCAATCGCGTTGAGATCGAGGCCAACGACGACTGGGAGGGCTCGGAGTTCCGCTACTGCAACGAGTTCCTCTTTAAGGCTGACGCTCCCTTTGACGAGGATGAGTGCCTTAAGTTCCTGGGTTCCATGGGCGACTGTGAGCTACTCGTGGGCGCCTACCCCGATTACAAGATCCACGTGCACTCCAACACCCCCAACCTGGTGCTCGAGCACATGCTTCAGCTTGGTCAGATCTACGAGGTCTTTATCCACAACATGGAGATGGAGGCCCACGACCGTACCGCCAAGATTCATGAGGACCAGGAAAAGGCCGCCGAGCCCGCCAAGGCGCTGGGCTTTGTCGCCGTTGCCGCTGGGTCCGGCGAGGCAGACATCCTCAAGTCCCTCGGCGTCGACGTGATCGTGTCGGGTGGTCAGACCATGAACCCCTCGACTGCAGACCTGCTGGGCGCTGTTGACCAGGTCAACGCGACCTCGATCATCATTCTGCCCAACAACGGCAACATCCGCATGGCCGCTGAGGCCGCTGCCTCAGCCTGCACCGACAAGAAGGTCGCCGTCGTTCCCACCAAGACCGTTCCGCAGGCCTTCTCCGCGCTGTTCGCGGTCCTGCCCGATTCCGAGCTCGAGGATGCCGTCGCCGCTATGGTCGACGCCATCAGCGAGGTCCGCGATGGCGAGGTCACCCGCGCCGTGCGCGACTCCAGCGCCTCCGACGGTTCGCCAATTCACTCCGGTGACGTCATGGGCATCATTGCCGGCTCCATCGATGTCGTCGGCTCCGACGTGAAGCAGGTCACGCTCGATTGCATCAACCGCATGCAGGAGGAAGAGGAGGGCGACGCGCTGACGATTCTGGCCGGCGAGGAGCTGTCCGATGAAGCCTTCCAGGAGATCGTCGACGCTATCGAGGAGGCTCAGCCCGACCTGGAGATCGACGCCCATCGTGGCGAGCAGCCGCTCTATCCCGTGATCTTCTCGATCGAGTAGGCATCTGCCTATGTCCGAGCTCTGCTCCGTGCCGCGCGTCTCGGATCGCTTTGCCCAGAGCAATGCGCTCGACGAGGATATCGCGCGACTCAAATATGTTTCGGGTAAACGTGAGGAGGCCCTTCGCCGTCTGGGAATTCGGACGGTGGGGGACCTCCTTCTCCATATCCCTCATCGATACCTGGACTTTACGCGCTCCTGGTCCATCGAGATGGCGCCCATCGGTACCGTGTGCACCATCATCGCCACGGTCGACCGTATCGTTCAAAAGAAGCCGCGTCCGCGCATGCAGGTGACCGAGGTCTCACTCGTTGATGAGACGGGCGTGCTGCAGGTCGCCTTTTTCCGTCAGCCTTGGATTGCCCAGCAGCTTAAGCAGGGCGACCGCCTGGCCGTGATGGGCAAGGTTGAGTTTGCCTACGGTTTTAAGCAGATGGCCTCGCCGCACTTTGAAAAGCTCGATGAGGGGCGTGCTGCGGGCACCATTTTGCCGGTCCATTATGTGAGTGACGGCGTGAGCCAGGCGTGGATGCGCCGCATCGTAAGTGGCGCGCTCGAGGTCGTCGGCAATCCCTTCGATCCGATTCCCGCACGCTTGCGCGTCAAGCGCCGCCTGATGAGCAATGCCCGTGCGCTTCGATCGATCCATTTTCCCTCGAGCATGGCTGAGCGCGATATCGCGCGCGCACGGCTTGCCTACGAGGAGTGCCTCTACCTGCAGCTGGCGCTGCGCCTGCGCAACGACGGCGGCCTGGTCGATGTGGTACCCTATGCCCACGCCGCGGGCGAGCACCTGGCCGCGCTTAAGCAGGCCCTGCCGTTTTCGCTGAGCGACGAGCAACAGGCCGCGTTCCAAGATATCCTGCGCGATATGTGCGATGGCGGGCGCGTGATGAACCGCCTGCTGCTGGGCGATGTCGGTACCGGCAAGACCGCTGTTGCCGCCTGCGCGCTGGCTGTGGCTGCCGATAGCGGCACGCAGGCCTGCGTTATGGCGCCCACGGGCGTGCTGGCGCGTCAATATGCCGATAAGACCGGCCCCTTGCTCTCGCAGGCTGGTATGACCTGGGCGCTCCTGACGGGCGCCACGCCGGCGGCCGAGCGCGAGCGGATCCATGCCCAGCTGGAATCGGGCGAGCTCGATGTCCTCTTTGGCACCCACGCGGTCCTTTCGGATAACGTGGCGTTTAAGTATCTGTCGCTCGTAGTCATCGATGAGCAGCACCGGTTTGGCGTCGGCCAACGCAATGCCTTGCGCGCGAAGGGCCCCGGTGCCGATCTGCTCGTTATGACGGCAACGCCCATCCCGCGTACGCTGGCGCTTTCGGTCTACGGCGATCTGGACACGAGTATCATCCGCCATCGGCCCGTCCCTGGCGCTGGCGTGACGACACGCGTGCTTACCGAGTCGAGTCGCGACCTTGCCTATGGCGCCATCCGCGAGGCGCATGAAAAGGGTCAGCAGGCCTACGTGATTTGCCCGCTCGTGGAGCCGAGTGACTCGGCCGATGATCTGGAGGACGTGCCCGGTATCGCCCGCGACGACGAGGGCCGCGTGACGGTCCCCGTGCCGCTGCACGATACGGCGACCGAGCTCGATCGCCTGCGTCTGGCGTTGCCGGGTCTTGCCATCGAGCGCCTTCACGGCCGCATGCCAGCGGGGGAGAAGGACCAGGTTATCGATGCCTTTAAGCGTGGCGAGATTGACGTGCTCGTCTCGACTACGGTGGTCGAGGTGGGCGTCGACGTGCCTAACGCCACCGTCATGGTCATCGAGAACGGGGAGCGCTTTGGTTTGGCTGCTCTGCACCAGCTGCGCGGTCGCGTGGGCCGTGGCAGTGTGTCGGGCACGTGCCTGGTCATGACGCACTCCAAGGGCAACGGCGGCGCTTCGGCAGCACAAGATCGCCTGCAATCGCTCGAAAAAACCTCGGATGGCTTTACGCTCGCCCAGATGGACCTGCGTCTGCGCCACGAGGGCGAAATCCTGGGGTACCGCCAGCATGGCGGAGTGACCCTGCGCTTTGTCGACCTGGATGCCGACGAGGAGCTGATCGAGTGGGCCCATTTGGACGCGGTCGAGCTCTTGCGGTATGCTTGCAACCTTGACTCCGTGGCGACGCGCCCCCTGCGCGATGCGGTCGCCATGCGATATCGACACATTTTTAAGGAGGTCAGCGGAGGATGAGAATCATCGGCGGCGAATGGCGCGGTCGTAAGATCGAGGAGCCCCGTGGTCGCGATGTCACCCGCCCCACGACCGATCGCGTGCGCGAGGCATGCGCATCTATGGTCATGTCGGCATTCGACTTCGATCTGGACGAGGTCCGTGTGCTGGACGCCTTTGGCGGCTCCGGTGCCTTAGGGTTAGAGATGCTCTCTCGTGGGGCTCGCTTGCTCACGACGTTTGAGATCGATCGCAACGCCGCGCGGCTCATTACCAAGAATATCGAGTCGCTCTGCCGTGACCGTGCGCGTTGGCGCGTGGTCACGGGCGACATGCTGGCGAGTGCCTCGCGCGGTCGTGTACCGGGCGCCCCCTTTGATCTGGTCCTGCTTGACCCGCCCTATGCTTTTGGTGCCGAGCCGGTCGAGGAACTGCTGCAGAACCTGGCTCAGCAGGGTCTGCTTGCACCTGGCGCTTTTGCCCTGTTTGAGCATGCCGCCGCCGATGCGGGCGCGCATCCGGTAGGCTTTGAGACTGTACGTAAGAAGCGCTACGGCATTACCTCGGTCGACCTGCTTCGTTGGGTCGGCGATGACGACGGTGGGGGCGACAGCGCCGGCGCAGATGCCGACAACAACGATGCCACGACGTTTCAGGAGGACGCCCATGAATGACACCATCAACCGCGTGATCGTCCCGGGCACCTTCGATCCCATCACGTTTGGCCATATCGATGTGATTCGCCGCGCCCGCCGCATCTTTCCCAGCGTGATCGTCGCTGTTGCCGAGTCGCAGGGTAAAAACGGCGTGGGTACCACGTTTATGCTCGATGAGCGCGTGGCGCTGGCCCGCGAGGCGCTCGGTGATATCGACGGCGTCGAGGTCCTGCCCTTTACCGGCCTCTTGGTCGACTTCGCTCGCGAGCAGGGGGCGGGGGCCGTGGTCAAGGGCCTGCGCGCCATGACCGACTTTGAATATGAGCTGCAGCAGGCCGACCTTAACTATCGCCTGGATAGCGAGCTGGAGTCCATCTTTGTCATGAGTGCGCCGCAGTACGGCTATATCTCGAGCTCGGTTGTTCGCCAGATCGCCTCGCTCGGCAGCGATGTATCGACGTTTGTCCCGTCCAACGTGGTCGAAGCACTCAAACATCGCTTTTCGTGACGTTTTTTATTGCCTGGTGGCATGTGGTAAACTAACACGATGATATGTTACCTATGAAAGGAGACCGGATGCCGGGCGAGAATTTTCCTGGCGACAGGATCGTGAGTCTTGTCGACGAGCTCGAGGGGCTCATCGAAGAGGCTAAGACGCCGTTCGGCAAGAACGCCCAGATGAAGGTTATCGACGCCGACGTCTTCTTTAACATCCTCGATGAGATCCGCATGAGCTATCCCGAGGAGTGGCAGAAGTCCCGCCGTATCCTCAAAGAGCGCGAGGAGCTTATGGCCTCCGCCGCCGCCCAGGCCGATTCCATCATTGCCGATGCTCAGCAGCAGGCGCTCACCATTGCCGGTGAGCAGGAGATCGTCCGCTTAGCCCAGCAGCAGGCCGACGACATCCGCGACCGTGCCCAGCAGTACGAGCGCGAGACGCGTTATGCCGCCGAGGATTACGCCGAGCAGGTCTTTACGCACCTCGAGGAGAACCTTAAGAGTCTGACCGGCACCGTCACTCGTTGCCGTCAGCAGCTCAACGAGGGCGCCGCCCAGCAGAACGGTCAGTGGTAATGGCTGAGTTCCCGAGCGTAACCGTCGATCTTTCCGAGCAGCTCGAGTTTCCCGGAGACTCTTATCCGCTGACCGGCAAGGTCGATGTCGCCACCTACACGGTGGGCGAGAAGGAGTACCAGCTGCAGGACGGCATTTCCTACGACGTGGTCTTTACCAACGCCGGTACCGGTGTTCTGCTTTCGGGCATGGTCCGCGCTCACGCCACCGGCGAGTGCGATCGCTGCCTGGAGCCCGCATCGTTTGATATCGCAGGCGAGATCGAGGAGTTCTACCTCTTTAACGAGCCCGAGGACCCCGAGGCCTACGAAGACGGCTACGAGTTGCTGGGCGAGGATCGCATTGTCGATCTGGGCGAGCCCATCAACGACGCGGTCGTCATGGACACGCCGTTCGTTGTCCTGTGCAAGCCCGATTGCCGCGGCCTTTGCCCCACCTGTGGCATCAATCTCAACGTCGAGCAATGCGATTGCGCCGCCAAGGCGGAGGCCGAATGGGCCGCTGCCACGGAAAATCCATTTGCAGCATTAAAGAATCTCAAGCTTGACGAGTAAAACTGTGGTAGTATCGCTACTTGCGCGTAATCGCCACACTGGATAGTTCATAAGGAAGGTCACTATGCCCGTACCTAAACAAAAGCAGGGTCGTATCCGCACCCATACCCGTCGTTCCGCCAACATGAAGATCTCGGCTGCGGCTCAGTCCACGTGCCCCCGTTGCGGCGCTGTTAAGCTCCCGCACCACGTGTGCCCCAGCTGCGGTTTCTACAAGGACCGCGAGGTTATCGTTACCGAGTAACTGTATACTCTGGATACGATGCCGTTCCAACTGGAACCACAATGGCCGGCTCAATGAGTCGGCCATTTTTGTATAAGGAGCATATGAAATGAGTAACGTTCGCGTTTGTGTAGACGTTGTGGGCGGAGACGAGAAGCCCCAGGTTGTTCTCGATGGTATCGAGGCTGCGCTTGCGGCAGATTCCGAGATCGAGATTTTGGCCGTCGGTCCCGCTGAAATCGTCAACCCCTTTGCCGCAGCGCATGCCCGCGTGGAGGCCTTGGAAGCCCCCGACGTCATCAGCATGGAGGACGATCCCATCCGCGCTGTGATGACCAAGCGCAAGTCCTCGATCGTGCTTGCATGTCGTGCCATTAAGAAGGGCAATGCGGACGCGTTTTTCTCGGCCGGCTCGACCGGTGCCATGACCGCTGCCGCCACGGCCTACGTCACGCCGTTTAGGTATTTGGCAGAGGGCAAGAAGCAGCCGGTCCGTCCGTGCTTGACCAACGCACTGCCCAATCGTGCCGGTGGCCTGACGGTGCTGTGCGATATGGGCGCCAATCCCGATGTCACGGTGGACGATATGGTGCGCTTCGCCCAGATGGGTGCTGCCTATGCCCGCGTGGTTTTGGGTATCGAGCATCCTCGCGTGGGCCTGCTTGCCAACGGCACCGAGGACGAGAAGGGCTCCAACTTCACCAAGTCGTGCTTCCCGGCCATGAAGGCCGCTGTTCCCGGCTTTGTGGGCAACTGCGAGGGCACCGATCTTACGTCGGGTAATTTTGACGTCGTGGTCGCCGATGGCATGTCGGGCAACATCGCGCTCAAGGCCACCGAGGGCGCTGCCAAGTTTTTGCTTCAGGAGCTCAAGGGTGCCTTTATGTCCTCGCTCGGCACCAAGATCGCCGCGCTGCTCATTAAAAAGCAGATGCGCCAGATTAAGGCTAAGCTTTCGGGCGATGCCAAGGGCGGTGCGATCCTGCTGGGCCTGCGCGGCGTCGTGTTGATCGGCCACGGTGCTACGTCAGTCGAGGCCGTCAAGAACGGTACGCTTGCCGCGGCTCAGGCCGTGCGCGTCGGGCTTGTCCAGGACGTTGCCAATTCCATGGACGGTATCGTTTTGTAAGAGCCCCGTTACGTGGCTCAACCTGTACCGTGTGGGGTAGAATCGGAGCCGTATTGCAACGCGGCTTCGATTGCCGTGTTGTGTTGTGTTCCATGACATACGAGAGGAAGCGCTATGGACCGCTCCGAAATCTTCGATAAGATCGCCGAAGTCGCCGCTGACGTGCTGGGCGTCGATGTCGCCGACATTAGCGACGAGACCACTTTTGACGATCTCGATGCCGATTCGCTCGAGCGTCTGCAGCTGGTGACGGCCATTGAGGACGAGTTCGACCTCGAAATCGATGACGAGACCCTGCTGTCGCTCAACTCTGTCGCCGACGCCGTCGACGCGATCGAAAACGCCAAGGAGGCCTAAGTCTTGGCTTTGTCTGAACGACTCACGCGCGCCCAGGAGATTCTGGGCCATGAGTTCAATAACAAGGTGCTGCTGCGCGCGGCGCTCACGCATCCCTCGGCCGTCGAGGGCCTGCCGGTCTCTGCCAGCTATGAGCGCCTTGAATTTTTGGGCGATTCCATTTTAGGCGCCGTGGTGGCCCGTTCGCTCTTCGAGTCCTATCCCGAGTTTGACGAGGGCAAGCTCACGCGCCTGAAGGTGTCCCTTGTCTCGGGCGCCACGCTGTCCGAGGTGTCGCACGAGCTGGGTATCGACGACATCATCATCTTTGGCGCCTCCGAGACCGGTACCGGCGCGCGCGGCCTGCACTCGGCGCTTGAGAACGTTTACGAGTCGCTCGTGGGCGCGTTGTATCTGGATGCCGGTTGGGATGCGGCGGCGGAGTTCATCCACCGTACGCTTAAGCCGCACCTGGCCACCGAGCGTGCCGAGCACCCCGCGAACCCCAAGTCGTTCTTGCAGGAGTGCGTGCAGGCAGACGGCCACGAGCCTCCCGCGTATAAGCTGGTCGGCTCCGAGGGCCCCGCACATGCGCCCACCTTTACCGCTGTGGTGCTCATCGACGGTATTCGCCAGGGCCGCGGCACCGGTTCCTCCAAGAAGGAGGCCGAGGGGGCCGCTGCACTCGAGGCGCTCGACCGCATGGGCTACACCACCAACGGCGTGATTCTTAACAAGAAGCCTGTTTAAGCGAGGAACCGTGTATCTCAAGTCCCTCACGCTCAAAGGGTTCAAGTCGTTTGCCGACCGCGCCCATATGTCATTTGAGCCGGGCCTGACCGTCATCGTCGGTCCCAACGGCTCGGGAAAATCGAACATCTCCGACTCGATTCTGTGGGTCCTGGGCGAGCAGAGTGCCAAGCAGCTGCGCGGCCAGGCCATGGAGGACGTCATCTTCTCGGGCTCGTCGGCGCGCAAGCCGGTGGGTGTCGCCGAGGTCACGCTGGTGCTCGATAACTCGGACCATATGCTGCCCGTCGACTTTGACGAGGTCGCCATCACCCGTCGTATGTATCGCTCGGGCGAAAGCGAGTACCTCATCAACTCGAGCCCGTGCCGCCTGATGGACATTCAGGACATTCTGCACGATTCTGGCCTGGGCAAGGATACGCATTCCATCATCAGCCAGGGCAAGCTCGATGCCATTTTGCAGAGCCGCCCCGAGGAGCGCCGCGCCCTGATCGAGGAGGCTGCTGGCATCTCCAAGCACAAGCGCCGCAAGGAGCGTGCGCTCAAAAAGATTAAATCGATGGACGAGCACCTGACCCGTGCCCGCGACATCAATAAGGAGATCGCCCGTCAGCTGCGGCCGCTAGAGCGTCAGGTTGATCGCGCGCGCAAGTACAAAGAGCTGTCCTCGCGCGCGAACGAGCTTACGCAGATGCTGGCCGTCGACGAACTTCGTTCGCTGCAGTCGCAGTGGAACGACCTGGAGAGTCGCTCCAAGGAGGGCGCTGCCGAGTTTGAGCTTGCGCAATACCGCCTGGGCGAAAAAGAGCGCGAGCTCGAGAAACTCCAGGTCATGCTCGAGGAAAAGGGCCTGTTTGTGGGCGATCTGGGCGAGCAGCGCCGCCATATGCAAGACGTGGTCGGCCGCATCAACTCCGATATGCGCCTACTCGAGGAAAAGGGCCACAACATGGTGTCGCGCCTGTCCGACATGCGCGGCCAGATCTCGAGCTCCGAACATCAGCGCCGTCGCGTGGTCGAGGAGCTCGAGGATGCGCGTGCCCAGCTTGAGGAAGTGACCGGTGCGCACATGCAGGCCCAGGACGACGTTGACGCCGCAGGTCCTGCCGCCGCCCAGCTCCACGAGCGTCGCGTTGCGCTCGACAATCAGATTTCGCAGCTTACGCGCGAGCAGCGCGATGTGCAGCGTGTGGCCGATAACGCCGCGCTCGAGCTTGCCAAGGTGAAGGACTCTTTGAGCAACGCCGAGGTCGAGGACAACATGTACGCCTCGCGCCTGGAGCAGATCGATGAGCAGCTCGAGGAGGTCACGGCCTCGCTCGAGAGCCGTCGCGACCGCGCTGAGGAACTTGACGGTGCGCTCGATCAGGCCCGCCAGGCCCAGATTGATGCTCGCGAGGCCACCGAGGTCGCCCGTGCGGCGTTGAAGGACTTGCGTAATCGCGAGAGTGAGGCGCGCAACAAGCTGTCCGAGGTGCGCTCGGAGCTTGCCAGCCAAAAGAAGCTCGACGCCCGCATGGCAGACAGCTCGCCGCTGGTGAGCCGTTTGATGGGCGCGCTGGGCGATTATGTCTCGGGTCGCCTGGGCGACGTGCTCGAGGCTCCTCGTGAGCTCGAGGGCCTGGTCGAGCAGCTGCTTGCCGGCGACATCGATGCCCTACTGTTTGATGACGCAGCCACGCTTGAGCGTGCCGGTCGTGCGGCTCTGGACCAAAAGAAGGCTTCGGGCGAGGCGCTGCTGGCGACGCGCGACGTGAGCGGCGGTGCTGCTGCTAAGGGCGCTGCCGGTTCGCGTCTGGTCGATCGTCTGTCCGTGCGCTCCGGTTATGGCCCGGTTGTCGAGGCCCTGCTCGGCGGCTATTACGTGGTCGATGACTTGGCTGCCGCGCTGGCGGCACCAGTCGTTGACGGCGTGACCTATGTGACGCCCGATGGCGCCCGCGTGAGCTGTGGCGGCCTGGTGCGCGTGGGGCTCGATGCCGGCGAGGCTTCGGGTGCCCTGGAGCGCAAGCGTCGAATTCGTGAGCTGGAGGGCCTGGAGCCCGATCTTGCTGCCGTGTTTGAGCATGTGTCGGATCAGGTCGTCGAGGCCAATGCGGCCGTCGAGGAGGCGCGTGCCGCCGAGGGCGATGCCGCCGGTGAGATCGCCCGTCTTGAGGGCGAGCGCCGCTCGCTGCTCTCCGAGATCGGCCGCCTGGAGCAAAGCGCCAACAATGCCGAGGTTGAGCGCGTGCGCATCTCCAAGCGCCGCGAACAGGCCGCCGAGGCCGTTCGCGCTGCGCGCCCGCGCGTTGACGAGCTCACCCGTTCGCGCGACGAGGCCCGTGCGCAGGCAAGCGACCTGGGTCTCCAGATTGCCGAAGCCAACGACGAGCTCGATCGCGTGCGCCGTGACGATTCCGAGGCCGCCGGCAAGCTCGCCGATGCCAAGGTGCGCCTGGCCCAGACGAGCGAGCGTCTGCGTTCGCTGAAGGGCCGCGTGC
>DXZX01000023.1:20301-20735 GCA_019419445.1 Collinsella sp.
CGTCTGGAGGGCATCGACCGCCGTATCCGCGGAACACGCCAGGCCTCGCGCTCTCTCGAGCTGCTGCGCCTGCGCGTCGATCCCATGCACGAGCGCTATTCGGCCCTGCTGGAGCGCGCGTCGGATTGGGCCGCGCGTCTGCGTGACCAGGCTTCGCTCGAGGAGGCGGACTCGGCCTCGCTTAAGAAGACCATCGAAGACGCCAAGGCCGAGGTTGCTCGTGCCAAGGAGCGGGTCGATGCCGCCACGGCGACGCAAAATGAGTTCAAGGTCTCCCGCGGCAAGCTCGAGGTGCAGGTAGAGGCGGCCATCAAGGCCATTACCGCCGATGGCACCACGGTGCTCGAGGAAGTGCTCATGCTTCCTGCGCCCACCGACCGCGATGCCGCCGAGCGCGAGCTCAACCAGCTCGTGCGCCAGATCAACAACCTGGG
>DXZX01000023.1:20745-31727 GCA_019419445.1 Collinsella sp.
CAAGATCACGGCGGCCATCGACCGTAAGATGCGTAAGGCCTTCCTGGTGACCTTTGAGAAGGTCGATGCGAACTTCCGCGAGATCTTCGCCATGCTGTTCCCGGGTGGCCAGGCGCATCTGGAGATGACCGACCCCGAGCATCCTGCCGAGACGGGCATCGAGGTCGTGGCGCAGCCGCGCGGCAAGCGCATCACCAAGATGATGCTCATGTCGGGCGGCGAGAAGAGCCTGACGGCGCTCGCCCTGCTCTTTGCCGTGTATCGCACGCGTACGGTGCCGTTCTATGTGCTGGACGAGGTCGAGGCGGCGCTCGATGACGCCAACCTGTCCAAGCTCATCGGCGCGCTCGATGTTTTGCGTTCCGATACGCAGCTCTTGGTTATCTCGCATCAGCGCCGTACTATGGAGGACGCTGACGTCCTCTACGGCGTCTCGATGCAAGCCGACGGCGTCAGCCGCGTCGTCTCGCAAAAACTTGATCGCGAAACCGGAAAGGTCGTGAATGCATAATGGGATTCTTCGATGCTCTCTCGCGCGGACTTGAGCGCAGCCGCGAGGCCCTCAACGAGGTCTTTTACTTTGGCGGCGAGGTCGATGAGGATTTTTGGGAGGATCTAGAGGACACCCTCGTCATGGGTGACATGGGCGCCGAGGTCGCGATTAAGGTGTCCGATGACCTGCGCGATACCGCGGCCAAGAAGAACCTCAAGACCGCTCCGCAACTCCGTCGCGCCCTGGCCGAGCAGCTCGAGCAGCATTTTGTGCCCGCCGAGCGCGATCCGTTCTCCGACACGCCGAGTTGCGTGCTGTTTGTGGGTATTAACGGTGCCGGCAAGACCACGACGGTCGGCAAGATCGCGAGCGCTATGGCTGCCCGCGGCAAGAACGTCGTGATCGGTTCGGCCGATACCTTCCGCGCCGCCGCCATCGAGCAGCTCGATGTGTGGGGCCAGCGCGCCGGCGTACCCGTTATCAAGCGTGACCGCGGCTCCGATCCGGCGAGCGTGTGCTATGACGTGCTCGATGAGGCCGACAAGCGCGGCAGCGACCTGGTGCTTATCGACACTGCCGGCCGTCTGCACACGAGCCCCGAGCTCATGCGCGAGCTTGCCAAGGTGGTCAACGTGACGCGCAAGCGCGCCGCCAATATGGCCGCCGGTCCCATGCCGGTCTCGGTTGTCCTCGTGATCGATGCCGCGACGGGCCAAAACGGCCTGAACCAGGCGCTCGAGTTTAACGAGGCGCTGGGTCTGGACGGTATTATCATGACAAAGCTCGACGGCACGGCAAAGGGCGGTATCGCCATGGCCGTGGCCGAGAAGCTCAAGCTTCCGATCCTGCGCATCGGCGTGGGCGAGCAGGTCGATGACCTGCAGGAGTTCAATGCCAAAGATTTCTGCCGCGCCCTGGTGGGCGAGTCCAACTAAGGAGTAACCAGTGTTTGATTCCCTGAGCGATCGCCTCAACGACACATTTGACCGCCTGCGTGGCAAGGGTAAGCTGACCGAGGCCGACATTACCTCGGCCATGCGCGACATTCGCATGGCGCTGCTCGAGGCCGACGTCAACTTCAAGGTCGTCAAGGAGTTCGTCGCCAAGACCAAGGAGCGTTGCATGACCGCCGAGGTCATGGAGTCGCTGTCGCCGGCACAAAACGTCGTCAAGATCGTGCTCGACGAGCTCACCGAGATGCTCGGCTCCACCGAGAGCAAGCTCGTCTTTAGCAACCGCATTCCCAATGTCATCATGCTCGTGGGCCTGCAGGGTTCCGGTAAGACTACGGCGGCCGTTAAGCTGGCCTATCTGCTCAAGAAGCAGGGTCGCTCGCCGTTGCTCGCCGCGTGCGACGTCTACCGCCCCGCCGCTGCCGATCAGCTGGCCACGCTCGGTGGAGAGATCGGCGTTCCGGTCTTCCGCGGCGACGGCGAGCACCCGGTCGATATCGCCAAGGGTGCCATCCAGGAGGCAGTCGACCACCTGCGTGACGTGGTCATTGTCGATACCGCCGGCCGCCTGCAGATCGACGAGCAGATGATGCAGGAGGCCGTGGATATTAAGAAGGCCGTCAAGCCCGATCAGGTGCTGATGGTCGTCGATGCCATGACCGGCCAGGATATCGTCAACGTCGTCTCGACCTTCGCCGAGCGCACTGACTTTGACGGCGTGATCATCTCTAAGCTCGACGGCGATGCCCGTGGCGGCGGTGCGCTTTCCGTGCGCCAGGTGACCGGCAAGCCCATCAAGTTCGTGAGTATGGGCGAGAAACCCGATTCGCTGGAGCCGTTCTATCCCGATCGCATGGCCAAGCGCATTCTGGGTATGGGCGATGTTGTCGGCATCATCGAGAAAGCCCAGGAGGCGGCCGACGCTGAGCAGCTCGAGGCTGCCGAGCGTATGCTGCGCGAGGGCTTTACCATGAACGACATGCTCGACCAGATGAAGGCCGTCAAGAAGATGGGCGGTATGAAGGGCATCCTGGGTATGCTCCCCGGCGGCCAGCGCGCGCTCAACCAGATGGGCGGCAACCTGGACGAGGGCATCTTCGACAAGAACGAGGCCATCATCATGTCGATGACCAAGGAGGAGCGCCTGCGTCCCTCCATCATCAACGGCCAGCGCCGCGCCCGTATCGCCAAGGGCGCCGGCGTGACTCCCACCGAGGTCAATAGCCTTATGAAGCAGTGGGGCGAGATGAACAAGATGATGGGCCGCATGCGCTCGATGGCCAATCAGGCACAGGCTGGTGGCAAGAAGGGCAAGAAGGGTAAGAAGGGCAAAAAGATGCGCATGCCCAATATCCCTGGGCTAGACGCTATGGGTCTGGGCGGCATGGGCGGCCTGGGTACGGGCGGTCCCAAGTCCGATATGGAGTTGCTGCGCCAGATGGAAGCGCAGATGCGTAATAAGAAATAGGGCTGTAATTCCAGTTTGATATGACAAAGGCCACTCGGAAGTTACCGGGTGGCCTTTGTTGTTGGTTTTGTTTGTTGGGTTGCGTTTGGCGTCGCGCCCCGAGCTCGCGGTGCCGTGCCGTTAGCGACAGCCGCAGCCCTCGTGGCCCTCGTGCTCGTGATGACCGTGGCAGTTGCAAGACTCGCCATGTTCGTGGGCGTGGTCGTGGTCGTGGCAGCCGCACGTGGCCTCGCCGTTCTGTGCGAGCGTGCCGGCAATAAGGGCCTCGACGCAAGCGTCGCAGCTGCCCTGGGCACCTGCGTATACCGTGATGCCGGCTTGGGCAAGCGCGTTGATAGCGCCACCGCCGATGCCGCCGCAGATGAGCGTGTCCACGCCGCCGTTGGCGAGCAGGCCCGCAAGGGCACCGTGGCCGGTGCCGCCGGTGCCCACGATCTGCTCGTTGAGCACCTTGCCGTCCTGAATGTCGTAGATCTTGAACTGCTCACTGCGGCCAAAGTGCATAAAGATGTTGCCGTTGTCATACGTGGTTGCCACTCTCATGGTACCGATCTCCTTTGCTGGCCATACGGCCGTCGTTGTGGTGATGGGGGAGTACGCGATATTGCCGCCTTCGATGATGAGCGCCCGACCATTGACCAACGCGTTTGCCACCTTGCGATGCGCTCGGCTGCAAATAGCCGCCACCGTGGCACGGGCAATGCCCATGTGCTGTGCGGCTGCCTCTTGGTTAAGGCCTTCCAGGTCGCACAGCCGCAGGACTTCGAGCTCGTCGACCGTCATATCGATGGCGTTTCCGCTGGCAAGGCCGTCGGGGGTGAAGCCGCGGTATTCGGGGATGATCCCGACGCGGCGCAGTTTCTCGCGTCTTCCTGCCATGTGCACTCCTTATCTGACATATGTCAACAATAGAATAACGCGTGTGCTCCGCAGAGCAAGGTATTTTTGGCATATGTCAGAAAATGAGGGCTTATGTTTGGGCTGTGGGGCCGCATGCGCCTGGGCTACAATGAATCTCGCTTATAGGCGACTGACAGGAGGGTCAATGAGCAAGGCTGATCAACAGTTTGTAACCATGTGCCGCGATATTCTGGACCATGGCACCACCACCGAGGGCCAAAAGGTCCGCCCGGTGTGGGAGGATGGCACCCCTGCCTATACCATTAAAAACTTTGGTGTCACGGCACGCTATGACCTGCGTGAGGAGTTTCCGGCGCTTACCCTGCGTCGTACGGCCCTCAAATCTGCCATGGATGAGATCCTATGGATCTATCAAAAGAAGTCCAATAACGTGCATGATCTCAACAGTCATATTTGGGATGAGTGGGCCGACGAGACTGGCTCCATCGGCAAGGCCTACGGGTATCAGATTGGTCAGAAGAGCCATTATACCGAGGGTGACTTCGATCAGATGGACCGTGTGCTGTACGACCTTAAGAACACGCCGTACAGCCGCCGCATTATGACGAATACCTACGTGTTTAGCGACCTGTCCGAGATGCACCTGTATCCGTGCGCCTACAGCGTGACGTATAACGTGACGCAGCGCCCGCAGGATGACAAACCGACGCTCAACATGATTCTCAACCAGCGTAGCCAGGACATTTTGGCTGCGAACAACTGGAATGTGTGCCAGTACGCCATTTTGCTGATGATGGTTGCGCAGTCGGTCGATATGATCGCTGGCGAGCTGCTGCATGTGATTGCCGATGCCCACATTTACGACCGTCATGTCGATATCGTCCGCGAGCTTATCGAGCGTCCGCAGTTTGCCGCGCCCAAGGTAACGCTCAACCCCGATGTGCATGACTTCTATGCGTTTACGACCGACGATCTGATTGTCGAGGGCTATGAGCACGGCCCGCAGGTCAAGAACATTCCCATTGCGGTGTAGGTGACGCACATGACGTGTAAGCTTTCTGCCATTGTCGCCGTGTGCGATGACTGGGGTATTGGGTGCGAGGGCGACATGGTCGTGTCCAACCGTGCCGACATGCGTCATTTTGTGGCATGCACCAAGGGTTGCCCGGTCATTATGGGACGCAAGACGCTGTTGAGTTTTCCCGGCGGACGACCGCTCAAGAATCGCCGCAATATCGTGCTCACCCGCGACGAGAGCTTTGCTGCCGAGGGCGTCGACGTGGTGCATAGCGTCGACGAAGCGCTCGCTGCGGTTGCCGATGAGCCCGTTGCGTGGGTGATCGGCGGTGGCGAGGTGTATCGGCAGTTTTTGCCGCATTGCGTGGAGGCGGAGGTCACGCACAACCATTGCGTGCATGACGTGGATACATACTTTCCCGATTTGGATGCCGATCCCGCGTGGGAGATTGCGCGGCGTGGCGGTGCTGCCACGATTGCCTCGGGCGAGGGCGACGAGGGTGTCGATTATGAGTTCGTGACGTATCGTCGCGTTGATGCGTAAATCGTCGAGCGTGAACGGTATCATCGGGTTGTTTGAATGCATGGGGCGGCGCTTAGCGTCGCCTCGTTTGGTATAAATGTGCTGCAAAGAAAGGTGCGGGCTGGCTGCTATGACTGATGCCGTTGAGGTGCTGCGAATCGATTCGATCGAGGACGAGCGGCTCGATGCCTACGTGCGACTGACCGAGCGCGAGCTGCGCTGCGTGCTGGAGCCGCAAAAGGGCATCTTTATCGCCGAGAGTGCCAAGGTTATCGAGCGCGCGGTGCGCGCCGGATACCAGCCGGTGAGCTTTCTTTTGGGTGAGCGCTGGCTCGATCAGATGATGCCGCTGTTTGAGGAGCTTGTTGTGCGCGAGGGCGCAGGTCCGGTTCCTGTGTTCGTGGCCTCGATGGAGCTTATGGAGCGGCTGACGGGCTTTAACGTGACGCGCGGTGCACTCGCGGCATTTCGTCGCCCGCGACAGATTCCGGTTGATGAGTTCTTGGGCGGCGTCGTCGAGGCGGCGGGGGAGCGCCCGGTGCGCGTGTGCGTGCTCGAGGGCATTGTCGACCACACCAACGTCGGCGCGATTTTCCGCTCGGCGGCTGCGCTGAACGTCGACGGTATTTTGGTGAGCCCCACTTGCTGTGACCCGCTGTACCGTCGCTCGGCCCGCGTGAGCATGGGCACGGTGTTCCAGGTGCCCTGGACGCGCATTGGCAGCGAGGCGCGCGTATGGCCGCATGATGGGCTGGCGGCGCTGCACGATGCCGGCTTTTCGTGTGCCGCCATGGCGTTGACGGATGATTCGGTGTCGTTGGACGATCCCGCGCTGCAGGAGATTGACCGTCTGGCAATCTTTATGGGCACCGAGGGTGCTGGCTTGGGCGCCAAGACCATTGCAGGCTGCGACCGCGCCGTGCGTATTCCGATGGCGCATGGGGTCGATTCACTCAATGTGGCCGCGGCAAGTGCTGTTGCCTTTTGGCAGCTGTGCCCGCATGTGAGCAACGAGTACCACTACCAGCCGGGTCTGTATCACTAGGCAGATAGTCCGCACCGGGCTCTGGTTCGGGGCGTTTCGGCCGACGTCGGTCGGTGCTAAGCTGGTATTGGCTTTGGTCTTAAATTGCCGTTTTGTTGTTTGACGTACGCTGGTGGGGAGGGCGTGTGGCTAAGAAATCTACGGCTATCGATGTAACGCAGGGTGTCATTTGGCAACAGCTGCTGTCGCTGTGCGTCCCTATCTTCTTTAGCTCGTTTTTTCAGCAGGCTTACACGCTTATTGGTACGTATATCGTCGGCCAGTTTGGCGGCAAGCTCGCGCTGGGTGGCATTCAAGCCACGATGGTGCTCACCGAGCTCTGCATTGGCTTTTGCGTTGGCGTTGGCGCTGGCTGCGCGGTCATTACCGGTCAGTATTTTGGTCAGCACGATGATGAGCGATTGAGTCGTTCGGTCCATACGGCCATGACGCTCGCGCTGGTGGGCGGTATCGTTTTCTCGATTCTTGGCATAGTGTTCGTTGAGCCCATGCTGGTACTTATGAACACGCCGCATGAACTATTGGCCGAGGGCGTGGCCTATGCTCGTTGCTATTTTGCCGCCATGGTTGCGGCGCTGCTGCTCAATATGGGAACGGCGCTGCTGCGCGCCGTGGGCGACACACGCGGTCCTGCTGTGATCATTGCTTCCGGCTGCCTTGTTAATGCGGTGCTGGATGTCATCTTCGTTGCCGTGCTTCATATGGAGGCTCTGGGCTGCGGCATCGCGGTGGCGCTGACCATTTGCTCCAACGCCACGATGATCGTGATTCGTATGATGCACGCTCCGGGTGCGTGGCGGCTTTCACTGTCCAAACTCTGCATTGATCCTGGCATTTGTAAGAGCATGATCTCGTGTGGTCTGCCGCTTGGCTTTCAGTCTGCTGCGTATTCGATTTCCAACGTTTTGATTCAGGTGTCGGTCAACTCGTTTGGTGCCGATGTCACCACGGCGTGGGGTCTTTCGGGCCGTTTGGATGGCATTGTCTGGATGGTTACCGAGGCGCTTGGCGTTTCGATCACCACGTTCTCGGCACAGAACTTTGGCGCGCGCAACTACGAGCGCATGCGCAAGGGCTACCATACGTCGCTTGTGCTGTCGTTTATGCTCATTGGTGGCCTGTCTGCCGTGCTACTGGTGTTCTCGGGTCCGTTGTCGCGTCTGTTTGTCGACGATGCTTCGATTTCGGCCTACACCACGACGATTCTTCATTTCATCGCGCCGTTCTACGCGATCTTCTCGATTATCGAAAACGCGTCCGGCTCCATCCGCGGCGCTGGCGTGAGCTTCCAGCCTATGATGCTCACGATTTTTGGCACCGTCGTGCTCAGGGTGATCTGGGTGTTTGCGATTATGCCGTTCGATCCGTCGCTTGAGCACCTGCTGCTGGTTTACCCCGTAACCTGGCTCATCACGGCCACGATGTTTACCATCTACCACCACAGCGGCAACTGGCTCGGCCGCGCCACCGCCTAATGATCCGTAGGGGACGGAGGAAAACGGATCATTGACCTGGCGATAAGGCAAAATGATCCGTTTTCCTCCGTCCCCTTCGGATCATTTAGTATTCGATGCCTTGGCGGGCTAGGAGGCCTTCGTCGAAGTAATGTTTGACGGGGCGCATTTCGGTGACCAGGTCTGCCAGATCGGCGAGGGGCAGCAGACCGCGGCCGGTGAGCACGAGCTCCGTGGTGGCGGGCTTTGTCGCGATCAGCGCTTCGACATCC
Source organism: Collinsella sp. (assembly GCA_019419445.1). Lineage (GTDB taxonomy): Bacteria > Actinomycetota > Coriobacteriia > Coriobacteriales > Coriobacteriaceae > Collinsella. The sequence goes on from DXZX01000023.1 coordinate 28,832, forward strand.
ACGCGCGTCACAAATCCACGGCGCATGGCCTCGCCAAGTTCGTCCAGAATCAGAACGTCGACTTGGCTAATCTGCTCGCGCGCCAGCTCCATGATCTGTGCGGCACAGGCTTCGGGCGTGTCGCGGTCGGCTTGTACGATGCGCAGACCTAAACGGGGCGCCGCATCATGCTCGGCGCAGTGCAGCTTCTTGGCAAACTGCAGCATAAGCACGTTAAGTCCATAGCCCGTGGCGCGCAGTGCAAGCCCCAGCGCAGCCGTCGTCTTGCCCTTGCCGTCGCCCGTGTAGATCTGAACCTTGCCGACTTCCAGTGATGCCATCTCTGTCCTTTCGTGCCCGGCGTCGGTTTATCGTCGCTCGGGTTGGGTATTCTAGAAAGCATTATCAACCCCAGTAGATGGAGTTCAAGCAGATGGAGATGGATGACAACAAACGTAGACGGAATATGATCCTCTACGTGCTCATCGCCTTCGTCGTCTACCTCGTGCTCTCGACCGTTCTGTTCCCCAACATCGGTCACACGCAGCAGATTACGAAGACCGATTACTCGACCTTTGTCAAAGCGCTCGATAAGAAGAGTGTCGACAAGGTCGAATACAATACGGACGATTACACGATTTATTACACCAAGAAGGGCGAGGACGAGAACATCGCCTACAAGACGACCGGTGTGCCAAACGATGCGGGCTTTACCGATCGCGTGCTTGAATCCGGCGCCTCGCTGGAATCTGTTGTCCCCGATAAGAACTCGGGTCTGATGACTTACTACCTGCTTACGCTCATTCTTCCCATGGCTATCTTCTTCCTCATCGGTTGGTGGCTCAATCGTCGCATGAAGAAGGCCATGGGCGATGACGGCCCGTCGATGAACTTTGGCGGCGGTGGTTTTGGCGGCGGCGGACTGGGCAAGTCCGGCGCGCGCGTTATCGCTTCCAAGGATGTGGGCGTGACCTTTAAGGACGTTGCTGGCCAGGAAGAGGCCAAGGAATCCCTTAAGGAGGTCGTCGACTTTCTGGAGAAGCCGCAGCGCTACGAGGAGATCGGCGCCAAGCTGCCGCGCGGTGCTCTTCTTGTCGGCCCTCCGGGTACCGGTAAGACCCTGCTTGCCAAGGCTGTGGCCGGCGAGGCCGGTGTTCCGTTCTTTAGCATTTCGGGCTCGGAGTTTGTTGAGATGTTTGTCGGTCGCGGCGCTGCTAAGGTGCGTGACCTGTTTAAGCAGGCCAAGGAAAAGGCCCCGTGCATCGTTTTTATCGATGAGATCGATACCATCGGCAAGAAGCGCGATGGCGGCGGCTTTAGTGGCAACGACGAGCGCGAGCAGACGCTCAACCAGCTGCTGACTGAGATGGACGGCTTCGATAACCACAAGGGTATTGTCGTTCTCGCTGCTACCAACCGACCCGACAGCCTTGACCCGGCCCTGTTGCGCCCCGGTCGTTTTGACCGCCGCATCCCCGTTGAGCTGCCCGACCTGGCCGGCCGTAAGAACATCCTTGAGCTGCATGCCAAGAGCGTGAAGACTCAGCCGCCGATCGACCTGACCGCGATTGCCCGCGCCACGCCCGGTGCCTCGGGCGCCGACCTGGCCAATATCATCAACGAGGGCGCCCTGCGTGCCGTCCGCGAGGGTCGCAAGCGCGCCACGCAGGACGATTTTGAGGAGTCGGTGGAGGTCGTCATCGCCGGTCAGCAGCGCAAGTCCACGGTGCTGTCCGATCACGAGAAGCAGGTCGTTTCTTACCACGAAATCGGCCATGCCATCGTTGCCGCTCGCCAGAAGGGCTCTGCGCCGGTCACGAAGATTACCATCGTACCGCGCACGAGCGGTGCTCTGGGCTACACCATGCAGGTCGAGGAGGATGAGCGCTTCCTGACCACACGCCAGGAGGTCCTGGACAAGCTCGCCGTCTATTGCGGTGGCCGTGCAGCCGAGGAGCTCATCTTTGGTGAGATGACGACCGGCGCAGCCAACGATATCGAGCAGGCCACCAAGCTCGCCCGTAACATGGTGACGCGCTTTGGTATGTCCGATGAGTTTGGCATGATGGCACTCGGTACCGTTCAGAATGCGTACCTCAACCAGGACACGTCGCTCACCTGCGCCCCCGGTACGGCCGAGCGCGTGGACGCGATTGTCGCCAAGCTGATCGAGGATGCGCATGACCGCGCCCTGCAGATTCTCAAGGAGAACAAGTTTAAGCTCCACGAGCTGGCTCGTTATCTGTACAAGAAGGAGACGATCACGGGTGAGGAGTTTATGAATCTCCTCACGCGCGAGAACCCGCTGATGCCAAAGCAGCAGTAATACTAGTTGCACAGTGTCAATCGCCCCATTTGAGTGTCCATCTCAAATGGGGCGTTTTGCGTGGGGAGAGTTGTATATGAAGATCGTGGTAAGTGCCTGCTTGATGGGCGAGAGCTGCAAGTATAACGGGCTCGACAACTACCATCGCGAGCTGGTCGAGGCTTGCGAGCGTACGGGGACCGAGGTCCTGTTGGTATGCCCTGAGGTTTTTGGTGGCTTGCCTACACCGCGCAAGCCGTCCGAGATTGTGAACGGAGAGGTTCGTACCTGCGAGGGCGTGTCGGTTGATCGCGAGTTTCGCCAGGGTGCTCAACGTGCGCTCGATATGTGCGAGCAGGCGGGCGGCCCGTCCGAGATTGTTGCGTGCATTTTGCAGGATCGCAGTCCGTCGTGCGGCGTGGGCCATATCTACGACGGATCCTTCAGCGGCACGCTCACAACGGGTAACGGTGTCTTCGTTGACCTGCTCCTGCGCCACGGGTACCGTGTGATCCCAGCGAGTGAATTCGACCTCAGCATGCTGGAACATTGTCCATAGCACTCGAACCCAACACTTCCTCACGGGTGACCGTTTTGGCATCATCCGTGAAG
>DXZX01000024.1:0-31576 GCA_019419445.1 Collinsella sp.
TATCGTTGGGGCCAGGCCCGATTTTGCCTCTTGACAATGTCCTGCTCATATTAAATGGAACGTCCCCAAGTGCCGGCACAAAAAAGACAGCGCTGCGGGAAACGATCCGCAGCGCTGTCTTTCTTTATGCAAATACGATCAAGTTGTCCCTATGGATTGCGGGCTTCTCGGCCAGGTCTGCCAGCAGGCGGTTGCTGGCGATCTGGTCCTGGCGGCGGCCGGCGGCAAGCTCCAGCACGTCCGAATCGGCTTCGGCGATACCGCGGGCGACAACCATACCGCTCGGATCGCACACATCGAGCACATCGCCCTCGGCAAACTGGCCATCGACCTCGCGAATACCCACCGCAAGCAGGGAAGAGCCACGGCTGACCAGCGCCTTCGCAGCACCATCATCGACCGTCACCGAGCCATGCGCCTTGTCGCCCAGCGCGATCCACAGCTTGCGGGGTGCGATGTCCAGACGCTCCGCCGGCGGATCGAACAGCGTGCCCACGCTCTCGCCGCGGGCGAGACGCACGAGCGCATCGGGCTCCTCGCCCGAGCAAATCACGCTCTGAATGCCCGCCGTCATCAGGATGCGGCTCGCGCGAATCTTGGTAATCATGCCGCCCGTGCCCACCGATGTGGAAGAATCACCCGCCGAGGCGATAATCTTGGCATCGATCTTATGCACGACCGGGACGAACTCGGCCGTGGGGTCCTCATGCGGATTGGCAGTATAGAGACCATCGATGTCCGAGAGCGTCACGCACAGATCGGCAGAAACCAGGCAGCTCACAAGCGCAGCCAGTGTGTCGTTGTCGCCAAACTTAATCTCATCGACGGTAACGGTGTCGTTCTCGTTGACGACCGGCACCACGCCCAGCTCCACCAGGCGCAGCAGGGCGTCGCGCGCGTGCAGGTAGGACGTGCGGCGCGCCGTGTCGTGACGCGTGAGCAGCACGAGCGAGGTGAGCAGGTCGCGCGCATGGAACTCCTCGTCGTAGGCCGACGAGATGATGCACTGACCGGCCGAGGCGCAGGCCTGCAGGCTCGGCAGGTCACCGACCGGCTTGCGGTCGAAGCCCAGCACGGGATATCCGCAGGCAATGGCACCCGAGCTCACCACGACCAGGCGCCAGCCAAGCTCGCGCAGCGCTGCGGCCTGGTCGGCAAGCCCGCCGATAAAGGCGCGGTTGACCTTGCCGTCGGCGCCCACCACCGTGGACGAACCGATCTTTACCACCATCGTTTTATAAGAAGTCGTCATACGTCAAACCAATCAACTGTTCAGCGAACGGCCGAGCCGGCGGCCAGGGAAGCGTGACTCGCCCCTACCGCCCAAGGAATTAGTGAGCCCAGGGAAAGGCAGAGGCCGCGGCCATGTTCTTACGCACGAGCTCGTCGCGCACCTGAGCCAGGCCCTGCTCCATACCCACCACATAGGTCTGCGGGTACAGGAAGCGCTTGAAAGCTGCGTCCAGATGGTCGAGCGCCCAAGCACAGCGCTCGCGCGCGTCCTGGATGCTCTCACGCGGAGCCACCGCACTGCCATCGCGCACGATCGGCACCAGCAGCTCGCGATACTCGAGTTCGGACACGTCGGTCACCAGGGCGGCATCATTCACGGCCACGAGGGTATTGCCGCGCGCGGCACCCTCCCCCGCCAGATGGTCCTCGTCGTAGATCATGTCGCAGACCGGGCCGCCAAAGCCGTCGTAATAACGGCGCACGCGTTGCACACCCGGGATCGTGCGCTTGTAGGGCTGCTCAGAGAGCTTGACCACCGGCGTCCATGGATCTGCCTCGCTCGCACGGCGGGCGGAAAGCTTGTACACGCCGCCCAGCGCCGGCTGGTCATAGCAGGTCGCAAGCTTGGTACCCACGCCAAAGCTGTCGATGGGCGCGCCCTGGTCGAGCAGCGACTGAATCGTGTACTCATCCAAATCGTTAGAAACCGAGATCCCCACATAGGGCAGGCCCTCGGCATCAAAACGGCTGCGCACATACTTGGAGAGCTTGGCGAGGTCGCCGGAGTCGATGCGAATGGCCGACAGGCGCTCGCCCACCGCTTCCATCTCCTTGGCAACCGTAATGGCATGTTCACAGCCCTCGCGCACGTCATAGGTGTCGATGAGCAGCGTACAGTTCTTGGGGCTCGACCTGGCAAAGGCGCGGAAGGCCTCGAGCTCGGAATCGAAGCTCATCACCCAGCTGTGCGCATGCGTGCCAAAGACGGGAATACCGTAGCGGCGGCCGGCGAGCACATTGGACGTAGAGGAGCAGCCGGCAACGTAGCTCGCGCGCGCGACGGCCAAGCCGCCATCGGGACCCTGGGCGCGGCGCAGGCCAAACTCGGCAACGGGACGGCCGTCCGCCGCCAGCACCACGCGCGCCGTCTTGGTGGCGACAAGCGTCTGGAACCCAACGATGTTGAGCAGCGCCGTCTCAAGCAGCTGGCACTCCAGCGCGGGGCCGGTGACGCGAACCATGGGCTCGCGCGGAAAGACGAGCTCGCCCTCGGGCACGGCGTCGATGTTTACATGCGCACGAAAATCGCGCAGGTAGTCGAGGAATCCAGGCTTGAACATCGCGCCGCCGGCCGGGGCCTGGAGCGAGGCGAGGTAGTCGATGTCCTCGGGCGTAAAGCGCAGATTCTCGACCAGCTCGGGCAGTTCGGCGGTGCCGCACATGACGGCATAGGCGCTGCCAAAAGGATGGTCGCGGTAAAACGCGGTAAAACAACCCTGCTCATTGGCCTTGCCGCTCTCCCACAGGCCCTGGGCCATAGTGAGCTCGTACAGATCGGTGAGCATTGCAATGTCGGTGGGATGCGAGATGTCGGTCAAAGCCATGGGGCGACCTTTCGGATGCGTTGTGCAGAGGTTGAGGGTTGGAAAAGGGCAGAGTGTTCGGGCATGGCACCCAGCGCGAATGGGCTAGAGCAGGCCCATGCTGGTCAGGATCGTGTAGCCCATAAAGATGACAAACGCGATGAGGGCAAGGACAATGATGATTTTTTGAGCCGGCGCCATGCCAGGGATCTCGTTCTCGCCCGTAGGCTCCTTGGAGGTAACCATGCGCTGGGCAAAGGTCATCTCGTCACGGCTCGGCTTGGGCTCGACGGACTTGGAACGAGCGACCTTTTTAGGCTGAGGTTTAGGTGCGGTGGGCGCGGGCTTCGCGGCGGCGGGCTTGGGCGCGGGGGCGACGTTCGCGGCGGCCTCCTCGGCCTTCGCACGCTCGGCACGCAGGGCGGCCAGCTCCTCACGCTCGCGGCGTGCCTCTTCCTGGGCCTCGCGACGAGCTTTCTCGGCGCGGAGCTCTTCCAACTCGGCGCGTTCCTCGGCAGACAGTGGTTGGGACTCAAGCTTGGCCATGGTACAGCCCTTTCTTTTAAAAAAAGCCGCCGACACAATGTCAGCGGCTTATCAAATCCAAGGGTGGAGACGAAGGGAGTCGAACCCTCGGCCTCTGCCATGCGACGGCAGCGCTCTCCCAACTGAGCTACGTCCCCAAGACAAGTTGATATTTTACCTACGGCTCGCCAACTGTCAACGCCCAATACCCAGTCTTTTTGGGACGCGGCTATTTTGACAACTTTTCGAGCAGGCGATCCTCTCGATGATTTTTTAATCCCCGTCCCAGAAAAATCATCGGCGAGCGCACTACTTTGCGCTGGTGAGGACGCCGGTGGTGTCGAACGCCGGGGTGAAGCTCTCGTCTACCGCTCCGCCTTCTTGCCAAAACATCGTCGTAAAGCCCAGGTCGTCGGCATGGTCGAGCACCTGCTCGTACTCCTCGCGCGTCACGGCGCGCGCCAGGTCGCCGCCTTGTTCGCGCATGAGGGCATTGGGCGTGTACTGGTTCATGACCGAGATCGGCACGTCGCCCACCGTCTGCCACACCAGGTCCAACACGCGGCACGAATCGTCCGCATGCCCCGGCAGCACCAGATGACGCACGATTATGCCGCGCTTCATGAGCCCGTCCCCGTCTACCAGCTCTCCCCCGCGGCGCTCAATCTCGCGCGCCATCTGGGCCAGACCCGACACAGCCACGCGCGGGTAGTCCTTAATATGAGAGAGTGACTGCGCAAGCGCCGCATTGGCATACTTAAAGTCGGTAAGCCACACGTCGACCAAATCGCCGAGCGCCGCCACGGCACTCGCGCGCTCATAACCGCTCGTGTTGTAGACGATTGGAATGACCAGTCCGCGCTCCCGAGCTGCGGCAATCGCGACCGGCAGCAGGTGAGCATAATGCGTCGCCGTCACCAGATTGATGTTATTGGCACCTTGGTCCTGCAGCTCCAGCATAATCTCGACCAGGCGCTCGGGCGAAATCTCAAGCCCAAAATTGCCCGTCGAGATCTCGTGGTTCTGACAATAGACACATTTGAGCGAGCAGCCGCTAAAGAAGATCGCGCCCGAACCGGCCTCGCCCGAGATAGGCGGCTCCTCCCACATATGAAGCGCCGCGCGGGCCACCTTGAGCGTGTCATCGCCACCGCATACGCCGTGCGCACCCTCGTCGCGCACCGCACCGCAACGACGCGGACACAAATGGCAGGCGGGCGAAAAAAGTTCGGTCAACGGCGTCGGCATAAAAACATGCTCCAAAACAACGATTCAGCAGCTCAAACGTAAAGGGACCAACCGCACAGACGGCTCGAGCCCAAGGCGCCGTAATCGTCCGACACGATTTTTGTAATGTCAAGACTGGAATCGATAAAGTGCCGCTTTATGATGTAGGTATTCCGCCCCCCGCGGAGCAACTGGGTGAACCGTCGCGTTTATTTAGGGAGCCCACACAGTCGTACCTAGTACAGGTATCCTTCGTTGTTAAGGACGCTGGAACAGTCGATGAGGGCACCCACCTGTTTTAGGTGGGTTCATTTTCGTAACGTGGGGGGTGGTTTTCTTTTGCCGAAAATCGCCATTACAGTCCATATGGATCCCCACCGGCATCCCAACAATCCATCGACAATACCCTAATATCTGGTAAGCGCGTGATTATCGCTGCGCGCAATTCCATGCACCCCCCTTGGTCGAGTATCATGATTCGGCTATGCCCTTTGCGCATGGCGTTCTTCTGACCTTTCCCTTCGACGCTTGGCGGTTTTTAGATTCATGGCTTCATCCCCGAGCTACATACCGTACCTATGCGTGGCAGCGGCGGCCTTTATCACGACCTTCCTCACGGTGCCTCTGGTCAAGCGCCTGGCAATTAAGCTCGACGCCGTCGACTATCCTTCCAAGCGCCGCATCAACACCAAGCCCATCCCGCGTTTGGGCGGAACGGCGGTGTTTTTGGGCCTGGTCGTTGCCTGCATTGTGCAAATCCTAGGCACCTGGCACCTAGGCTGGCCGCCCGTCCTGGTGCCGCACCCGCGCCTTCACATTAGCTATCCTATGCTGGCCCTCTCCTTTACCGTCATCTTTGCGACCGGCGCTATCGACGACGTCTTCCAGCTCAAGCCCAAGCAAAAGCTAGCCGGACAGGTCCTCGCCGCGCTTATCGCCTGTATCGGCGGCCTGCGGATCGGCGTCATCGTCAACCCGTTTGCCCCCGGCGAGATCATGCTCGGATGGCTCGCCTACCCCATCACCGTGATCTATCTGGTGGCATTCACCAACATCATTAACCTCATCGACGGCCTCGACGGCTTGGCCACGGGCATCTGCGGCATCGCGTCGTTCACCATGTTTTCGATGGCCGTTCTCTCGGGCCGCATCGACGCCGCCGCGCTCTCCATTGCGCTCTTTGGCGCTTGCCTGGCCTTTTTGCGCTACAACTTCAACCCCGCAAGCATCTTCTTGGGCGACTCGGGGTCGTTGCTTCTGGGCTTTGCACTGGGCTCCATCTCGCTGCTCAACGTGAGCCGCACCGCCGCGCTCACCTCGCTTATCATCCCGCTCATCGTTGCCGGCGTGCCCATCATCGACACGTTTAGCGCCATCGTGCGCCGCAAGCGCGCCCACATTAGCATCGGGCAGGCCGACAAGGGCCACATCCACCACCGCCTGATCCAAGAGGGCTACAACCAAAAGCAGGCAGTGCTCCTCATCTACGCCTGGTGCATCATGCTTTCGGCCGGCGCCGCCGCGATTAACCAGGTCGAGGTGCCCATGCGCGTGCTCATCTTTACCGTACTCGCCATTGGCTCGGCGGCCTTTGCCAAGCACCTGCACCTGTTTGAGCCCGTGCTGCGCCACCATTACAACAAGCGCACGCACGAGGACGAGCTCGTCACCCCCGACGACCCCGCCTTTAAGCAGGAGGAGCAGGCGGCAGAAGAACGCAGGGAGGAGCGCCACCACAGGCGCTAGGGTAAGCTGCCGAGGCTGCGCCCAGGCGCCGCCGGCCAAACGCGCAGCCACGCCGCGCCCATCGCACATGCCGCCGCTCTCCCGCCCCTCGCGTACTTACGCCCCGACCCTCCAATAAACGCGTTATCATCTTGACCCATGAACATACGTTAGGAGCAATCATGCCAAACGAGAACAGCTACGAAGTCGCGCTGCAAAAGAGCAACGCCATTCGCGAGGGCCTGGCCAAAACGCCCGAGAAGTTCACCATGCTCACCGGCGACCGCCCCACCGGCCGTCTGCACCTGGGTCACTACTTCGGCACCCTCAAGGGCCGTGTTGAGCTGCAGAACATGGGCGCCAAGACCAACGTGCTCATCGCCGACTACCAAGTCATCACTGACCGCGATACGACCGAGCACATCCAGGACAACGTGTACAACATGGTCATGGACTACCTTGCCTGCGGCATCGACCCCGACAAGACCATGATCTACGCGCACTCCGCCGTACCCGCCGCAAACCAGCTCATGCTGCCGTTCCTGTCGCTGGTCTCCGAGGCCGAGCTGGCGCGCAACCCCACGGTCAAGGCCGAGATGGAGGCCTCGGGCCACGAGCTCACCGGCCTTCTGCTCACCTACCCGGTGCACCAGGCCTGCGACATCCTGTTCTGCAAGGGCAATGTGGTGCCCGTCGGTCGCGACCAGCTGCCGCACATCGAGCTCACCCGCACCATCGCCCGCCGCTTTAACAACCGTTACGGCAAGGTGTTCCCCGAGGTCGACGCGCTGCTGTCCGAGACCCCGCTGCTGCCCGGCCTGGACGGGCGCAAGATGAGCAAGAGCTACGGCAACGCCATTAACATCTCGATGACCGCCGAGGAGACGGCCAAGCGCATCAAGAAGAGCCAGACCGACTCCGAGCGCATGATCACGTTCGATCCCGAGAATCGCCCCGGCGTGTCCGGCCTGCTTTCAACCGCCGCCATCTGCACCGGCCGTTCCGAGGTCGAGATTGCCGAGGAGATTGGCATGGGCGGCTCCGGCCAGCTCAAGAAGTACGTGACCGAGGCCGTCAACGAGTACTTCGCGCCGATCCGCGAGCGTCGTCAGCGCTATGAGAACGATCTGGACTATGTGAAGGACGTGCTGCACGAGGGCAACCGTCGCGCCAACGAGATTGCCGAGCAGACCCTGGCCGAGGTTCAGGACGCCATGGGCATGGTGTACTAGACCGATTTGCTGGCTTGAGCTTTCGATTGCTTTAGGGCGGGCGCTACGACGTCCGCCTTTTTTGGTGCCCGACCGGCTCGGTTCCGCCTATTTCACTCCCCCGACAAACGGGAACAGGCCCGCTGACAGAAAGTTGCCAGCGGGCCCGTTCCCGAAGTACACCGTTGAATCGCACAGAGGGGAGGAATGCGAATCAAACTCAACAGGGCAGGCTTTTTCATCGCCTATTGCCTGCTCCGTTGCTGAAACCAATATAGTTCACCGTGGTTTACTTTCTGATGGCAAAGTACGCCACCACACCTTCTCCATAAGTTAGCTCTGGTAAACCTACAGCGTAAAACCACCACAAAGGGGACAGGCGCCTTTGTGGTGGTTTTCGCCACGGCAGAACCGCTAGAGCCCGGCAGGCCAGCGACAGGCGGCCAAGTCGACGTGCATGTCGTCCTTAAACGCCACACCTTCCCCTAGCAAAAGCTCACGTTGAGCATCGGGACCGCCAAAAGCGAAGCCCTCGCATATGTGCCCGTCGGCAAACACCACGCGGTGACAGGGAATCTCGCCGGGGCGCGGATTACTATGCAGGGCATACCCCACGTACCGCGCACTTCGTGGACGACCGGCAAGCAGCGCCACCTGGCCATACGTGGCGACCATCCCCTCGGGGATCTGCTCGACCACCTCGTACACCCGTTCAAAAAAGCCCTCAGACGCCATTGCTCACTCCCTTCCACCCGGAAAAGCATAAACCACCACAAAGGTGCCTGTCCCCTTTGTGGTGGTTTATGGCAGGTCGGTTAGTTGGCGGGCTGGAAGAAGGCTACGGCGACGGCGCCGGGGCCTACGTGGGTGCCGATGGTGGCGCCGATGGTGTGAACGGGCAACTCGCCCTCGGTGTGGCCAGCCCACAGTGCCGCGCTGTCCTCGACATACTTCTTGAGCACCGCATCCGAAAGGCCCGTATAGCCCAGCGCCAGCGGCATGGAAAAGTCGATGCCGCCTGACTTTTCGACCTTTTGGTTGAGCAGGTTGCGGCCGTTCTTGGAACCGCGCGCCTTGCCCAACTGCACGATAAGGCCGTCCTCGACAGCCACCACGGGCTTCACGTTGAGCAGCGTGCCCACGGCGCCGGCCGCAGCAGATAGACGACCGCCGCGAACCAGGTACTCCAGCGTCTCGAGCAGGCCGATGACGACCACGCGGTCACGGACGGCCTCGACGGCCGCCGCGATCTGGGCCGCATTACGGCCCTCGTCCACCAGGCGCAGGGCATACTCGACCAGGACACGCTCACCCAGAGTGACGTTGTTGCTATCCACCACGTACACGTCGCCGCCCGGCGCCTCGGCAAGTGCGGTACGGGCACTCTGATTGGTGCCCGAAAGCTTAGCGCCCACGGTAATAATCACAGCCTCATCGCCGGCATCACGCGCCTCGGCAATAGCCTGCGAAAACGCGTACGGGTTGACCTGGCCGGTCTTGGGCAGCTCATCGCGCTCCACGAGCATCTCGTAAAAGCGCTGGTGATCGATGTCGACGCCATCCATGTACACATCGGTGCCAAAGGTGACGGACAGCGGCAGAACACGCAGAGCGGGGTGCTCAGCCGGCGACATATCGCTCGCGGAATCGGTAATAATACGAATGGACATAGCGAATCCTTTCTTTCGCGGACCTCTCGCGGGGAATTTTGACAGCAATGCCCCGGCACGGCATACGCACTCAAACGGGACTATGCAGTTGTTAATTGGAAGCAAATGCCTTGGCGGCCTTAGATCTCGCGCAGGGTGTTGAGAATCGTGCGCAGCGACGCATACATCTGCTCGCGCTGCTCCACACCCATAGCCTTACCGGTGGTATCGAGCACCTCGCGAATGATGCGGTCCGCCTCGCTCATGCTCTCGCCGCCCAGAGCGGTCAGGCGCACCGGAGCACGATACTTAACGGCGGCATCGCCCGAATCATCGACCTCGACGTAGCCACCCTCCTCCAGATGCGCCAGCGTACGCGAGACGGCGGCGCGGGTCACGCCTGCCATGCGAGCCAGGTCAGCGCCAGTCAGGCCATCCTTGCTGCGCTCAAGATAGTACAGGCACATAACGTCGGAGCCCTTGAGGCCCAGCCTTGCGCCCTCGGATGTCTTAATGCGCTGAATCTCCTTGTAGAGCCCGCTGATCAGTCCGACAAAGTCCTCGAAACGTGTCTCGTCGTTCTGCTGCATGGGAGACGACCGCCTTTCGCTTGCATAATGCTTACGGGTAAACATCTTAGTCGCATAAGGCGACACCCGTACCCAAATACCCCATTTGTTAACCCATCAACATAAAAACCACCACAAAGGGGACAGGCACCTTTGTGGTGGTTTGGGGCATCAATAGGTTCTAGGCGCCACTACAGCTCCACGCAAGGATTGTCGCGGGTCACAAGCGTCTTAATGACAACCGTCGCTCCCAGATAGCGCTCAAGCAGCTCGGCTAAGCGATCGATCGCAGCCTGGCAATCCCCCATCCGCTCGGACTCCACGCACTCAATCGCCAGGAACGCATCGGCCGAATTATCGGACAGCGCCGTGCGAACGCCGTCGCGCCAGTTCCAGCAGCGGCACACAGCGCCCGCATCGTCGATGTAGGCGAGCTCGCCGGGCAGCGTCGGATCGTCCGCCTCCTCGCCAAGCGGCAAGAACGCATCGCCACCGTCGGTCACCTTCAAGCGAAGGTCTCCCTCGATCGCATGCAGATCCTCGCCTCCCACGGGCAGCGCGTAGGTCAGCGACACCGTGTTGTAAATATCCACCGCGGGCGTAATGTGGCCCACCGGCTTGCCTTTGAGCACGCGTTTGAGCAAGTTCTCGATCGAGCAGCGCGCGCCTTTCTTGGTCTTGAACAGACGATAGGCCTCGCGCCATGCCTTGACCGGTGCGTTCTCGCTGATAGTGTCGCTGGTCAGATGACGCTCCGCATCGATATTGGCGCGGTCGAGCAACGCCGCAATCGCATCCACGTCCTCTTGAGGAATCTGAGCCGTGGGCTTCATGCCCTCCACGACCACAACACCGACCGCTGCCTGCGGAAACAGCTCCCAGAATGAATCCTCGGCAATAAAGCTCTTCATACGCTCTCCCTTCATTATGCGCGCCCGAGTGAGGGCGCCTAAACAAAAAGCGCCCTTACAACGGCCACCTTCAAAGTCCTACGGTGCCGTCACAAGAACGCTTGCGCTGTCCCCATCCGGAGAAGGGGACGATATGTCAGGCGTATTGTAACCCGAGTCATCCACACGAGCAAAACCACCACAAAGGTGCCTGTCCCCTTTGTGGTGGATATGGACTCACGGCGAAGCTAGTGGCGGAGTCCCAGCAGGCCGCGGCCGTGATGACGGGCCTCGGCGGACACCTGGGCGTGCGGGCCGGCGGCTTTGACGGACTCGGGCAGGTGCGAGTACTTCTTCTCGAAGTTCTCCTCGAACATCACCGCCAGGTTGTGCGCGGCCTCGTCATAGCGCGCGGTGCTCTGCCAGTATTGGCGCGGCACCAGGATGCCATCGGGCACGCCGTGGCACGTCGTGGGAATGTCGACGTTAAAGATGTCGTCGTGCACGAACTCGCTGTCCTCGATGGTGCCGTCGAGGGCGCGCGCGACCAGCGAGCGCGTGTAGGCAAGCTCGATGCGATGGCCCACGCCGTAGCCGCCGCCGATCCAGCCGGTGTTGACCAGGTACACGCGCGTGCGGTCGTCGGCAATGCGCTCGCCAAGCATCTTGGCGTAAACCATGGGGTCGAGCGGCATAAACGGCTCGCCGAACAGCGAAGAGAACGTGGGCGTGGGCTCGGTGACGCCGACCTCGGTGCCGGGAATCTTAGCCGTAAAGCCCGTCACAAAGTGGTACATGGCGGCGTCGGCCGTCAGGCGCGAGATGGGCGGCAGCACGCCAAAAGCGTCGCAAGTCAGGAACAGCACGACACTCGGAGTGGTGCCCATGCCCTTAGTCCACGCGTTAGGAATGTGCTCCACGGGATAGGCCACGCGCGTGTTGTGCGTGATCGAGATGTCGTCGTAGTTGGGCTTGCGGTTCTCGTCGAGCACCACGTTTTCGCAAATGGCGCCAAAACGGACGGCGTTGAAGATCTCGGGCTCGTGGAAGGCGTCCAGGCCCTCGCATTTTGCGTAGCAGCCACCCTCGATGTTGAAGATGCCCATGTCGGACCAGCCGTGCTCGTCGTCGCCGATCAGCAGGCGCGTGGGATCGGCCGAAAGCGTGGTCTTGCCGGTGCCGGACAGGCCAAAGAACACGGCGGTCTCGTGCGTGACGGGATCCATGCTGGCCGAGCAATGCATGGGCAGCACGTCGTCCTCGACAGGCAGCAGGTAGTTCATGACACTGAAGATGGACTTTTTGATTTCGCCGGAGTAGCCGGTACCCGCGACCAAAATCACGCGCTCCTGGAAGTTGATGACCACGGCGGCACTGGAGTTGAGGCCCTTGATGGCGGGGTCGCACTGGTAACCGGGCGCTGCGAGCACGCAGAAGTCGGGTTCGCCGGTGCGCGCGATTTCGCGGGCAAGCGGGCGAGCGAGCATCTGCTTAATAAAGAGTGCCTGGCTGGCACGCTCGCAGGCAACGAGCAGGCGACGCGTGTGGTTGCGGTCGGCGCCCGCCATGCCGCGGGTGACGAACACGTCGCGCTCGTTGAGATAGTCGACGATGCCGGCCTTGATGGCCTCATAGCTCTCGACGGACAGTGGGCGGTTGACCGCACCCCAGGCGATCTTGTCGTGAACATCGGGGGTGTCAACGATAAAACGATCGTTGGGCGAACGACCAGTGCGCTCCCCCGTCTCGATCACGAGCGCGCCATTAGAAGCCATACGGCCCTCTTTGCGACGAATAGCGTGCTCGACAAGCTCTGCCGCCGGCAGGTCCACCAGCAGACGGGGTTGATTCTCGGCGGGATCTTCAACGAGCGTAATACCAAAGTTGGACAGAACTTCTGCAGGGGTAACACCAGGCATGGGGCCTCCTTTAAAAACGCGACACGTGGACGCGACGCGCACTTTACTCACGTAAAGCCCGTTGTACCCGATATGCAAAAACGTTTTTGCGGCAAGGGCGGCAAGCCCGCCCAACGGTCAAAAATCGCAGGCAAGCGGCCTAGTCATTGGGGACGTTCTTAAACGACTAGTCATTGGGGACACTCTTGAACAGGCAACATTCAAGGAGTGTCCCCGGATGCCGGCACTTAGAGACGTTCCCAAAGTGACGGCACATAAGGAACGTCCCTAAGTGCCGACTACAGTGGCAGGCCTTGGCCGAGCATGGCTATGGCGCTCATCAGGACCAGCATGCCGGCAGCGTAGGGCAGCACCGCGCCCAGGAGCTCGGCATCCTTACCGCGCACGTGCACGGCGGCAAGACCAATGGCGAGGGTCTGCGGCGAGATCATCTTACCGGCGGCGACGCCCAAGGCATTCAACGCGACCATCCAGTAGTCGCTCACACCCAGCGCGGTGGCAGCCTGGCTCTGGATGGGGCCAAACAGCATGCCCGAAGACGTGCCCGAACCGGTCACGAACGCACCGACCGCACCGATCCACGGAGCCAGAATCGGGTACAGACCGCCGGCGACCGCAATGCAAAACGCGCTGATCGACGAAATCATGCCGGCATAGCCCATCACCTTGGCGCAGCCCAGCACCGAAAGCATGGTGATCACCGTCGGCGTCATCTGCTTCACAGTCGCGGCCAGCACCTCGCCCATCATGCGCGGCGAAGCGCCCTGAATGGCACCGCCGACAAACGCCGCCAGGAAAATCCAGACGCCCGGCGTATTGATCCACGAAAACGTAAGCGTACCGGGATTCTCACCGCAATACACCTGCACATGGCTCGCAAACGGCGCGAGCGCAGCATGTACAGCGGGCACCAGATTAGACGTGCCCAGCAGCAACACAAAGATCAGGATGAAGCACGACCAGGCCGAAAGCGCCGATTTAACGGTGAGCTGTTCGCCGGCCTCGATATTCATATGGAAGCGTGCGTCCAGATGCCCCGACTTCTCGGCACGCATGGCAAGCGCAGCTGTCAGCGCGAGCGAAACGATGGATCCTACGACCACGGCCAGCTCGGGGCCCACAAACATGGCAACGACCAGAGCCGCGCCGACAAACGACACGCCGGAGAGCAACGCCACGCCGGCAACACCGTGCAGACGCTCGCCCACACTCGCGGCATTGCCCTGGTCATCGGCAACACGGCCCGCAACCAGCACAATAAATAGCGGCATCACCACAAAGAACGGTGCGAGCTGCACCAGCTGAACGGTCGCTAGGTGAAGGGAATCCAAACCCACCAGGTCGGCAACGGACACCGTGGGGATGCCGATGGAGCCGTAGGGCGTGGGCACGCCGTTGGCCAGCAGGCAGATGAGCACGGCAGGCACGGCCTCAAAGCCCAGGCCCGCGAGCATGCCGGCGGGAATGGCGACAGCGGTACCGAAGCCGGCCATGCCCTCCATAAAGCCACCGAAGCACCAAGCCACGAGCAGCGCCAGCAGACGGCGGTCGCTGCTGATGGAGGTGATCATGCTGCCGATCACGTCCATGGCGCCCGTACGAACGCACAGGTTATACGTGAACACCGCGGCGATGATCACCAGGACGATGGGCCACAGAGCCATCAAAAAAACCTTCGAGCGAGGCGGTCGCGATCTGCGCTGCCGGCAGGTGCCACCATGCGAAGGCAAGCAAGCACGAAAGGACAAACGATCCGATAGCGGCCTTCCAAGCTGGCCATTTAAAGCACAGCAGCATCACGACCAGCCAAATAATCGGCACAAGAGCCAGTAAGAATGCGGCGACGTCCATAGGTAGAAGCTCCTTGGTACCGCGTGGGCGGCATCGGGGGTGTCACAAAACTTCAACAGGATACCGCACGTTTACCGACAAATTACAGCCGCCCGCCGAAATTATTGAACAATCCGTTCAAAAACACGAGCGAACACCGTCGCGTCTATACTAAAGCGCAGCAATAGAAAGGACTCCGCTTTGAGCATCACGCCCCTCGATAGCATTCGCCGCGCCATC
This sequence comes from Collinsella sp., assembly GCA_019419445.1. Taxonomy (GTDB): domain Bacteria; phylum Actinomycetota; class Coriobacteriia; order Coriobacteriales; family Coriobacteriaceae; genus Collinsella. The sequence goes on from DXZX01000024.1 coordinate 14,602, forward strand.
GCCCGCCGCAATGGCGTCGCCGACCCCACCGTATCGGACGGGGCGCACGGGCAGGGCGGACGCATCGAGAACGGCCTGTTCCCCGCATCGCACACCGCCGAGGAGCTCGCACGAATCCAAGAGCTAAGCCAGCGTAACGCCGGCGGTCCCGACAGCAGCCAGGCCACACGCCGTCGCCGCGAGCGCGATCGCCAGCCCGGCCCCATCCACCGCATGGTCAATGCCTGGTGGAACCGCCTGCTCGGAGCCGTCTACGGCGGCGGCTTCTCCACGCAAGAAGCCGAGTACGAAGATCACGCCACCCGTCGCGACTACCTTTGGAATACCCTGGGCACCGCCGTGTGGGGCATGGTGTTTCCGTTGCTCACCATCGTGTCCACACAGCTCGTGGGCGCCGAGGAGGCTGGCAAATTCTCCATCGCCTTTGTCACCGGCACGCTCATCATGATCGCGTGCAACTACGGCGTGCGCAATTTCCAGGTCTCGGACATCGACGAAAAGACGTCCTTTGCCTCTTACCAGCTCAACCGCTGGATCTGCGGAGCGCTCGCGCTGGCATGCGGCCTGGTATACAGCAGCGCCCGCGGCTACGATGCGCAGATGGCCACAATCGGCCTGGGCGTCTACCTGTATAAGGTGATCGACGGCATTGACGACGTGTACGAGGGCCGCCTGCAGCAGGCCGACAAACTCTACCTGGCCGGCATGAGCCAAACGCTACGATCCGTCGGCGTCATCGCGGTCTTTAGCGTGGCACTGTTCCTCACGCGCAGCATGCCCATCGCCGCCATGGCCATGGGCATCGCCGCGATTGCCTCGCTCGTGCTGGTCACCGCCCCGCTCGCCCTGTTCGAAACCGAAAAATCGCGCCGCGTGAGCCTGCGCGAGGTCGGTCACCTGTTTATCCAGTGCGCCCCGCTTTTTGGCGCGCTGTTCCTGTTCAACCTTATCGAGAGCATGCCCAAGTTCGTGATGGAAGGCACGCTGGCCTACAAGTATCAGCTGTACTTTAATGCCCTGTTCTTTCCAGCGCAGGCCATTTTGTTGAGCATCGGATTTGTCTATAAACCGCAGCTTCTGCGTCTGTCGAGCATTTGGACGAATCCGCGCAAGCGTCGCCGCTTTGACTTGATTATTATTGCCGTTATGGCACTGATCGTGGTTATCACCAGCGTGTGCGCCGCATTTATGGCAGGTCCCGGTATTCCCCTCATGAGCTTTATGTACGGCCTCAGCTTTGAACGCTACCGTACGCTGGCACTGCTAATGGTCCTCGCCGGCGGCGTCACCGCGGCCATCGACTTTATCTACGCCATCATCACGGTGCTGCGCCATGCCGGCGACGTCACCAAAATCTACCTGATCTGCTTCGCCGTAAGCGTAGTGCTGCCGGTGATCTTGATCAACCTGCTGGGCCTGATGGGCGCCGTGGTGAGCTACCTAGCCATCATGGCCCTACTCCTGGTGCTGCTGATAATCGAGTACGCCCACATCCGCCAGCGCATCGAGCGCGACCGCAACCCCTACGGCGCCTAATTAGCTGCCCACGGTCACCGGAATTTGCGATGGAATCACCCCGGCTGGGGTCACATTGCGAACAATATGCATCACGCAAAACTAAGTGAGTAGACTTTTACCGAATCCCGCACCACACCGACAAAGCACAAGTCCGTGACCTGCGGTTTTATTGAGGCAAATATGTTGGGTGCTCGGCATTTCCAAAAAAGTCTACTCACTTAGCCAGCGGGCAGCCAAATGATTATTTAATCCCCGTCCCTGAAAAATCAATTTGCGGGCAGAAGGGCAAAAGTAGTCAAAAAAGGCCCCGTCCAAAATTAGCTACCCCTTGCACCGATTATTCGCCCGGGTTGATATTCGCGTAGAACTCCGCCCCATCATCGAGCCGCAGGATGCCCACGCGACCGAACTCGGAGCCGGTGGCGGCGGCGCAATCGATATCGATGCGATCGGGCACGCCGGCAGTGTCCTCGCCGCCCAAGCGCACGATCTGCCCTCGTCCCGATTCCTCATCGAGCCCCGCAAGACCACCGACCTCGCAATAACGCCCGAGCGACACCGTTGGCGTGTGGCCACTCACCACGACCGAACCCTTGCCCTCGGCAGAAAGCAGCCCCGTCGGGGCATCCCAATAGCCATGGCGAATCCAGAGCAAGTCATCGGACGACTGTACGGCGAGCATTTGCTGCAGCAGCTCGCGATCGGCATCGACCGCTCCCCTGCCGTCGCCGCAATCGACACCATGCTCAAGCAAAAACGCACGCGCCGCCTCGGTCTGAATGCCGGCGTGCACCAGCAGGTACGGCCGCTCGGCAGTCTCGACCACCGCGTAGAGCGGCAGCGCGGCCATCCATCGCACGAGCTCCTCGTATGCCTCAAATTCCATGTCGTTGAGCTGCTCGCGCGTCGTCCAGCCACCGTTGATATCCCAGGTCTCGGCATCGAGCGGATCCTGACCAATGATGGCATCGAGCATGATCTGCTCGTGATTACCCTTGAGCACGTGGGCGTTGGGCAGCGAGCGCACGAGCTTAATAACGCCGACCGGATCGGGCCCGCGATCGATCATGTCGCCCAGCACGTACAGCGTGTCGTCGGACGTCAACGAGATCTTAGACAGGGCCTCGTCAAGCGCACGCACGTGCCCGTGAGCATCAGATGTCACATAGATCGCCATGGTACGCCTCTCCTTGCATTGCGGCCGAAGCCCGGTGCCGCAACTAAAACTTCAAGTTGAACTTAAACGTTACCCATTGTACTCCGTTGCAATAAAGCTGGAAAGGGTTTCCGAGCAGAGGCAAAGACGGCAGCCGTCTATGACGATATCGCGCACGCCCGCAATCCAACCCCATAAACCCACCATCTTTGGGTACAAATAACCACAAACAACTGACCGTGCCACGCCAACCACCCAGGAGCGGACACTATCCATGAACCAGATCCTTCTCTTTATCGGCCTCGTCATCATTTTGTGCCTGACCATCAAACCCGTCGGCAAAAAACTCCCCTTCCCCACCCTGCTCATCTTTATCGCGCTGGGCATGCTGTTGGGCGTCAACGGCCCGACGCATATCGACTTTAGCGACTACGCACTCACCGAAACCGTCTGCAGCACGGCGCTGCTGTTCATCATGTTCTACGGCGGCTTTAACACCAATATCGACCGCGCCAAGCCCGTCGCTGCGCCGGCGGTGCTGCTGAGCACGCTCGGCGTCGTCATCACTGCCGGCATCACCGGCGTGTTCGCCCACTTCGCGCTGGGGATCGACTGGATCGGCAGCCTGCTGCTGGGATCGGTCGTGGCATCCACCGACGCGGCGAGCGTCTTTAGCGTACTGCGTGAGCACAGCCTGTCGCTGAGAGGTGGCACCGACTCGCTGCTCGAGGTCGAATCGGGCTCCAACGACCCCGTCGCCTACATGCTCACCGCTGTGCTCGCTACACTCGCGGCCGGCGGCGACATCAACATTCCCGCACTGCTGGCCAAGCAGATTATCCTGGGCGTGGGCCTGGGCCTTGCCATCGGCTGGGCGGCGGGCCGCCTGATTGAACGCGCGCACGCAACGGCCAAGGACGCGCAGACCATCTTCTTGTTCGCCGTGGCCATCGTCGCCTACGCGCTGCCGAGCCACCTGGGCGGCAACGGCTTTTTGGCCGTGTACCTGGCAGGCATTGTACTGGGCGCCAGCGACATCACCGGCAAGGTCGAGATGGCGCACTTCTTTGACACCCTCACCGAGATGGCCGAGATGACAATCTTCTTCTTGCTCGGCCTGCTCGTTACACCCGCACGCCTGCCGCAAATGCTGCTACCGGGCCTGGCACTCATGGCGTTTATGCTCTTTGCGAGCCGCCCCATCGCCGTAGGCATGCTGCTGGCGCCGTTTAGGACGAACCCTCGCCAGGTCGCGCTCGTAAGCTGGGCGGGCCTGCGCGGAGCAGCTTCGGTCGTCTTTAGTCTCTTTGCCGTGGTGGCCGGCGTTCCCGGCGGACACGACCTATTTGACCTGGTGTTTGTGGTTGCCGTGTCGAGCATTGTGGTGCAGGGCTCGCTTCTGCCGGCGGTGGCGAAGAAGCTCGATATGATCGATGCGACCGGCGACGTGCGCCGCACCTTTAACGACTACCGCGACGAGGACGGCATGTCGTTTGTAAAGCTCAAGGTGGGCGCTGGACATCCGTTTGCCGGACGCTCGCTCGCCGATATTGGCAGCGCCACAGATATGCTCGTGGTCCTGGTGCTGCGCGACGGTGCGCACCCGGTACTGCCCAATGGCGACACCGTGATCCAGGAAGGCGATCTGCTGGTGATGGCCGCCCCAACGTTCGAAGAGCGTGCCGAGGTTACACTGCGCGAGGTCACCGTGACACCCCACGGTCGCTTGGCCGGCCAGCGCCTGTGCGATGTGTCGCAAGGCAAGCATCCGTTTATTGTGGTGATGCTCAAGCGCGGAGGCCAGACGATCATCCCCGATGGCAACACCCTAATATACGCCGGCGACGAAGCCGTCATTGCCACGCTGGCGTCGTAGTGACCAGGAGGTGGCTAATTTGCGACGAAGAGATCAAGCGCCTAGAGAACCTTATGTCTTCGCTCGCCGATTTGGATTTGCCTGAGGAGTAAAGCGCCCCTCCCCCATGTAACCATCCTGTAAATCATAGCGGCGTAGTCGAGTTTTACCGTGATGCGGTCGCGCCTACCGCTCCACTGTGCTAAAGTATCCCGAACGTTCAAACGACTACGAGGGGAACCAGAAGATGGCACGTGTGCACAACTTCTCAGCTGGCCCGGCCGCACTGCCTACAAGCGTGCTCGCCGAGATCGCCGACGAGATGATGGACTACCGCGGTTGCGGCATGTCCGTGCTCGAGATGAGCCATCGATCTAGCATGTACCAGCAGATCATCGACGACGCCGAGGCAACCCTGCGTCGCCTGCTGAGCATCCCCAACAACTACCGTGTCCTGTTTTTGCAGGGCGGCGCCACGCTGCAGTTTGCGGGCATCCCCATGAACCTCATGCGCCGCGGCCGCGCCGGCTACATCGTGACCGGCAACTTTGCCAACAAGGCATACAAGGAGGCCGCCAAGTACGGCGAGGCCGTGCTGCTCGCGAGCTCCGAGGACACCAATTTCGACCGCATTCCCAACATGGCCGACATCAACGCGCGCATTGCCGCCGAGGCCGCAGGCGACGGGCTCGACTACGTCTACATCTGCCAGAACAACACCATCTTTGGCACCATGTACCACGAGCTGCCCAACTGTGGCGACGTACCGCTGGTCGCCGATGTCTCGAGCTGCTTTTTGTCGCAGCCGCTCGACGTCGAACGCTACGGACTCATCTACGCCGGCGCGCAGAAAAACGCCGGCGCCGCGGGCGTGACCGTGGTCATCGTGCGCGACGACCTCATCACAGATGGCCCCGCCTTTGCGCAGACGCCGCAGTACATGGACCTTAAGACCCAGGCCGCCAAGGGCTCCATGCTCAACACGCCCAACACCTTTGGCATCTACGTATGCGGCAAGGTGTTCCACTGGGTCGAGGAGACCGGCGGACTTGCCGCCATGGCCGAACGCAACTGGGCCAAGGCCAACCTGCTCTATGACCTGCTCGAGCACAGCGAGCTGTTCCATGGCACCACGCAGGCCGACAGCCACTCCATCGCCAACGTTACCTTCCGCTCCGGCGACACCGAACTCGACGCGGCCTTTGTCGCAGGCGCGGCCGAGCACCAGATTCAAAACGTCAAGGGCCATCGCCTGGTGGGCGGCATGCGCGCAAGCGTCTACAACGCCGTGACCATGGAAGACGTGCAGGCACTGGCCTCGTACATGAAGGACTTCGAAGCGCAGCATAGTTTGAGCCCGCGATCTAACTAGCCCGCAACCCGCGGGCCGACCAGCCACTTCAAACCACCTGTTTAAACCAAACCTGCTAAGGAGTTTTTCATGCGCAAGATCAAAACCATCGACGACATCACCAAGGACGGCAAAGTCGAGTTTGGCGAGGGCTACGAGTTTGTAAGCACCACCGAGGAGGCCGACGCCATTCTGATGCGCTCCACCGACCTGCACGGCTACAAGCTGCCCGAGGGCATCCGCGCTATCGCCCGCTGCGGCGCCGGCGTCAACAACATTCCCGTCGAGGAGTACGCCAAGAAGGGCGTCGTCGTCTTTAACTCCCCCGGCGCCAACAGCAACGCCGTCAAGGAGCTCGTCCTGGGCATGCTGGTGCTTTCGAGCCGCGGCGTGGTGCAGTCGATGAACTGGGTGCGCGACAACGCCGATGATCCCGAGATTCAGGTCGATGCCGAAAAGGCCAAGAAGGCCTTTGTGGGCCGCGAGCTCAAGGGCAAGCGCATCGGCGTCATCGGTCTGGGCAACGTAGGCTCCAAGGTCGCCAACGCCTGCGTCGACCTGGGCATGGACGTCTACGGCTACGATCCGTTCATTTCCGTCGAGCACGCGTGGGTGCTGAGCCGCGAGGTGCAGCGCGTGGGCACGCTCGAGGATCTCTGCCGCGGCTGCGATTACCTCACGGTGCACGTGCCCAGCAAGGCCGACACCATCGGCATGATCAGCACCGAGCAGATTAACCTGCTGGCACCCGACGCCGTGCTCATCAACTACGCACGCGAAACCATCATTGACGAGGACGCCGTCGACGCCGCCCTGCGCGAGGGCAAGCTCAGCTGGTTTAGCTGCGACTTCGCCACGCCCAAGACGGTCAAGATGCCCAATACGTTTATCACCACGCACTCGGGCGCCGGCACCGGCGAAGCCGAGGCCAACTGCGCCGACATGGCCATCAGCGAGCTCAAGGATTACCTGGAGAACGGCAATATCGCGCACAGCGTCAACTATCCTGCCTGCAGCATGGGCAAGGCGCGCGCCGCAAGCCGCATCGCCTGCCTGCACGCCAACGTGCCCAACATGATCGGCCAGATCACGGCAATCCTGGCCAAAGACAACGCCAACGTGCAGCGTATGACCAACGAGTCCGCCGGCGAGAACGCCTACACCATGTTCGACACCGATGAGCACCTGGACAGCAGCACCATCGAGGCGCTCAAGCAGATTCCGTCGATGTATCGCGTGCGCGTGATCAAGTAGCGCCGACTGACCTGACGGGCAGCTCCCCATGTGGCCTGCCCGTCACTGACATTGAATGCCCGCGGGGGTGCCTTTCGCACGAGAGGCGCCCCCGTTTTTGTGAGCGCTCCATTAAATGCACCGAGCCGCTTCTTGGCATACAATCTGTATGTTGACCTAACTATCTGTGAGGTGCCTATGGTTGATACAGATTTTGCCTGGCGGCTTACGCAAGGGCTCGTGCGGATCGACAGTTCCGACCCAGGTGCGTATGAGGGCGAGATTGAACGCTATATCAAAGCGTTGGTTGAGGAACGGTTGGCGCAGCTGAGCCATCCGGTACTCGATGCCGTGCAGGTTGAGGAACTCGAGGTGCTGCCCCGGCGCCGCAACCTTATGGTCACCGTGCCGGGACTGAGCGACGAGCCACGGCTCGTCTATATCTGCCATATGGATACCGTTACACTGGGCGATGGCTGGGACGCGGACATTCCGCCGCTCGGAGCGATCGTGCGCAACGATAAACTCTATGGCCGCGGTGCCTGCGATATGAAGGGTGGCCTGGCCTGCGCCATTGCCGCACTGGTCCATACGCTCGAGCGCGTGGCGGCAGAAGGCAAGCTGCCCCGCCGTGGCTTCTCACTCATTTGCTCGGTCGACGAGGAGGACTTTATGCGCGGCTCAGAGGCCACGATCGATGCTGGCTGGGTCGGCTCGCGTGAATGGGTGCTGGACACCGAGCCCACCGACGGACAGATCCAGGTGGCGCACAAGGGGCGTACGTGGTTCGAGATTGAAATGACTGGCGTGACGGCGCATGCGAGCCAGCCCTGGAAGGGCGCGGATGCCGTCGCTGCCATGGCCGAGGTCGTGTGTTCGCTCCGTCGCGCGTTTATGGCGCTGCCCGCGCACGATGAGCTGGGGCCTTCGACCATCACGTTTGGCCAAATCGAGGGCGGATATCGCCCCTACGTCGTACCCGACCGCGCCAAAGTCTGGGTCGACATGCGCCTGACCCCGCCGACCGATACGGCCGCCGCGACGCGCATGGTAGAGCAGGCCATCGCCGTCGCCGAAGCCGCCGTTCCCGGTTGCCATGGCAGCTACACCGTAACGGGCGACCGCCCCGCCATCGAGCGCGACCCGAACTCTCCCCTTCTAGCAGCGCTCAAGCGTGCCGCCGATGACGTGACGGACGCGGACACGACCGTCGGTTTCTTTACCGGCTACACCGACACCGCCGTCATTGCCGGCAAGACAGGTAACCGCAATTGCATGAGCTACGGTCCCGGGTCGCTCGCGCTCGCGCACAAGCCCAACGAATATGTGCCCCACGCCGATATCGTTCGTTGTCAGCAGGTGCTAATCGCGCTCGCCGATAACGTGCTCTGGGACGCGAGCGGCCAAGTTGGGGCATAATAAGCCGCGAACAAACCGACTCGTGCGTTAGGACCGCCCATGAAAGCACTTCCGTTTCCCTGCATCCGCCCGGCTCAGGACCGCGTGCTCGAGGCGCTGCCTGCAATGGGCAGCATCCTGAGCGGCAACGATGCTCTGCGCGGAGCCCTTGCCGATGGTCTGATGCTCAAGGACCCGGGTGCGGCGTATTACGTGTACGAATGCTCGGGCGAGCCGGGACGTGTGACGGGTGTCGTGGCGATCTGCCCGGTTGGTGCGCTGGCGGGCGGCGACGCGGTTGCCGCCGATACGACCGCCGCTGCGCGCGCAATCGCCGACCTCAAGGTACAGCCCCGTCCCGTAACGCTTGTCTACGAAGCCTCTCCCGTCATGGATATCATCCTCGGCGCCGCAAAAGAGGGCGCTTCACTCTATGCCGTCACCGACCCCGCCGGCATTACGCACCGCGTGTGGGAGGTCAAGCGCGAGGACGCCGTCGGGGCCATCCGCGCCATGCTCGACCAGGCGCCGGAGCCGGCACTGGCCGACGACCCTGCCTACGCTGTCGCACTAGTCGAGGCATCACAGCTCCTGGCCGACGATGCACGTGCCGCCGGCACCTACACGGGCAAAGAGCCGTTCAACTTTGCCGTAGCTGCGCTCTTCCCCGCCGCGCAGGTCAGCGGCGGCGCGGCGCAGGTTCCGACGGGTCTGCTCACGCACCAGGTCGCGCGGTTCTAGCAAGACCAGACCGTCCAGCACAAAAATCGGCAGCCCAACAAACAGGGGGCGGAGATGCAGCAGGTACATGCATCTCCGCCCCTTTTGCGTCGAGAAGTTATGCCGACGACCCGTGCCGCCGCGCTCGCGTTATCCGCGCTGCGGACCCGCAGTAGCCACGAGCGGTTCAAGCCCCAGCTCGCGCGCGTAGTCTTCCTGCGTAAAGACTTCGACCAGTTCAAACGTATCGGCCGCATCGTCAAACGCAAAATGCAGCACTGAGCAGTTGCCCGGCACGCGTTCGCGCTCGTCGGCCGCCGCGCCCCGCACGTGGTCCAAAAACTCCTTGATAGCCGAACCGTGGCTCACCGCGAGCACGCACTCGTGGTCCGGACGTCGCATAAGATCGGTTATCGTCGCCGCCATGCGCTCGCGCACCTGCATCTGGCCCTCGCCGCCAAACTGACGATAGAAATCTCGCCACGGGCGCTCGGGCATAAGCATCACGCGCTCGGCCTCAAAGTCGCCAAAGAACCACTCACGCAGACCGTCCAGGCGCTCGTACGCCAAGCCCGGCCACAGGTTGGCGATAGTCTGCTCGGTGCGATGAAGTGTGGAGGTGTAGGCATGATCGGGTTCAATGCCGCGCGCACGTAAGAACATGCCGGCACGCGCCGCCTGGTCGCAACCCAACTGCGTAAGCGGCGAGTCACTCCAACCCTGAATAATGCGCTTAAGGTTGAATATTGTCTGCCCATGACGAACCAGATACAGGTCTTTATTCATAGGGGTCCTTTCGTTCGTTACCAATCAAGGAGCGAAAACGCACCGTCGCAATAGCCAAAATGAAGCACGGCACCGTTGTCGGGTAGCTCTCCCCTGCCAGTCACATACTCAAGAAACTCCTGGCAGGAAGAGCCGTGGGAGACTGCCAGCACACAGTCGTGCTGCGGCCTGGCCATGATGTGGGACAGCGCCGCGACCATGCGCGACTGGAGCTCGCCTTCAGACTCGCCACCAAAGGCCACCGGATAATCACCCCAGGGCTGCGGCGGCATCTCGCGATTTGATGTACCCTCCAGCGAGCCCAAATGCCACTCGCGCAGGTCATCGACCAGCTCTATCGAGCGGCCCTCACCAGCAATTAGCTCAGCCGTATGCCGCGCCCGGCCCAACGGCGAGGAATACACACGGTCAAAGGTCACGCCACGCGCCTCAAACGCCGCGCGCGTCGCCAGCGCCTGCTCGCGCCCGCGCGCCGTAAGCGGCGAATCGTGCCCACCCTGCAAAATGTTCTGCACATTGAGCTCAGTCTGCCCATGCCGCACCAAATACAAATCTGCCACACGTCCTCCCCTCGCACCACCGCAAAGGGGACAGGTACCTTTGTGGTGGTTTACCGCCGGATCACACCGCGGTGACGCTCAGCTACACCAGTACGTCGGCAAGCGGGCGCTTGGGTACGTGGTGCACCTGCGCCTCGTCGCGCCAGTAATTAATTGAGCCGTCGGGGTTGGAATCGATCGCATCGATCACCTGCGTCTCGGCCGGAACGCCAAACGCCATGATCAGCTTGAGCTCATACTTGTCGCTATCGAGCCCCATGGCATCGATCGCGTGGGGCGTAAAGGCCTTGAACATGCAGGCAGCCACCTCGGGCGTGGCGCTGCGGGCGGCGAGCATCATCGTCTGCGCGGCAATGCCCGTGTCGACCTCAGTAATAGGAGCGGCGGGCTTACCCGGAACGGCGCGCTCGGCAAGAATCGCGATGTAGCCGGTCGGGCGCTCGCCCTCATCGGGACCCGGCCAATCCTTGAGCGCACCGGCCCATGCAAGCTCGTCAAATACACGCGCGCAGTCCTCTGCACCGCTTACCACATGAAAACGCAGACGCTGAGCATTGGCACCACAGGGAGTCAGGTGCGCCAGCTCCGCCAGCTCAAGCAAAAGCTCACGCGGCACGCGCATGGACTCGTCAAAGCGACGGCACGTGCGGGCGCAGCGAACCAACGCATCAAACGCGTCCAAGCCGAGCTTTTCGCAACCCTGCTTTGCCATCGACTCAGCGCTTACCGGCGCTGCGGGAACTGCTTCGTTCATAGGGACCCCCAATTTCGGGCAATTGTTCTTAGGAAAATCTAACCTAAAACGTAGGCAATAACGAACAGGGCTGCAATGTTCTACACCTGTTGAATAGAAAATCGCGACGTGGGGAACAACGGAAACAATTCGGGGCCTTTGGGTTACGTTTCGCCCTCCCCGACCCATACGCCAGCGCCTTTAGGCGATACTGGTTGTAACGATCAAGGCTTACGCCGCACGGAAAGGAGACATTATGGGCATCTTTAAGAACGATGACCAAAAATCGAGCCAGTTTGGATTTGACGAGAAAAGCATGGCAGGCAAGGCCGTCAAGGCCGTGCGCTGGATTTACGCCATCACGGGCGTCTTGGCGCTCGTCGCCGGCATCGCACTGCTGTTTGCGCCCGCCAAGTCCCTCGTCTTCCTAACGACCGTCTTGGGCTTCTACTTTGTGATCACGGCCGCGATCAGGCTGTTTACCGCTGTTTTCGAGCCACTGCTGCCCACCGGCTGGCGCGTGACGAGCATCATCTCCAACCTACTCATTATCTTGGGCGGCGTCATAATCCTGCGCAACCAGGCCTTCTCGACCGCGACGCTCACCACGATGGTGGTTATCGTGGCCGGCTTTGGCTGGATCGTCGAAGGTGTCATGTCCATTCTGGAGTCCGAGCTTTCGTCCAACCGTGCCCTCGCCATCCTGAGCGGCGCGCTCTCCATCATCGCCGGCATGTTCGTGTTTATCTATCCGCTGTGGTCGGCCAAGATGCTCGTCATCTTTAGCGGCGCCGCACTGCTGGTGTTTGGCGTAACGCTGATTGTTCGCGCTATTCAATTTGGCAAACTGGTGCACTAGATGCCGCGAACGCTCTTTATTGATGCAGACGCCTGCCCGGTCACGCGCGAGTCGATTGACTGCGCGCGGCGGGCGGGCGTCGCCGTCGTTATCGCCGGCAACAGCACACAGAACCTGGAACGCCACATTCGCCGCGACGATCCGCGCGACGTCGAGCATGCGCGACGCGGATTTTGGGTCACGACGCTCGATGTGAGCATGGGCGCCGACAGCGCCGACTTTGCCATTGTCGAACGCCTGCAGGCGGGCGATGTAGTCGTGACGCAGGACATTGGCTTGGCGAGCATGGTGCTCGGGCGCGATGCCGCCGCCATCGGCGTGCGCGGGCGCGTCTACGATAAGGCGACCATCGACATGCAACTGTTTATTCGCCACGAGGAAAAGAAGGTGCGCCGCGCCGGCGGTCGCACTCGCGGTCCGGCGGCATTTACCAGCGAAGACCGGGCCCGCTTTAAGCGCAACCTCACCGAGCTGCTGCGCTAACCAAGGTAGATTTTCGGGACATGCCCGGAAATCTACCTTTTTGTTTTGCGCGGTGTGAGCGCTCGGAATCCATGGCTCAACAAAAAACGGGCTTCAAAATGCCATGCGTCGCCGCATTGCGCAGGCGCCGAGCATGGCTATTTGAAGCCCATTTTTTAGGCCTACTTAGAGGCCGAAGGCGGATAGGATAAGGCCCCAGCCGGCGCCGATGACGTACATCATGACCAGGAACACGGCGTTTTCACGAGCGCTGCGGTTGGTGCGGAACAGGACAAGATAGCCCACGCCGGCGGAAATGAGCGTGCCGGCGAGCATCGGCGCCAGCTGTAGCGCGCCCTCCAGGTACAGCTGCGTAATGACCACGCTGGCCGAGCAGTTGGGGATCAGGCCGACGAGTGCCGAGCCCAAGACGGCGAGCGTCTCGTTGCCACGCAGGAACTGCTCGATCGCGGACTCTCCGAAGGTCTCGAGCACGGCAACTAGAATCAGCGTCACCAGGAAAATAAAAACCGAAACCTGCACGGTGTGCGAGATCGCGCTGCGGATAATCGACAGGACGGGCGCACCTTCGTGGGAGTGACCGTGGTCGTGCCCATGGCCGTGGTGGTGCTCATGCTCGCCTGCGTGACCGTGGTCATGGCTGTGTCCGTGGTCGCGCTCGTGTTCATCTTCATCATCATCGCAACCGCAATGGTCGCGCTCGCACAACTCGTGGATGTGGTCGGCGCTCACGCCCGCCTCGGCCACTTCATCAATGATGTCGCCCCCGGTATGGTCGCCGTGCGCGCAGTTCACATGAGCCGGATTGGCAGCGGTCCCCAGCACGGTACGGCGAATCGCCGCATGCGCGCGGGCATTACGACGAAGGCCGCGGATAGCCGCGTCCACGATAAAGCCCGTGACCAGCGCGATCAGTGCCTTCGAAGCCAAAAGCATCGCCATGGTCTGCACGGGCACCTGCTCGGCGAGCAACAGCGGCAGCATCTCATCGGAGGTCGAGAGGAACACGGCGACCAGCGTGCCCAGCGTCACGACACGGCCGGCGTACAGCGTTGCTGCCATGGCCGAAAATCCGCACTGCGGCACAATGCCCAGCAGCGAGCCAGCCACGGGACCCGCAGCGCCGGCGCGCTTGATAGCGCCGTTGACGCGGTCGCCCGCAACGTGCTCAAGTGTCTCGAGGGCCAGATACGTCACCAACAAAAACGGCACCAGCGAGAGCGTGTCCTTGCCGGCGTCGAGCAGAATATCAATCAGCAAATCCATGACGGATGGAACCTTTCATGTCTTTCGGCAGCATTGTAAAAGTCCTAGCGGTCAACTAGGGTATTGTAGTTGTCCTAGGCGCGATGCCAATAGTTGCCCATGGTAAACTATCATCTCGCCATAACTCAATGCCACCGAGCCGCGCGACACGGCCCGTCCAAGGAGCAGTTATATGAACGTTTCACAAGCACTCGAATACGAGCGCCAGCCGTTTATCCCCATGTTTATCTATGGCGATCACGGCGCCATGGAGTCCGAGCGCCAGAAGGGCGAGGAGGCCCTTAAGGTGCTCGAAACCGAGTACTTTACCGCCGAGGGCGACCCCAGCTTCGACTTTGCCACCGTGCGCGGCCTGGCTGACCGCAACCGCGACCTGTGCGACCAGATTGGCGAGGCGCGCCTGCGCAACGTGACGCCCGCGACGCTTTCGCGCGGCCTGTCCGATGCCGACACCTGCGCTGCCATCGGCAAGATGCAAAAGCGCACCGCCGCGTCCGTCATGCGCGAAATCCGCGGCGACCGCGACGCGCTCGGCGTGGCCTACGCCCGCAAGCCCATCCAAGGCACGGTGCTGGGCATCGACATCGAAACCACCGGTCGCGCGCCCGAGCGCGGCTACATCATCAACGTGGGCTGGGAAATCATGGAGCTCACCAGCGACGCCGTGCCGCATGACGCCGAAGCACACTACTGCGGCCTGCCCGACATCTATCGCGGCGAGGACGTGCCGCTGTCGAATATCCACCACATCACTTGGGACGACATCGACGGCAAAACGCCCTTCCGTGAGAACAAGGGACTGCAGAAGCAGCTGCTCAAGCTTATGAAGAAGTACCCGTACATGGCGCATAACGCCGCGTTCGAGGACAGCTGGTTCAAGATTCACCTGGACGGTTACGCCGAGGCGCGTCGTGCCGGCAAGATTATCGTCATCGACTCGCGCCAGATCTGCCGCAGCCTGGATGCCGACGTCCGCTCGCTCCCCCGCGAATCCGCCCCCGCCGCGCTCGAGAACTGGGCGCGCCGCCGTGGAACCCTCGCCGCCGACGCCAACGAGCAGCATCTGGGCCTGGACGACACCGACCTCATGCTCCGCACCGTCCAAGCCGAGTTCAACCTCAAGAACCTATTTGCCAAGTAGAAACGTCTACGACAAACACGGCGTAGATCACGAGCGGCCCCGCAGCGGGAAACCCCGCAGCGGGGCCGCCCTACGTTCCACAGATAGATTTGCCATCACAAATTCTGAACCCTCATTTTGAACGATTTCGGCCAATTCCCGACGCGTAATTCGTTGTCGGATGGTGATGCATCACTATCAAATGTGCGGCAGTTGAGTATTTATATGCTATAGCTAAGCTGCGAAAACTTTTATTTAGGGCATACCAGCCCATAATTGCGTCAAGCTTTTGGACAGCATTTGGTTAGACCTCTAAAACGGCTTTTCCACTCAGCGCCATCAACACGACATTAGCTGACACGATATATACCATGAGTATCGTATTGTCACATACCACTGCAAAAGCGGTCTACCAGGCCGCGCATTCGGTGTCTGCGAAAGGCATCGAATCCTGTAGTCCTGCCGCGATTTACGGATCATGTCCCACCGGAACGCTCCTTGACGCAGCCACAGAATGGCTCACCAAAAATGATGTTTCCCTCGACGCAAATGATTCCCTCGAGGTGATGGTGTTTGATCGCAGGAATGCGCGCTATGCGATGAACTGTCAGTGCCACGTTTCTTCAAAACGATTCTCGAACTCACGCTTTATAGAGCTCAAAGATGGCATCTTCATTGTTGGCGTTGAGCTTTGCGCACTTCAGGCCGCCACCTATCTTTCTTTTCGCGAACTAGTGGAGTACTACTTTGAACTGTGCGGCGCTTATTCCCTTGGAACCGACTCTTCCACCTCCTATACCGAGCGTTTCGCGCTCACCTCGACCGAAAGGTTAAAGCAGTTCTTTAATTCCATTACCAGATGCGACGGTTTGGCCCTTGCCCGAAAGGCGATCCAATGTGTACGCGATGGATGCCGGTCTCCTATGGAAACGGCCTTTGTCATGATGCTAACGCTGCCTAAAAGCGAAGGAGGACTTGGTATTAAGGGAATTGAGACCGATTACGAGGTGCAGGTCACCGCTGCCGCAAAGAATCTCACGAGACGCAAAAAGTTCTTTATGGATGCATATCTAAAGAAATCTCGCACAGACATTGAATACAACGGTTTTTATCATGACGCGGAAGAAGACCGCGCCATCGATGAGGAGCGCAAGAATGCGCTTGCGTCCATGGGATACGGAATCATCACCGTCAGTCGTTATTCCTTTATGCATGCCAGCGCTTTTGTTAGGGTCATGGAAGCAATCCAGCGGAAAGAGGGCGTACGCCCCTCGCGTCTGCCAAAAGACTTTCAAATCATGCAAGAGGACCTGAGACAGTTTGTACTCAGAAGGCTTATAGAAGAGAAAAAGCGAATTCAGAAGCAGCTCCGCCAGGATTCCGAAGATCGTCAACGAATCGACCTCGAAAAAGCAACACTCGAAGGCATCACGCTGGATGACCCGACAATTAATGAAGTTCCGGCAATCGATGACATGCAGACAGTCGAATCCGACAGCCCATCATTTGCCCAAACAAGCAGCCTCGCGCCCGAGGGCAGGATCTTCGGTGCCGGAAACTAGGCCGGCTAACAAGGTGGGTACCCTAGCGACGTGCAAAATTGCGAGTATTCAGCAGAGCCGGGTGTCTATCACCCTCGAGTGGATCCAAATGTGAAGCGAAATCACTCTTGCGTGAGAGCGTTAGGCAGCATTTGAGGAAGAACTCATCGGATTAACACCCTAAGATAACTCTTGAACTGCATTATATGGCCTGCAATAAATTACCAGACCCCCTATCGTTGCAGAATACTCCAATTTTTGCACGGCTCAGGGGCACCCACCCCGGCATCGGCTATCAAAACCGCTCAGTCCGGAATCTCGTCCACTATTCCCCATCATTTTGGTTGATTTTCAATCTCAACGCAACAGCCTGAACGGTCCCCGCGTTTCCGCAGC
>DXZX01000025.1:0-20873 GCA_019419445.1 Collinsella sp.
ATATTATTGATGACGTCGACAGGCGGGGTGGTTTCCCGCGTACGTGCCATCTGAGTAACCGAGGGGAGGGCGCACATGGGAATGACTGGTGCATACGAGCGCAATCTCGATGCAAAAGGTCGTCTATCCCTGCCTGCGCCCCTTCGCGAGGAGCTTGGAGAGCACGTTCGCGTGTTTAAAGCCCTGGATGTCGATGCTCTGTACGTGTTCTCTGCCGAGGCCTTCGATAAGTGGGTCGAAGGACTCTTCGCGGGTCGTGAGGGCCACGAGGGTTTTAACCCGCGTGACATTAATGACCAGAAGCTCATGAGGGCGATCAACAAGCGCACCACGTCGATGGACGTGGACAGCGCCGGTCGTATCGGTCTTTCCGAGTCTCTCCGCAAGCAGGCGAACCTCGACCGCGAGGTTACGGTTGTGGGCAACTACGACCACCTTGAGGTTTGGGATCGCGCCGCGGCCGATGAGGACGATGACGATGAGGCCCTGCTGGACCTCTTCTTCTCGTAAGGGCAAGGCACGGGTAACGGATGGAGCGTGGGATCTTGACACAAGAATATCGGCATGAACCTGTCATGCTCGGCGAAGTGCTTGAGTCGCTGCGGCTAAAGAGCGGCTCCGTTGTCTGCGATTGCACCCTTGGCGGTGCCGGCCATTCGGTAAAGATGGCCGCGCAGGTGGGGGAGACGGGCCTTTTGCTCGGCGTCGATCAGGACGACATGGCCCTCGAGGCCGCTGGCGCCCGTCTGGACCGCGAGGTTCCCGGAGTTCCGCACCAGCTGCTGAAGGGCAACTTCGGCGACTTGGACGAGCTGCTTTGCTCGGCCGAGGTGCCCGGGGTCGATGGCTTCCTGTTCGATTTGGGCGTTTCGTCACCGCAACTCGATATCCCTGGCAGGGGCTTTTCGTATAACGAGGACGCCCCATTGGACATGCGGATGGATCCGGGTAATAACACCTTAAACGCAGCTGAGGTCATCAACACCTATAACGAACACGACCTCGCCCGGATTCTACGCGTCTACGGCGAAGAGAAGTTTGCCTCGCAGATCGCGCGCGAGATCGTGCGCCGCCGCGAGCAAGAACCGATCGAAACCACCGGCCAATTTGTCGAGATCATCAAGGCGGGTATCCCGGCTGCCGCTCGTCGGCATGGCGGACACCCGGCCAAGAAAAGTTTCCAGGCCATTCGCATCGAGGTCAATCACGAGCTCGATGTGCTCGAACGAGGGCTTGATGCCGCCACCAGGTGGCTCAACCCGGGCGGACGTATCTGCGTCATCTCGTATCACTCGCTCGAGGACCGTATCGTAAAGAACCACTTTAAGGAGATGAGCCAGGGGTGCACGTGTCCGCCGGAGATTCCGGTGTGCGTGTGCGGCAACGTGCCGATACTCAAGGTCATCACCCGCAAACCCCTGGTTGCCCAGCCTGATGAGGTTGAGCGCAACCCTCGGGCGAGATCAGCCAAAATCCGCGTGGCGCAGCGTCTGTAGGCGCGACCGCGCGATATTGGACCTCCCGCTCGCACCATAAACGAAGCTTAAACACACTACCAACGTACTCGGGATGGGAGGCGGCATATCATGGGCTACAACACTTCAAGCGCAGCACTCGCCTATGATATGAACGCCATGCCCGCCTATCGTGAGACGCCGCAGGCCCCCGTTGCTCCCCGTGAGCAGCGCACGCCGCGCTTTGATGTCTACACGGGCGCGGGCCGTCAGGCAAACCAGGCGGTAAGCCCGGTTTTCATGAGCGTTCTTAAAACGTTTTGCATCATTGCGGCTATCTTCATGACGATCGGCGTCGCCCGCGTGGCGCTCGCCGGCGTTACGGCCCAGGTGCTCAACAGCAACGCCGAGCTTACCAACACGCTCGAAAAGGCGACCGATGAGAGCTCCGACCTGGAGGTCATGCACTCGGTCTATGGCGCCGACACGCGCATTCGCGACCTTGCGGGCGCTTATGGCATGGTGGAGCCCAGCGAGAGCGTTACACTTGACTTTTCGCAGGATGCAGCCGCGGGCGCCAACGCGACCGCGACCGCTCAGTAGCAAGACGGTAGCTGAGTATGACAAATGACTATCGCCGCGGTTCCGATAGGGGCCGCGGTTCTGGACGTCCCTCGTCGCGGGGACGTTCTGGTTATCAAGGAACGGGTCGGCAATCTTACAACGCCGGGCGGTCCCGTGGCAACGACCCGGCGTCGCGACTTCGCGGCTCGGGCGGCCCTCAAGTGCATAACACCAGGTCGCGCAAGAGTTCGCCGACCGAATGGCTCACAGGCACGCCTCTGCCTCGCCGCAAAGCCGTCATGGGATTCATTGGGCTTGGCTTGGGCTTGGGCGTCTTTCGCCTTGCCGACTATCAGGTTGTCGAAGCCGATAAACTGCGCGAGCGTGCCGATGCGCGTCGCCTGCTTGCGCAGACCCTCTATGCCAAACGTGGCACCATCTACGACCGCAACGGTAACGTGCTGGCGTCGTCGGTCGAATGTCGCAACATCGCCGTGAACCCGCAGCTTGTCGAGGACGTTGACAAGACGGTGTCGGCGCTGGTCAAGGCAACTGGAATCGATAAAAAGACCTGCCGCAAGCTCGTTGAGTCCGATGGAACCTGGGTGTATATCAAACGCCAGGTGGACGAAGACGATGCTGCGACGCTGGAGAAGAAGAACCTGCCCGGTGTGCTTTTTGAGCAGGCCATGAAGCGCGTATATCCATACGGCAATCTGGCATCGCAGGTGCTGGGTGTAGTGAATGTGGACAACGATGGCTTGACGGGTCTCGAAAAGCAATACAACAAGCTTCTGACCGGCACGAACGGTTCTCTCGTACGCGAGCGCGCGAGGGACGGCAGCTATATCGCGGGCGGTGCCTATAAAAAGGTGGCTGCGGTCGACGGCGTTGATATCGTGACGACGCTCGACGTCAATATCCAGCGTGCGGCCGAGGATGCCCTGGCAGAGGCAGTTGAGAAGACTAAGGCCAAGAACGGCTCGGCGCTGGTCACCGATCCTACGACAGGCGAGATCTTGGCAGCCTGCTCGTATCCGACTTACGACCAGACCAATCTGGAAAACGCCAAGACCGAGGATATGAACTTGCGCCTGGTCACCGACGCCTACGAGCCCGGCTCGGTCTTTAAGACGCTCGTGGCGGGCGCCGGCTTCGACTTGGGCGTCGTGCGATCGAGTACGTCGTTTGAGGTGCCGGCGAGCATCAAGGTGGGCGACGATACCGTCACCGATGCCGACAAGCGCGACTACGCCATGACCATGGATGTGCGCGAGATGATGCGCCGTTCGTCCAACGTGGGCTTTGTCCTGGTGGGGCGCAAGATCGGTGCCGATGACTTTGCCGCTTATGTGGACAAGTGGGGCATCGGTCACAGCTCTGGTGTCGATTTTCCGGGCGAGAGCCTGGGTATCGTCAAGGAGCGTGACCAGTATGACGGCGCCACGCTGGGCTCGATGAGCTTTGGACAGGCGCTGTCCGTCTCGCCGATTGAGATCGCACGCGCCGTGGGCGGCATCGCCAACGGCGGCGTGATGATGACACCGCACTTCTATAAGTCCAGCAAAGGCGACGAGAAGGACTGGGGCGAAGGCGAGCGCGCGATTTCGGAGGACGCCGCATCCCAGGTGACATCGTGCATGCAGACGGTCGTGTCCGAGGGAACGGGCGTTGGCGGCGCGGTTGACGGCTATGACGTGGCGGGTAAGACCGGTACGGCCGAACGTGCCGACGAGAACGGCGGCTACCTCAAGGAGAACTACATGTCGTCCTTTATGGGCTTTGCACCGGCACAATCGCCCAAGGTGCTGTGCTATATCACGCTCGACGGAACGCCGAGCGGCTCAGATGCCGCTGCGGTGCCGTTCCAGTCCATTATGGCCAACGCGCTCGACGTGCTGGGTATCCCGCACACGAAGTAGGGGGTTACAATCTTTGGGGCGTGGTTTGTTGTCCCATATGAGGGTGTTCACATGCCCTGCACCACGCATGTGCGGCGCTGGGATACAATACGCCGATAGCATTATTAGGTTTACAGGGGAGCTGCAATGATAGAGATCGCCGTCAACAACCTCGCGGCCGCAACAGGGGCCCGAACCGTGACGGGAGAAGCCGATCGGGTATGCCGCGGGTGCGTTATCGACTCGCGCCAGGTCGAGGAAGGGACGATTTTCGTCGCCTTTCCCGGTGAAAACGTCGACGGCAATGATTTTGCTTCCCGTGCCGTCCAGTCGGGTGCCGGCGCCGTCGTGATGACGCGTGAGCCCGAGGCCGAGCTGGTCTCGCTGGCGCAGGACAAGGGCTGTGCCATCTTGCTGACCGATGATCCCGAGGACTTTCTGCTGCGTTTGGCGCACACGTACCGTCTGGAGCTTGGCTGCCTGGTCGTTGGTATTACCGGTTCCATCGGCAAGACGACGACCAAGGACGTGCTCGCCGCCGTGCTCGCCAAGCGCTATCGTGTCTGGGCCACCAAGGGCAATTTCAATAACCTGATCGGCATGCCGCTCACGGTGCTTTCCGCTCCGGCCGATACCGAGGTCCTGGTGCTCGAGATGGGCATGAACCATTTCCACGAGATTGAGCGCCTGTCCCAGTCCGCCAATCCCAACCTTGCCATCGTGAGCAAGATTGGTACCTCTCATATCGGCATTTTGGGTAGCCGCGAGAATATCGCCCGCGCTAAGGCCGAGATTGTCCAGGGTATGTGCGCCGCTGGCGACTTCTTGCCGCTGCTGGTTTTGGGCGGCGAGGACGACTTTACGCCGTTCATTCGCGATACGTTCGCCCAGCCTGCTGGTATCGACGTGATGCTGGCCGGCGTCTCGGACGATGATGAGGTCCGTGCCCGCGACATTCGTGTTGATGACGAGGGCCGTCCGGTCTTTACGCTCGATTTTGGCCAGGGTGAGACGATCGATACCATGCTTGCCATCCCCGGCGTGCAGTCCGTTCCTAATGCCGTTAAGGCCGCCGCGGTTGCCTATCGCCTGGGCGTGACGACCGAGCAGATCGATACTGCCTTTAGGGGCCTCACGATCACCGGTCACCGCCAGGAGATTAAGCGCGCCAAGAGCGGTGCCCGCGTCATTGACGATTCCTATAACGCCAGTGCCGAATCCATGGCTGCTGGCCTCGATCTGCTGTGCTCGCTTTCGTGCACGGGGTCTCGCATGGCGATCCTGGGCGAGATGGGCGAGATGGGCGATGAGGCTCCTCGCATGCATGAGCTCGTGGGCGCCTATGCCGCCGCCAAGAAGCTCGACATGCTGGCGTGCGTGGGTGGTGAGCTGGCCCAGCTTATGGCCGATGCCGCGCGCATGATGGGTATGGACGAGGACCGCATCCAGGTGTTCTCCGATTATCAGCAGGTGCTCGACCGCATGGGCGGCGCGCTTGAAAAACATGATGTTGTACTGGTCAAGGGTTCCCGCTTTGTTGAGCTCGACCGCTTTGTGGAAGGTGTGTGCTAGCCCATGTTCGGCAATCCCTCGTATCCAACGTATCAGGCTTTTTTGGGGCTTGGCATCGCCGCTGCCATTGCGCTGCTGCTCATGCCGTGGTGGATCAAGCTGCTTAAGGTCGAGGGTATCGGCCAGCAGGTTCGTGCCGACGGCCCCAAGCGTCATTTGGTTAAGCAGGGAACGCCCACCATGGGTGGCGTTGTCATCCTCGTCGCGATCTCGCTGACCTGCCTGCTGATGGGCAAGCTCACCACCGAGCTCGTGCTCGTGCTCCTCGCCACGCTGGCGACCGGCGTGCTGGGCCTGATTGACGACCTGACCTCCGTTACGCATGGGCGCTCGCTCGGTCTGACGCCTCATGCCAAGATGATCGGTCTAACCATTATCTGTGTCACCTTTACGGTACTTGCCGTTAACTGGTGCGGCGTCGCCCCCGAGATTCGTTTTCCCGGCGGCCTGACGATTGACCTCGGTGTTCTTTCGACCACCATCTGCGGCCTTTCGTTCCCGTGGCTCTACATTGTCTTTTGCTGGCTGATGATCGCCGGTCTTTCTAATGCCGTGAACCTGACCGATGGCCTTGACGGTCTTGCTGGCGGCACCTCCATGATTGCCATGCTCGCCATGGCTGCCATGGCGTTTTTGCACGGAGACGTGAACCTGTCCATCTTCTGCACCGCGTGTGCCGGTGCCTGCTTGGGCTTTCTGTGGTTCAACTGCTATCCGGCGAGCATCTTTATGGGCGATACCGGCTCGCTTGCCCTGGGCGCCGCGTTTGCCTGCACGTCCATCATGACCAACACCGAGGTCGTCTCCCTCATCATCGGCGGCCTGTTTATCGTTGAGACCCTGTCGGTCATGATTCAGGTTGTCTACTTCCACTTTACGCACAAGCGCGTCTTCCTTATGGCGCCCATCCATCATCATTTCGAAAAGAAGGGCTGGGCCGAGACCAAGGTCGTCATCCGTTTTTGGATTATCGCTGCGGCCTTTGGTGCCGTTGGCCTTGCCCTGTTCTTCCAGTTGGGATAGTGGTCTTTCATGCCTCTTGCTGATGTCTTTAGCCTGCTCGTTTTGGGTCAGGGCAAATCCGGTCTCGATGTCGCCCGCTGGGCGCTGGCACATCCCGAGCGCGTAAGCGCCGTTACCGTGTATGGCGGCGGCACCTCTGAGCCCAATGACGCCACGCGTGCGCTCGAGGCTGCTGGTGCGTCGTTTGTCTATGGGACCGAACAGGTCGAGGGCGCCTATGACGTATGCGTGACGTGCCCGGGCATCTCGGAGTTCTCGGGCTTCTTTAAGGCCGGGCGCGAGCATGCCGCCCAGATTATGGGTGAGCCCGAGTTTGCCTATCGCCTGTCGCCCGATAACTGGATTGCCATCACGGGCACCAACGGCAAGACGACCACCACGTCGCTGACTGATTATCTGCTCAAGGCTGCCGGCGAGGCCAGCGTTGCTGTCGGCAACATCGGCGAGCCGCCGGTCAACGAGATTGACGGCCGAGCCCACAACGAGTGGTTTGTGGCTGAGCTCTCGAGCTATCAGATTGCTACGACAACCGAGCTCCACCCCCGCGTGGCGGTGCTGCTCAACATCACTCCCGACCACTTGGGCTGGCATAAGAGCCATAAGAACTACGCGCTTGCCAAGATCAAACTGTTTGACAATATGGTCGATGACGATCTGGCGGTTGTCGACGTCGAAGACGCCGGCATTCACGAGTTCGATGAGTACATCTACACGCCGGGTCGTCGCATCTGCAAGGTTGCCTTTGACGAGCCTGAGGGCGAGGATGCCGCCTTTGTGCGCGATGGCAAGATGATTGTGCGCCTGAAGGGCGTCGAGACCCCGCTCATCGCTACATCCGAGCTCAAGATCTCGGGCCATCACAATGTTATCAATGCCCTGTGCGCCGCCACGGCTGCCTTGGCGGTCGGTGCCGATGTCGATGGTGTCTGCCGCGGTCTTGCCTCGTTCCAGCCGCTCGAGCACCGCGTGGAGCCGTGTGGCGAGATTGACGGCGTGCGCTACGTCAACGATTCCAAGGCGACCAACACCGATGCGGTCGAGAAGGCACTGACGGCATTTCCCGATGACGACGTGATCTTGCTGCTCGGCGGCCACGATAAGGGCACGCCGCTCACAGACTTCGCGCGCGTCGTTATGGACAACGTGCGCTCGGTCGTCTGCTTTGGCGATGCGCGCGAGCGCTTCACCGCCGCTATGGACGAGGCCGATGTCGATGGCGATGTGGATATCGCCCAGGCGGATGACCTACGCGACGCCGTGGACGTCGCCCGTTCGCTGTCGAGCCGTGGTGACGTGATCTTACTTTCTCCTGCCTGCTCTTCGTTCGATGAGTTCTCGGGCTATGAGGAGCGCGGCCGCGTGTTTAAGGACTACGTGGCCCAGCTTGCCGCTGCAGCGAAATCACAAATGGAATAGGGGTTGCGGTGAGAGAGGAGAGCCCCCGACAAGGTACGAGGAGGCCCGACTCGGACCGTGCTTCCTCGCGGCGCAGCACACCGCGTTCCAGCCGCGGCGGGCAGTCGTTTAGCGAACGCTATATTGCCGGCGTTCCCGCCCGTATCATGCGCCCCCGTTTGATATTCATGGCCTGCTTGTTTACCTTGGTATGCTTTGGCCTGCTGATGGTGTACTCGGCGTCTTCGGTCGAGGCGCTGCACGAGAATGGCTCGGCGACGTTTTTTCTGGGTCGACAGGCCGCGTTTGCCGTGGTCGGTGTTCTGGCGCTGATTGCCATCGTGCGCGTTTTGCCGGACAGCTGGTTTGGGGAGGATGTGCTCAGGATCTTCCTCATAGGCATGATAGGGCTACTGTTTCTGGTGTTCTTGGTGGGCAGCGGCAGCCGTGGCGCCACGCGCTGGCTTAACATCGCCGGTATTCAGTTCCAGCCTTCCGAGTTTTTAAAGCCATTTGCCATTGCGTATTCGGCCATCATGCTTGATCGCTTCTTTTCGCCCGGTGGCAACATCAACGAATTCCTTCGCAAGATGGGCATCTACCTGGGCATTTCGCTCTTTCTGATCTTTATCCAGCCCGATTTCGGTACTGTCCTGATCATCCTGTTGACCCTCATGTGCATGGCGTTGTTTGCGGGTCTCGACCCCAGATTTATCATCGGCGTGCTAATCTTCGGCATTCTCGTGATCGTGATTGCGCTTGTCGCAGAGCCGTACCGTATGGTGCGTATTCAGGTTGCCTTGAACCCTTGGGCCGACGAGTATGGTGACGGCTATCAGGCCACGCTTGCCATTATGGCCTTTGCCTCGGGCGGTCTGTTCGGCCGTGGCATCGGCAACTCAACCATGAAGTACTCGTATCTGCCCGAGGCGCACAATGACTACATCCTGGCCATCATTGGCGAGGAAGTCGGTTTTGTCGGAACCGTGCTGTTCTTCTTGGTGTTTGCGATGCTGATCTACTCGGCGTTTCGCATTGCCGAGCAGGCGACCGATCGCCGGGGCGCGCTTATGGCGTCTGGCTCCGCGGTCATTCTCGCAGTGCAGTTTTTGATTAACGCGCTGGGCATCCTCAACGTGTTTCCCATGACGGGCAAACCGTTGCCGTTTATTAGCTACGGCGGTTCGTCGATTATTGTGTCGCTCATGCTTGCCGGGTTGATCCTGCGCGTTTCGTACGAGAGCGCCCGCCGCGATGAGTATGACCGCCGCCGCGAGAGCTTTGCCGTTATGGATGAGAGTACCGCCGGCGTGCCCCACGTGCGCGGCGAGCGATCTTCGCGTAACGGTTTTACCGTCCTGGATGGCTCTGCGACCGAGCCGGTAGCCCGCCCGCGTCAGCGAACGGCGCCGCAAGGTCGTCCTCAGCGCCCCAGCCCTCGCAACGCGGGCGGCGGATATAATCGAATCGATTTGAACTCGGACCCGTCGGCGCGTCTGCGTACCGACGACCAGGGACCGCGTGTACGAAGGGACTACCATGACCGATAAAATGACCGTTGCTATTGCAGCCGGCGGCACGGCCGGGCACATCAACCCCGCGCTCGCCTTGGCCGAAGAGCTGCGTGACCGTGGCCACCACGTTGTGTTCGTGGGCCAGTCGCGCAAGCTCGAGGGTCGTCTGGTCCCCGAGGCTGGGTTTGATTTTGTGCCCATTACGGTCACGGGCTTCGACCGCTCCCGTCCTTGGACGGCGCTGACCTCGCTGTGGCGTGTCAACAAAGCCAAGCGTGCGCTCGCCAGTCATTTCTCAAAGGTCGGCAAGCCCGATGCCGCCATTGGTTTTGGTGCCTATGTCGAGGTTCCGCTGCTGGGGTGGTGCAAGGGCGCGGGCGTTCCGTATCTGCTGCATGAGCAGAACTCTGTTCCGGGCCTGGCCAACAAGATGATGAACTCCCACGCCGCCCGCGTGTGCATCTCGGTGCCGGCAGCGCGTTCGGTCTTTGAGCGCGAAGGTGACCCTGACCACGTGCTCATGACCGGCAACCCCGTACGTCGCTCGGTGATCGAGGGCGATCGCGCTCGCGGCCGCAAGGCACTTGGCGTTCCCGAGGACGCTACGCTGCTGCTCGTCTTTGGCGGTTCACTTGGCGCCCAGCACCTCAACGAGCGTGTGGCTTCGCTCAAAAACGAGCTGCTTTCGCGCAAGAACCTCTATGTGTTGCATTCGACGGGTGCCGACGGCTTTGAGGAGACCGAGCGCGCTTTGGCGCTGACGCCCGAGGAGGCGAAGCGTTACCGCGTCCAGCCTTACATCGACAACATGGGCGATATGCTGGCTGCTGCCGATTTGGTGCTCTCGCGTTCGGGCGCATCGAGCGTGGCCGAGATCGCTGCACTCGCCGTGCCTTCGGTGCTCGTGCCGTACCCGCATGCGACGGCCGACCACCAAACCACCAATGCCCGTTATCTGGTCGACGCTGGGGCCGGCGTGCTCTGCGCCGATGCCGATATCGACGGTTCTGCCTTTGCCGATGAACTGCTGCACCTGGTCGATGACGCGGCGGCGCGCGACGCCATGCGTCAGGCGGCGCGTGGTCTGGCTCAGGATAGGGCCGCCGCTCTTCTGGCGGATGCGGTAGAGGGTTTGCGTTAGTTAGACGGGATATCGTCGGTCGCCCTCGCGCTGATGCGGTAGGTGCGGTACAGTTAACGGGTTACAGGCAGTGTTTACGCAAGGAGTACACGAGCACATGGCTGATTCCCAGACTGCAACCTCCGCGCCCGAGTTTAAGAGCGCCCACTTTATCGGTATCGGCGGCGCCGGCATGAGCGGCATCGCCCTCGTTCTGCACGAGCGCGGTTATGCCGTTACCGGCTCCGACCTTAAGACGTCACGTTATATCCGCCAGCTTACCCGCGCTGGTGTGAAGGTGCATGTGGGCCATGAGGCCGCCACGATCGACGAGGTCAAGCCCGACGTGGTTGTTGTCTCCACCGCTATTCCGGAGTCCAACCCTGAACTCGTGCGCGCTCGCGAGCTTGGTATTCCCGTGTGGCCCCGTGCCAAGATGCTCTCTGCTTTGGGCCACGGCTACACCACCGTCGCTGTTGCCGGCACGCATGGCAAGACCACCACGTCTTCGATGTGCGCCACCATGCTCGACCGCATGGGCCTGGATCCGAGCTTCTTGATCGGCGGCATCGTCGAGGGCTATGACACGAACGGCAAGAACGGCTCGGGCGACTACTTTGTCGCCGAGGCCGACGAGTCCGACAGCTCCTTCCTGTTCCTGAACCCCAACGTGGTCATTGTGACCAACGTCGAGGCCGACCACCTCGATCACTACTCGGGTATCGAGGAGATCGAGGCAACTTTCGCCAAATTCATGAGCTTGGTGGGCGAGGACGGCACCGTCATCGTCTGCGGTGAGGACCCGCATCTGGTCGAGCTCGCCAAGTCGACGGGCCGTCACGTGCTTTCCTACGGCTTTGCCGAGAGCAACGACATCGTCTGCATGCACCCGGATGTCAAGGGCATCCAGAGCGACTTTATCGTTCGCTTTGAGGACGGCACTGAGCACGCTGTGGAGATCAAGAGCAATCCCGGTCGCCACAACATGCTCAACGCCACGGCGGTGCTCACCGTCGCCCATGTCCTGGGCCTTGACATCGACGCCGCCGCCAAGGCGCTCTCGAGCTTTGAGGGCGTCCGCCGTCGCTTTACCCACGTGGGCGATATCGATGGCATCACCGTGGTCGATGATTACGGCCATCACCCCACCGAGATCAAGGCGACGCTTGCTGCTGCTTCGTCGCTGGGCTACAAGCACGTCGACGTCGTGTTCCAGCCGCACCGCTATTCGCGCCTGCAGGCCCTGTGCGACGACTTTGCCGATGCATTTGCCAATGCCGATAAACTGCTGCTGATTGATGTGTTCTCGGCTGGCGAGATGCCCATTCCGGGTGTCACCTCTAAGATGCTCGCCGATACCGTGCGCGCCAAGCATCCTGGCAAGGAGGTCGTGTATTGCTCCAGCCGTCTTGAGCTCAATCAGGAGCTCGAGCAGATGGTGGGCGAGGGCGACCTGCTGCTCACCATGGGTGCCGGTGACGTTACGACCGTCGGCCCCGAGTTCATTGAGTATCTGACTGCCAAGAAAGACGCTTAAGTCTAATGGGTCTGTTTAACGCCGTCATGGCGCTCTCGGGCATGATCGACACGGATGTGATCGAGGACGAGCGCCTTGCGCGTCATACGAGCTATCGTATCGGCGGCAAGGCCGACCTCTTTGTGACGTGCCATAGCTATCATGCCCTTCGCCGCGCCGTGGCGGTGCTCGATCGCGAGCAGGTGCCGTGGGTCATCATCGGCAAGGGCTCCAATCTGCTGGTTGCCGATGGCGGTTATCGCGGTGCCGTCATTTCGCTCGGACGTGAGTTTCAGCGCACGGTTGTTGCCGATGACGGTTGTACGCTGACGGTCGGTGCGGGCGTGATGTTTGCGCGCCTGGTCAACGATGCCCTGTCGCGTAGCCTCTCGGGCCTTGAGTTTGCCGTTGGCATCCCTGGGTCGGTCGGCGGTGCGATATCTATGAATGCCGGCACACGGACCGAGTGGATTGGCTTGCTGGTTGAGGATGTCGTAACGTTTGACCCGGCATCCGGTATCAAGCATTATGCGGGGTCCGAGATCACTTGGGGCTACCGCGAATGTGGCCTTCCCCGCAATGAGATCATCCTCGAGTGCGTGCTCAAACTTAAACCGGCGCCCAAGGCCGACATTCGCGAGCGCATGGAGCGGTACCTGACGAGGCGCAAGCGTACGCAGCCCATGGGTCGCGCATCCTGCGGGTCGGTCTTTCGCAACCCGCCCGATGCGAGTGTGGGCAAGCTTATCGAGGATTGTGGATTAAAGGGTTTTTCGATTGGCGGCGCGGAAGTTTCGCCCGTTCACGCTAATTTTATCGTTAATAACGGAACTGCCTCGGCCGATGACGTTGCCGCGGTTATCAGACATGTGCACGGAAAGGTGAGGGAGGCGTATGGCATCGAGCTCAGACCGGAAGTTAAATTCCTCGGCTTCTAGAGCATCGAAACCCACCTTCCGCCGCGCCGGAGGGCGTTCCGGCGCGCCTGCCAAACCTCAACGCAATACCGTCGCGCACTCTAAGCTTGTCGGGCATGCTCGACAGACCAGTCGTCCGGTTGTCGGCTCGCAGCTCGGCAATCGTCCGGCCGCAAAAAAGTCCTCGCGTCCCTCGCTGACGTCAAAGCCTGTTATGGGCGCCAAGCCTGCCCGTCCCATGGCAACTCCTAAGCCCTCGACGGGAACTAAGGCGGCGCGTCCGGGTCGCACGCTTGGCGCATCGAAACCGCGCTCGCTGACATCGGTGCCGGCTACCGCCAAGAAGCCTTCGGGTAAAAAAGGCGTCAACCCGTTGTCTTCACTTGGGGCGATGGCAAATAAAACGTCAGACGCCGCTTCTCTCGTTACAGGCAAAGGCAAAATCGTGGGTGGCGTTCTGGCCGTCTTGGCCGTGCTCGTCGTCGTTGCTGTCGTGGTGATCAACTCTGGATTGTTTACCGCCACTGATATTCAGATTCAAGGCAGCGAGCATGTGACGAAGCACGATGCTATCCAGCTGATCGATTTGCCCGAGGGAACGTCGCTTTTTAACGTCGATCCCGACCAGATTACCGAGGACCTCAAGCAGAACCCGTGGGTCTCGGGCGTGGATGTCCAGCGCCAGTTCCCACATACGCTCATCATTACGCCGATGGAGCGCAAGGTCATTGCAATTGCCTATATCAGCTCCGATGACCTTGCCTGGGCCATCGGGGATGATGACACCTGGATCGCCCCGCTGTCGACGTCGGTCGAAGTGGATGACCAGGGCAACGTCATCACGACGGGGCAGGGCTCAAATACCCTGACCGGCATTGATGCCGCGCTGGCGCTCGCTAAGCACTATGGCGCGGTGTTGTTGACTGATGTCTCGGCGGATGTCGCTCCGGTTTCCGGCCAGGCAGTGAGCTCCAAGGCCGTTAAGGCTGGCTTGGATTATGTGCGTGGTTTTTCGAGCGAGTTCTTGGGACAAGTCAAGGATATTTCCACGCCTTCGGTCGAAGCCATCTCGGCAAACCTCAATAACGGCATTGAGGTGTCGCTGGGCGATTCGAACGATATCGTCAAGAAGGAGCGCGTAGTCACCAAGCTGCTTTCGCAGGTAGAGGGCGTAACGTATATCAATGTGCGCTCTCCGGGTAACTATACATTTAGGAACGCTCCGACCTCGTAGCGCTGTTTGATGCTTTGTTGAGGGGCCATACCACGCCGTTTATCTGGTTTGTTTGGTTTTCACGGTCAATTATTTGACTGATACGTTCATAATGTGCAAACATAATACGGTTTACCTTTGCATTTACTTTCAACCTGAAGGTTAATGTGCGCAGGGGTCGACCCATGCTATGGCTATAACCTTTGTTCGGAGGACCGACATGCACGAGACAGAGATCAACAACTACCTTGCCGTCATTAAGGTGGTCGGCGTCGGCGGCGGCGGTACCAACGCGGTCAATCGAATGATCGAAGAGGGCATCCGCGGCGTCGAGTTTGTTGCCATCAACACCGATGCTCAGGCACTCGCGATCTCTGATGCCGATATCAAGGTGCACATCGGCACCGACCTTACCCGCGGCCTGGGCGCCGGCGCCAACCCCGAGGTTGGCCGCAAGGCTGCCGATGAGTCCCGCGACGACATTGCCGAGGCGCTCGCTGGTGCCGACATGGTGTTCATCACCTGCGGCGAGGGCGGTGGCACCGGTACCGGCGCTGCTCCCATCGTTGCCGATATCGCGATGAACGAGGTCGGTGCGCTGACCGTCGCCGTCGTGACCAAGCCCTTCACCTTCGAGGGCCGCAAGCGCAAGAAGAGCGCCGAGGAGGGCATTAAGACCCTCTCCGATTGCGTCGACACCATGATCGTCATCCCTAACGATAAGCTGCTCGACATCGCCGAGAAGAAGACCACCATGCTCGAGGCCTTCGCGATTGCCGATGGCGTCCTTTCCCAGGGCACCCAGGGCATCACCGACCTCATCACCGTCCCCGGTATCATCAACCTGGACTTCGCCGATGTTAAGACCATCATGAAGCAGGCCGGTACCGCCATGATGGGTATCGGTACCTCTTCTGGGGACACCCGTGCCGTCGACGCTGCCCAGCAGGCCATCTCCAGCCCGCTGCTCGAGAGCTCCATCGATGGTGCCACGCGCGTGCTGCTCTCCATCGCCGGTTCCAAGGACCTGGGCATCCAGGAGATCAGCGACGCCGCCGACGTTGTCGCCAACGCCGTCGACCCCGAGGCCAACATCATCTTCGGTACCGTTGTCGACGAGTCCCTGGGCGATCAGGTGCGTATCACCGTCATCGCTACGGGCTTCTCCGACTCCAACGTCAACCGTCAGGACGAGCTCTTTGCTGCTCAGCAGTCTCAGAGCAAGGCCGCTGCCTCCGCTGAGCCGCAGCGCACCGCTCCTGCCACGAGCCCGGCTCAGGCCGCTCCGACCCGCAACGTCGGTGGCACCGAGCTTCCTAACTTCGGCAACGATCAGTTCGAGCTTCCCGACTTCCTGAAGCGCGGTAGCTTCTAAGTCGTTCTTTGCATTGTTGTGCGCAGGGGCGTGTCCGTATGGACGCGCCCTTTTTATTTCGACTTTGTAAACTAGAACCTCCAATCTCTTTACGTTCCCTTTACGATTGCCTCCAGCGCAGCAGGTATCCTTTTAGAGAAGTATGACAGCCGTATAAACGCGGACTGCGCGGCGATGCCGCGGTACTTGTGTTATTAGGAGGCTTTAGTATGGCAGCACGTGCGGACAAAGTTTCGCGTGTCGACCATGATGGAGTTACGTTGGTGGAGGGCGCGACATCCGATGTTCGCTTTGCCTTCACCGAGCGCGCCGGTGGCGTTTCCGAAGATGCGTACTCCTCACTCAACTTGGGCTCGCATGTTGGCGATGACCCCTTTGCTGTTCAAGAAAATCGTCGTCGCGCGCTCGAGGCTATGGGTGCCGCCGAGTGCGAGCACAACCTGCTCATTCCCAATCAGGTCCATGGTGACCATATCGTTGCGGTGGCCTCGAACGGCGCCGATGACCTTGAGGACGTCCGCGAGCAGATTGCTGAGGGCTGCGATGCCATCGTCTGTACGGCGCGTAACGTGCCCGTGCTGCTCTGCTTTGCCGACTGCGTTCCCGTGGTGCTGGTGGCCCCTGGCGGATTTGCCGTGGTGCACTCCGGTTGGAAGGGCACGATTGCACGTATTTCTGCCAAGGCGTGCCAGGCGCTTTGCGATGCTGCCGGCTGCGATGCGAGCGACGTTTCCGCCTATATTGGCCCCCATATCTTGGGTGACGAATATGAGGTATCCCAGGAACTCATGGATCGCTTTGCCGCCGAGTTCTCTTGCATCGATGCGAATACCTCTCGCATGCTTGATCTTTCCGCTGCCATTCGCGAGGCGCTGGTAGATGTCGGTGTCGACGCGGATAATATCGTGGATACCCAGCTTTCGACCGTGCGTCAGAACGACCGCTTTTATTCCTACCGTAACGAGGACGGCACCTGTGGGCGCCATGCTGCGATCGGCGTGATGCTATGAGAAAGATCGTATCGGTTCTGAGCGCCGCTGTGCTTACGCTTACGCTGTGCGCCTGTTCTTCGGGATCTTCGACCTCTTCCATTACCGTGGCCGGCTCCACGACCTGCCTTCCTATCGCCGAGATTGCGGCCGAGGGCTTTAAGGAGGAGACCGGCATCGACGTGCTCGTTTCCGGTTTGGGTTCTTCCGCTGGGATCGAGGCCGTCAGCGCCGGCACGGCCGATATCGCCAGCTCCTCCCGTGGACTCAATGCCGACGAACAGGATCTGGGCCTGACTCCCATCGTCATTGCCCACGACGGTATCGCGGTCATCGTGAACGACGACAACCCCGTCGATAACCTCTCGACCGAGCAGCTCCGCGATATCTACGCCGGCAAGATTACCAATTGGAAAGAGGTCGGTGGCGAGGACCTGAGGATTCAGGTCATCAACCGAGACGAGGCGTCCGGTACGCGCGAGGCCTTCCGTACCATCGTGATGGATGGCACGCCGTTCGATCGCCGCTCGGCTGTTCTTTCGGGTACGGGCCAGGTGCGCGACGTGGTATCTCGTTCGCGTGGGGCCATCGGCTACATTTCGCTGGGCTTCGTCGATAGCCTCAACGCCAAGACCTCGGTCAAGGCCGTCTCGGTCAATCATGTTGAGGCGTCCGAGAAGACGGTCGCGAGTGGCGGCTATCCCATCTCGCGCGACCTTTACTTCTTTGTGAAGGGTGTGCCTTCGCAGCAGGCGCAGGATTACATCGACTATGTGACGTCCGAAAAGATGGACAAGCAGATTCGCGAGGCGGGCTTTATTCCCGTCACCAACGACGAGAAGGGGAGTGAGTAGCATGGAAGCACAGGAAAACTCCCAGACTGAGCAGAATGTTCAGACGCCCAAGAAGCGCGAGCTGGCGCTCGTATCGCGCAGTACCTATATCAAGGAGAAGGCGCTGCAGTGGATCTTCTTTGCCTGCGCGTTCTTGGCGGTCGTTACCGTCATCCTGATTTTTGTCTTTACCACGTACTCGGCGCTGCCCGTCTTTACTGACATCGGTCTGGCTGACTTCTTTAGCTTTACGTGGGCGCCTTCCGAGGGCCACTACGGCATCTTGTCGCTGCTTGCCGGCTCGGGTCTGGTGACCGTCGGTGCGCTCGCCATGGGCGTGCCGCTGGGCGTGGGTACGGCCGTTTACCTGGTCGAGATTGCCAGCAAGCGCGTGCGCAAGCTCATCAGCCCCGCCGTTGACCTGCTGGCGGGCATACCCTCCATCATCTACGGCTTCTTTGGCATGATCATCATCCGCCCGTTTATCGCACAACTGACCGGCGGCCTTGGTTTTGGTGCGCTGACGGCGTGGTTTGTGCTCGCCATCATGATCGTCCCTACCATCACCACGCTCACCATCGATGCTCTCAATTCCATTCCCATGGGCATTCGCGAGGCATCGTATGCCATGGGCGCCACAAAGTGGCAGACCATCTATAAGGTCGTGCTACCTGCCGCGAAGCTGGGTATCGTTGATGCCATCGTGCTGGGTATGGGCCGTGCCATCGGCGAGACCATGGCCGTGCTCATGGTCGTAGGTAACGCCCCGGTTATTCCCGACAGCATTGCGAGCCCCATCTCGACGCTCACGAGCCAGATTGCGCTCGACATGAGCTATTCCTCGGGTCTGCACCGCTCGGCGCTGTTCGGCATGGGTGTGGTCCTGTTTATCATCTCCGCCACGCTGGTGGGTATCGTCCGTCTGATTTCCAAGAAGAAGAGGGGGTAGGCTATGTCCGATTCCGTTGACACGACGGTCGATACGACCTCGTCGCGCGAGCGCATCAAGCGTGCCCTTTCCCACGGCAAGAAGGGCCGCATCAACAAGGACCTGTCCAACAAGATCATGCTTGGCGTGTTTCGTGCCGCTGCCTACATCACCACGCTGGTGCTGGTCGCTATCATCGCCTACGTGGTCATCAACGGCCTGCCACACATCTCGCTCGACTTTATCTTCGGTTGGCCCCAGGGCGTCAACGCCGAGGGCGGAATTTGGCCCACGATCGTCTCGACCGTCTACGTGACGGCGCTCGCCATGCTTATCTGCACGCCGATCGCTGTGCTGGCAGCCGTCTATCTGGCCGAGTACGCCAAGCAGGGCAAGGTCGTCGAGCTCATTCGCTACGCTGCTGACGCTTTGGCCTCGGTGCCCTCCATCGTTATGGGCCTGTTTGGCTACGCCTTGTTTGTCGAGGCTATGGGCCTGGGCCTTTCGATGGTCTCGGCCGCTCTGGCGCTCGCGCTCTTGATGCTTCCCATCGTCATGCGCACCACCGAAGAAGCCATTCGCGCCGTTCCGCGCTATATCCGTTGGGGCGCGTACGGCCTGGGCGCTACCAAGTGGCAGGTCGTCTCCAAGATCGTGCTTCCTTCGGCCTTTGGCCGCATTGCCACGGGCATCGTCCTTGCCATCGGCCGTGCCATCGGCGAGACCGCCGTGGTGCTCTACACCATGGGCCAGGCCATCAATCTACCTATTTCGCCGCTCGATTCCGGTCGTCCCATGACCGTTCACCTGTACCTGCTTGCCAACGACGGCATCAACATGAACGCAGCCTACGGCACTGCGCTCTTGCTGATGGTGATCATTTTGGCCTTCAACCTGTTTGCGCGCTTCCTGTCGCGTAAGCGTCGCTAGTTAAGGAGTCCCATGTCCGTTTATCAGTCCGCTCCCGCGTTGGAGCAAGCGGCCATTACGGCCAAGGATTTCAACTTTTGGTACGGTGACTTTCATGCGCTGACGGGGCTTGACCTCAACATCGCCAAAAACGCCATCACCTCCTTCATTGGCCCTTCGGGCTGCGGCAAGTCGACGTTTTTGCGCTGCATCAACCGCATGAATGACCTGATCGAGGGTACGCGCGTCGAGGGCACCATGACGCTCGACGGCAACGATATCTATGCCGAGGGTGTCGACCCGGTCGACCTCCGTCGCCGCGTGGGCATGATCTTTCAGCAGCCCAATCCGTTTCCCAAATCCATCTACGAGAATGTCGCCTTTGGCCCTCGTCTGCAGGGCGTGACTAGCAAAAGTGACCTCGATGACATCGTGGAAGAATCGCTCAAGCGCGCCAACCTCTGGAAAGAGGTATCCAATCAGCTCAACAAGGATGGTTTGGCGCTCTCGGGCGGTCAGCAGCAGCGTCTGTGCATCGCGCGCGTGCTTGCGGTGCAACCCGATGTCCTTCTGATGGACGAGCCCTGCTCCGCCATCGACCCCACGTCCGTCTCTAAGGTCGAGGATTTGATGGCCGAGCTGGCGCCCGAGATGACGATCATCATCGTCACGCATTCAATGCAGCAGGCAGCTCGCATTAGCGACTACACCGCATTCTTCTTGCAGGAAGTTGCCGGCGAGCCCGCTACGCTCATCGAGTATGGTCAAACCGACGCGATCTTCACCAGCCCGGTGGACTCGCGGACGGAAGACTATATCACCGGCCGCTTTGGCTGATCGGTGCGACTAGTCCCAAGCCGATCGGACCTGGTCCGGTGCGTATTCACTGTGCGGGCGGCATGACCGCACCCAACTGATTGGAGTGAACCATGCGCAAACTGTTTTCCCGTCAGCTCATCGAGGCCCGCCACGAGATGCTGAGCATCTACGAGGCCGTCGATCTGGCCCTCCACGATGCCGTGAGGGCCTATGTTACCGACGACCGCAAGCTCGCCACCAAGACCAAGAAGCGCACGCTTTCGATTGACGCACGCTGCGCCAACCTGGAGGCCGTCTGCTACAACCTGATTGCCACGCAGTCACCGGTCGCCTCCGACTTCCGCTTGCTGCAGACGATCATCTACGTCGACTTTAACCTGCAGCGCATGACCGATAAGGTTCGCCAGATTTGCCGCGCCACGCGTCATATGATCAAGGCCGACATCTCGCTGCCCAAGGAGCTTGTCGGCACGGTCGAGGCCGAGGCTGAGGCCGTCTACCAGGTGCTGGGCTCTTCGCTTTCCGCGCTCGTCACCAACGACATGTCCATCATCTGCAACTTGGCCGTCGAGGACGAGCCAGTGCACGCCGCCTACGAGAAGTTCTTCCGCACCTTTAACCGCATGGACACGGGCGATTTTATGGACGACGACAGCAACTATGACGACCTGCGCCGCGCCATCATGGTATCGCGCTATCTCGATCGCATCGCCTCGATTTCCATCGATGCCGCCTGCCGTCTGACCTTCCTGTTGACCGGACAGCGTATGACTGCCGGTGATATCGCCTGCACTGATGAGGATGAGCTCGAGAGCATGCGCGTGCCTTCGG
>DXZX01000025.1:20883-31079 GCA_019419445.1 Collinsella sp.
GTTATCATGAGGCCCGCCGTCGATGCACGCTACGTTGCCAAGGTGCCCGTTAACGAGGTCAGCGAGGGTCTTCGCTACCTGCTCGATCATCTTGAGGATGAGGACGATGGCGAGGACGACGAGGAGTAAGTAACCCCGTTCGTCGAAAGATTGTAAATACCTAAGTGAGCGCGGCCTTGCACATGCGGGGCCGCGCTCTTGCGTTAGCATGGGACTACTTGTTTGGCTGTCAGCGGAGGCGATTGGCAATGGATAACTATTTGGACTTGATGCGCGCTCGCCGCGAGCAGATTCTGGAACGTTTTTATGCGGCGCTCGATCGCGCGGGCCGTCCCCACGACGCCGCGAGCCTCATTGCCGTGTCCAAGACCGTTGGTGTCGATGAGACCGTTGCCGCCATCCAGGCGGGGTATCGCCATTTTGCCGAGAACCGCCCGCAGGAGCTGGTTCGCAAGCTCACGGGTCTGGCGGAGCATCCGGAGCTGCCCGAGGTGCGCTTCGATATGATCGGCAACCTGCAGACCAATAAGATCAATGCGGTGCTGGGCTCAGCCGAGCTGATTCACTCGGTGGGTTCGCTGCATCTGGCGCAGGCGATCTCGAGCCGTGCTGTTCGCAAGATTGAGGCAGGCGAGCTCGTCGGCCCCCAGCGTGTGCTCATTGAGGTCAATGTGAGTGGTGAGGAGTCGAAGGGAGGCTTTTCACCCGATGAGATTCGCGCCGCCGCGGGTGAGCTTGCAGAACTTGAGGGAATTTGCGTACAGGGGCTTATGACTATGGCGCCCCGGGGGAATAAGGATGTGGCACGCCGCACCTTTGCGGGGCTTCGTGAGCTGAGGGATGAGCTGGAGGCGGCGCATCCCGATTTGAACCTGCCTGAGCTTTCCTGCGGTATGAGCGAGGACTTTGAGTCTGCCCTTGAGGAGGGCTCTACGCTCGTTCGCCTGGGCAGGGTAGTATTTAGCCCGGAGTTTGCAGTAAAATAAGGCTCTGAAGTGCGCACTGATTATCGGGGCGCCTGCACTAAACCGCGAGAGGACACAACCATGGGCTTCCTTGACGAGATTAAAAATAAGATGCACCTGGGCGGCCAGCAGGGTTACGACCAGGGTTATGGCCAGGACGACGACTACGGCTACGATGACGGCTACGACGATGGCTATCAGAACAACGGCTACAGTGGTGCTTCGGGCGAGGGCTTCTACACCCAAGACGAGCCGAGCAACGGCCTGCTTGGCCAGACGCGCCGCGGTGAAGCTGAGTCGGTTGCCGTGTATACGCGCTCCGGTCAGCTGGTCGGCGATGACTCCCGCCATGCCACGACGTATAACCCGCCTTCGCGCTCGCAGGACAGTGTTGCGAGCGGTTATCGTCCTGGTGCCTATGACACGCCGTCGAGCTACGCCGAGAATACCCGCGCCCGTGCCGCCGCTGCACCCGCGCCTGCACCGAGCGATGCCTCGGCCTATGCGAGCAATATCATCAACGCCACGCCGCAGCTGCCGGCCTATGTCCTGCGCCCCGAGAGCTATGACGACGTGGAGACCGTGGTGCGCCGCGTTCGCACCAAGCAGCCTGTCGCACTGATTTTTGTGGGCGTACGCACCGAAGTTGCCAAGCGCGTCTTGGACTTCTCTTACGGCTTTGCCTGCGGTCTGGGTGCCACGGTCAAGGAGGTGGGCGACCGCGTGTTCATGGTGCTGCCCGCCGGTTGCGAGGTCAAAGATTCCGATCTCAAGAAGCTTCGTGCCGACGGCTACCTTAAGTAAAGACAAGACGAGGAGATTCCCATCAACATCTACACTATCGTCCAGCTGGTCAACACGCTGTTCAACTTCTATTCCACGCTCATTGTCGTCTACTGCTTTATGACGTGGATTCCCATGAAGCAGGGTGGTTTGCTTCAGGATATTGCCGCGGTGCTTGATAGCGTGTGCGGTCCGTGGCTCAACCTGTTCCGTCGTTTCATCCCGCCGATGGGCGGTATCGATTTTTCGCCGGTCGTTGCGATTATTGCGTTGCAGTTGGTGCAGAGGCTGGTTCTGCAGCTTCTTATAGGTATACTCGTGTAGAACTGACTTAGTAACTTACGTCGGGCGTGTAGCGCCGAGGCGATGAAAAAGGAGACTTGTTATGGCTATTACCCCTGCAGACATCCAGGCTCAGACTTTCTCTGAGGCCAAGCGTGGCTACGATCCTGCTGAGGTCGACGTCTTCTTGGAGACGCTGTCCTCCGAGGTTGACGCTATGCTCGCTAAGATCGTCGACCTTAAGGGTCGTCTGACTGCTACCGAGCAGCAGCTTGCCGATGCGCAGGCTCAGCTTGCCCAAGCTCAGGATGCCACCGCCCAGGCCGTTCCTGCCGCCCCCGTGACTGTTCCCGCCCCTGACTTCTCCGCTCAGGAGCGCCAGATTTCCGCTGCCCTGATCGCTGCCCAGCAGACCGCTGAGACCATCGTCAACGATGCCAACGAGAACGCTGAGCGTATCCGCAACGAGGCTGACGCCAAGGCCCGCGAGGTTATCCGCCAGGCTCTGACCGAGAAGCAGGCCGAGCTCGAGGAGATCGATCGTCTCAAGGCTTCTCGTGAGGAGTTCAAGGCCGAGTACCTCAAGCTCATCCAGCACTTCATGGACGATGCCCAGAATTCCTTCCCGGCCGATCTGATGGCCTCCACGCCGGTCGGTTCTGCCGCTTCTCCTGCAGTGACTGTTCCCGCCGAGCCGCTGCCCGTCGCTGACCCGGTTGTCCCCGTGGCCGATCCCTTCGCCCCGATCGACAACTTTGCTGCCGACGACCTGGACTAACATTCGGCCTACAATTTAGTGCCTAGAAAGGACCCGCAGCTTGCGGGTCCTTTTTTATGACTGTGCAGGGGCGCGCAACATAAAAAACCGAGCCCTGCACATTGTGGCGCAGAACTCGGCGAATGGGTGAGCGGTAAAAGGTAGGTTTTAGGGCATGTCCCAAAACCTACTTGAGGAGGAAGTCGGAGAGGGGAATGGTACGGGCCTCGCGATGCTCGGGATCGGCGATGTGGTCGGCAGGATATCCACAGACGAGCATGTGATAGGGATAGACGCCCTTGGGCAGATTGAACTGCTCCTGTGCCACCTCAGGCTTAAAATGGCATACCCAGCACGTTCCCAGGCCCTGCTCGGTGGCCTCCATCATCATCTGATCACACACGATGGACGTATCGATTTCGCTGGAATTCATCTGATCATACGGGCGCACCCAAGCATCATCGGTAACGCTGCAAATAAGGAAGATGAGCGGAGCGCCAAAGATAGATCCATCACGAGCAAACCGAGGCTGACAAGCAGCAGCCTTCTCCAGAAGCTCAGGCGTATCCAGCACCATCACACGAGAAGGATGATTATTACAAGCAGAAGGAGCAATCCGCCCAGCCTCAACAATGGCATCCACCACAGCCTGCTCAACAGAACGATCCTGAAATTCACGACAAGAATACCGACCCCGAGCCAGATCCAAATAAGACATACAAGCCCTCCAACAATTAAAAATCAAACAAACCCAAAGTAACCCAAACAGTACCCAAAGCAGCAATCAGCCAAACGCTCATCGAGGGCCAAAGTGTCCGAACGGATACCAAAGGTCCCTTCAGCCAAACCCCCATTGCGCTATAACTATCAGCCAAAGTTCCCAATGGTGGTACGTAAGGGAGCGGGCCCGGCCACTAATAACCTTTTGAACGACTCTGCTTGCAGCCGGAGTGAAAAAGGTTATTAGTGGCCGGGCCCGCGACCGCCGGGACACGTACCCCCAATTAACTGTTCTTCATGACAATCGAATCCACAACATCGGCCACATTCTCGCAGCAGTCGGCGCAGTACTCCAGGAAGGCGTAGACGTCACGCCAAGCGATGACCTCGAGCGGATCCTTGCCGTTAACGTGCAGGTTGCGCATGGCGTTGATGTAGAGCTCGTCGGCCTCGGACTCGATGGTGTTGATCTGGATGACCAGCTCGCGCAGCGTTTTGGACTTGCGGTAGTTGGGAAGCTCGACCATCAGGTCTTTCATGGCGCGGCAGGCGTCAGTCACCTTGTGGGCGATGACGATGGCGTCGGGATGGATGCTCTGAATGTTGGTGAAGTAGACGCGCTGCACGACGCCCTCAATACGGTCGAGCACGGTGTCGAGCGCGCAGCTCATCAGATCCAGATCCTCGCGCTCGAGCGGGGTGATAAAGGCGGTGAGCAGGGCGTCTTCGAGCTCGTGGTGCTTCTTGTCTGCCGCATGCTCAATCGCATGCATCTTATTGAGCATGTCGTGAATCTGCGCGGGATCGAAGTTCTCAAAAATCTGGGTAAGCAGCTCGGCGGCCTGGACGGCGAGGTCGGCGCAGGCGACGTAGTTGTCAAAGTAGAACGAATCGGGTTTCTTAGCCATGGGTGGGTCCTTTCGAGGCGAAGACGGGTGGGCGAAGTGTTGCGGTCCAGATGGACGTTCGGTTTGACTAGAGGAACATCATGAACAGCTTGGCCATGACAAAGCTGATGAGTCCGCAGGCGGGGAAGGTGAAGAACCAGGTGAACATCATGTCCTTAACGACGCCGAAGTTGATGGCCGAGAGGCGCTTGACGGCACCGACGCCCATGATGGCGCAGGTCTTGATGTGTGTGGAGGACACGGGGATGCCGGTAAGGGTGGCAAGCAGCAGGTTCGCGGCGCCCGCGAGGTCGGCGGAGAAGCCCTGATACTTCTCGAGCTTAACCATGCTCTGGCCGACGGACTTTATGATGCGCTCGCCGCCGACGCTGGTGCCGATACCCATGGTGGCCGAGCACAGCAGCATAATCCAGATGGGGATGCCGGCATCGCCGACGCTGGTCTGGCCGTTTGCGAAGGCCACGCCTAAAAAGAGCACGCCGATGAACTTCTGTCCATCCTGCGCGCCGTGCATAAAGCTCATGGCCGCAGCGCTCGCGATCTGAGCGTATTTAAAGAAGACATTGGCACGTCGCCTGTTGGCGGCGGCGAAAAGAACCGAGACGAGTTTGCACAGGACCCAGCCCATGACAAAGCCCAGGCCGATGGAGAGCGCCAGGCCGTAGATGACCTTCATCCACTCGTGGACGTTGACGCTGCTCGCGCCGCCGAGGGCGATAGCGGCACCGGTCAGGCCGGCGATAAGGCTGTGGCTTTGCGAAGTGGGGATGCCAAAACGCGATGCTGTGGCGCCGTAGACGACGATGGAGAACAGCGCTGCGCAGAGGCACGCGAGCGCCATGGTGCTGTTTCCGCCAAAGTCGACGATATGTGAGATGGTGTTGGCGACGCTCGCATTAAAGTGCGTCATGATGAGCACGCCGAGGAAGTTGAATGCGGCGCTCATGAGAATGGCGGCACGGGCGGGCATGCAACGCGTAGTGACGCAGGTCGCGATGGCGTTGGGCGCGTCGGTCCATCCGTTGACGAAGATGGCGCCGAGCGCGAGGATCACGGTGACGGCAAGGACTGGGTTCGACACAATTTGGCCGAGGAAGGTTGAGAACGTTACGTCCATATATGGGCTTTCTCGAAGTTTGCAGGCACGTTACAAAAACATGATAAATCGTATCACCTCCTGTGGGTTTCTTAACGGAGTTCTGACGTGAGAAGTGGATTTTTTGGCACTAAAATTGAATATTAGTCCTGTTGACCGCGGGTATTCTTTTTGCTAACACGCCATGCGGACACGTGCGATTGCTACGACACTCCAAAACCACAGTCTGTTCGCTTTACAACATGCAAACATGCGTTCGATAATAGGAGGCATGGAATATCGACAGACAGACGGCAAAACTCGGCGCGTACACAAGCAGTATGTGGACGTCGTGGCTCGCATCCTCGCGGGCGGACAAGTCGTGCCAGTCGCCGTCTGCTGGGTCGACGGTCGTTGCTTTACGATTGACGAGATTGTCTCGACCACTGGGTTTGGCCTGACGGTTCACGGCATTCGTACGGCAACCTATAAGGTGCGTTTTGGCGGGCACGCGACCGAGTTGTATCTGGAGGACCAGACGCGTGAACGACCAGATGGCTCGCAGGCCCATCTGATGCGTTGGTGGGTGTGGGCATTCGACCGTACGCTCGAGGGCGAGCGCCGTAGGTAAGGACGCACGGCGTTCGGGTACAATGACAGGAATCTTGTCAGCTACT
The DNA here is from genome assembly GCA_019419445.1 of Collinsella sp. Taxonomy (GTDB): domain Bacteria; phylum Actinomycetota; class Coriobacteriia; order Coriobacteriales; family Coriobacteriaceae; genus Collinsella. The sequence continues at coordinate 27,051 of DXZX01000025.1, forward strand.
GCGCCGTTATTTGTGGCGCTTTTTGAAAGGACGAACCTATGAACGATATCCAGGGCTATCAGAACGGCCCCGTCGAGAGCGGCGCAAGCCGCGCCAAGGAGATGTCGCCGCGCGCGTACAATCTCGCCATGTCTGCCCTGATCTTCTTGGGCTTTTGCGCCATGGGCGCCGGCGCCTACTTTACGAGCACCATGTCGTTTGCGCGCATGATGATGAGCGGCGCCGCCTTGCCGCTGGTCTTTGGCTCGTTTATTTTGACCATCGTCGGCATGGTCATGATGTCGGCCGCCGCCAGCAAGCAGTCCGTGGGCCTGTCCCTTGTGGGCTACATAATCTTTGCGAGTACCTTTGGCCTGACCGCGTCGTTTGGCCTTGCCAACTACGACCTGCCCACCATCAACACTGCCTTTATCGCCACGGCCGCCATCACCTTTGTCTATGGCGCCTTGGGCGTGACGTTCCCCAAGTTTTTCCAGCGCGTATATGGCATCGGCTTTGGCATTCTGCTCGCCACTATTCTGGTTGAGATTGTGCTGATGTTCATGGGCGTCTCGCAGACCATCACCGATCTGATCGTGATCGTGGTGTTCGCCGGCTTTATCGGCTACGACACCTATGTTGCCACGACGGTGCCGCCTACGCTGCCCAACGCCGTGCTTATGGCATCCAACTTGTTCGTGGACATCATCAACGTGTTCCTGCGCATTCTGAACATCCTCGGCCGTCGCGACTAGTGGCGAATTGCGGCGGTGTTTGCCGTGCGTGTAAATCGATGCGAAAGGCGGTCCTTCGGGGCCGTCTTTTTTGTATGCGGCGGGGTATCATGGATGGGAAAAGCCGATAGCGGCAGAGACCGAGAAAGGTGACCACTTATGGCAGACGTCGACAACAGGAACCGTAACCGCAGGTCCAACCGAGCGGGTCAGCCCAATCCCAAGCGCGAGGCCCGTGCCAAGGCCGCCGAGCGTCACGTGGCAACTGTGTCCGAAGCGTGCGCCAAGGATATCGAGCGTTCGCTTGCCGGTGTTCGCGAGTTTGACGGTATGCCTGCCGGCTTTGTCGCGGCGATGAAGGCCAAGGTTCAGAGTGCTGTGGCCGCCGAAGAACAGGTTGCCGAGGACGTCGAGGGCGCGGAGGCTGCCGAGGTCGAGGCAGCGCTCGAGCCCGTCGAGGAGCCTGCCGAGGAAATCGCTGAAGCTGAGTCCGCGCCTGCTGAGGAGCCCGCTCCGGTTCTGCCCGAGGTCACCGTGCTCGATGCCTCCGCCACGCAGGCCATCCTGGACAACGGTCGTGGCTATGCGCAGTTCTGCGACATGGCCGTGCTCGCCTTTGCCTCGTTCACCAACCCGGGCGGTGGCTATATTCAGGGTTATCTGGGCCAGGAGGCCACGCTGTGCGCCGATTCGTATCTGTACAACGTTCTCGATATGCAGCGTAAGTGGTACGGCGAGAACCGTCGCCGCAACATCAACTGCGAGCTCTATCGCAACCGCGCCCTAGTGGTGCCTGCGGTGCGCTTCGACCGCAACCACGTGCATGCATACGCCGACGTGATCGTGGCCGCCGCGCCCAACGTTAAGCGCGCCCGCCAGGAGTATCGCGTGAGCGACGATGCTCTGCTGGATGCCCTGCGCGACCGCATTCGCTTTGTGCTTGCCATCTGCGACGAGCTGGGTCGCGAGAAGCTCGTGTTGGGCGCATGGGGCTGCGACAACAACGGCTTTGACGCAGAGGCCGTGGCCGAGCTCTTCCGCAAGGAGCTCGCGTCGGGCGACTTTAAGGTCAAGCAGGTCTTTTTTGCTGTGCCCTCTACGCGCTGGGACGAGGATTTTGCCAAGTTCGAGCACGTGCTGGCAAACTTCCCCGAGCGCAACGAGGAGTCCTATGCTCAGGTTGCTGCCCGCGCCGCAGCAGCCCGTGCCGCCGAGCAGGCCCAGGCTGCTGCCGAGGACGACGAGGATGACGATGACTGGCGCAAGTACCTGTAATCGGTACGTGCTGACAGATAGGTCGAGCCGGCGGGAGAGGCTGCTCCCGTCGGCTTTTTACTAAAGGAAGGGCTTACGATGAAAAACGTTCTATGTTTTGGCGACAGCAACACCTATGGTTACGATCCGGCGGGCATGCGCGACGGCACCGCGGTGCGCTATGCGCGGGATGTGCGCTGGTGTGGCGTGGCCCAACGTGACTTAGGCGAGGGCTGGCATGTAATTGAAGAAGGCCTCAACGGCCGCACGACGGTACGCGACGACATGTGCCATCTGGACACCAATCTTAACGGCATTCGCGCACTTCCGATGCTGCTCGAGGCCCATAAGCCGCTGGACGCCATTGTGATCATGCTGGGCACCAACGACTGTAAGACGGTCTTTAACGTGACAGCTTCCGATATCGCCCGTGGCGCCATGGCGCTGATTCGCGCGGTGCGTGCATTTCCCTGGACCAATGCCGCACCCTGCCCGCGTATTCTGCTGATGGCACCTATCAAGATCAAGCCGCAAATCGCCGATGTATATATGACCGATTTTGACGAGCGTTCCGTCGAGGCCTCGGAGCATTTTGGTGAGTACTACGCACATGTGGCTGAGCAGTTTGGCTGCGACTTTTTGAATGCCGCCGACTTTGCCGAGCCGGGCGATATCGACTATCTGCATATGATGCCCGAAAGCCATGAGAGCCTGGGTCACGCCGTGGCAGCCAAGCTCCAAGAGATGCTCGGTGAGTAGCGCGACCCCAAACCACCGCAAAGGTGCCTGTCCCCTTTGCGGTGGCTTGGGCTGCGAATCTTAATACTGCCACATGTGGTTGACAGGGCCGGAGCCTTTGCCCATGTTCAGGCCGGCGGCCAGAGCGCCTGTCAGGTATGCCTTGCCCGCATTGACGGCATCGGCAAGATCCATGCCCTGGGCCAGCGCGCAGGCGATGGCGGACGAAAGCGTGCAGCCGGTGCCGTGTGTGTTGTCGGTCTCGATGCGCTTGTGGCGGAACCACGTGGTGAGCGGATCGCCCAGATGGTTGCCCTCGTCATCGAGTGGCGCGGGTTCGGCCAATACATCGTTGGCCTCGTTGACAAGATGCCCACCCTTAACGAGGGATGCGCAACCAAAGCGGCGGGTGAGGAGCATGGCAGCATTTTGCTGTGTGCGCTCGGAGTCGACCTCGTAGTCAAGCAGGGCCATGGCCTCGGGAATATTGGGCGTGATGACGGTTGCTAGTGGGAACAGGCGGTGGGTGAGCGCCTCGGCGGCATCTTCGGCAATCAGCCGTGCGCCCGAGGTGGCTACCATGACGGGGTCGACGACCACGTTTGTCGCGTTCCAGGCGCTCAGGCGGTCGGCGATAACCTCGATAATCTCGGCAGAGGAAACCATGCCGATCTTGACGGCGCTGGGGCGGATATCGTCAAATACGGCGTCGATCTGCGCAGCGACGATATCAGGGGAGATATTCTGCACGGCGGTGACACCGAGCGTGTTTTGTGCGGTGATGGCGGTGATGGCCGTCTCGGCATACAGGCGGTGCGCCGTGATGGTCTTGATGTCGGCCTGAATGCCGGCGCCGCCGCTGGAATCGGATCCTGCGATGGACAGGACGGCGGGTACCTTACTGCGATCCATGTTCGCTCCCTTGTTCGGTCGGATTCAAATGGGTCTTCTAGGCATTATAAAGATGCCCGGGCCGGCTGTATGCCGATCCCGGGCGGGCGGTGCAATCTTTACGCAAATGTAAGCAAATGTTCACATGTCAACAATTGACGAGCACCTTGTTGCCGATTGTGGTTCCAGTGACGCGTTAATCCTCCATGCCAAGATCAATCGTCGTGCCCTCGAACACCTTGTTGACGGTACGGACGGCGCACATCTTGCCACACATGGTGCAGGTGCCCTCGGTGGCGGCGGGGGATTCCTCGTAGCGCTTCTTACCGGTGACCGGATCGAGAGCACACTTCCACATGGCATCCCAGTCGAGCTTGCGGCGTGCCTGGCCCATCTTGTCGTCCATGTCGCGGGCGTGCGGCACCTTCTTGGC
>DXZX01000026.1:0-11433 GCA_019419445.1 Collinsella sp.
GGTACCGCCTCGCGGTGACATCGTTTTTATGTCAACCTTGGTCTAACAGAGCCATAAATTTCCCCAGCGATTCCGCGTCATCCAAAACGACGAGACCATGTACGAATCCGGTGTGGTCGAGACCGGCAAGACAATCGAGACGTGCCCCGCCGGCGACATCAAAGAAGGCGAGGCATACATCGAGATCCAGGCACTCGATGCCAAGACCCTCGACAGCCACGGCAATCCGACACGTGTCAAGGTACGGGTTGAGCAAGCCGAGAACTAGCTTTTTCGACCGACGCGGCACCGCACGCAATTCACCAGCATTCGTCCAATCATCGCGGGGACGGCCCGCGGCGAATAGAAAGGAACGACCATGGACATCACCAGGAACATGAACGGAGCCAGAGCGCTCGTCGTGGGCGCAGGGCTCGCGCTCTCGCTCGCAATGGGCGCCGCCCCGACGCCAGCTCTGGCAGCCGGGCGCGTTGGAACCACAAAAGTAATGGTCAGGACCGAGATCGACAACGTAGAGTTCAAAGTTCCGACGGTTATTCCCTTCGTCGCCAAGGCCGACGGCACGCTTCAGGGCCCCTCAGAAGACGCGACCACCATCGACAATCATTCGGCCTACGGCATCCATGTCACCAACATGAAGATCGACGCCATGAACACCTGGACCATTGCCGCCGACGCCAAGGCCGGAACCGCGCAGAATTCCATCGACTTTAAGGTCGGCCCCAACGGCGCACTCCAGAACGCCAGCGCCGCAATGCAGGAGACGGGCCTCGATCTTTCCAAGAATGCAGCCTTCGACATGGGCTACCAGGGCATTGCCGGCGGCACGGACAAAATTAAGCTCAAGACAAGCGGAAACGTCGCCCGCGTCACGCGCGACATCTTCCGCGTAACCGGCGAAGGCGATCAAGTTGCAACGATCACCTGGACGGTCGAGCCCGGTGCGCACACGGCATAAGGCCGTCGCCCTGGCCACCGCCGTCAGTATCCTAGCGTTTGGGCCAGCCATGGCCTTTGCCCAGCAAGAACAGGCGCAGGCCGCCACGCAGGTGACGGTCGACCTCTCGGAGCTCGACCGCGGCAACTGCAAGGAACCGTTGGCACAGACAGACGACAGACGATGGCTCTTGGCAGCAGGCGCCACGACAGCAGGCGCGGGAACCGCCGGCCTCGGTCTGCACATCAAACGCAGCCAGAAACGAAACACGGACAGGCCGCACTAAATTAGCTAAGGAGACCCCATGGCATCGAAGAACCTTTTGCCCGTCGTCGCACTCTGCGGCGCGCTCGCAACCGGAACGCCTGTCGCCGCTTGGGCGACTCCCGTCATGGCAGACTCCTTACCAGCAGCCCTAAGCTCCGCACCAAATCCGTCGAGCGCCATTGCGTGCAAGCGTTTTTCGTTCGCACAGGCCGCAATCTCAACCTCGGGATGCCTTCGTCGTAATACGGACGGCTCGATAGTCGTGGATATCAATCGTTCGAACAAGGCAAACGGCTCCCAGGCGGGGTGCGCCGTCTGCACGTGGCGCTCGATTGTGCTCGATGCAGATGGCGATCCGTGCGATTTGGGGTTGCGCATCGATATCGCTTCGGTCGATGACTCGGCGAACGGAGCGAAGGTCGCCTTCGACGGTGCGTTTTTCGAGAAAGGAGGCGGTATATGTCTGGGCTGCGCCGCCGCGAATGCAGACGATGTGCAGCCCACCCTCTCATTCACGGCATCGCTGCGGCTGACCAAGGCGGGCACCGATGCCATCGCGGCGGGAGAAGCATCCCTGCTGTTCTACGCCGCCAGCACCGAAGACACAGACATTCATTTCGAGAAGCCAGCCGGATCGCTCAGCCTTACGCGCGGGACGGAGGCAGGCCCTATTGCGATCGATACCCACACGCTAGGCAGGCAACGCATTCTTGCCGACCCGGCGCTTCTCGAGATGGAGTGGAACGGATCCGGAGCCGTCGGGATTGTCCCCTCCGCGCTTGACGCCAAGACGCTCCCCTCAAACGACGAACCCATCAACGCAACCATACAAGAAGAGAGCACGGACAAAGAAGCAGGTGCGGGCGACACGCCGTCGCCGACAAACAGCGTCCCAGCTTCTTTCGAAGCACCGAATGAGCCCGCTACCGGTCCAAACGATCCCGAGCTCGCGGACAGTCTGGGGCTTGCTGATCCTCAGGAGATCGATGAAGGTAACTGCTGCGTGCTTGCCGCCCTCGACCACACAGAGGTCATCGATGCTGCAAACATCGAAGTTGCCGCCGCCAATCAGCCCGTCCGCAAGTCGGCCATCATCGCATTTCCCGAATCCATCGAAGTCGTCTTTTTGCCATCGGGCGAGGTCGTGGCCCCAACACTGCTCACCTTGTTGGGCGCCAAGAATACTCGAAACGAAATTAAAAAGGTCACGGTTGTCGACCCTGCAACCACCGCTAAACTGCGTCTATACGCCGTTGCCCCAGACGGAGGCAAGACCTTGGAATTCGATGGCGACACACTTCTAGCCTGGCGACGTCTGGACATTATGCAAGACGTCTCGTATCAGATCGAACTCGAAGGGTTTGATCGTGCCCGCGATGCCAATATCATCGCCGCGGCTATTGAATCCCCGCAGCGGCTTATGACACTGCGCTTTGACTACTACCCCTATGTCCCGACAACCACCTGAGGCTTAAATGCTGCGCATCATTCCTAATACCACTTATATAACGTATTAGATGAGTCGCGATGTGCCTCGCATTTCGTTCTGCTACGATTGCCACGTTGGCATCAATACAGGAGGGCTCATGCCGGGCTTGGGAACAATCATCAACGTTGCGCTTTTAGTTGCGGGCGGTCTTTTGGGATTAGCGGGCGGCCGCTTCATTACACCGCGCATCCAAGACACGCTCATGAAAGCATCGGGGCTGTGCGTCCTGTTTATCGGCCTGGGCGGCACCATGCAAAAGATGCTCATCATCGATGGAAAGGCGCTAGCGACCACCGGTACCACCATGCTCATCGTCTCATTTGCGCTCGGCTCGCTCATCGGCGAGGCCGTCAACTTGGAAGCCGCCATCGAGAACCTTGGCGAATGGCTCAAGCGCAAGACTGGCAGTGAGGGCGATAACGAGTTCACCAACGCTTTTGTCTCGACTTCACTCACCGTGTGCATTGGCGCCATGGCCATTGTGGGATCGATCCAGGACGGTCTGCTCGGCGACTGGTCAACGCTTGCCCTCAAGGGCGCACTGGACTGCATCATCGTCTGCACCATGACGGCCTCGCTTGGCCGCGGCTGCATCTTCTCGGCCCTGCCCGTCGCCGTGTTCCAGGGGACGATCACGTTGTTTGCCGGCGCGCTCTCCCCCATCATGACCACGGCAGCCCTCGACAGCCTTTCGCTCGTAGGTTCCATGCTCATCTTCTGTGTCGGCGTCAACCTCATCCGTCCTCAGACCTTCCGCACGGCCAATATGCTTCCCTCCGTCGTCATCGCCGTCATCTACGCCCTCCTGTTCTAAATCTATCAACGCAGCGGCATCTCGAACATCTGTTTGATGCTGTGCTATGATATGAGGTCACCGTAGCTGTGTTCGAGAGGAGGAGCGGTGGCCGACCAGGACATCAAGATGCTCATCGAGCGCATTATGGCCGAGGCCCGGACCCATCAGTCCGCCCGCTTCTCAAACGAAACCTACGCAGACGAGCCGATTCTCAAAACCGGCCGACAGATGCAGAATTTCCTCCCCGACCAGTACCGTAAAATGCGCGAGATATCGCGCTGGCAGGATGACCCCAAGGGCGGTGCGGGCCGCTGGCTTTCGGAAGCCGAGCTTTTTTACCGCCAGGGCCTGCTGATGGCCGACTTTGAGGACGACTGTCCCTACAACGGCACCTTTAAGTCGTACTTTCCCACCTACAACGCCATGAGCGACCGGCAGCTGCGCGGCTACTTTACCTGGCGTGCCCAAGTGCGCCGCGGAACCGTCGAGGAAACGTCTACGTCCTTTGCCTTTCTGTATCTCTATGAGCTGATCTGCGGCATTGGCGTAGATGATCCACTCGATGGTTTTAACAAGATCAGGGCTTTTTGGGATGTCTATCGCGCCTTCGAGCCCGGCATCGACCGGTTTGCGCGCGTGTGGCTGCAAGATTACGCCGTGTTCCACGGGCTCGACCCCAAGCTGCTTCGCGACTCTAAAACCGTCATGTTCGATAACGCCCTTATCGAACTGCGGCGCGCGGCACGAGACCTTGTACCGGCACCGTCCGGCCAGACCCCTAAGCGTCGCAAAACCTCCGAGCCCACGCTCCCCCTTCCGCCCGATGAGGTGCGCGAGGAGCGACTCATGGCCGCCATCAACGCCCTCTCCACGTACAACCTAAGTAGCTCGCGGCTCGACCGCAGCCACCACCGCGATCTGCGCCACGTGGCGTGCGCCGTGTATGTCCGCATGGCGCGCTACTATGACACGCACCGAAAGACCGGCATCGTGGCAAGTTTATTTGGGGAGGAGACGGCAATGCCCTACACCATGTTTGCCTCGGCCGTATTCTTTGCGCCCGAGCGCCACGAGGACTGCGAATACCGTCTGGACCCCATCCATATCTACCGTTGCCAAAACGGCTTTTGGGAATGCATGCGTATCCACGGTAGTAGGCAAAAGAGCAGCAAGCTCGGTGAAATGATGCGCGCCTGCGACCAACGCCTGCGCCTGGCGCTGGACCCTGCCCATCCCCTTAAGGAAGAAAAGGTCCCCAAATATCTGGCCAAGATTATCGATGACGAGATTGTGGCATGGCTTTCGTGGGACGCCGCACACCAGCCCGTCAAGATCGATATCGATCTGAGTCAGCTGGGGCATATTCGGAGCGCCGCCGCACAAACGCGCGAGGCGCTTTTGATTGACGAGGAACGCGAGGACGGCTCGTCCGCAGAAGCCGAGGCAGCGGACTCAGGGCAACCGGAAGCCGAGCCCGTAGCCGACGCGATGGTCGAGGCGGTCGCGGCGGCTGCAGGGCAGGACGAGTCCGACGAGCCGACCATATCCACCGAACAGTTTGGTGTCGTGGCACCGCTTCTCGCGCCGACGCCCACGTTCGCAGCTGCTACGCCCGCTGACGCCACAAACGAACTCGCGCCCGCCGCAAACGCCTATCTCCGCGCTCTGCTCGAGCACAACGCAGTACAGGCGGAATCGGCGGTAGTGCAATCGGAGCAGAGCGAGGACATGCTCGTCGATACCATCAACGAGGCGCTCTTTGACCTGGTGGGCGACACCGTAATTGAATTTAGCGCAGCAGGGCCGCAGATTATCGAGGACTACGAAGCAGACGTGAGAGGATACCTAGACCATGAGTGATACCGCATCCGCAGCACCTCGCGTGCCCAAGCGCGTCGCTGCCGTCATTCTCAACTCGCTCAAGGGCGGCGTGGTCCCGCGCATCGGCCTTCCTTACATCACCGTAGGGCGCGAGGTCGAGATCCGCGCCCTGCTCACCGATCTGAGTCTCATCGCCGACGGTGGCGCGAGCTTCCGCTTTCTGGTCGGTCGTTACGGCGCCGGCAAGAGCTTTTTGCTCCAGACTATCCGCACGCACGCCATGGGCGAGGGGTTCGTCGTCGCTGATGCCGACCTGTCGCCCGAGCGCCGCCTGCAGGGCGGTCAGGGACAGGGCCTTGCCACCTACCGCGAGCTCATCCGCAATATATCGACCAAGACGCGCCCCGAGGGCGGTGCGCTCAACCTTATTCTGGATCGCTGGGTCGCCTCGTGTGCCGACGTCGACGAGTCGGTCGTCAATGCCCAACTGGCCCCGCTCGAGGAGATGGTCCACGGCTTCGACTTCACCCGCATGCTCCGCCGCTATCGCATGGCCGCATCCGGGGGCGACGAAGAGACCATGAGCCGCGTGACCAAATGGATTCGCGGCGAATACCGCACCAAGAGCGAGGCACGCGCCGAGCTGGGCTCCTCGACCATCATCAGCGATGACGACTGGTACGACTACGTTAAGCTCATTGCGCGCTTTTTGGTTTGCAGTGGCTACAAGGGCATGCTGGTGCTCATCGACGAGCTCGTGAATCTGTATAAGATTCCCAACGCCATCACGCGCCAATACAACTACGAGAAGATCCTGACTATGTACAACGACACGCTCCAGGGCAAGGCGCAGTACCTGGGCATGATCATGGGCGGCACGCCAACCTCCATCGAAGACCGCCGCCGCGGCGTGTTCTCCTACGAGGCCCTGCGCAGCCGACTCGCTCAGGGCCGCTTTGCGCGCGAAGACCTTAAGGACATGCTCGCGCCCATCATCCGCCTGCAGCCACTCACCTACGAGGAGCTACTGGTGCTCATCGAAAAACTCATGCAGATCCATGCCGGCTACTTTGGCTGGACGCCCACGCTTGCCGAAAACGACTTGGTGGACTTTCTCAAGATTGAGTTCGGCCGCGTGGGAACCGATACGCACTTGACGCCGCGTGAGGTTATCCGTGACTTTATCGAGCTGCTCGATATCCTGTGTCAGAACCCCGATGCAAATGTGGCCGAGCTGCTGCAAAGCGTCGGCGGCGACGCGCTGGCGCCGGCAGCCGCAACAGGCGACACCGGCACCGCAGGCGGCAACCGCAACTTCGCCGAGTTCACCATCTAACCTACCAAAAAGGGACAGGTTTATTTTGGCAGGTTTTATCTGGGCAAACGTTGAAGCAGTAATGCAGCAAGCCGTTGCCAGCCGCGTTGAGAGATTCGTTGTTGAAAGGAGGCCCCGTGAACGCCTTTGACCGCTACGCCCCGTTTATCCAAGACTTCATCTACTCCCACGATTGGGAGAGCCTACGCTCTATCCAGGTTGCAGCAGCTGATGCCATCTTTAACACGCAAGATAATGTGCTCCTGACGGCATCCACGGCTTCCGGCAAAACCGAGGCAGCCTTCTTTCCCATCCTGACCGAGTTTTGGGAGAACCCGCCCGCAAGCGTGGGCGCCCTCTACATTGGCCCCCTCAAGGCGCTCATCAACGACCAATTCGTCCGCCTCAACGACCTGTGCGAAGAAGCCGATATCCCCGTCTGGCACTGGCATGGCGATGTCTCGCAATCACACAAGGCCAAACTCATCAAAAAACCGAGCGGCATCCTACAGATTACGCCCGAGTCGCTCGAGGCGCTCCTGATCCATAAGCACATGGCGATCCCGCGCATGTTTTGCGACCTGCGCTATGTGGTTATCGACGAAGTCCATTCGCTCATGCGCGGCGACCGCGGCGGGCAGACGCTCTGTCTTATCGAGCGCCTCTCGCGCATGGCAGGCGTGCAGCCCCGCCGCATTGGCCTTTCGGCCACCATCGGCGACCCCGAGCGCACGGGCGCCTTTCTCTCGCAGGGAACGGGGCGCGACTGCGTTATCCCCCGCTTTGAGGAACCGCACCGCGTGTGGCGCATCTCCATGGAGCACTTCTACAACTCGGGCCCCCAGGCTCAGCAACGAGGATTCGTAGGCACAGGTCCACAAGAAGCCGAGGTGCTTGCTTGCGAGCGTATTGAGACGGCGGCGCCCGCGGCGCTGCCCGCATCCGGACAAGACATGTGCCACAGCGGACAGCTTACACAGGAAGAACACCGTCAACGTCGTGAGCAGGCGCGGGGCAAGGCCGCTCCCAAAGACCGTCGCACTTCCTCGGCCCCCGAGGGCGAAGTCGACATCCCACGAGCGACCGAGCAGGCGCTTCTCAACCCCACCGACACGGCGCCCGACAACGCCGACCCCGGCATGGGCTATATCTTTGAGCATACGCGCGGCCGCAAATGCCTGGTCTTTGCCAACTCGCGCGAGGAGGCAGAGGCCGTGTGCTCCATGCTGCGCAGCTACTGCGAGAGCCGGCACGAGCCCGACCGTTTTCTCATCCATCACGGCAATCTTTCGGCATCGCTACGCGAGACGGCCGAGGAGCTCATGCGCGACGAGGAGCAGACGCAGACAACCGTCACCACCTCTACGTTGGAGCTCGGTATCGATATCGGCCGCCTGGAGCGCGCCTTCCAGATTGACGCGCCGTTTACCGTTAGCTCCTTTTTGCAGCGCATGGGGCGCACGGGCCGTCGCGATCTTCCGCCCGAGATGTGGTTTGTCATGCGCGAGGAAGAGCCCGAGCCGCGCACGATGATGCCCGAAACCATTCCCTGGAAGCTCCTGCAGGGTATCGCGCTCGTACAACTCTATCGCGAGGAAAAGTGGGTCGAGCCACCCAAGCTCGATCGTCTCCCCTACAGCCTGCTCTATCACCAGACTATGTCGACCCTCACCAGCACCGGCGAGCTCACGCCGGCCGAACTTGCCCAGCGCGTGCTCACGCTCAGCTATTTCCACCGTGTCTCGGCAGACGATTACCGCGTGCTGCTACGTCACCTCATTAAGATCGACCATATCCAGGTCACCGAAGGTGGCGGGCTCATCGTGGGTCTCGCGGGCGAGCGCATCATCAACAACTTTAAGTTCTACGCCGTGTTCCAGGAAAACGAGGAGTTTACCGTCCGGAGCGAATCGGCCGAGCTGGGCACGATCGTTAATCCGCCCCCGCCCGGTGAGCGCATCGCCATCGCCGGACACTGTTGGATTGTCGAGGAAGTGGACTGGAAGCGCCACACTGTCTTTGCCACGCAGGTCAAGGGCCGGGTGCCGGCCTACTTTGGCGACTGCCCCGGCGACATTAACACGCATGTGCTCGAGCGCATGCGCAAGGCGCTCAACGAGCACGCGACATATCCGTACCTTATGGGTAACGCACGGGCCCGCTTGGCGCAGGCTCGTCATACCGCCGAGATTTCGGGGGCGGGAACCAAGCCGCTCATTAACCTGGGCGGCGATACCTGGGTGCTCTTCCCCTGGCTGGGCAGCTACGCCTTTTTGGCGCTCGAGCGCATGCTCAAGATTAAATGTGCCGCGGAGCTGGGCCTTCGCGGGCTCGATCCGTCACGCCCGTACTTTATGCAGTTTAAGATGAAGGCCGACGAGGAGACGTTCTTTGAGGTGCTCGCCGCCGAGGCCGAAAAGGACTTCGATCCCATCGAGCTCGTCTATCCTGGCGAGGTGCCTTACTTTGACCGCTACGACGAGTTTGTTCCCGAAGAGCTCGTGCGCAAGGGCTTTGCCGAAGGCGTGCTCGACATCGAGGGTATGAAGCAGCGCGTTCTCGGCTGGCGCGACCACGCCTAAGACCAGTCTTTTTTGGGACGGGGAGACTTACTTGTCGTGAAGGACGGTGCCGAGGAAGTCGGTGTCGAAGGGCACGGCTTCGGCAAAGGCGTAGTCGCCGTCGCTGGCGATGAGCAGGTAGTTCTCCTCGCCGCCGAACTCCGTATCGCCACAAGGCGCCACCCAAGCGCGGTTGAACACCTCAAGTGCCGTGGCAACGCAATCGCGCAGGAACGTCACATCGCTCCCCTCGTTTGCGCTCACGATATTGGCAACGTAGATGCCGCCGGCATTCAGGCTGCCCCGCACCAGGCGCAGCGCCTCAACGGTCGCCAGCTCGCGCACAGGCTCGGCACCGCCAAAGCAGTCGCTCACAACGACGTCGTAGCGACGATGGCCCACGCTCGTCACACCCAGATACGAGCGAGCCTCGGCGGTAATCACCCGCAGGCGATCGCCCACCGTGTGCTCCAGTTCATCCAGATAGAACCAACGGCGCGCCAAGCGCGTTATCTCTCCGTCATACTCGATGACGTCCATACGCAAGCCCTCATGCGACAACAGTGCAAACTTGGGATAGGAAAACCCACCGCCGCCGAGCATAAGCATGCGGTCGATGCCGTGACCATAAGCGTCGCGCATTGCATCCTCGGCCTCAAACACATCGTCAAATGCACGATAGTACGCAAAGGCCGGCTCCGCCCAACGATCGCCAACATAGCTCGCGCTTTGGTAGACGCCGCCCTGCACGAGCACACGGACCTCGTCACCGCCCTCATTGTGCATGCGCTTCACCCGCGCCAGCCCGTTGCGGGTCCTCGCGACCTGCAAACAGGCAGCGCGAACAGCGACGGCGGCCGCACCAAGCGCCGCGGCTCCCAGGGCAACGCCGGCAACGACGCCGGCAGAAACACTTGGCTTGTTCATCTAGAGCTCCTTCTGCAGATAGAGTCCATGGTCATAAAACCCAAGATGGCGATAGTACTCGCGCGTACCAATCGCGCTGATCACGTTGATGTGCGTATAACCGGCATCCCGAGCTATCTGGCACGCACGCTCCACGAGCAAACGTCCCAATCCATGGTGCTGCGCCGCCTGACCCTGGTCGCCCACGCGCGCCGCCATACCGTACACGTGCACCTCGCGAATCATCGCCTCGTCCGGCGTCGTCGGCAGCTCGTCCACATGCGCGGCAACAAAAGCGCGATCGGGCAGCGACAACCGCAAAAAGCCCGCGATCTTGCCCCGCGGCGTCACCCATTGCAAAAAGTGCTCGTAAGTCACCGGCGTCTCGTACGCCACTTCCTCATCAAGGGTCAACTCGTCCAGGTCGGCACCCGCCGTGCTGATCTCGCGATAGCGAATCTCACGCACCGTCGCACCGTCACCCCGAGCAGCCAGGCGGTTCTCGACGAGCTGACGTAGGTTGGGCTTCTTGTTGCCCACCATGATGTCGTCGGAGCTAAAGTCGCGAATCATACGGCTGATGCGGCAGAACGCCGGCGTCACCACGATGTCGTCGGCCAGCACATCGAGCAGCTCTTCCTCGGTATAGGGGCGCCACTCGCCACGCTCATAGCAGCCCACCAGACGCGAGCCCTCGATGAGCGCACACGGGTAAACCTTGACCTCGTCGGGCATAAAGGCCCCTTCGGTCATAAAGCGCTCGTAGTCGCGCTTGTCCCCCTCGGGCGTGGCGCCCAGCAAGTTGAGCATAAAATGCGCGTGGATCTTAAAGCCAAACAGGCGCGCAAGCGAAAACGCCCGCTCGATCTGCGCCACCGAAATGCGACGCTCGTTGATATCGAGCAAATGCTGGTCGAGGCTCTGGATACCCATCTGAATCTTGGTGCAGCCCAGACGGCGGATAAGCGTGAGGGCCTGCGGCGTTACGGCATCGGGGCGCGTCTCGATAACGAGTCCCACCACGCGATGCTTCGCCGTCTCGTTGATGCGCTGCTGACGCTCGAGCTCCTCCATCGTTGCCGTCTGCCACTCGGTGACCTCGCCCCACGGCGTACCGGGGCCGTACAGACGACGCACCGCGCGGTTATAGCCGCCCACGGCAACATCCACACGCTCCTGCTCGTCGGCAACGCCGGCAGCGAGCTTGGCCTCGTCTGTCGCAATGCCGGCAGCCCGATAGCGCTCGCGGCGCTCTGTTACCACCGGCGGCAGGGCATCGGCGGGAGCGTCATCGAGCAGGCGCCCCGCCTCGGCACGGCTGATGCCCGGACGCGCCAACAT
>DXZX01000026.1:11443-30390 GCA_019419445.1 Collinsella sp.
CGCATCATCATTGAGCGCACGGAAGAGCTCCGACATAAACCATGCCTGATACCCTTGCGAATAGTCGCTCCAGGTACCGCCGAGCACGATGAGCTCGATCTTGTCGGTCGCATGCCCCATCTGCGAAAGCGCCGTCAAACGGGCGCTCACCTGCAGATACGGATCGAAGCAGTTTTGCTCCGCACGGGCGCACGCCGGCTCGGCGTGCAGGTAGCTTTTGGGCATGCGCAGATCGTTGGGGCAAAACAGGCAATCGCCCGAGCATGGCCAGGGCTTGGTGATGACGGTAATGGTCGCCACGCCCGAGGCCGTTCGGCGCGGCTTCATACGCAGCACCTGCAGCAGTTGGCGTTCCAGATCGGCATCGACATTCCATCCAGCCCAACGAGCCGGCTCCTCGCGCTTCACCCGCTGGTAAAACGGCAGCAGGCGGCGCTTGGCCAAATCGCGTTTGTCGGCGCCCTCACGGCGCGCCTCGGCATGTATCAGCTTGACGAGTGCCTTGTCGTCCACGGTCTCGCCGCGACGCAGAGCCTCGAGTATGTTCAAAATAATCTGTTCCATGCCCCCATTGTAAAGGCAAAGGCGCCGGAGCCAGTCACGGCCCCGGCGCCTCCATCAAAGAGCATGCCTATATGCACCGATCTCCGAAAACCGCATGTCACACCGATTCGAACGACATGTCGCCCGAACCGACCTTAAAACGATACGTTGCAGACTTGTCACCGTTGTCGAATTCAGCATTCAATATGGTCTCGCCATCGTAGCCAAGCGGAAGGAAATCGCTCTCAAAGTCACCGCTGCCCACGGTGAGGCTCGCCTTAAAGCCCGTAGAGTTCGGAACCGATATCTCCACATCGCCCGAGCCCACGCTTACGTCCATCGACTTCGCGGGGGCCTGGTAGAGCTCGAACGCCACATCGCCCGAACCGACCTCGGCATCCAAGGTGTCGGTTACGGTGCCCGCAAACTCGATGTCTCCCGAGTCCAAAGTCAAGTTGAGGTCATGACACGCAATGTCCGTGACCGTCAGATCGCCCGATCCTACATTCGCTGTAATGCCCACCATGTTATCGGCAACTTCGCGCGGCAGTTCGACGGTAACCGTGCGGTCAATGGCGCGCTCGTCATCGCAATCGAACTGGCGAATCTTGAGCGCAGAACCCTTAACCTCGGCCAGATTCTGAGTGGCAGCATCGTAGGTAGCTACCCCCTTTGCAACACGACCGCTCTCGATGACACGCACCTGCCCGCCGGAAACGCACTTGATCTCAACCTCACCCGATGTCACATCCAGGTCAAGGGACTGGAATGAGTCGGCATCAAACGTTTCGCTCGAAAGCTGCCGAGACTGAGCGGAATAGTTACCGCCATCCAAAGAATCGTCCCCGTCAACCACATCGTCCATACCGGACAAACCGGATGCAATATCGCCGAGATCCCACGGGCCATCAAAATGAAACAATATCCGCGAAGTGCCAAAGATAAGCCCGATGATGAGCACGAACGCTCCGATACCGACGCCCAGGCGGACCTTGGACTCATGCGAGAGCTTCATCATTCATCACCTTCTTTGGCGCTCGGCTCAGCGGCGGTCGAGGAAGCCACGTCAGTATCAACCGCAGCGGAAACATCCTGAGCCTTAGCCGCCTCCGGCGCCGGACCAACCTGAATATCCCCGCGTGCCCAATCGCCATCGAGCGCACGCGCCACCCAGTGATAGATGGGGATTGTAAAGAAGATCAGCGCGGCAAAGGAGCCACCAAACAGGAACATCAGCAAAAAGAACAGCAGCCAGCACACGGCCCAATACGGAAACGACTGGAACGGACCTTTCACCGGAGTCGAGCCAGCTGCGCCGCCACTCGTCACCTGCGCCGTAGCGGCATTGGCGGCCTGCGCGCTCCAGCTTGCCGCTTGCGCCGCCTTGGCGGCGGCATCACTCGCCTGTGTTGCCGCCTCGGTAGCACGTGCCGCTGCCTCATGGGTACGGGCGCGCTCCGCTGCCTCGGCCTCGCGCTGACGGGCGCGGTCCTCGTTCTCAAACTCGATATCGTCCTCGATCTCATCGCTCGGATTAAGGAGCTCATCCAAACTCACGCCATAGAGTTTTGCGAGCGAGATCAGGTTCTCGGTATCGGGCGAGCTCTCCGCACGCTCCCATTTACTGACCGCCTGGCGCGACAGCCCCAGCTTTCGCGCCAGCCCTTCTTGGCTAAAACCCTTGCTGCGACGAAGGTCGGCGAGCCGCTGCGCAGTTTCTACATTCATGGTTCCTCCTATGCGATGCCAGCCGTGCCGCCGGACCGTTTTTGTTCTTAAGGCGCCTTGCACAGTTAAAAATCTATCCGCCACCGCCAAAAGCATGCCACCTATTCTAGTGAGATTTTTGACAACCGGCGGTTGCGGGCATATATGAGCTGCAGAAATGTGTCCAAACAAAGCAATGACCCGCAGCTCGGTTGTCCCCGTTGCGGCGTTAACGGTAGTATGGTCGTACTGTTTATTCCGCACCGCCAACGGAGGGAGTTCCGCGCCGTGAACCGCGATTTCGCCTCATCGCTCATTCAGCTCAACAATACGTTCTATCGCGAGCACTCCGCCTCCTTCTCCGATACGCGCCAGGCACCGTGGCCCGGCTGGGTACGCACCATGGACATAGCGCTCGAGCAGCTCGACGTCGCCACGATCGAGCATCCCGTCCGCGTCTTCGATCTTGCCTGCGGCAACATGCGATTCGAGAACTTTGCCGCCGGCGGCGCACTTTCCGCCAAGGGCGTCGACGGCGCAAACCCCTCGGCAGACGCCAGTTGCCCGTTTGAGTTCTATGGTGTTGACTCGTGTCAGGATTTGGCTATCGATGCGCACGGTCACGCCCTGCGCATTCCCAACCTGCACTTCCAGGAACTCGACGTACTCGATGCCCTCATGAAGCTCAACCCCGCCGAGACACCCGACGTGCTTTTCGACGCCCCGCTCGCCGACATCTCGGTCTGCTTTGGCTTTATGCACCACGTGCCGTCGTGCGAGTACCGCGTACGCGTGCTCGACGCCCTGGTGCGCCAGACGCGCCCAGGCGGCATCATCGCCATCAGCTTTTGGGAGTTTATGAACGACGAGCGCATGGCGCGCAAGGCCGTTCGCGCCGAAGCCCGCGCCGAGCTCACCCCGCCGTTTGAAAGTTACGATTCCGCGCAGTTTGAAGCCGGCGACCACCTCATTGGCTGGCAAAACGACCGCCACGCCTACCGCTATTGCCATCACTTTGACGATCAGCAGATCACCGACCTGGTGCGCGGCGTGCGCACATTCTACAAGAGCGGCGAGGTCCCCGTGCGCGAGCTTGAGCGCTTCCATGCCGACGGTCGCAGCGGCGAGCTCAACCGCTATGTGATTCTCAAGCGCCTGTAGGCATCGGCGACTTGCCGCCGAGCCGCACCGCAACTTTCGGGCAAGCTATGCCCCACCCTTTTCAACCCATTGATGGAACGTGCTGCCATGCGTTCCATACTCATGATCAAGGAGCCTCATGGGAGCCGTCCACGTTCGCACGCCTAAGAACTTTGTGCTCGAGGAGCGCCTGGAGCGCTACGCCGATGCGATTGAGACGAACCCCGAGGCCTATGCCGGAGATTGGCGCGAGGCTTGCGCGCCAGTTGGCAGCAAGCCCTTCGAACACCTTCACCTGGATCTTGGCTGTGGCAAGGGAACGTACCTTGTAGAGCGCGCGGCCCACGAGCCAAACACCCTCTTTATCGGTATGGACCAGGAGCCCATCTGCATCGCCTATGCCGCACAGAAAATCTGCGAGCAGGAGCTGTCCAACGCACTCGTCCTGCCCCGAGGCGCCGCATCGCTGCCGCAGCTGTTTGCCGCAGGCGAGCTCGATGCCATTACCATTAACTTTCCCACGCCGCAGCCCAAGGCCAAGTACGCCAAAAAACGACTCGTCCATGTCGACCATCTGATGCTCTACCGCCCGCTCTTTTCAGCCGGCGCCACCGTCACACTGCGAACCGACAGTAAGCCATTGCGCGACTACGCCCTGGGGCAGTTTGCCGCGGCCGGCTACGACACGCTTTGGGTAAGCGACGACGTCCGCCGCGACCATCCCGAGCATCCCGAGACCGAGTACGAATGCCGCACGCGCGAGATGGGTGCCGTCGTCTATGGCATTTGCGCCACACCCGGCGCGCAGCCCAGCAATGAACAGCTCGCGGCGGGCCGCGCGCAGGAGCAAAGCCTTGCCTGCTACCTGCCCGAAAACCTCGATGAGCTCACCTATGTACCTCTGGGCATGGAAGAGGCTGTCGAGAACTTTAAAAACCGCGCCCGCAAGGGCAAGAAGCGCCTGCCGCAAGAGCCCCAGAGGCCTCTGATGGTCGCGGCGTCGGCAAACAAGCGCGAATGGGCGCCGACGAACGACCCTCAAGCCTAAGTGAGTAGACTTTTTTGCAATAGCCAAGCACAACCCGCATAACGAAAACTAAAACCGCAGGTAGAGCCCTTGCGCAAAAGCCATGTGCTCGCAATATCGCAAAAAGTCTACTCACTTAGCTAGCAACTACACTAAACGGCTGGGCAGAACGCCCATTTCCTGCATTTTCTCGCGCACTGGCACCCCGCGCCGCCGCTACGCCATAATAGTTGGCGGACAATCGCGAGAGAAAGCAACCATATGGCACAGACCACGACAGATACCGCCGCCAGCACCATCTCCGGCGCCGGGGCCGCCAGCTCATTCTCGGGCGGCACGGGAACCGAAGCCGAATTCGGCTCGCTCGGCGCGCTCTCCCCCACCTGGTGGGAGCCCGAGGACGGCAGCGAGCCCGAACCATGGCTCACGCCTGATCAGGCCTTCGAACGCTTCTTTGAATGGACGAGCAGCCGCGGCATTGAGCTGTGGGATCACCAAGAAGAAGCTCTCATGGACCTGGCTGCCGGCGATCACGTCATTTTAGGCACACCGACCGGATCGGGTAAATCGCTCGTCGCGCTGGGCATGCTCTTTATGGGCATGGCGCAGGGCAAGCGCTGCTACTACACGGCTCCCATCAAGGCTCTGGTCAGCGAGAAGTTTTTCGACCTTGTGCAGGTGCTCGGCCGCGATAACGTAGGCATGATTACCGGCGACACGCATATCAACACCAAGGCACCCGTCATCTGCTGCACGGCAGAGATCCTTGCCAACGACGCACTGCGCGAGGGTGAAGATGCCGACGTGGGCTGCGTGGCCATGGACGAGTTCCACTACTTTGCCGACCCCGACCGCGGTTGGGCCTGGCAGGTGCCGCTGCTCACCCTGCCCCACACGCAATTCATGCTCATGAGCGCCACGCTCGGCGATGTCACTGCCATCGCCGCCTCACTCGAGGAGCACACCGGCGCTGCTTGCGACTTGGTCGTCGACGCCCCGCGTCCTGTTCCGCTGAGTTACGACTATGTGACGACCTCCCTCGAGGGCACGGTCGAGCTCGCCATGCGCCGCGACGAGGCCCCACTCTATATCGTGCACTTTAGCCAGGATGCCGCACTTGCGACGGCACAGTCGCTCGCCAATTTTGGCATTGCCAACAAGGAGCAGCGCGAGGCCATCAAGGAGGCGGCCAAGGGCACGAGCTTCTCGACGGCCTTCGGCAAAATCCTCAAGCGCTTGCTCGGATGCGGCGTCGGCGTGCACCATGCTGGCATGTTGCCGCGCTACCGCCTGCTGGTCGAGCGCTTGGCGCAGCAGGGCCTGCTACCCGTCATCTGCGGCACCGATACGCTCGGCGTCGGTATCAACGTGCCCATCCACACCGTGGTGCTCACCGCGCTCACCAAGTTCGATGGCTATAAGATGCGTCGTCTGCGCGCCCGCGAGTTCCATCAGATTGCCGGTCGTGCCGGCCGCTCGGGCTTCGATACCGAGGGCATGGTCATCGCCGAGGCACCCGAGCACGAGATCGAGAATGCCAAGCTTATGGCCAAGGCGGGCGACGACCCCAAAAAGCTCCGCAAGATTAAAAAAAAGAAGGCCCCCGAGGGCTTTGTCACCTGGAACAAGCAGACGTTCGAGCGCCTGATCGAGACGCAGCCCGAGACACTCAAGCCGCGCCTGCGCATCACGCACTCCATGGTGATTAGCGTGGTCGAGCAGGGTGGCGATGCCCGAGCCCGCGTACACGACCTCATCGAGACGAGCCTGCAGACCCCCGAGGAAAAGGCTAAGCTCGAGGTTCGTGCCGACGAGATCTTCGCCACGCTCATCGATTCCGGCGTCGTCGTGCGCACCGAGGTGCCGCCCGCACCCGACGCTCCGGCTGACGCCGCGCCGGACATCGACTACGCACTGACGGTCGACCTGCCCGAGGACTTTGCGCTCGACCAGCCGCTCTCGCCGTTTTTGCTTGCCGCGTTGGAGCTGCTCGATCCCGAGAGCGAGACCTATACCATGGACCTGATCTCGATGGTCGAGGCAACGCTCGAGGATCCCAAGCAGGTGCTGCGCGCTCAGGAGCGCGCAGCGCGCGACCGCGCGATGGCCGAAATGAAGGCTGACGGCGTCGAATATGAGGAACGCCTGGAGCGCATCCAGGATGTCACCTACGAAAAACCGCTCGAGGACTTGCTCGACGCCGCCTTCGACAAGTACTGCCAGGAAGTGCCCTGGGCAAACGACTACCAGCTCTCTCCCAAAAGCGTCCTGCGCGATATGCTGGAAAGCGCGAGCGATTTTAAGGGTTACATTCAAAAGCTCGGCATCGCCCGTTCCGAGGGCATTTTGCTGCGTTACCTGGCAGAGGCCTACCGTTCGCTCGACCGCACCGTGCCCATCGAGAAGCGCGACGAGCGTCTGCGCGACATTATCTCGTGGCTCGGCTTTGTGGTGCGCTCGGTGGACTCGAGCCTGGTGGACGAGTGGGAGAACGCCGGCAACCCGGCAGCCCTCGATGCTGCGCCGCCGCAGGGCATCGACGAGGTCGTGGCGGACCGCCGCGGCTGCACGCTGTTGGTGCGCAACGCGCTCTTCCGCCGCGTGACCCTTGCCGCCCGCGAGCACGTTCGCGACCTGGGCGAGCTCGACGACGACTGGGGCATGAGCGAGATCCGCTGGCAAAAAGCACTCGACGCTTACCACGAGCAGCACGAGGAAATCCTCACCGACGGAGATGCCCGCAGCGCCGCGATGTTTTCCATCGACGAGTCCGACGAGAAGACCGCGCACGTATGGCACGTGCACCAGATCTTTGCTGACGAGGATGGCGACCACGATTTTGGCATCATGGGCGATGTCGATCTGGACGCCACGCAAGACGGCGGCGAGGTAATCTTCAAGAACTACCGTGTCGGCTTTATCGAGGACCTGCTCGAGGACTAGCCGGGCGCAATGGGACGAAACAAAGCGGGGTCGCTGGCAACATCGCCAGCGGCCCCGCTTTTTGCGCGATACGCTATCCCCTACTCGGCATCCTCGACCTCATACGAATCCGCCTCGGCTGGCTCATCGTTCGTCTCTGTCGCGGCCCCGCGCGCCTCGTCAAACGCTGCTTTCATGGTCTTGTTGCCCCACGTGAGCTTGCGAATGGTAAGATCGTCGGCTTTCTTGTTGGCAAGGCGCAGATTGTTCTCGGAGGACAGCAACGCCTCCTTGGTTTTCTGCAGATGGCTAATCGTCTTGTCGATCTCATCGATTGCCGTTTGGAACTTGCGGCTCGCGATCTCGTAGTTGCGGCCGAAATCGTTCTTGAACTTCTCCATCTTGGCTTCGAAGTTCGTGACATCGATATTCTGCTGCTTGTACTCCGCCAGCTCCTGCTTATAGCGAAGCGAACCCATGGCGGCATTGCGTAGCAGCGTAATGATGGGAATGAAGAACTGCGGGCGGATCACATACATCTTCTCGTAGCGATAGCTCACGTCCACGATTCCCGCGTTGTAAAGCTCGCTCTCGGGCTCGAGCAGCGTGCAGAGCACCGCGTACTCACAGCCTTTCTGGCGACGATCGTGATCGAGTTTCTTAAAGAAGTCCTCGTTTTTATGCTTGGTCGCGGTCTCGTCGTTCTCGTTTTTCATCTCGAACATAATCGAAATGACCTCGTTGCCGCTCGCGTCGCGCTCACGGAAAATGAAGTCTCCCTTGGTGCCCTCGGATGCATCGTTATCTTTCTCGAAGTACGCATTGGGAAACGCCGTCATGCGCAGACGGTTAAACTCGGTCTCGCAGTGCTGCTCGAGCGACTCGCCCACCATCTTGGTGGACAGGCGAACCTTCATGTCCTTAAGGCGCTCAATCTCTTCATCCTTGTAGCGAATCAGGTCATCGCTCGCGCGCTTGGCCTGCGCAAGCTCGAGCTCGTGTGCCGCCTTGGCTTGCTCCTCGCGAGAATCGCGCACCGCCAGCTCGCTCGTCAGTTTGGCACGTGCCTCATCGCGCTCTCGCTCCGCCGCGGCGACCGCCTCTGACAGGTTCATTTTTGCCATCAGTTCCTGCTCGCGCAGCTGGGCACGCAGGCCCTCGGCCTCTTGCTCGGACTGAGCCTTTGCGGCGGAAAACTTCTCTTGCACCTTCGCGCGATAGTCAGTAAGCGCGCGCTCGGCCTCGCTGCGAGCGGCATCGAGCTCACGCTGCGACTCTGCCGCGGCAGCGGCAAGCGCCATCTCCTGGGCCTTGTCCGCCGCGGCGATCCTGGCCTGCAGCTCGGCAATCTGAGCGTCGCGCGCGGACAGGTCGTTTTGAGCAGCATTGCGTGCCGCCGCCTCGGCAAGCCTGGCTTCATCATCTTTGCGCTCCAACTGCGCACGTAAATTGTCGATCTCGCGCTGAAGCTCGGCATTCTCCTTTTGAGCATCGGAACGAGCCTCAACCGCCGCGCGCTGACTTGCACTCTCGCGCTCTGCGGCAGCGCCTTCGAGCTTGGCGCGCAGCTCGGCAAGCTCAGCGTCGCGCTTGGCAACCTCTTGTGCCAGCTGCTGAGCTGCAGCGTTCTTCTGCTCGACAAGCTGAGCGTCGCGCTGAGACTCTGCCTTTTGCAAAGCAGCCGTCGAGCGCGAGCGCTCAAGCTCCAGTGCCTGCTCGCCCTCGCGCTGGACCGCCTTCACGCGCTCATCCAGGTCGCGCGAGAACTCGGCATCGCGCACCTGCTTGACGATATCCGCATAGCCGGACGCATCGACCTTAAAAACTTCGCCACAATGCGGGCACTTGATCTCGTTCATAGCAGCTCCTCGATGGACGCAAATTTCAACCGCCTACACTCTACCGCGCCGCACGGACAAAAAAGGCGCCGCTGCCATAATGGCAACGGCGCCAGAACCACCACAAAGGCGACTGTCCCCTTTGTGGTGACTTGGGTCCTTACAGGTCGCGGTAGTCGATCAGGCGAAGATCGGATTGAGACTCGAGCCAAGCGCGAAGCTCGGGGTCGATCAGTGCATCGACTTCCTTGGTACGATCGGTCGTGAGCGAGCTGTTCTCCAGGATAAAACGATCGAGATAACCCGGATGGCACACAAAGACGACCATCTCGCCGTCCACCATCCCGCGAACCGTCTGCATGATTGCCTCTTTGGGCTCGTAGCCCGGCTCCATCGAGCGCATCACCATGCGCAGATCAGTATCTCCGCAATGCACCACAGCCGCGGGGTCGAAGCTCGCCTTTTGCTCCTTAAGGCCCAGCTCCTGAGCAACCGCCGAGATCGCTCGGTTAAGGTTTTTGCTCATGACGGCATGGGCCTCAAAGTAATCGGGCTCGCGGCCCACGATCTCGACAAAGCGGTCATGCTGCGCGCGGATCTCGATGCAGGCCTCGTCGAAGTCTATCAACTCCTCGCCGCGCTTAAAATGATCGCGGAAGGTACGGCTGCTATGGAACTCATCATTCTCGTTGAGCATGCTCGGAATGAGCGCCGGGTCGGCACACGGCTTGCCCAGGCACACGTTGGTATGCTGACCCACCGCAATGCCGGCATCCGCCACAAGCGACCAGCCACGCTCGGCCTCGGGCATATTGGGCATAAGTCCCGCCGAGCGCACCAGGCCCTCATTGATACTGCGGGCAATCCCCAGGTTAACGGCATACGAATAACCGATATCATCGGCACGAATGAGCAATTGCTTCATATTGACCCCCATCTACGGAAAGGGACACTTGAAGCGCAGCCAAGTGCCCCAGATAATTGTCCTACCGAACGGATGCTTTAGGCTTTGGCGGCAGCAGCGTCTTCGTCGAGCTGCTCCTTGGTAAAGCCAAAGAAGTAGGCGATGGCAGCGGCGGCAACAAATGCAGTGCCCGATGCAACGCAGCCCCATACGAGATTAGCAGTTCCGCCTGCAACATAACCTGTAATACCAAGGATATTAGTTGCGCCCAAAACATACGTGGTCACATTAGTGAGAGCCGCGATCAGGCCGCCGATAGCGCCGCCCGCGACCATGGCACCCAGGCAGCGAGTATACTTAAAGCCGCAGCCATACAGCGCGGGCTCCGTCACGCCACCGACAATGCCGGAGAGCGAGAAACCAAGCATAGCGCCCTTTTCGTCGACCTCCTTAAGGCGCAGGAAGGCACCGAAGGCCATGCCCCACGTGGCGAACTGAGCGATAGCACCCGCGACCATAACGCAGGAGTCAGACCCTGAGGTGAGCACCTGCACAATGCCGAGGGCAATCAGAACCTGGTGCATACCGGTCATAACCAGGAACTCCCAAAGCGCGGCAATGGCGACGAGGGAGAGGATTGTGACGATGCCGCCAGCGTTTCCGAGGCCGAACATAAAGTTGCCGACCAGGTCGCCCAGAATGGAACCAATCGGAGCTAGGGCGCACAGGGAAACGGGGGTCATCACAGCCATGGTGCACACGGGCACAAACACCGTGGAGAGCATGTCGGGGATGATCTTCTTCATGAACTTCTCGACGACCATCAGCACCGGCATAGACAGCAGCATGGGGAGCACGGTCGCAGAATAGTTGTTCAGCTGAGCCGGGAGCACGCCGTAAACCATCGTGGTCGTAGCACCAGAATCCGCAGCGGCGTTGACCAACGTCATGAACTCGGGGGCAATGAGCACGCCGCCGAGCATCATGCCGAGCGGCTGGCTGCAGCCGAGCTGCTTTGCGGCAGCCCAACCCAGATAGACAGGGAGGAAATAATAGCCGGCGTTGTAAATCCAGTTGTAGAAGAAGTTGTAGATGTCAGAATCGGCAGACCAGATACCGAGCATGCCGTCGCCGCAAAGTACGGCAAGTGTGCGGAACATGGCGGCGCCCATGATAATGGGGATCGTCATGCACATTGTCTTGGACAGGTAGTTAAGGGCCTTCTTGCCCGCAGTCTTGACCGTCAGTGGCTCCTTGGTGCCGTCATCGAGGTTCTCGTCAATGGAGCCTTCGCCCTTGACGCCCAGCGCAATGGCGGCGTCATAGACCTTCGGCACGTTCTGGCCAATGATGACCTGATACTGGCCGCCAGACCACTGTGCGCCCAGCACACCCTTGATCTTCTTAACTTCATTATCATTGGGAATGGACTGATCTTTGAGGTTCAGACGCAAGCGGGTCATGCAGTGCGTCGCGTTCGTCACATTGGAGGCGCCGCCGACGGCAGCGAGCACGTCCTCGGCAATCTTCTTGTTATCGACAGCCATGTCGAATCCCTTCTCTTCCAACTAAAGGCCGTGGGACTTCACGGCACCAAGACGCACGATTCCGCTCGCGCCTGCGCAGCGCGCGATACCAGTTGGCAAGAGATTGATTTGCATGTGATTCCCGGGTGGATCGACATGAAAAAAGCCCCGCGCACAACCGACAGAGACCCAATTATGGTCTTGGCAGAATCGGTAGTGCCTCTCGGAGCTGCGCCGTGAGTAACACCCAACACACGGCGAGTATATGCGGCAGATGCGTTCGTTGCGGCTCAGATTACCGACGAACGGTAGCAAACGACCCGCGAACGGTCGCCATGACGGAAAGGAAATACCAGAGAGCCTATTTATCCGAGTGGACAGAAGCCACGCGATTCACATGCATGATCAGATAGACGAGCTCCTCTTGGGCCAATGGCTCGCCAAAGGTCTCTTGAATCAGATCGTCGACACGGTGAGCGCAACGCGATGCCGCCGGATACTGCTCCACGAGCACGTCGTAAAGACCGGAGTTCTCGGTATCGATCGGCTCTTTCTTTGCCACGCGGTCGAGCAGATAGCGCACATGAGTGGCAAAGCGGGCAAAGGCGAACGACGAGCGATCGACCGTCACACCCAACTCTTCTTGAATAATCGCGACCGTCATATCGAGCAGTCGCTCCTCGTGCTGCTCGGCAAGCACGCGCCGCTCGCTCGGCTTAACCGATGCGTTGACAATCGACATGGCAATGCCCGCGGCCTCGCTTCGGGGCATACGCACACGGAAGCTTTTCTGGATGCCGCGAACAGCCAGCTCGCCCAAGCGGTATTCGATGGGATGCAGCTGCTCCAGATCGCGCTCGAGCGGCAACGACACCACCATGTGTTCGCGGGCGCGCTTAATGGCAAACTGGATATGGTCCGCCAGTGTAATGGGGAGGTTAGGGCTCAATTCGTACGAAAGCTGTCCGGTTGCGATATCAGCCAGCTGAGCAGAAAACTCCAGCACCTCGGGGTCGACCTCATCAATAAACGCCAGGTACTTTGAATCAATGCCGTAAAAGGTACGCGTGATGACATCCAGGTCGACCTCATGCGGCATATCGCCAAAGCCGATACCGCGACCCAGCGCGATAAGCTGACGCCCCGCGCCGTCTTCGCAGATGGCAGCGTTATGGTTAATGCGCTGGATAGCCCTCATGGATTCATCGCTCCTACTGAAACGCGCCGCACAGACCATCCGCGCGGCGCGTTCATTCTACCTGCACTTACAGCTACAGTCCAAAGAAGCCTAGGATTTGGTCACGGCTTACGGGCTTGTAGTTGTTGGCATCGAGGCCAACGTCGTAGCGCAGAACCGGGCGCTCGCGATCGCGGTTGCGCGCGTTGGTGCGGTCTCCCCTGCTGTGGATATGCCCGTGCAACATGATGGCGCCACGCGCCTTGCCGTTCCAGCTGAGCATGGGGTAATGGCTCATTACCAGGCGATGGCCCTTCGCGTAACCGGGGGCGACCTCCAGATAATCGCGCACCTCATCCCAAATGTGCGGCGCGTCTGGATCTTCCCAGTCGCCGTCATGGTTACCGCGGATGAGCGTTACGTTCTGACATTCGATGCGCTCGCGCAGGCGCACCGCCTCCGCCAGGGGCAAACGATAGGTAAAGTCTCCCAAGATATAGAGGCGGTCGTCCACAGCCACGCACTCATTGATGGCATCGATGACCTTGCGGTTCATCTCCTCGACCGAATCAAACGGTCGATCCATGTCGTGCAAGATATTCGTATCGCCCAGGTGCAGGTCGGCGGTAAACCACATCATCGTCTCTGTCCTCATTTCGCAACGCGTATAAGACCTGTTTAGTATACAGACGCGGCGATGAGACAGTCACCCAAAGAGCCCGCCGAACAGACCTCGGCGACGCTTGTCCTGCTTTTTCGAAGCGTCATCCCGCGTCTTCTTGCCCTGCCGCTTCTTACGGTCCTGCTCCAACTCATCGTCATCGAGTAGCATATCCCACTCAAACGGATCGTCTGTCAGATCGAACAGGTCATCGTCATCAAACACGTGCGCCTCCATTACCGATTAGCGAGCATCCACAACGTAGTTGAGAAGTCTACGGGCCCGTGCGGACACAAATTCATCCTGTCTGCGTCTTTCAATCGTTTGCCGCAACGCTTGCGCAACGGAACGCTTGCAGATAAGATGGGAACACGGATGGCACCCGTGGCAGCGGGTCTTGCCAACTCCGATACACGTTTTCATCGTGAGAAATGGCCGTCTTCGCTTACGCGGGGGCGGCCACTTTGTTTATCCCTATGTCATCTGATTCTAATGCACAAACATGCGCACGAACTTGCGCTTCCAGCTTGCGTAAGGGGCATAGCGGAACGGCACGTCCAGCCACGTTGCCTTGTTCACGATGCTCTTCTTGTGGCTAAACGTATCGAAGCTCTCGCGTCCATGGTACTGTCCCATACCGCTCGCCCCCATGCCGCCAAAGCCCATATGGCTCGTGGCCAAATGCATAATGGTGTCATTAACACAGCCACCACCAAAGGGCACGTAACGCACAAAGCGCTGCTGAACCTCACGGTCTTGGCTAAAGATATACAGGGCCAGCGGCGTCGGACGATCCGTAATAAACGTCTCGGCCTCGTCTAGGCTCTCAAACGACAGCACCGGCAAGATGGGGCCGAAAATCTCCTCCTGCATTACGGCGTCCTCAGGCGCCACGCCGTCCAAAATCGTCGGTTCAATCTTGAGCGACGACTCGCGCGCGGTACCTCCCAGCACAACCTTGTCGGGGTCGATCAGCCCGCGTACGCGCGCGAAATGCTTGGCGTTGACAATATGACCGTAATTCTCATTGTCGAGCGGATGCTCGCCAAACATGCGGCGGGCCTCCTCCTTGATGAGGTCCAGCAGCTCGTCGTGCACGCGCGCATCGACCAGCAGGTAGTCGGGCGCCACGCAGGTCTGCCCCACGTTGAGCCATTTACCAAAGGCGATACGGCGTGCCGCGACCTTCAAGTTAGCCGTCGCATCCACGATGCAGGGACTCTTTCCGCCCAGCTCAAGCGTCACGGGTGTGAGGTTTTTACTTGCACGCTCCATGACGAGCTTGCCGACCGGAACGCTGCCGGTAAAGAAGATCTTGTCCCAGCACTCATCGAGCAACGCTTCGTTCTCGGCGCGCCCGCCCTCGACAACCGTCACCAGGCGCGGATCAAATGCCTCTTCACAGATTTGCTTGAGCACCGCGCTCGATGCCGGAGCATAGGCACTCGGCTTGATGACCACGGTATTGCCCGCGGCAAGGGCGCCGGCGAGCGGCTCGAGTGTTAGCAAAAACGGGTAGTTCCACGGAGCCATGATGAGCGTGACGCCATAGGGCACGGCTTGCGTTTTGCACGCGCTCACGGCGTTGGCAAGGTCACACGGACGCAGGCGCGGACGACTCCATCGAGCCACGTGAGCGATCTGATGACGAATCTCGGAAAGCGACGTGCCGATCTCGCACATATATGCCTCGTCATGCGACTTTCCCAAATCGGTCTTGAGTGCATGGGCAATATCGGCCTCGTGCGCCCGTACCGCATCGCGTAAACTCACGAGCGCGCGACGTCGGGCATCAACATCAAACGTAGCGTGCGTTTTAAAGTAAGTGCGCTGATCGCCGACGATGCGCGCAATTTCCTCGGTGTTCATGGCACCCTCCTAGTTCTCGTCCTCAAACATACCACCCGCGACGACCTCGTACATACGCTCGAGCTCCAAGCGGTCCATCAAAAGCGGAACGGGGTACAGCGGATTGGCCTCGGCATCGGCATGCGCCGCCATCTCGGGAATGTCGGAGCGGCGAATGCCCGAGACATATTTGGGAATGTCCAAGGTGGCGTTCATTCGATCGACCCAATCGATAAGGGCCTCGGCCGCCAGGTTGTCCTGTGCGTTAGCCGGCGCGATACCAGCCATGCGGGCGAGGTCGGCGAGCTTAGGAGCAGCAGCTTCACCATAGGCGCGAAGCATGTGCGGCAGGATAATGGCGTTGGCCAAACCGTGGGGAATCCCATAACGTCCGCCCAGACTGTGCGCGATGGCATGCACATATCCGACATAAGAGCGGGTAAACGCAACGCCCGCCTTATACGCCGCCAAAAGCATATTGCGACGAGCGCACATGTCGTCACCATGCTCATAGGCCTCGAGCAAATTGTCGTGGATAAGCTGCACCGCCTGTCGCGCCATCTTGCGCGTATAGGGCGTGGTGCTTCGCCCGATAAAGGCCTCAACGGCATGCGTCAGGGCGTCCATGCCCGTCTGCCCCGTAATGGAAGCGGGCAAGCCGCACGTAAACTCGGGGTCGTGGACTGCAAAACGCGGGATGAGCACAAAGTCGTTAATGGGGTATTTGTAGTGCGTCCCGTCATCGGTAATTACCGCCGCAAGCGTGACTTCGCTTCCCGTACCGGCGGTAGTGGGAACGGCGATGAGCAGCGGCAGGCGACGATGAATCCGCAGCAGGCCGCGCATCTTGTTGATGGGCTTGTTTGGCTGCGCAATGCGTGCGCCCACGCCCTTGGCACAGTCCATGGCCGAGCCACCGCCAAAGCCGATAATGGCCTGGCAGGCGCTCTCTCGATACAGGGACGCCGCTTCTTCCACGTTTGAAACCGTGGGGTTTGCACGCGTTTCGGCATAGACCGTAACGCCAATCCCCCTGCATGCGAGCGCCGTCTCGAGCGGTGCCGTGAGCCCCAGACGGGCAATGCCGGGATCCGTCACGATAAGGACCTTCTGGATCGAGCGCTTTTGAAGCACCGCGGGCACATCCTCGGCATGCTCTAAAATGCGCGGCTCGGTATAGGGCAGGATCGGCAATGCAATGCGAAAAACCGTCTGATATGTTCGGCACCAGGCACGACGGGCTAGATGCATAAAGGAAACTCCTTCATTTGTTGATAGGTCAACATTTGCTCGCCCGATTGTACTCAGCGGCGGTCAAAGACGGCCTGCCAATCGTTAATCAATCAACATCTTCATATCTCAAAATTGTTTTATTAAAAATCATTCCTAATAGGCTTCACATTTGGTTGCATTTATGGATAATAGAACTCGTCAAGACGCACGTCCGGAGAGGGCCCTTACGGGACCGGACGAGCGCGCAATCGCCATCGATCGAAAGGATCGAATCATGAAGTTTGTTTGCCCCGTTTGCGGTTATGTGGAAGAGTTCGACGGCGACCAGCTGCCCGAGGATTTTAAGTGCCCCCAGTGCGGCGTTCCCGGTTCTCGTTTCCTGAAGCAGGAGGAGGGCCAGCTCGAGTGGGCCGCCGAGCACGTCGTGGGCGTCGCCAAGATGGAGGGTGTCTCTGAGGACATCGTTGCCGACCTGCGCGCCAACTTTGAGGGCGAGTGCTCTGAGGTCGGTATGTACCTGGCCATGGCTCGCGTCGCTCATCGCGAGGGCTATCCCGAGATCGGCCTGTACTGGGAAAAGGCTGCCCACGAGGAGGCCGAGCATGCCGCCAAGTTCGCCGAGCTCCTGGGCGAGGTCGTGACCGACTCCACCAAGAAGAACCTCGAGATGCGCGTTGAGGCCGAGAACGGCGCCACCGCCGGCAAGACCGATCTTGCCAAGCGTGCCAAGGCCGCCGGCCTCGATGCCATCCACGACACCGTGCACGAGATGGCTCGCGACGAGGCCCGCCACGGCAAGGCTTTCGCCGGCCTGCTCAAGCGCTACTTTGGCTAAGCCAACCGCCTGAGACATAACCTCAAGCTCGATGAGGCCCGGACCGTATTGGTTCGGGCCTTTTTCGTGCCTCACGAACTTGTTAACGCCCTGAAATAGGACCGCCTTCGGCATCGGCTTCTCGTCAAAAACTAAGTGAGTAGACTTTTTGGAACTTGCCGAGCACACCACCCATATTGCTTTATAAAGCCGCAGGTAAATGACTTGTTGCAAAACGGCCTGGTCGCCAAAGTGCCAAAAGTCTACTCACTTAGAACCGCAGCCGTCCACGATTGAGCCGTTTTGTGTCTAACGGGCATCTTCCCGTCGATTACTCCCAATTTTGTCCAGTCAACGAATAGTTCAGACCGGAGTAATGTCTCAGCCCTTTGCTCATCTGAGCTTTTATCACGATATTCAGCATCGAGCATCCTGCATATGGCCTTAACGATCGCGCGGAATCTATCCTCATCCGATATCTGTCTGTGTGTCAGGAGAAGCACATCGTAGCCCATGGCCTGAAGGGCCGTCATGCGGTCAGCGTCACGCAAGCCATCCCCTGCGCGTCCGTGCGAGGCCTTTCCCTGACATTCAATGGCCACCTGTCGCCTACCGTCCGGTGAAGAAAGAAGTAGGTCGATATATACACGGGACTTTCCCACAATCGCTCGAGCACTTGTGCCTAGCATCACTTCAACATTAAGCTCTATGTCGCAAAAACCTTCGCCTCCCAGGGATCGCGGCAGTGCAAGTAGCAAATACGCCTCGACCTCAAAAGGCGACGCGGCACCCAATGGAACGAATTGCGATACCGCCATAAATCTATTGCCGTAACGCATCCCGCAAACATCTGAACAAAAACGGTCAAGGTCTCTGCCCAAAACCAAAGCGTCTCGACGCCATAAATTTGAAGCGGTGCCGTCCTCGGACGGGCAGCGCACCCAACCCAACGTCGTCGAAATCGCGCCCGAATCAATTGCACGCGTAAGCTCCGCCTCAAGTGCCGCCGGCAGAGCACACACCGCAAACAGGCCGCACATCTCCGCCAACACAAAAAGAAGCTGAAGATCCGTCAGATGCCGCGACATGATGAATGCCGTCAGTAGAGGAGACGTAATCAAAAATCCATGCTCCGTTTCCAGCACGGATTCCCTGGGGGGCTCACCAAGGAACAGCCGCTGCCTAATGCTGGTAGGACAAGTCCGTTTGTTTCTCGTCTGAACCAATGTATACAACGGAAAACCGAGCGCGACCGCAGCCGTCGGGTTGCGGGCGAGATCATATCGCTGCCGGTCTTCTTCCGGTCGTGGAAGCGGCGGACACAGAGCGCGGACCTGAGGGGGCAAACGCCAGTACCTAAAAGCCGATATGTCACAAAGTAGATCTTTCATAGGCACAGGAAAACACGAATTTCAACCCAGTCAGTCACGCATTGGCGCGAACGCGCCAAAAATGGTGCCGAACGGACTGCCAAGTTTTCAACAGCCCTCCCCAACTGGCCAAAAGCTTGCCGAGAGCTGGACGAAGTTCTGTTGAAAACCCCATTTTTTTTGGCTCTGTTAGACCAAGGTTGACATAAAAACGATGTCACCGCGAGGCGGTACCCT
>DXZX01000027.1:0-30134 GCA_019419445.1 Collinsella sp.
GGGGTCGACTGCGTGGTCGGCGCCGTCTCGAAGATGATCAAGCCCAGCGCGGACAGGCGCAGGAAGAACGACCGCAACGACGCCGAGTTCCTCGCCCGCATGCTGTCGGTCGGCAACGTGGTCGAGGTGTGGGTCCCCGACGACGAGTGCGAGGCCGCCCGCGACCTGACCAGGGCGCTCGAGGACGCGAGGGACGACCTCTCGCGCTCGAAGCAGCGGCTCTCCAAGTTCCTGCTCAGGCACGGGCTCGCCTTCGACGAGAGGACGCCCACCGGCCGCAGGAAGGGCAACTGGACCCGGGCGCACTGGTCCTGGATCGAGTCGATAAGGTTCGCGGAGAGGGCCGACAACGACGTGCTCGCCTACTACGTCGACGCGGTCAGGCGGGCGGCGGAGGAGAAGGCGAGGCTCGAGGGGCTCGTCGAGGCCGAGGCCCGCAAGCCCAGGTGGAGGAAGAGGGTCGACTCCCTCCGCTGCCTCAAGGGCGTAGACACCGCGTCCGCCGCCGACCTCGTGTTCGAGGCCGGCGAGTTCTCGAGGTTCAGGAACGCCCGCTCGTTCGCGGCGTGGGTCGGCCTGACGCCCTCCGAGCACTCCAGCGGGGAGAGCGACCGCAGGGGCGCGATCACCAAGGCCGGCAACAAGCACCTGAGGAAGGCGCTGGTCGAGGCCGCGTGGCACTACCTGACGTGCTCGGGGCGGCCGAAGGACCTCGCCAAGGGCCAGGCCCCGGACCGGGGCGCCCGCAGGCATGCCGCCAAGGGCGTGCGGAGGCTGGCCGAGAGGCGGGAGGCGCTGCTCGCGCGCGGGGTCCACGGCAACAAGGCGAACGTGGCCACGGCGCGCGAGCTCGCCTGCTGGGTGTGGGCGGTCGGCCTCATGGCCGAGGAGGCGTAGGGGGGCCGGTCCCCCGCACATAAGCCAGTCACCCCGGAAGCGGTTCGATCCGAAGCCGTTGAGGCGAACCTCAGGTCCCTTTTCTGCGAGCGCCCAGGGCGCCACACGCGTGCACAGACTGTCGGTTCGACGTAGAAGCCTCAGCCGTAGCAACGGATTGCCCAGCGAGAGATCGCCACGGGCGGATATTAAACTGCAAAGACGAGCGTCGGGAAGACACGCCGAGGTCGCCGCGGACGGGTTGATATAGGGAGAGGGCCTGACCCCATATCGTTGGGGCCAGGCCCGATTTTGCCTCTTGACAATGTCCTGCTCATATTAAAAGGAACGTCCCTAACTGCCGGTCAAAAAAACGAGCGAGGATCGTGGGGTCCTCGCTCGTTTTTTAGGCAATGTTTCGACCGCGCCGTTACTTGTCGGAGGCTACTTTCTTGGCAGTCGACTTCTTCGCGGTCGTCTTCTTGGCGGCAGTGGCTTTCTTAGCCGTCGTCTTCTTGGCCGCCGTCGTCTTCTTGGCCGTGCTCGCCTTAGTCGTGGTCTTGCGGCCGCGGGCGGGCTTCTTCTCCTTGGTCGGGCAGTCCATGTTGACGCAGATACGCCACGGGCCGCGCGCCGTGTTGACCACCACGATGGGGGCGCCGCACTCGGGGCAGGTCTCACCCGTCGCCTCGAGCTTACCGCGCGCCGGCAGAGGATAGCTCACGCCGCAGTCATCGTAGTTGGTGCAGCGGATAAAGCGCTTGCCGCTCTTCTCACTCTTGTGCGCGATCAGGTCGCCATGACGTCCGGCCTCGGCACACACCTTGCACTCGCCCACCTTAAGGTCGGGCTCGTAGTTGGTGGGGCACGTGGGGTTCACGCAGATCTCGAAAGCCTTCTGACGGAACGGCTGGCATTTAATGCGCGGCGCGCCGCACTCGGGGCACACGGCCGCCTCGCCCTCGAGCGGACTCACCTTGACGCCGCTCGGCACCGGATAGGTCACATCGCAGTCGGGCCAGCCCATGCAGCCAATGAAGCTGCCACGGGTCTTGGCGCTCGTCTTCATAACCAGGTCCTTGCCGCACTTGGGGCAAGCTCCCACGCGCGCATCGGCCGTGACGGCGTCGCTGATGGCGTCGCCCAGCTCCTGCGTGTGCTTGAGCAGCTCGTCGAGCACGCCAGCCAGCAGCGCGCGCGAGTGCATCACGACATGCTCTTCGGTATCCTCGCCGCGCTCCACACGGGTCATGTCGCCGTCGAGCTCGCTGGTCATATCGGGGCTCGTGATGCGCGGGGCAAACTGCGACAGCGCATCGATGATGGCGATACCCAGCTGGCTCGGCTCAACGGGATCATTTTTGAGATAGCGCACGGCGTACAGGCGCTCGATGATGCTCGCGCGCGTGGACTTGGTGCCCAGGCCGCGCTTCTCCATCTCCTGCACGAGCTTGCCCTGGCTGTAGCGCGCGGGCGGCTCGGTCTGCTTGGCCTCGAGCTTAATGTCGAATACGTCGACCGTATCGCCCTGCTCAAGCGGCGGCATCTGCTCGTCGCGTTTAAGGCCGTACGGGTACGCTTCGCGGAAACCGGGGGTCACGAGCACGTCGCCCGAAGCCACGAACGGCTCGCCGTTCACATCGAGCTCAAGCTTGGTGTTCTCGATGGTCGCGGGACCCATGAGCGTCGCCAGGAAGCGGCGGGCGATGAGGTCGTAGAGCTTGCGCTGGCCGCCGTCGAGCGTGGAAGGATCGCCCTCGCCCGTGGGGTAGATAGGCGGGTGGTCGGTGGTCTCGACCTTGCCGCGCGTGGGCTTCATGGGGCCGGCGAGCACCTTTTTGCACACGGGCGCCAGCGCCGGGTTGATCTTTGCCAGGTCGCTCACCACGGCGCCCAGATCGAGCGTCGCGGGATACACGGTGTTATCGACACGCGGGTAGCTGATGAGACCGGCCATGTAGAGGGACTCGGCGATGCGCATCGTACGCGCAGGCG
Source organism: Collinsella sp. (assembly GCA_019419445.1). GTDB lineage: Bacteria > Actinomycetota > Coriobacteriia > Coriobacteriales > Coriobacteriaceae > Collinsella. Next base: position 2,872 of record DXZX01000027.1, read on the forward strand.
AGATGCCCTCGGCCGCGGCGGCAGCCTGCAGCGAGGTCGTCGCAAACGGCGTGGGCGGCTGCTGCTTGCGCGAGCGCTTGGTCACCGCGGCGACGGTTGCCGTCGTAGCGCCGTCAACGTGACCGTACGCCGTCTCAGCAGCATCCTTGTCGGTAAAGCGCGCCGTCTTGTGCGCGATCTTAAAGCGATCGTCCTCGGCAGCGCCTTGCGCGGCGCCCATGCCGCGAATCTGCCAATAGTCCTCGGGCACAAACGCCATGCGCTCGCGCTCGCGCTCGACCACCAGGGCAAGCGTCGGCGTCTGCACGCGGCCGGCGGAACGCACGTTGCCAAAGCCGCCAAACTTGGCGAGCGTCAGGTAGCGCGTGAGCACCGCACCCCAAATGAGGTCGATGTGCTGACGGCTCTCGCCGGCGTCGGCCAGGTTCTGGTCGAGCGAGACAAGGTTATCGAAGGCCTGCGTGATCTCGGCCTTGGTAAACGAAGAATACTGGGCGCGGGCGACCGGCAAGTCGGGCGCCACCTCGCGCACCTTGTTGAGGGCGTCCGAACCGATCAGCTCGCCCTCGCGATCGAAGTCCGTGGCGATGATGACGCTGTCGGACTTTTTGGCGAGGTTCTTAAGCGAGCGGATGAGCTCTTTCTCGGCCGGAAGCTTAATGACGGGCGCCCAGGTGAGATAGGGCAGGCTCTCGAGCTTCCAGCCCTTGATGGAAATGCCATCGGCAAGGAACGGCTTGCGCTTGGTGTCGTACGGCGGGCGGGCCAGGCCATCGGGCATATCGGCCGGCAGCATTTCGCCGTCCTCCGTGACCGAATACCAGCCCAACTTTTTATCGAACAGCACACTGTCGCAAAAATCGGGTGCCAGGATGTGACCGGCAAGGCCGATCGTCACGCACTCCTCGCCCTTCCACTCAAAACGGTAGATGGCGGTGTTGTACACCTTGTCCTTTTTGGGCTTGCCCGTGGACAGACGCTCGGCGATCTGACGCGCGGCGTCGTTTTTCTCAGCGATGATGAGCTTCAAAAGAGGCTCCTATCTCGTGTGTCTGCGGCTGCGCCCGCCCTCTTGGCGGCCGACTTACGCCCTTGCTTGCTCAATCTGCCCGATGAGCCAATCGCACCAGGCATCCATGCCCTCGCCCTTGCGCGCGCTCACGGCAAACCGCGGCGCCTGCGGATTGAGGTCATCGAGTGTCTTAGTATACCTATCCATGTCAAAATCGAAAGCCGGGGCCACGTCGACCTTATTGAGCAGCTGCGCGCCGGCGTGCTGGAAGATGCCCGGGTACTTGATGGGCTTGTCGTCGCCCTCGGGCACCGAGAGGATCATGATGGACAGGTTCTCGCCCAGGTCAAAGTCGACCGGGCAGACCAGGTTACCCACATTTTCGATAAAGATGACGTCGATGTTCTCCAGACCGACGGCCTGGTCGAAGGCGTCGACGGCCTCCATGATCATGTTGCCCTCGAGGTGGCACAGGCCGCCCGTGTTGATCTGGATGGCGGGCATGCCGGCTTCCTTCATGGTGATGGCGTCGACATCCGAGGCGATATCGCCCTCGATGACGGCACAGCGTAGGCCGGCCTTGTCGCGCAGGCGCTCGTTGGTGCCCAGAATCGTGGTGGTCTTACCCGAGCCGGGGCTCGACAGCACATTGATCACGTAGGTGCCTGCCTCATTAAATCGCTGACGCAGCTGATCTGCCAGGCGCTCGTTGCGCGACAGGATCGGCGACGCGATATCAATCGTTTTCTCGGCCATACTTAGCGCTCCTTACTTTGGCTCCTTTATACCCCATCACCAGATGGCTAGCGGGCTAATCGTCGGGGGTTTCGATTTCGATACTTGCGATATCGAGCTCGCGGCCGTGCAGCAGGCGCACGTTGGCGCCGCCACACTGGGGGCAGCGACAATGGAAACGGTCGTGCTCAAAGACCTCGCCGCAGTCCAGGCACTCGCTTTGTGGATGGACCTCCTCCACGGCAAGCTCGCAGCCGCGCGTGAGCGGGTCCTCATCGCGAAATGTCTCCCACGCAAAGTCGAGCGCCTCGCGCACGACCTCGGTCATATCCCCGATACGCAGCGTTACCAAAACGGCGCGCGAGGCCCCCGCCCCACGCGCCGCGCGAATCACTGTATCGAGTATGCCGTTGACAATGCCAACCTCGTGCATACCGTTTTACTCCTCGTCGTCCTCGTCGTCCGAGAACAGGTCCAGACGGCTCACGAACAGGCCCTCCTTGCCCTCGCGCGCGGTAATGACCACGCGGGCAATGGCGAGCGAGATCTCGTAGAGCGAAAGCAGGGCACCGTACATAAGGCCCAGCGTAACGGGCGAGCCGTCGGGCGTGATCACAGCCGAGCCCACGAGCAGGCCCACGTACACGTAGCGCCAGGCGCTGCGGAAGGCCGCATAGGACACGATGTGAAAGACGGACAGATAGAAGATGATGAGCGGCAGCTCAAACGCCACGCCAAAGCCGATCATAAAGAGCAGCTCCATGTTGACGTAGTTCTCCAGGTCGGGCAGCGCCGTAGCGACGGCCGAGGTCTCGCCGATGAGCCACTCAAAGCCCGCCGGGATGATGATGAAGTAGCAGAAGATGGCACCCAGGAAGAACAGAACCGTCGAGGCGAGCACCGTGGGCACAACCCACTTGCGCTCGTTGGGGCGCAGTGCCGGCAGGAAAAATGCCAGGATCTGCCAGATGATCATGGGCGTGCACATGACCACGGCCATCTTGATGGCCAGCGAGAAGCGCAGGCCAAAGCCGCCGAGCGTGGTGGTGATGTAGAACTTACCGTCCGGCACAAAGGAGCGGATGGGGTCTTCCAGGATATCGAGCACCACAGGCGTGGCGAAATACAGCACGATAGCGGCGGCAAACACCGATACGACCACGATAGTCAGGCGGCGACGAAGCTCTCCCAGGTGATCGAAGAGCGGCATGCGCGCAGGTCCGATCGGCATTACTCATCGCCTCCCTTCGGGGCGTCGGCGGCAGCAGCCTCGGCATCGTCCTCGACCTCGAGCTCGCGAGCGAGCTGGTCGACGACGGCCTTGCGTTTGCGGGGACGACGGGCGTAGAGGTCAGCCGTCGTGGGCTCTGCCGGCTCGGGCTCGGGCTCTGCAGCAGGCTCGGGCTCGACGGCAGCAGCAGGCTCTGTACCCTCGGCCTCATCAACAGCGCCTTCGCCCTCAGCAGCACCCTCGCTTGCGGCCTTCTCGGCAGCAAGACGGGCGCGACGCTCGGCAAAGGTCTCCTTCTTGGCGGGCGCTGCCGTCTCGGCGGCATCCTCGTCCGCATCGGAATCGTCGTCGGTCGCAGCGGCCTTCTTGGGCTTGACCGGGGCCGACGCGGCCTCGCTCACCGGATCGATAATCTCGGACTGAACAACGGCCGTCATCTTTTCCTGCGTCTCGCGGAACTGACGGATGGCACGGCCGATCGTGCGGCCCATCTGCGGGAGCTTATCCGGGCCAAACAGCAAAAAGCCGAAGACCACGATGATCGCGAGCTCACCCTCTCCAATACCAAACACACATACCTCCAAGGCTCGATGTGAGTCGAGCCCGCACCGCGCCATTCGGCCGGAACTCGTCTATTCATTCGGTCAAGTATAGCGCCCGGACGCCAAAACGTCCGAGCGCATCACAAACATATGCCAAACGGCACGCCCTTTTGGGGGCAAAGATTATGCAGCGGTGATCGAAATCTCCTGGTCGACGCCCAACAGCTGAACCACGCGCATCACCGGGGGCTGCACGTTGACGCAGCTAAAACGCTTACCATGATCAGCTGCGTGGTGTGCGGCGCCCACAAGCACGCCAATGCCCGTCGAATCGATGTAGCTCACCTGGGCAAAATCGAGCTCAACGGCCTCGGTGGGCTGCTCGAGCGCCAGGTCGATGGCATTGCGCAGGCTATCGGCGTTAGAGATATCGATCTCACCGGTCACCTTAATGGTGTAGAGCTCTGGCGTGGGGTTGGTGGAAATACCCAAATCCATGTATACGCTCCTTTACGTATCGAAAGTGCGGATAGTACTAGGCGCGGACTTGCGGGGCCCTACGCGTTAGGCGCGCTCGGCACGCGCAAGCTCGGCAGCGACGAGCTTGACAGCCAGCACCAGCACATCGAGCGCGGCCTCCAGGTCCTCGACCGTGGGATAGCTCGGCGCGATGCGGATGTTGGTGTCGCGCGGATCCTTGCCATAAGGCCAGGTGGCACCAGCCGGCGTGAGCTTGACGCCCAGGTCGGCACAAAGCGCGGCGACCTTCTGGGCCGAGCCCTCGGGGCCATCGAAACTCACAAAGTAGCCGCCATGGGGATGAGTCCAAGTGGCGCAACCCGTGTTGCCCAAGCCCTCGGTGAGTTTACGCTCAACGGCCTCAAAGCGCGGGCGCAGGAACTCGGCATGCTTTTTCATGTGCTCCTTGACCGCCTCGATGGTGGGAAGGAAACGCACGTGACGCAGCTGGTTGAGCTTGTCGGCGCTGATGAGGCCGGCCTTCAGGCGCTTGGAGAACTCGGCGATAACCGCGGGGCTCGCACCAATAAAGCCGATGCCGGCGCCCGGGAAGGTGATCTTGGACGTCGAGGCAAAGGCCACCACGCGATCCTCGGTGCCCGCCGCGCGAGCGAGGTCAAAGATATTTGCGAGCTCGTCGGTCTCGTCGTACAGGTCGTGCACGCAGTAAGCGTTGTCCCAAAAGATGCGGAAATCGGGCGCGGCCGTGGGCATCTCGACCAGGCGGCGCACAGTGTCCTCGCTAAAGGTGATGCCCGTGGGGTTGGAATACTTGGGCACGCACCAGATGCCCTTGATGGAATCGTCGGCGGCAACCAGGCGCTCAACCTCGTCCATGTCGGGGCCGTTGTCGGTCATCGCGACGGGGACGTTCTCGATGCCCAAGTCGGCGGTGATGCCAAAGTGGCGATCGTAGCCGGGAACGGGGCACAGGAACTTGACCTTCTTGCCGTCGTGCGCGGCCTCGTAGGCGTCCCAGGGCTCGCTGCCGCACGAGCCGCAACGCCAGAACATACCGGCGATGTCATGCTCAATCAGCAAACTCGACGAGCCCAGCACGAGCGTCTGCTCGGCAGGGCACCCCAGGAACTCCCCCGCTAGCTTGCGTGCCGAGGGAATGCCCTCAAAGCAGCCGTAGTTGGAGCAGTCGACGTTGCCGTCGTGCAGATCGGCATCGGCATTGAGGATATCGAGCATAGGTCGAGAGATGTCCACCTGGGAGGGCGACGGCTTGCCGCGGGCCATGTCGAGCGCCAGGCCCTTGGCCTTGACCTCGGCGACCTCGGCTTTGAGCGCCTCGATGGCGGCATCGAGTTCGGTGGTTTCCATCTTCTGGTAGATCGTCTGCATGGGTGCGACCTTTCGCGAAGCGGTACGTTGCAGTTCGTCTAAGTATAGACCGCCACCGCCACAACGGTATGAAGCCGTGATAGATTAAGTTCATCGCAATGAATTACGAATCGCCGCGCATGGCGGCGTGGGGCGCCCAAGGAGGCACTATGGAGTACGGATCGTTTAGGGCCGAGGAATTCGGCAACCTGCAGCGCCTGGTCGACGGGCTGTTTTACGACCGCCATGCCATCGACCGCCTGGACCTGATCGTACAGGCCGAAATCTTGGACCTGGCGCCCGATCTCATGGAAATCGTCAACCTGCTACCGCCCGGCTATTACGACCGCCAGTCACTTTGCGACCAGCTCAACTCCGCCTTGGCCGCCCACGGCTGGGGCGCCGTCTACGGAACGGTGGAATAAGCCTCGAGGCCGGCGATTTGGCCCGCTTCCCGACCTTGGCGAGGCTTGTTTTAGGGCTTGTGGCCAAAAAAGGGCAAATATGAGTACTGTTACCTTTTTAGTAGCAGCGATTTTTGGTCGAAATCGGCAAAACTCGACTTGAAACTTCCTAATCACCGTCAGCTAGCGCCAAATTGGAAGTCGATGGTCACTCATTAACGTACAGTTCTTATAACTTTGTTCATTATTTTCCGCACCTAAAATGATACGCCGTTTGTGACAGTACTCACAAACGGCGTTTTTTGACCACTGGCGTGTCTGGCAGGCGGCAAGCACCGCCAGAATCCGCATTTTGGACGCGCCCGAATCGGTTCTGGAGCCGGTTTTCGCGCTCTTACTCGTCTTTGGGCGAGGGATGCTTGCAGACCACGCTCATGTAGATCATGCCGAGCACGGCTGCGGTGACCGAACCGGCGAGAATAGCGGCCTTGGCTGCAAGAACCTCAAACTGGGCCGTCGGGAAGGCAAGGCCGCTGATGAGAATCGACATGGTAAAGCCGATACCGCCCAGAATGCCCACGCCGGCAATCATGTGCCAGTTGACATTGTGCGGCAGCTCGCAGGCCTTAAGCTTAACCAGGGCAAACGTCATACCAAAGATGCCGATCGGCTTGCCCAGCAGCATGCCAAAGTACACGCCGAGCGTCACCGGATCGGTGAGCAGCGTGCTCATGTCCACGCCCACTAAACGAACCTGAGCGTTTACGAACGCAAAGATCGGCAGGATCACAAAGTTGACCGGCGTGGAGATCAGACGCTCCATGCGGATAAGCGGCGGGGTCACGCGGTGCATGACGCGCTCGACCTTGGTAGTCGAGACGGTAAAGTCATGCTGGCCCAGGATGTGTGCCTCGTCGTCGTAGCGGTCATCGAGCAGCGGCAGGCACTCGCCCAGCCAATCGGTGAGACTATCGAGCTTGACGCCGCACTTGGCCGGAATGGTGAAGGCCAGGATGACGCCAGCAAGCGTGGCATGTACGCCGCTCTTGAACATGCAGAACCACAACAGCAGCCCCAGTACCGAATACGGGGCAAGGCGGTAATGCTGCGTCTTGTTGAGCCACACGAGCGCGCAGGTCACAAGCGCGGCGGCGCCCAACCAAAACGGATTGGGGCTCTGACCGTAGAAGATGGCGATGGCGGCGATGGAGATCAGGTCGTCGGCGATAGCGAGCGTCGAGAAGAACACGCGCACGCCGTTGGGAACGCGGTTGCCCAAAAGCGACAGCACGCCCAGCGCAAAGGCAATATCGGTTGCCATGGGGATGGCCCAACCGTTGCGGGCGCCGGCATGGTTAAAGATCAGGTAGATGCAGGCGGGAACGACGACGCCGCCCACCGCCGCCAACATGGGAAGCATGGCCTGACGCGGATTCTTGAGCTCGCCGACCGTCATCTCGTACTTAAGCTCAATGCCCACCAACAAAAAGAAAATCGCCATGAGGAAGTCGTTGACGAAAAGCTCAACGGTGAGACCAGCCGTAAGGTTGCCCAGGCCCACATACAGCGGGGTCTCCAAAAAGTGATGGATGGCCTCGTAGGCATCGGTGTTGGCGCAGATAACGGCGGCGATAGCGGCGAAGACCATGACGGCGGCGGAAATCGTGCCGTTCTCGGCGATGCGCTCCCAAATGTCGTGACGTTCAAAGCGCTTGCGCTCACGAACGTTGAACAGCTGCTCAGTTGCTGCCATGGGCGGCTCCTTTCACGGGAAAGCTCCCGTCTTAAAAAAGCACGGCCCGCCCAAGTGGCGGCGCCGCGCTCTAACGTATTACGCTTGCATCTAGCCTACCCTGCACGACAAGCACGCAGGCGTGGCCGAAAAGCGGAACCACAGGTTGAACATTATTTGCTCAACGGCACGGGCACGCCTGTCCAAGAGACGACGCGGCGCCGTGCACAAAAAACGACCGGAGCGCGGGACGTCCGCGATCCGGTCGTGGCGTTTGGTCAACTAAACCTAGCAGGCGGCCATGATGGGGGCAGCGACCTGCTTCTTACGGGAGAGGACACCCGGCATCCAGACGCCGTCGTGCTCGTCGGCAATGCCCAGGCCCTTCTGAGCGGCCTCGGTCTCGCCCTCGAGCAGGACCTGCGAGCCCTCCTCCATGATGTCGGTGATGCACAGGACAATGCCATCGGCACCCTTCTCGGCGGCGTAGGCGCGCATGGCCTCGCGAATCTCGTCGATCATGCCGAGCGCACGACTCTTGTCGACGGTCTCGTACTGGCCGATGAGCAGCTTCTTGCCGGCGGGCTCGAACATCTTGATGTCGTTGCCGACCATCTCGGCTGCGGTGAAGGAGCCGGACGGACGGGTGAGGAAGACCTCCATGCCAAACTTGACCGGGTCGACACCCACCTGCTCGCCGAGCTTGGCGGCGACAGCGCGGTCGACATCGGTGGTGGTGGGGCTCTTGAGCATGAGCGTGTCGGTCATCATGGCCGAGAGCAGCAGCTTGGCCTGGACGTCGGAAAGCTCAACGCCGAGCACGCCGGCGAGCTTGGTGACGATGGTGCAGCTGGAGCCCCAGGGCAGGCAGATGTAATGCAGCGGGCCGGCGGTCTCGAAGTCGCCGATGCGGTGATGATCGACAACGCCAAAGACCGTGGCGTCCTTAAGGCCGGCGACGGACTGGGCAGACTCGTTGTGGTCGGTGAGGACGACGAGCTGACCGGCCTCGACGGACTCGATCACGCGGGGCTCGGCGATGCCGGCGTCGGCGAGCAGCTTGGCGGACTCGGCCGGAAGCTGACCAAGGGCGCAGGCCTCGTAGGTGTTGCCGGCATACTCAACCTGGTTGAGCAGCTGGGACAGGACGACGGCGCTCATGATGGCGTCGTTATCGGGGTTCTGGTGACCAAAGACAAGAACGTTTGCCATGGATATCCTCCACTTGATATGTGTACTTGGACGTAGCTATGGTAGCACGCCGATGCCGAGCCTTCGCAGACGGAAGGGCTACGGCATATTTTGGGGCAGGCATGGAGGCCAAGGCTGTCCCTTTTGCACCATGTTGGTGCAAAGTAACCTGGCCCCCTTGCACCAGCTATTTGCCGGCGGCGCGCAGGGCTACGTAAGCGGCACCGATGATACCGGCGTCATTTCCGAGCGAGGCGACCTCAATGGGCGTCTCGCGCGAGGCGGAAAGCGCGTAGTGCTTAAAGTGCTCGCGGACCTTGTCGAGGTAGACGTCGGCCGAGGCGGAGGCGCCGCCGCCGATCAGGAACATCTCGGGGTCGACCACGTTGGCGATAAGCGCCAGAGCGCGACCGAGATAATCGGCCATGGTATCAGCCGCGGCCAGCGCAAGCTTGTCGCCCTCGCGGCAAGCTTGGAACACGTCCTTGGAATCGGAGGGGCCGGTGAGCTCGATGGGCTCGACGCCCGCCTTCTTGCATTCGGCAAGGTAGTTGCTCACCACGCCAGTGGCGCTGGAATACTGCTCCAGGTGGCCATGGCCGCCACAGCCGCAGGTGCGCTCCTCGTCGGGATTCAGGCACATGTGGCCAATCTCGCCGCCGGCGCCCACAACGCCCGACACCACGTCGCCGTTGACGATAACGCCGCCGCCCACGCCGGTACCGATGGTGACCATCACCACGTTCTGCACGCCCTTGGCAGAGCCGAGCCAGGCCTCGCCCATGGCAGCAGCGTTGGCATCGTTCTCGTACTTAACGACCGCGTCGGGGCAGTGCTCCTGAATGGCGATCCTAAGCTCGGGCAGGTTAATGGCAATGTTGGCCTTGACCTTGGCATCGCCCGAGGCCGGGATGGGGCACGGAACGGCCAGGCCAATGCCAGCCACAAAGGCACGCGGAATCTGCGCCTTGGCGACCACCTGGTCGATCGCCTCGGTCACCGCGGCAAAGCCCGCAGCGTCAACGATGGGAGGCGTGGGTACGCTGGCCTTGGCAAGCAGGTTTCCGTCCTCGTCGAACAGGCCCTCCTTAACCGAAGTGCCGCCGACGTCGATGCCGATGTAGTACTGTTTAGGTTCCATGGGAGCCCACCTTTCTCGTTTAAACATTGCCTGTATGGTACCGCTCCCAAGGCAAAAACCTGCCAAAAAGGGACAGGTTTGTTTTGGCAGGTTTTATCTGGGGAAGCGCGAATGGTCACTCAATAGATCGCGCAAGACCTTCCCCAAATATAAAGGCGCCGGGAGGCGGAGACTCCCGGCGCCCATCAAAGGGACTGTGTTGTCTGTTGGACCGCACGGTCCATCGCGGCGATAACGCCGACTAGGCCGTGCGCGCCTGCAGCAGCTTGTGGACCTCGATGAGCTCCGTGGCCATGACGCGCATGGTCTCGGTGCCTGCCATCTGGTCCTCGGCATGCAGCAGAATCAGCGGGGCCTCGCCGTTACGCTCGCCATTGGCCTCCTTTTTAAGGAGCCCCATGTGAACATCGTGACCACCGTTGTAAGCCTCGTCACCCTGCTTGATAAGCTCCTCGGCGGCGTCAAAATCGCCCTCCTTGGCCTTTTGCACGGCATTGATGTACATGCTCTTGGCGGTTCCGACGAAACTGATGATCTCAAAGCAGGTCATCTGCAGCTCGTTCATATCCTCCATGCGCTGCACCTAGCCCATCACGCTGACGCAGTGGTCGATGATGCCAGCAGCGTTCATGCGGCCGTAGTCGACCATGTTGATGACCTCAACCGGGAAGCGGCCAGCGGCCTCCTTCTCAAAATCGCCCTTGGTGTAGCCAATCTGCGGGCCGAGCAGCAAGATATCGCACTCGTCCAGGTGATCGTGAGCCTCGTTCATAGGACGGGCCTCGACCTCGATGTCCAGACCACGGCTTGCGACCTCGGACTGCATCTTCTGGACCAGCAGGCTCGTGGACATGCCGGCATTGCAGCAAAGCATGATCTTCTTCATGGTTTCCTCCTTATAACTGCGCGGCGCGCAGACGACAACTGGTTTTATTCCTTGCGGCTACTGTACCCACCCCCTGCGTCTTTACGCAGGGAGAGCCGCGAGCACCGGCACCGCGTACCGGCGCCCGCAACAATGAAAGGGAAAACGAACCGTTTAGGCGTTCTGCTCGGCAAGGGCCTCCTGCTTGGCGATGGCCTTCTCGGAGATCCTCATAAAGGGCAGGTAGACAACCATGCCGATGACAAGCTCGAGGGCCTGCCATACGCCGGCGCGCCAGTCAAAGCCCGTGGCAAGCAGGGCGTTAATGACGGGAGGCATGGTCCAAGGCACCTGGGCGATGCAGGGGCTGATGATGCCCGCGCAGGTCAGGCCATAGGTGATGCCGATGAACAGGTCGGGAAGAAGCACGAACGGAATCATGAGCGGCAGGTTGTACACGACGGGGTAACCGTAGATGACCGGCTCGTTGATGTTAAACAGGCCAGGAACGATAGCCATCTTGGCAACGGTCTTGGAAGCCTTGTTCTTAGAGAACAGGAAGGTATCGAGCAGGAGCATGAGGGTGCAGCCCGAGCCGCCGATAAGGGCGAAGCTGTTGACGATCTGCATGTTCATGTAGTGATCGGGCTGGATGGTGCCGCCGGCGGCAAAGGTAGCCATGTTGTCGACGATGAGCATGGTCAGGATCGGCTCGACGGTAGCGCCAGAGATGGTGGACTGGTGAATGCCGACGCAGAACAGCAGGTTCGCAAGAGTGTAGATGAGGATAACAGCCCACGGACCGGCGTTCATGATGCTCTTGAGCGGGTTGGAAATACACGTGGAGATGATGGTGCACAGATCGGTGCCGGCAAACACGGCGAGCAGCGCTGCGGCAACTGCGAAGATCGAGAGGTTGAGCAGCATCGGGATCATGACGTTAAAGGAGTTGGAGACCGCGGGGGGCACACCCTCGCCCAGCTTTACTTTAAGCTTCTCGACGCCGGAAATCTTGATGAAGAGCGTGACGGAGAGCAGGGCGATGATAATAGCCGCGAACAGACCGTTGGTACCGGTGTTGGCAGTCGAAAGGGCGCCCGTGACCTCGGCAGAGGTGATCTTGTCGGTGAGCAGCGGACTCGTGGCGGCAAGCGTGGCGGTGATCTGCTGCGGCATCATGATAACGAAAGCGGAGATGGCGACGACCACGCAGGCAAGCGGGTTATCGAAGCGCTCGTTCTTAGCGAGGCTGTAGCCGATCAATCCGGCCAAGACAATGGCAGAGACGTTGAGGGTGCCCAGCGTAATTGCCGAACCCCACGTCTGAAGGTTGGCAAGGCCCGCCGCATCGAGCGGGAACAGAGGGAACACGACGTTGTTGATAAGAACCGCGATACCCGCAAGGATATAGAGCGGCGTGATGGTCGCGAAGGCGTCACGCAGGGAACGCAGGTGAACCTGGTTTCCCACCTTCGCAGAGACCTCGGCAAACTTGTCGAGGAAGCTCTTTCCGTTGTCACTGGCCATGATTGCTCCTAACTTTCAAATCCGGCCTTTTCCTATGCGCACGGTGGCCTGTCGCCCTCTGCCACCAGATGTGCCATGTGTTGCGCGCGGCAGCGCGCGGTCTGGGCGTTCGCCCGGTCGCTAATCAACCACGTGGGTTGTGGCGACCTGTTTGAGCCAGGCCGCCGACTTCTTAAGGCGGCGCTTATAGCCGTCCATAAGGTCGACCTCGACAAAACCGTAACGGTTCTTAAAGGCATTCGCCCAAGACCAGTTATCGATGACGGCCCAGTAATGGTATCCGCGGCACTTGGCGCCCTCGGCAATTGCCTTGGCCACCCACTCCAGGTGCTGACGTACAAAGTCGACGCGGTAGTCATCCTGGATGGTTCCTTCGGCGTCACGGTTCTTGTATTCGTCCATGATGCCGATGCCGTTCTCGGAAACGAACCACTCAAGATCGGGGTAGTTCTTAGCACAGTCCATGCCAAAGTCGTAGAGGCCCTGCGGGTAGATCTCCCAGCCACGGCTCTCGTTCATAACGGCGTCGGGCCATACGTACTCGTCGGCAAAGTGCGGCAGGCCGTACTGGTCGACCTTGCTCGCCGGCGCCTGAACACGCGTGGGGTGGTAGTAGTTGCAGCCGAGCCAGTCGACAACACCCTGCTTGAGAATCTCTTGGTCGCCGGCACGGAACGGGAGCTTAACGCCGCCCTCGGCCAGGCTGTCGAGCACGTCGGCAGGAAGCTCGCCCTTGGTAATAAGGTCGAGCCACCAGCGATTGTTGATGCCGCTGGTCATACGCACGGCCTCGAGGTCTGCCTCGCTGGGATTCTGCTTGGTGTAAACCGGGGTAAAGCAGTTGATCATGCCGATCTTGGCATCGGCGCGAATAGCGCCCTCGTCATAGGCGCGACGATAGTTGGCCACGGCCAGCGCATGTGCCAGCGAGATGTGATACTGCACGGTGCGAGCGCGGTTGAAGTCGTGGAGCTGCGGGAACCACACGCCCTCCTGATAGCGCTGCTCGGGCTCGACGATGGGCTCGTTAAAGGTAAACCAGTACTTAATCTCCTGGCCAAACTCGTGGAAGGCGATGTCGGCGTAATGCGCGTAAGCCTCGACGACCTCGCGGCTCTCCCAGCCGCCACGGTTAAAGAGGTAGGTGGGCATGTCAAAGTGGTACAAGTTGACAAACGGCTCCAGGCCGGCCTCGCGAGAGGCGCGGAACAGCTCGTGATACCACGCAGCACCCTCCTCGTTGAGGTTGCCGTCGGCATCGAGCAGACGGCTCCACTGGATGGAAGTGCGATAGGTATTCAGGCCCAAGTCCTTCAAAATGCGAAAGTCTTCCTGGTACTTGCCCATAAAGTCATTGCCGGCATAAGAGCCAACGCAGTTGTAAAACGAACCCAGATCCTGGATGGACCAGGTGTCCCACAGGTTCTCGAGCTTGCCGCCCTGGTTCCACTGACCCTCAGTCTGTGGGCCGGACATAGCAGCGCCAAAGAAGAAGTCACGGGGCAGCTGATACTGAGCCATCAAAGTCCTCGCTTTCGTGTCTAGAGCTTTCGGTTGGAGACGGGCTTGCTTTGGCAGGCAATCCGGCGCGGGCGCGCACCAGGTATCTGGATACCCTGCCCGCCAAAACAAATCCGTCCCCAAACAGCACAAGCAAACGCCAATGCATCTCGCTTGTTGTCTGTAACTATAGTGCTCTAATTTATTATGTAAAGCGTCTTTTTTATTTTTCTTTATCGAACTTCTTTGATGAAAGCCATATGGATGCTTTTTAAGTAGGTATACTCTCTTTATATCAACGCAAATATGAAGGGAGGATTGCATGATTCCCAAATACGAGGCGATAGCTGCAGATATCCGTCGAAGCATCGAGGACGGCGCCCTTAAGCCGGGCGATAAGTTGCCCACCGTCGTTGAGTTTTGCGAGCTGTATGGCGTTTCCAAGATCACCGTCAAGCGCGCGATCGAGCAGATCACCGAGGAGGGCCTTATTACCAGCCGGCGCGGATCGGGCACCTACGTCAAGGACACGGCGGGGCTTCCCGGCCAGGTGTTTTTCCAAGGCAAGAACGACCGTGCCCAAGGCTTTTCGTACGAGCATCGCGGGGAGAAAGTGACCTCGGTGGTCTACGATTTCTCGATCGTCAATCCGCCGGCAGAGGTTGCGACCCAGCTGGGAATGGCCGAAGACGACTTTGCCTATCACATCGTGCGCGTACGCGAGGTCGATGGTCAGCCCATCGTTATTGAGTACACCTATATGCCACTCGAGCTGATTCCGGGTCTTAAGAAAAAAGACCTGTACGCGTCGGTCTACAGCTTCATCCGCGAGCAGTGCGGACTCAAGATCTCGAGTTTCCACCGTACCATTCGCGCCGTCGCGGCAACTGAGGAAGAGGCTGAGCGCCTGGATACCAAACCCGGCTCTCCCCTGCTCGAACTCAACCAGATTGGCTTCTTGGATAGCGGCACCGCGTTTGAATATTCTATCTCGCACAACGTAGGCGACCGCTTTGAGCTGCACAACGTAACGCTGGCCTAGTTTTGTAATCCGGTGGGTGCTCGTTTTGAGCTGTCTTACGCGGCACCCGCACAACCTTATGGGAGTATGCACATGTCCGATTTGATTAAACTCACGCCGATTTTCCACGAGAAGATCTGGGGCGGCCGCCAGCTCGAAACCGTATTTGGTTACGCCATTCCCGAGGGTCCCATCGGTGAGTGTTGGGCTATCTCGGCCCACCCCAACGGCGACTGCCAGATCGCGGAGGGCCCGTACGCCGGTCACACGCTTTCGTGGCTGTGGGCCGAGCACCGCGAGCTCTTTGGTAACTGCGAGGGCAAGGAGTTCCCGCTGCTCATTAAGATTCTAGACGCCAAGGACGACCTTTCGATCCAGATTCATCCCAATGACGAGTACGCCGCCGAGCACGAGAACGGCAGCCTGGGCAAAACCGAGTGCTGGTATGTACTGGACTGCGAGCCCGGCGCCACGATCATCGTCGGTCAGCGCGCAAAGGACCGCGCTGAGGCCGCACAGATGATCAAGGACGGCCGCTGGGACGACATGCTCAACGTGCTGCCGATCCACAAGGGCGACTTTTTCCAGATTGACTCCGGTACCGTGCACGCCATCAAGACCGGCACGCTCATTTTGGAGACGCAGCAGTCGAGCGATGTGACCTATCGCCTGTACGACTACGACCGCCCCGGCACCGACGGCAAACTGCGTCCACTGCACATTGAGCAGAGCCTGGATTGCATCGACTTTGATGTTCAGGCTCCGACCGACGGCACCGTGACCGCACCCGAGATCGACGGCGTGACCGAACTCGAATCCAACCCCTGCTACACCGTCGATCGCGTGCGCGTCGACGGCAGCAAGACCCTCGACCAGCACTGGCCCTTCATGTGCCTGTCAGTCATCGACGGCAAAGGCACCGTCTGCGGCGACCCCGTCCACAAGGGAAGCCATCTGCTAGCCCCCAGCACCGTGGACAAGATCGAGCTCGAGGGCAATATGGAACTGATTATCAGCCACCTGTAGGTCACCGGTCCCCAAGCGCTCGCCGGGACGGGGCGCGGGGTCTGGTCGCCTGCTCGGACAGTCCGGCTCGTGCGGAGCTCGCGATCGACCAAACCCCGCGCCCCGCCCCGGCGAACCTCTGACTAGTTACGACAATCAAAAAGCAACAAGGGGCTCTTCCGTTCATCAACGGAAGAGCCCCTGCTCATATCTATTTATCAGCCCACCCGGCTCTCCAGATCAAAAAGCGAACCAGCAAAGCGACGTTCGCAAGCACCGTTACCTAAGGACCTGGGCGAGTGTTTGGGGCAACATCGATCGCGAGTTCCGCACGCAAAGGAGGCCACTTAATGTGGCCTCCGTCTTGCGCAGGACTGCCCGAGCAGGCGATGTTGCCCTATACGCCCACCCAGGTCCGCCGGGATCACGACAGCTTAACGATCGGTGCAAAGCCCTTCATCAGCTTTTTGGTCTGGCCGGTTTTTTCGAACTGCACCTCGATCATGTCTCCGGCGACCGAGATCACGGTACCCGTGCCAAAGGTCTTGTGGCTCACGGTATCGCCCGCGGCAAAGTCCTGCGACGCGCTGGCGCGATCGACCTTGCGCTCCACCGTCGGCGACACCTTGGACGACGGCTTTTTGGCTCGCGGCGCGCCCGAGCCAAAGGTCGAGGCAACACGGCCGGCGTCGGGCGAGACCCCACGATGGCGCTCGGTCCCATAGCTGCTGCCGCCAAAGAAATCGTCGAAGCTCGATCCGCCGCGCGAACCGGAACCGCCGGTCGAGCGCGTATGCGAGCCAAACACCTTGCCGCCATACATATCCGAGCCCATGCCCGAGCCAAAGGTGCCGTGACGGTCGCCGCGTTTCTCCCAGCCCGTGCCCTCAAAACCGGCAGAACCGATGCCGCTAAACTCGATGTCCTCGAACGGAATCTCGTTGAGGAAGCGCGAGCGCGGGTTGGCAGAGGTCGAGCCGTAAGTGCGACGCGTGGCCGCATAGGTCAGGAACAGGCGCTTGCGAGCACGCGTGATGGCGACGTAGGCCAGGCGACGCTCTTCCTCGAGCTTGCCCAGATCGTCACTACCGCCAAAGTCGTGCACGTGCGGGAAGATACCCTCCTCCATGCCGGCCACGAACACCGCGGGGAACTCCAGGCCCTTAGCGGAGTGGATGGTCATCATGGTGATGGCATGTGTCTCGCCGGCCAGGGAATCCAAGTCGGAGCGCAGGGCCAGCCACTCCATGAGTGCCGGCAGCGCCTTGCAGGTGAGCGGGCCGTAGGTGCGCTCGATCTCGTCGGCATGCACGGCACCCGCCGGCATCTCCGTCGGCGCGGCATACGCGTTGCCCGCGATGGCGGCGGCCAAGGCATCCTGCGGCGAGAGCGCCGGAGCGGCTAGGCTATCGAGCGGATTGGAGCCCGCGGCGTCACGAGCACCGACGAGCGCCTCAAACGAAGACGCGGGCGCGGACGGCCCTGGCTCGGGCGCAGGCGCGCTCACCACAACGGGCTCGGGCTCGGCACTGGCAGGCACATCGGCAACACCGGCTGCACGCAGCTCTTCCAAGCTCTCGAGCGTGCCCTCGATATCCTCGTGCGTCTCCTCAAATTCGGCAGCGACGCCCAGGAATTCCTGGATGTTCTCGGCGCGGCTCTCGGACTCCATGGTGCCCTCGGCGCGAAACGCCTGCAGCAGGCCCGTCTTATCGACAATCATCTCGACGACGTCCTTGAGCTCGCCGTCCATGCGGCGGCCCTCGCGCACCAGCGCCACAAAACTCGACAGGCCGTTGCGCACCTTGGCACTAAACATGCCCGTCTCGGCTGTTGCGATCTCGCAGGCCTGGAAGAACGAGCAGCGGTTGTCGCGCGCCAGCTGCTCGATCTTTTGGATCGAGGTGGAGCCGATGCCGCGGCGCGGCGTGTTGATGACGCGCTTGACGCTCATCTCGTCGGCCGGGTTCACGATCATCTTGAGGTAGGCCATGACGTCGCGGATCTCGGCACGGTCGAAGAATCGCGTGCCGCCCACGATCTTGTAGGGCACGCCCGCGCGCAGGAACATATCTTCGAGGATACGCGACTGGGCGTTGGTGCGGTAGAACACGGCGATATCGTCGTAGCTCGTGCCTTTGGCATGCAGCTTCTCGATCTCGCCGGCAATCCAGCGGCCCTCGTCGCGCTCGTCGCTTGCCTGGAAAGCCTGAATCTTCTCGCCATCGCCCTCGGCCGTAAACAGGCGCTTGTCCTTGCGCTGCGAGTTGTGGCGAACAACGGCATTGGCGGCGCTCAGGATGTGACCCGTGGAGCGATAGTTCTGCTCCAGCTTGACGGTCTTGCAGTTTTTAAAGTCCTTCTCAAAGTCCAGGATATTGGTGATGTCGGCGCCACGCCAGCTATAAATGGACTGGTCGTCGTCGCCCACAACCATGAGGTTTTGGTACTTGGCGGCCAGCAGGTTGGCGATCTCGTACTGGACGTGGTTGGTGTCCTGATACTCGTCGACGCTAATGTAGCGGAAGCGCTCTTGGTACTTATCGAGCACCTCGGGGCGGGTTCGCAGTAGCTCGAGCGTGCGCACGAGCAGGTCGTCGAAGTCCATCGCGTTGGCGGCGCGCAGGCGGCGCTCCAGCTCCAGGTAGACCTGCGCGGCCTTTTTGTCATTGGGGCTGTCAGCGGATTTGAGCATGTCCTCGGGCCCGATCATGGCGTTTTTGGCCGAGCTGATCTTGCTGCGGATCATGTTGATGGGGAACTGCTTTTGCTCGATGCCGAGCGCCTGCATAATATCACGCACCATGCGCTTGGAATCGTCGTCATCGTAGATGGTGAACTGGCCGGTGTAGCCCAGCAGGTCGGCGTCCTCGCGCAGCATGCGCACGCACATGGCATGGAAGGTGCACACCCACATGCCACGGGTGCCGCTGGGAATGAGTGCCGCCAGACGCTCGCGCATCTCGGCAGCGGCCTTGTTGGTAAACGTAATGGCAAGAACCTGCCAAGGCTTAACACCCAGGTCGCCGAGCATATGAGCGATGCGGAAGGTCAGGACGCGGGTCTTGCCCGAGCCAGCACCGGCAAGGACCAGCAGCGGGCCCTCGGTGGTCAGGACCGCCTCGCGCTGGGCGGGATTAAGGCTGTCGATGTCGACGAGCGGCTTTGTGGGCGCAGGAGCCGGCGCGGGAGCGTCGTAGATGTCGAGCGGGACGAGCTCGGGCTCCGGCGCAGCGGGGACGGTGTACGCATCGAGCGGCACGGGCTCCGGCGCGGGCGACACGGGCGCGGCAGTGTTCTTTTCCCAGGGCAGGGGCTGGGTCATGGGCGACTCCTCATCTGACGGACGGCGCGCCTGCGGGCGGCGCCATAGTTTGAGCCGTACCAGTATACCGAGCCGCGCGGACACCGACGCAAATCACACCACGACTCCGTGCGTCACCGTCAGGCTCGCCCCAACGGATTTGGTGCAATGGGGTCAGGCTACTTTGCACCAATCTATTGACAATCACGAAACCGCCGATGTCATAGCAGCAGCAGCGAGCGACGGTCAGGGCGAACAAATTGGCATGAAAAGGGGGCGGCATAGACCTTTTGGTCATGCCACCCCCTTTGAATGACAAGTTGTCGCCCTGACCGCCGCGCAGCGTCGACTAAGTTAGAGGCCGAGCATCGGCTCCAGGACGAAGAAGTACGCGAGCACCACGATGCCCAGGATGATGCGGTAGACGCCGAAGCACTTGAAGTCGTGACGGCGAACGAAGCCCATAAGCCACTTGATGGCAATGAGCGACACCACAAAGGCGACGACGCAGCCCACGCCCAAGATGGCGATCTCGTTGGTGCCGAACGTACCGCCCTTGATGAAGTACTTGACCAGCTTGAGCGCACTTGCACCAAACATAACGGGAATAGCCAGGAAGAACGTGAACTTAGACGCCACCGAGCGCGTGCAGCCCAAAAGCAGGCCGCCGATGATGGTAGAACCGGAGCGAGACGTACCAGGCACCAGCGAAAGCACCTGGAAGCAGCCGATACCCAGCGCAGTCTTCCAGCTGAGGTCCTCGAGCATGGCGATGGAGCCAAAGTCCAGGTTCTCGTCATCGTCCTCATCCTCAGCGGTAGCCGTGGCGGGCGCCGCAAAGTGCGCACCGGCGGGACGTCCACCCGACACCACAGCACGCGAACCAAACGAACCGGCAACGACCATTTCCTCGCGCTTGTTTGCACGCCAGTTCTCGATCACGATAAACAGCACGCCGTACACAATGAGCGCCAGCGCCACGACGGGAGCATTGTAGAAATGCTCCTCCATCCAGTCGTTGAGCGGCAGGCCGATCGCCGCCGCAGGAATGCAACCGAGCACAATCTTGCCCCACAGCACCCAGGTGTCGCGACGGCCCTCCTTGCCCTTGCTGGGCGAGAACGGATTGAGTTCATGGAAGAACAGCACGCAGACGGCCAGAATGGCGCCGAGCTGAATCACGACCAGGAACATATTCCAGAACGTCTCGCTCACGTTCATCTTGACGAACTCGTCCACCAAGATCATGTGACCCGTCGACGAAACGGGCAGCCACTCGGTGATGCCCTCGACCAGGCCCATGAAGGCAGATTTTAGAAGCTCGATGATATCCAAAAGGACCCCCTCGTTAGACACCCGCCGATATTGTTCTGCGGACGGTGCGGGCGATGTCCCATTATCAACCGTTGGCGGCACGCCTGCGCCTACCCTTACCAAAAAACTCGCCCGTTCACAGAATTGCGAGCGGTCAAACCGAAATCCTTGGGTATAACTGCAACAAGATAAAGTGCCCGGCGGCCAACGCACCCGCGCCCGCCCGACGCACGAGCCCCGCGCCCGTGCGATAGACCAAGGAGGAAACCATGAACGAGGGCTACACCAAGGTATTTGTTTCACTCGACGGTACTGAGCAGCAGGATTTTGTGCTCGCACGCGCCATCAAGGTCGCCGCGAACAACGGCGCCAAGCTGATCATCGGCCACGTCATCGATTCCACGGCGCTCGAGAGCGCCGGTTCCTATCCGGTCGATCTGGTCAACGGCCTAGAGGAGGCATTTAAGAACTCCATCGCCAAGCAGCTCGAAGAGGCCAAGGCCAACCCCGATATTCCCGAGGTCGAGGTTATGATACGTGCCGGTCGTATTCGCGAGACGCTCAAGGACGAGATGCTCGACGTGGTCAAGCCCGACCTGGTGCTCTGTGGCGCCCGCGGCCTGTCCTCGATCAAGTATGCGCTCCTGGGCTCGATTTCGACGTTCCTGCTACGCAATACGGACTGCGACATTTTGGTCGTGAAGTAGCGTTGCTCCCACCGGCCGCGGGGCCTGCGGGGTTTCCACGGGCACGTCCTCGCCGCGTTGCGGCTGCGGGATGTGCCCTTAGGAAACCCCTCCCGGCCTCGCGGCCTTCGCAGCCTTACTTCAGCGAGTTGGCTGATAAAAGATGGCGTGCCGCCCCGTTTGGGGCGGCACGTTTTGTTTGGGCTGCACGTTTTTGTTATGAGAGATCCATTTGAGCCTCATAGTTATGTTCACGTTCGGAAACATAGCGCCAGTTGCCTTAGTTAAGTTCACGTTCGGGAACATAGCCGTCCGCACCGCAAGACGGCCCGGCTACTCAAAGTATTGGAACTTGTTCGTTGAGAAGGAAAACGTTACGACAAAGCCTTCGCCGGAGTCGGATGCTGCGGTGACGTCGATGCCCATCTTGGAGCACAGACGCGCCACCAGGTAGAGGCCGATGCCCGTTGCGCGCTTGGTGGTGCGGCCGTTGTCGCCGGTAAAACCTTTCTCGAACACGCGCGGCAGGTCGGCCGCGCTCACGCCGCAGCCGTTGTCCGCGACGGTAAGCTCGATGCGTTCGCTCGCCAGGCCCTCGTCCAACAACGCGCCCGAAAACACGATCTTCGCGCCGTCCTCGCGCGCATATTTAATGCTGTTCTGAATGAGCTGGCCCAGGATAAACTCGAGCCACTTCTCGTCGGTAAACACCTCAAAGTCGAGGTTCTCGCACACCGGCGCCACGTGTGCCGCGATGAGCTCGCGCGCGTTGGCTTTAATCGCACCCGTCACCAAGGTCTTGAGATCCCAGCGGCGAATCAGGTAGTCGCGCTCCACGACTTCCGAGCGCGCGTAGTACAGCGCCTGGTCGATATAGCGCTCCACGCGAGCCAGCTCGCGACCCAGGTCATCCACACGCGACAGGTCGTCTTCGCTGCCGTCCAGGTTTTCCAAAATCAGATGGGCTGCAGCCAGGGGCAGTTTGGCCTCGTGGACCCAACTCTCGATATAGTCGCGATAGTCGTCGGTTTGACGTCGCCCTTCCGCTACCTCATCGCAAGCCGCCTTGCCCACGCGGCGCAAGACCTCGTACTCGAGCTCGCCCTCGGCATACGTCGGGCACTGCACCATCTCTTGCACCCATGCGGGGCTCTCCAGTTCCTCGGCCGCCCGCTCCAGCTGATGCAGGAAGCGGCGACGGCGCGCATACTCGATCACGATGCCCAGCATGCCAAAGATAAAGGACACACCGACCGCCACGACCACGATAGATGCCGGAGCTCCGGCGACCGTCAGCACAAAGCAGCTCAGCAGCACACCGCAGGTCCACACGGCGACGGGAAGCAGCGCATCTTTAAAAAACTTAGCAAACGACATGACCGGCCCCTAGACCGAATAGCCCTGACCGCGGTGCGTCGTCAAATACCCCTTGATGCCGATTTTTTCGAGCGTGGTGCGCAGGCGGTTGATGTTGACGGTAAGCGTGTTGTCGTCCACGAAAGCATCGGAGTCCCACAGGTCCTGCATGATGGCCGAGCGCGAGACAATCTTGCCCGCGCGGCTCAGAAGCAAAGAGAGGATGCGCAGCTCGTTTTTGGTGAGCTCGGTACTGTCACCGGTTTGCGTGTTGGTGACCGCGGAGCGGGCGAGGTCGAGCTCCAGCCCCTTGTGGACGACCGTGCTGCGCTCGCCGGCAGCCGCGGTGCGACGCAGCAGTGCGTTGATGCGCGCCACGAGCACGCGGGCGCTGTAGGGCTTGGGAACAAAGTCGTCCGCGCCGAGCGTCATGGCCATGACCTCGTCGATCTCGGTCGTGCGCGACGTGAGGACGATGATGGGGACCTCGGATTCGCGACGGACCTCGTGGCAGATATGCTGGCCGTCTTTGACGGGAAGCGTCAGGTCGAGCAGTACCAAGTCGGGTGCAGCGGCCAGGATGTCACGCGAGACGTGCTCGAACAATTCGCAGGCCTCGACCTCAAAACCTGCACGGACAAGGATGTCGGCAAGCTCGCGGCGAATGGGCTCGTCGTCCTCAACGATATAGATCAGCGCCATGGATTCCGCTCCCCCTCTTGTTGTCTTACAGCCATTATTGCCGCGAAACCGCCGGCACACGGCTCGCACGGCGGCAAGGTGACAGAACTGTTCGCGAACGAAAGCGTTCGGCTCGCCCTCGCTCGCAGCGGGCGCGGGGATCAAATGATTATAAAATCCCCGTCCCAGAAAAATCATTTAGCGGCGGGCACGGAGCTTTTCGTAGCCGTCGGCAAAGAAGGCGACCGTCGCGGTATCGGACTCGGCAGCGTCCGCGTCGGCGGCGGGAACCACGCCATGCTCATCGCTCACCAGGAACAGGGCACCCTTGAGCTGCGCGGGAATGTCCACGCGCGCGACCGAGATGCCCTTGGTCTGGGCCAGCTGCTCGATGAGCGTCGCCGTGCCGCACAGGCACTCGTCTGCCGGCGCCACAAAGGCCAGCTCACCGTCGTTGACGGAAGCAAGCAGCTCGGGCGCCACGCCGGTTTCGTCGGCCTCGGAGCGGGCCTCGGCGGAGCGGGCACGCAGCGCCTTGGCCGAAGTATCGGCCAGCGGCTCGTACTCACCCACCGTCATGGCGGCATTGCCGTTAACGTCGATCACCAGCATGAGCACGCCGTCGTGCGCGGTGTAATCGCCCTCGGCAAGCGACCACTCAACGTGCTGCTTGGCCCAGCTGAGCATGTTATGGGTAAGCGGCTCGCCCTGCACCAAGCGCTCGGACAGCGCGCGAATGTGACGGTTGAGCATGGGCACCTTTTTGTTGGACATGCGCCAACGGCAGATAAGCGCGGGCTTGTCGAGCGTAAACTTCTCGACCGCCTCCTGATTGGCGCAAAAGTCCTCGTACGCACGCTGGTCCTCGGCATTGCCAAACAGCTCTGCATCATCAATCTGGGGCATGGTCATACCTTTCGTGTTAGTCATTCCGTCCTCTTATACCAAAAAGACGGCCCTCCAAACGGAGCGACCGTCTTTTGCAGAGATTATTTTAGAAGCGAGGCGGTCCAAGGGACGAGATAACATCCCATCCTCCCCAGTCAACCTAACAGGTCGGCGAGGGTTGCCCAGGTGCCGCAGATTGCCGTGAAAGAGGAGCGACGCGTACTTGGGTACGCGGGCGACGAATGAGCGGCAAGGTGCGGTGGTTGGGCAAGCCGCAGCGCCACCTCCCTACTTAATGGCGGAAGTGGCGCGCGCCCGTGAAAACCATCGCAATATTGTGCTCGTTGCAGGCCTGGATGCTCTCGTCATCGCGCTTGGAGCCGCCGGGCTGGATGATGCAGGTCACGCCGTGTGCGGCAAGCACGTCGACGTTGTCGCGGAACGGGAAGAACGCGTCGCTTGCGCAGGCAAAGCCGCCCTTCTCCACGCCCTCGCGCTCGCAGAAGTCCTCGGCGCGCTCGCAGGCAAGCAGCGCAGAGTCAACGCGGTTGGGCTGACCGGGGCCCATGCCAATGCCGGCCTTGCCCTTGGAGACCAGGATGGCGTTGGACTTGACGCCCTTGCAGACCTTCCAGGCAAACTCGAGCTCGGCCATCTCGGCATCGGTGGGCTTGCGGTCGGTGGGGAACGTAAAGGTCGCGGGGTCCTCGGTCACGTGGTCGACCTCCTGCACCAGCATGCCGCCGTCGATGGAGCGCAGTTCCACCTGGGCGCCGTGGTCCACGCCGCCGGTAGCCAGCACGCGCAGGTTGGGGCGCTTGGCCATGCGCTCGAGCGCCTCGGCAGTGTAGCTCGGGGCGATGATGACCTCGACAAACTGCTTGTTCTGATCGGCAAAATGCTCAACCAGCTCAAAGGGAACCTCGCGGTTGCAGGCGATGATGCCGCCGAAGGCGCTCTTGGGATCGCAGGCGAAGGCGCGGTCGTAAGCGGACGTAATGTCCTCGGCAACGGCGGAGCCGCAGGGGTTCTGGTGCTTGAGGATCACGCAGGCAGGCTCGTCGAACTCGCGGACCAGGTTCCAAGCGGCATCGGCATCCAGATAGTTATTGTAGCTGAGCGGCTTGCCCTGGATCTGCTCGGAGCCCACGAGCGGAAACTGCGAGCTCGCGGTGTTCTCGCAACCCTCGGCAAAGCGGTAGACCGTAGCCTTCTGCTGAGGATTCTCGCCATAGCGCAGGTCGTCGACCTTCTCCAGCGAAATCTCGAGCTTGGCAGAGGTATCCGCCACGTCACTTGCCTGGGCGGCAAGCCAACGGGAGATAGCCGTGTCGTAGGCGGCGGTGGTCTGGTAGACCTTCACCTGCAGGCGACGACGGGTGGAAAGCGTGGTGCAACCGCCGGTCTCGCGCATCTCGGCCAGGACGGCGTCGTAGTCGGCCGGATCGGAGATGACGGTAACGCTCGTGGCGTTCTTGGCAGCAGAGCGCAGCATGGAGGGACCGCCGATGTCGATGTGCTCGATGGCATCCGCGAAGGTGACCTCGGGGTTGGCAACGGTCTTCTCGAACTCGTACAGGTTGACGACGACCAGGTCGATCAGCTTAATGCCGTGCTGAGCGGCCTCCTGCATGTGCTGCTCGGAATCGCGGCGGGCCAGCAGCGCGCCGTGAACCTTGGGGTGCAGGGTCTTAACGCGGCCGTCCATCATCTCGGGATAGCCCGTGAACTCCTCGATGGGGGTTACGGGAACGCCCGCGTCCTCGATGGCACGAGCCGTGCCGCCCGTAGAGATGATCTCGACGCCAAAGTCATCGACCAGCGTCCGTGCGAAATCGACGACGCCCGTCTTATCGGTAACCGAGATCAACGCGCGTGCGATCTTCACATCAGATCCCATGCAGTCCTCCTGTCTGGTACGCCGCCGTGCTCTGTGAGTCGGTGATACGTCGATCTGCAGCGCTCGCGCAGCGGCATTGAAAATACTGATTTAATGTAGCGCATCGAGCGCGTCGATGCACCCCGCAACGGTCGCATGTGCAGAAAAAGCTTGCGAGCGGAGGGCATGGGCGCAGCACCGGGCGCGGTGAGTTCATGGAACACAGGGGCACCATAATTAGATGCCAATGGCGTGGTAGAACTGTGCTCGATATGCATCCGCAAAAGAAAGAGGCACTATGGTCTCGCGGGTTCTCTACCGACCGTTTGACACCGAAGACTTCGACGCCATCGCGCTGATCTTGCAGCAGCTTTGGCATAACAATTCGGATAACGATGAGTACAACCGCCTTGAGGCCGCGTGCGACCTTGCCTACTGCCTTTCGTCGTCGACGTTTTCGCAGGTTGCGGTGATTGACGGTCAGGCGCGTGGCATTTCGCTCGCGCGTGCGGGACAGAGCTCCGGCGCCACCGTTAAGGAACATTGGATGGATACCGAACGCGCGCTGCTATCGCAGATGCGTGAGCTGGAGCCCGATGCCTGCGCCGAGTATCTCTCGTTTGTACGCGCAACCATCCGAACCAACAACCGTCTGCTCGAGAGCAGCCCGTTGCCGCACGACAACGAGGTCACGCTGCTTGCCGTGGATCGCGATGTCCATGGCCTGGGCGTTGGCACGGTTCTGCTCGATGCCGCAGTCTCGCACCTGTCCTCGCTTGGAGCGACGAGGGCGCACCTGTACACCGACTCCAACTGCTCGTGGAAGTTCTACGAGTTGCACGGCTTTAAGCGCACGGCCACGCACCGCGCCAACCGCGAAGAGCGCCGCCACGCCATGCCGCGCGAAAGCTTCCTCTACGAACTCGATCTAACTGTCTAGGCCCAGCAGCCATACCTAGTCATTTAAGTCTGTCCCCAATGACTGATCCCCAACGACTGGTCATTTAAGTCTGTCCCCAATGAGTAGCCTAGGGAGTCTGCAAATAGCCGTGGTCAAAAAACATCAAATATGAGTACTGTTACCTTTTTAGTAGCAGCGATTTGGGGCATTTTTGAGGCTTGTAGGCATGACAACCAGCTGCACGTGCTGGCGTAGCTCCCCAAATGTTCAATAAAATGGGCTCCTAACGAGAAATACTCTCATTAGAAGCCCATTATTATGTGCAAACATATGCGACCATCGCAGCAACAGTACTCATATTTGGTATTTTTTGTCCACTGCCCCTAGCGCGAAGGTCCTCAGCGGAAAGATTGGCCCGTTTCGATGCACAAAAATGGGATGAATCTTCCCTGGCAACCGCCCAGAAAGATCCACCCCAAAGCAAGCGCTCGCTAGAACGT
>DXZX01000028.1:0-11788 GCA_019419445.1 Collinsella sp.
GGTCGGCGGGGCCATTGTGGCTCTTGACAGCGGATTGGGTCATATGAGCGAAAACGCCCCAGAGCGAGCAAGGTGACGTGAAAGAGGAGGGCATTGACCTTTTGGTCATGCCCGACGATTGAACGTCAGATTGCCGCTCTGGGGCGTTTGCAGCGTCGAGTCGTTACGGCGTTTGGTAAAACGCCGTAACTATTAAAGCTGGCGCAGACCTTCCTCGAGGCCGGTCTTGCTGTCGGTCTTCTCGTCGCGCATCTTGATGACGCGGGCGGGGACACCGGCCACGACGGCGCCGGCGGGGACGTCCTCGACGCACACGGCGCCGGCGGCAACGACGGCGCCCTTGCCTACGTGCACGCCCTCCAGGACCACGGCGTTGGCGCCGATCATGACATCGTCCTCGATGATGACGGGCGTGGCGCTGGCGGGCTCTACGACGCCTGCCAACACGGTGCCGGCGCCGATGTGGCAGTTCTTACCCACGGTGGCGCGGCCGCCCAGCACGGCGCCCATATCGATCATGGAGCCTTCGCCGATGACGGAGCCGATGTTGATGATGGCACCCATCATGATGACGGCGCGATCGCCGATCTCGACGCGGTCGCGGATGATTGCGCCCGGCTCGATGCGGGCGTTGATGCCCTTGAGGTCGAGCATGGGCACGGCGGAGTTGCGGCAGTCGTTCTCTACGTCGTAGTAGTCGATGGAATCGGCATTGGCGACCAGGATGGTCTTAAGCTCATCCCAGTCACCAAAGACGGTCTTGCCGCGACGACCGCCGTAGACGTGCGCATTGCCCCACTGGACCTTCATGCCCGGCTTTTCGCGCACGTATAGTTTGACGGGCGTTTTCTTGGGCGCGGTGGCGATGTAGTTGATAATCTCCTGTGCATCCATCTCGGCTGCGTTACTCATATGCTGTTTCTCCTTTTCGTGGATACGGTTGATACCTGGTTAGGCAAACATGACCTGGTCGAACGTATAGAAGCCGTGCTCGCGGGTGACGAGCTTCTGCGCGGCTGCCAGGGCGCCGTTGACGAAGATCTGACGGCTTGTGGCGCGATGCGTGAGCGTGACTTCTTCGTCCTGGCCAAAGAAACTCACTTCGTGCACGCCGGCGACAGTGCCACCGCGCAGCGAGTGCATGCCGATCTCCTTGGGGTCGCGCGCTCCGCACATGCCCTCGCGGCCATAGACGGGGTGGTAGCCTGCCTCGGGCTCGGTTTCGACTACGGCATCGAGCAGCAATTTGGCAGTGCCGCTGGGGGCATCGACCTTTTGGTTATGGTGCGTCTCGACGATTTCGCAGTCAAAGCCGGGCAGCTCGCGTGTGGCCTGTGCTACCAGATGACGCAGGGCTGCGATACCGATGGAGTAATTGCCGGAGTGCATGACGCGGGCGTTCTGACCCAGCTCGCGCAGGCGATCCATCTGCTCGGGTGTGTAGCCTGTAGTGCCCGAGACCAACGCCGCGCACGTGCGCTCGACATAGGCGACGACGGCGTCGAAGGTCACGACGTTCGAGAAGTCGATGATGACGTCGGCTGCCGGGGCGCTCTCGAGCTCGGACAAGTCGAAGCCGATCTGGGCGACGATGTCGAAAACGGGCTGCCCGGCGGCGTCGACAATGCCTTCGGCGGTAGTGCGGATGAGCGAGCCCATGCGGCCCGTTCCCATAATGACGGTCTTAATCAAGCAGACCAGCTCCCTTCAGAGCATCGGTAAGTGCGGCTCGCGTGTCGTTGGCCATGGGGCACAGCGGCATGCGGTAGTTTGCCTCGATCATACCCATCTGGGCGAGCGCTTCCTTGACGGGGATGGGGTTGACCTCGCTAAAGAGGGCATTGATGAGCGGCTGGCCGGCAATCTGGATATCGCGGGCGCGCGCTACGTCGCCGTCCAGATAGGCGCGGCACATGTCGTGCACGAGTTGCGGCTGAACATCGGCCCACACACTGATGGTGCCCGAGGCGCCCAGGCTCATGAGCGGCACGGTGAGGGCGTCCTCGCCCGAGTACATGCGGAAGTCATCGGACAGCAGGTGGGCGATCTTGGCCGCGTAGGCGACGTTGCCCGAGGCTTCTTTAATACCCATGATGTTGGGGTGCGCGGCCAAGCGCTTTACGTTGCGCTCGCTGATGCCGCAGCCGCAGCGGCCGGGGATGTTGTACAGGATGCAGGGGATATCTACGGCATCGGCAACGGTCTTAAAGTGCTGGTAGATGCCCTCCTCGTTGGACTTGTTGTAGTAGGGGGTAATGAGCAGCAGGCCGTCGGCGCCCAGGCCCTGATAGGTGAGCGACTTGGTGAGCATGGTCTGCGTGGAGTTGGAGCCCGAGCCGGCGATGACGGGGACACGGCCTGCAACCTGCTTGACCACCGCGGCGACAACGGAGTTGTCCTCATCGTCAGTCATCGTGGCACTCTCGCCGGTGGTGCCCAGGGTGAGGATGGCGTCGGTACCGTTTTGCAGGTGGAAATCGATAAGGCGCTCGAGCGCGTCAAAGTCGACGCTTCCGTCCTTTTTAAACGGCGTAACAAGGGCGACGATCGAACCCTCGAGGTTGCGGATATCCATGTTCTTCTCCTTCGCTTCCGCGATCTGGATGCGTTTGTTCCACTGAGCGGCGACGGCCAGACGCTCGTCCTGGGCGCGACGGCGGGCGCTTTCGGCGCGCGACTTGGCCAGCAGCTCTCGGCCGCTCGGCAGCACGTCGAGCGTGGCAAAGTAATCGCCCGGGCGCTCAGCACGGCGGATGAGGTCGGCCGAGCCATCGGGGCGCAGCAGCACCTCGGCGGAGCGCAGACGGCCGTTGTAGTTGTAGCCCATGGAGTAGCCATGCGCGCCGGTATCGTGGATCACGAGCAGGTCGCCCATGTCGATATGCGGCAACTCGCGATCAATGGCGAACTTGTCATTGTTCTCGCATAGGTTGCCCGTGATGTCGTAGGTGTCCGTAACGGGTGCTGCGGTCTTGTCGGCGCCACTCGGCTGACCCATCACCGTAATGTGGTGGTAAGCGCCATACATGGCAGGACGGATCAGATCGACGGCGCTTGCATCAACACCGATATAGTCCTTGTAGATCTGCTTCTCGTGGATGGCCTTGGTGACCAGGCAGCCGTAGGGCCCCATCATAAAGCGACCCATCTCGGTGCGGATCGCCACATCGCCCATGCCGGCGGGAACCAGGATCTCGTCGTAGGCCGCGTGCACCCCCTCGCCGATGGTGTGGATGTCGTTAGCCTGCTGCTCGGGCAGGTAGGGGATGCCGACGCCGCCGGATAGATTGATGAAGGCGACGTGTGCGCCGGTCTCGCGCTCCAGGCGCACGGCAAGCTCAAAGAGGATGCGCGCGAGCTTGGGGTAGTAGTCGTTGGTGATGGTGTTGCTGGCAAGGAATGCGTGGATGCCAAAGTCCTCGGCGCCCTTGGCCTTGAGCGTGCGAAAGGCCTCGAAGAGCTGCTCGGTGGTCATGCCGTACTTGGAGTCGCCCGGGTTGTCCATGATGCCGTTGGAGAGCTGGAACAAGCCGCCCGGATTAAAGCGGCAACTGACTGTCTTGGGGATGGGCCCCGCAACGTGCTCAAAGAACTCGATATGGCTGATGTCGTCAAAGTTGACGATGGCACCCAGCTTGTCGGCGAGCTCAAAGTCAGCCGCCGGCGTGTCGTTGGACGAGAACATGATGTCATGTCCCGTGATGCCCAGCGAGCGGGCGATCATGAGCTCGGTATAGCTCGAGCAATCGCAGCCGCAGCCGTATTCGTTGAGAATGGAGATGAGCGCCGGGTTGGGGTTGGCCTTGACGGCAAAGTATTCCTTAAAGCCCGGGTTCCATGCAAAGGCGTCGCGCACCTCTTGCATGTTGCGGCGGATGCCCGCCTCGTCGTATAGATGAAACGGCGTGGGGAACTGCTCGACGATATGCTCGAGTGTCTCCTTGTCCAAAAACGGCTGCTTGGCCGCATATGCCTCGTTGGGGGTCAATGCCATGTCCCGTAAACCTCGCTATCCAGACGGCGCCATCTGCGCATCGAATCCGCATAGCGTGGACCCAATGTCCGGATAGCGCTCCCGCATTGCTGCAGACAGTCCTGTGGGTGTTTCCCGCAGGCCCACCAGGCTGTTCGTGCCCGAAAAGCCCAGTTCGGCGGGTTTTGCCTCCCCACGGGGTCAAAGCCTGCCGGCTCACCCGCGGCTCTTCGTGCCCGCGCCTCTATCAAGTGGTAACGACCCTACCACGTTGCACTTTACCAAACAAGAGTATTCGTATATAACGTTTAAAAAATGCAGGGATATGCTGGAAATAAGGGTGTAGCAATCTTGCGGCACAATAGATAGCAGCCGACGCGCACCTACGAAAGGAACCAATATGGCCGAGCTCCAAGAACTCCGTCGCTACCGCCGCGACTTGCACAGGATCCCGGAGCTCGACTTCGATCTTCCGCAGACGATAGCCTATATCGAGGGCGTGTTGGCACCGCTCACCTGCGAGGTGACCCATCCGTGCCCCGGCTGCGTCTGCGCTTTCTTCGACGCTGGCGTTGGTGCTGCGCATGCCACGGCGATTCGCGCCGATATGGATGCGCTGCCCATTGCCGAGGCAACGGGGGCAGCGTTCGCTTCGACCCATCCCGGCAAGATGCATGCTTGCGGGCACGATGGACACATGGCCATGGCGCTTTCGGCGGCAACCTTTGTCGACCGTACAATTCGCGAGCAGCCGGGCGCCATTAAGCGCAATGTGCTCTTTGTGTTCCAGCCGGCCGAGGAGACGACTGGTGGTGCCAAGACGGTGTGCGAGAGCGGCGTGTTCGAGCGCTACGGGGCGGATCGCATCTTCGGCTTCCACGTGTGGCCCGATCTGCCCGCCGGCACGTTGGCGAGCTGCTCCGGTCCGTTGCTGGCGCGTTCGAGTGAGACACACATTCATATTCACGGGACGAGCATCCATATCGCTAAGACCTATGGCGTTCCGGTCGAGGAGTCGCATGATGCGGCGCTGGCGGCTGCCAAGTTCTTGGTTTCCGAGCGCGAGCTCATGGACGAGTTGGGTGTCGACGAGCCCTACATTGGTAAGTTCGGCCTGCTGCAGGCCGGCACCGTCTGCAATGCGGTGGCGGGGGAGGCCCATGTTGCCGGCAGCCTACGTGTGTTTACGGACGACATGTTCGACCGCGCGCGCGAGGGCGTGCGCCGCGTGCTGGACGATGCCTGCGTCGCAACGGGCTGCACATATGACCTCGATTTTGCCGAGGGCTATCCGCCGGTCGATAACGACCCCGAGCTGTTCGCCCACATTGCGCCTGTCTTGTCCGAGCTGCAACTCGTGGATGAGCCTTTGCTGATTGCCGAGGACTTCGCTTTCTATCAGCGCCATCTGCCAGGCGTGTTCTTCCTCCTGGGTACGGGCGTGCCGGAGGGACAAGATAATCCGATCGATTCGGATGGCTGCCCCGCCTATGCCACGAGCGCCCTTCACACTGATACCATGCTCTTTGACGAGGAAATCCTACTCAAAGGCCTCGATGTCTACAAACGATTGCTTGGCTTGGAGTGACGATGGAACGACGCCGACAGTCTGCCGTATATAGTCCGGGTGGATGCGGATGCGGTTTGCTGCTGCTTCCGGTCATCGCTGTGAGCATTGGCGTGATGTTTGTGTTTGCTGGGCTGGCTGCGGCGGCACTCGTACTGTTTATCACCGCCATCGGCGTGACGGTCTGGCTGTGCCGTTCTCGCGAGCAGCGCCGCGCCGACGGTAAGACCAATGTCGGCTGGGTCGTCTTCCTGATCATTGCGTACCTATTGAGCATCAGCTACCTGGTGTTCTTTGTCCTAATGATGATCAGTGCCTTTACCGGGAAATCCGTCACGGTGGGTTGATGCGCTGCCAGCAGACGGTCACGCAAAGTGCGTTTGCTCGGCGTCTGGATAGCTGCATTGGCCGTTTACCGCAACCTTAGCCCTCAGCTAATGAATTCAAGTTCAATCCTTTCTACGATGTGCTGTGTGCCGGCACGGTAGCCGGATCGTAGGAAGGATGAATAATGGCAAAAGAGGGAAAGAAGCTGATCGGCAAGATTGTCCTAGGCGTCATCGTGGTGCTGGTTATCGTCGGTGCCGTGGGTTCTATGGGTGGCAATTCAACCGATTCGTCTGCGAGCGATTCGGCAAAACCTGCCGAGGCGACACAGCAGGCTGAGGAGCAAAAAGAACCGCAAGAACCGTATATCATTGCTGACGAGGCTGAAGACACCTCCAGTCAGTTTGCCTATAAGATCACGGGCACGCTGACCAATAACACGGACAAGGAAAAGAGCTACATTCAGATTGAGTATGTTCTGTATGATGCCGATGGCAACCAGGTTGGAACGGCTCTTGCAAACACCAACCATCTGAAGGCGGGCGGCTCCTGGAAGTTCGAGGCACTGGGTACGGTGTCTCCCGACCAGGTTGCTAGCTGGGAGCGTTCGGACGTAAGCGGTTTCTAGCATGTTGCATGCACTGGAGGAGGTGAAGTCGTATGCCCAATAAAAAGCTGACCGAGGAGTTGCTCAATGAGCTTCTCGACGCGCCGAACATCGATGGCTATATCAGGGAGCACGACTTTGCCGCCCCGTCGCTTTCGGACTACCTGAAGCAGCTGCTGCAGGAAAAGGGCTTGGAGCGCTCGCGCGTGGTTCGTATGGCCGATCTCAATGAGACCTTTGGCTATTAGATCTTTACCGGTGCGCGTCACCCGAGTCGCAATAAGGTGCTGCAGATTGCCTTTGCGATGGCGCTGACGCTCGAAGAGGCCAACCGTGCACTGACGGCTGCCGGGGTAAGCGTCCTCAACTGCAAGGATCGCCGTGATGCGATTATCATCTTTTGCATCGATCGCGGGTGCAGCCTCCAAAAGGTCAACGAGGAGCTGTATCGCTTTGGCGAGGAGACGGTGAGTTAGCGGCTGATATCTGAGCCGGCGGAGCTGCCGAACAACGATGCAAACGAACGGGGCGCGGATGCCATGGGGTGTCTGCGCCCTGCGCTATGATGGAGGCTATGGATACTCAGACCACAACATATTCCGATGACGAGCTGACTGCAGCGCTTGCCGAGCACCTGGCGTCGCTCGGTCGCGACGACAGCTATCGCGTGGAGCGTGTACTTAAGCGCTCGTCCGTTGAAACAACCGAGCTCGTGTGCTTTGAAGGAACCGGCGGTGGTTCGCTCGGCCCCTTTGTCCGTAAACGCATCGATGCTTCGGCTCAAATCGGCGGGGCATACGAGCGTCTGCTTGCCGCCCAGCGGGCAGGCAGGCGTTTTGAGCACCTGCCCAGAATCGTCGATTGTCGTCGTGTGGGCGACGAGCTCAACGTGGTTATGGAATACATCGAAGGGGAGACGCTCGGGGTGCTGGTGGACCGTCTGGGAGCCACCCCCGATTATGCGCGTGAATTGTATCCTGTCCTATGCGATGCCGTGGGCGAGCTCCACGCCGGTTTTGCAATGGCGGGGGAGACGTCAGCGCCGGTGATCCATCGCGACCTCAAGCCGTCGAATATCATCGTGACGGGTGCCAACTATACGCCTGATGACGGCCTGACGTTTTCGTCGCTGGTGATTATCGACTTGGGGATTGCGCGCGTGTGGCGCGATGGCGCCGATGCAGACACCGTCAAGTTTGGCACGCGACCCTATGCGCCGCCCGAGCAGTATGGGTTTGGGCAGACGAGTGTGCGCAGCGACGTCTACGCACTGGGCGCCCTGTTGTTCTTCTGTTTGACGGGAGTCGATCCTAAGCCAGGGCTCGACATGCGCGAGCAATGCGAGGCGCGTGGCATTCCCACTCCACTTGCCGATGCCGTCTGCATGTCGATGGCGCTCGACCCGGCCAAGCGTTTTGCGAGTGCGGAAGCGTTGGGACGGGCGACGCGCTCGGCATACGATCTGAGCCGCCCCGTGCGGCCTCCTACACCTGCGCCTGTCCGTACTCCGGCCTCGGAGACGGTGTTGACGCTCCAAGGGCTCCAGAACCCCGCAGGGCTTCCTAGGCCCGCCGCCTCCGCTGCATGCGGCCTGCTCTCTCGCGTTCCGGAGTCTCTGGGCCGCATTTGGAATACGCTTGTCTGTTTCTCGCTGCTTGTGTTCTTTGCCGGAAGTCACTTTGCCGTCTTTCACCCCACGGGAGCAAACCAAAGCTACCCGACGTGGCTTCTCATAATCGAGTATTTTTTCTTTGTCGATGGCCTTATGGCGCTTATGCATTTTGCGCTGCTCGATAAGCGCCGTCTTCGTCGGCGATTTGCACTGCTCGACAGCTATCGCGGCATGAAACTCGCGAAACTCTGGCCCAAGGCATTGGGCGTGCTGCTCCTATGCATGATCGTCGTAGTCGCGGTTGCCAATGCGACCGGCGTCGTCGATACTTCCGCTACCTAAAAGAAAAGGGCCCCATTGGGGCCCTTTGCAGTTGCACTTAGATGCGGTTCATCTGAGCGGCGACTTTGTTGTACCAGTCCTGCCACGTGGGCGGGCAGTACTTTTTGGCCGCGGCCGGGGTAAGGGTGGAGCCGTAGTTGGCGCCCAGATAGGCAACGTGAGCGGAGATGCCCTCGCTCCAGCTGCCAAAGCTGCGCCAACCGCCGCCACGGGCACTCCAGCCCCAGGCGTTGTAAGAATTGGCGCAATAAGCACCCTTGGTGCTCTCGATGCAGGCGATGGCGGGGGACCAACGGGGGTCGACACCGGTATTCCAAGCGGCGACGGCAAAGTTATAGCCCTGGCCTGCCATGGGGGAGCCGGCGAGATAATTGTCGATGCGGCCCGTCCACTCATTAATGAACGAATCGTAATCGGAGCTACCGGTATTGGCGTTGTTCACCGTGGTGTCGATGGTGGTGTTGGTGTTGGTGGCCTGGCTGCTGGAATTGCTGCCGCTTACGCCCTCGCCCGAGAGCTTCTCGGCGGCAGCGGCCTTATCGGCCTCAAGCTTGGCAAGCTCGGCGGCATTTTCCTGCTCGGCTTTTGCCTGTGCCTCGCTGCGGAGCTGCTGGGCCTGAGCCAACGCATCCTCGGCGTTTTTCTGCTCTGCCTCAAGCTGAGACTTGGCCTGCTGGAGCTCAGCCTTGTTCTGCTCGAGTTCGGTTTGCATGTTATTGAGCTGTTCGATCTCGTCGACGCTCGAGCTCGTGATCTGGTTGGTGTATTTGCAGGTCGTGATGAACTCACCCAGGCTCTGCGCGTTGACCAGGAAGCTCACGATGGGGTTGGTGCCCTTCTGATACTTGTACAGATCGCGCATGGCGGAGCTTGCCTTGGCCTGCTGCTCGGGAAGCTTAGCCTCGATTTCCTCGATGCTTGCCTCATTGGAGTCAATCTGCTTTTGCAGGTCATCGAGTTTGGTGCGGGCGTCGTTGTAGGCGCTCGTGGCGGCTTCGATCTTCTGCTGGGCTGCGGAAAGCTGGTCCTGCGTTGCCTGCGAGGCGGCATACGCCGCAACGGGGGAGAGCATCGGCGTGGCCGTCAGCGCAACGGCGAGCGCGGCGCTCGTGATGATACGAGCCGGCTTCGACGCAATGAGCGCTGCGGCGCGATGATTCGAATGCTGCATCCAGTCCCTCTGCAATCAATCGTAGGTTATGGTTCGAACGGTATTCTACTACTGCTTTCGACCTCAACTTGAACCTTAAAGGTTCCAAAGGGTCAAGTTGAACTTGAGGCTTTGGCTTTGACCTGCAGTTATGATGAATTGTTGAGAAACCATAGAGTTCAACTTTAACGTTACGGAGCCCTATTTGAGAGGTGTTTTGGGCTGTAAAAGCTATCTCAACGTGGGGTTTTACAACTACAGCGTGCCCTCCTGACGAGCCCGCTCAATCTCTTCGAGGGCCTCGGCAGGGGTGAACGAGCAGGTGCCGTCGCCGAGCTTGACCACCTGGATGTCGTCGCCGATATGGACCTCTCCGCCCTTTAACACCACGCCAAAAACGCCCTCGTGGGGAAAGATGCAGTCGCCGGCGAGATAGTAGATGGCACAGCGTGTGTGGCAGACCTTGCCGATTTGGCTGATTTCGACAAGCACCTCGCCGCCAAGTTTGAGCTGCGTGCCCGTGGGGAGCGAGAGTAGATTGATGCCTTGCGTGGTGAAGTTCTCCCCAAAGTCACCCTTGCGCACATCGAGTCCGCGGGCCTGCGCCGTCTGGATGGACTCTGCGGCCAAAAAGGAAACCTGACGGTGCCAATGCCCGGCGTGTGCGTCGGAGGCGAGGCCAAATTGTTCTATAACGGTGTCGTGTCCATCCGCGACGGGCGACTTGCGTGTGCCCTTGTGCGCCGACGTGTTGATTGAGACGATGCGGGCGGGCCTGTCGTAGGCATCGTTTGCCGTGCGTAGGGGAACGGCCGTTTGTGCGCGTTCCGCCAGCTCGCGCTTCGTGGCATTGAGGATAGGATTATCGGTCGGATGGTCTTGGGGCACGTGCGCGCCTTTCGTTCGAGGATGTCAATACGCTGAATCCTACAACAATGGTAGGTTCATTGCCCATTGTCATACAACGGTGAGCGCCGTCTTCGTGCTGGACGATTACGTCGATTGCCATAGATACGGTGGAGCTTTGGGCGCCGGCGGTTTGGCACGCTAGAATAAATCAGTTGCGCAAAGACCGCCCGTTGTGTGGGCAGTTCATGATAGGAAGTTTCCATGGCATTGCAGTTTACAGAGCGCGAGTTCAT
The DNA here is from genome assembly GCA_019419445.1 of Collinsella sp. Lineage (GTDB taxonomy): Bacteria > Actinomycetota > Coriobacteriia > Coriobacteriales > Coriobacteriaceae > Collinsella. The sequence goes on from DXZX01000028.1 coordinate 10,721, forward strand.
TCCCGTGCTGCTCGGTGGCGACATCAACGCCTATTCGGTGGCGCGCGCCTTCTACGAGGAGTACCAGGTCAAGAGCCTGGTCTTTGGCAAGTACCAGACGGGTCCCGCGTACCGCAGCCAGATTATCGACTACACGCCCAACGTGGATATCGATACCATGCCCGTGATGCTCAGGACCGTCAACGGCATTGCCCAAGCGCATGCCGATAAGACGATTGTCCTTGTGGGCTGTGGCGATAACTATGTTGCCCTCGTGGCTCAGGCCAAGGATGCCCATGAGTTGGCGGATAACATCGTCGCGCCTTACGCTCCCTATAGCATGCTTGAGCAGTGTCAGAAGAAGGAGATCTTCTACGAGCTGTGCGAGAAGCATGGCGTGCCCTATCCGCATACCTTTACCTTCACCATGGCGATGCTGAACGCCCAAGGCGAGGCACCTGCCGAAGTGCTCGACCAGATTGACTTCCCCTACCCGATGATCCTGAAGCCTTCTGACGGCATCATGTGGTGGCAGCATGAGTTCGAGGGCCAGAAAAAGGCCTATGAGATTGCCGACCGTGCCGAGCTGGAACAGGTCATTCGCGACTCGTATGCCAGCGGCTACACCGACGACCTGATCTTGCAGGATCGCGTGCCCGGCAACGACGAGTACATGCGCGTGCTCACCAGCTATTCCGACCGCAACGGCAAGGTCCGCATGATGTGCCTGGGTCACGTGCTGCTCGAGGAGCATCAGCCCCACGGTGTCGGCAACCATGCCTGTATCATTACCGAGCCCAATGACGAGCTCATGGGCGGCGTGCGCAAGCTGCTCGAGGACCTGAACTTTGTAGGTTATTCCAACTTTGACGTTAAGTACGACGAGCGCGACGGCTCGTTTAAGTTCTTCGATTTCAACACGCGCCAGGGCCGCAGCAACTACTACGTTACCAACAGCGGCTTTAACGTTGCCAAGTATGTGGTGGACGAGTATGTGTTCGACCGCCCGTTTGAGCCGGAGTTTGTGACGGCACAGGACGAGGCGCTGTGGATGGTCGTTCCCATGGGCGTCGTCGACAAGTACGTCAA
>DXZX01000028.1:11798-29436 GCA_019419445.1 Collinsella sp.
GATCCCGAGCTGCGCGCTAAGGTGCATCGCCTGGACAAGGAAGGCAAGGGCGCCGACCCTTCGTTTATGAAGGGCGACTTTGTCTTTAATCGCTGGCTGCGCATGTGGCACACCAAGCTGCGCCACTTTAAGCTGTTCAAGACGTATTACAAGTAGATGAGCGCGGCGCCCGTCCGGTTTGCTTCGGGCGGGCGCGGGTATGATACGCGCAATTGCGCAAGCGTCACCAAGGAGGCGGCGATGGAAAAGCTGGGAGTTATCGGCGGTATGGGCGCCGAGGCCACGTCGTATTACTACGACCAGGTGGTGCGTCATACGGCTGCTGCCTGCGATCAGGAACATATCGACATGGTGGTGCTCTCCAAGTCGACCATGCCCGACCGCACGTTGGCCATTAAGACCGGCGAGCATGCCAAGCTGCTGGCGACCATGAAAGAGTGTGCCCAGGCACTCGAGTCGCTGGGCTGTGCGCACATTGCCATTCCCTGCAACACGTCGCACTACTTCTACGACCAGATCCAGTCGTTTACGAAGGTGCCGATTATCCACATGCCGCGTGAGTCGGTGCGCTATGCTCTGGCCGGTGCGGTGATGGGGGAGTGCGAGTTCGATCCCAACCTGAGTATGCCGGCCGAGCCGGTGCACAAGATTGGCATTATGGGAACCGATGGCACCGTGGGCGCGGGCGTCTACGGCCGCGAATGTAAGGCTGCGGGTGTTGAGGTTGTCTATCCCAGCGAGAAACGTCAGAACGATGTGATGTCGCTTATCTACGATGATGTGAAGGCCGGGCGTGAGCCCGATATGGATAAGTTCGACCGTGTGATGTGGGAGTTTGCCCGTAGCGGCTGCGACCGCGTCATTCTGGCCTGCACCGAGCTCTCGGTGCTGCAAAAGTACCGAGAGATGCCCGAGATCACCCTCGACGCCATGGATGTCCTGGTGCGCGAATCCATCATCCGCAGCGGCGCTCCCTACCGCCTCTAGCTTCCGACCCGCCAAAAAGGACAGGTTAATTTTGGTAGGTATTATCTGGGGAAACAGTAAAGGCCTCGGCTCGTTTGGTGCGAGCCGAGGCCTTTTGCGTTGGGTGGTTGCTGTCGGTGGTGAACTAGAACAGGAAGCCGATGGCGATGAGGGCGATGCTGACGATGAGCACGGCGATGTCCAGACCCTTGATGGGATAGCGCTTGTACGAGCTGGCGCGTGTGCGCAGATAGAAGCCGCGCTGTTCTGCCGCCAAGGCTGTGGCGTCGGTCTTGCCCACGCTCGAGATAAGCAGCGGTACGCACAACGGCAGCATGAGCTTGAGCTTCTTGATGGGGTTCTTGGTGTCGTACTCGACGCCGCGTGCGGTCTGCGCCTCCATGATGGCGTTCATCTCCTGACCAAACACCGGCACAAAGCGCAGCGCCGTGGTAAAGGTGAAGGCATAGCGATACGGCACGTGCAGCACCTCGACGCAGGCGTTGGCAAGGTCGTTGAGCTTGGTCACCATGAGCATGAGGATGAGCGGTAACGCCACACCCAGCAGGCGCAGGCAGGCCTTCGATCCTGTGACGAGGCCCGTGTCGGTGATAAAACTCCACACCACGTTGCCATCGCGCATAAAGGCCAGCTGGAGCACCAGCATGATAAGTGCGAGCGGAATCAGCAACTTGAGCAGCGAGAACAGACGGTCGACGACGCCGGCATAGGCGCCCAGCGCAAGGGTGAGTGCCAAAAAGCCCAGCAGCGCCACGTAGGTGTCGGACAAGAAGATGCCGACGATGATGGCGGCGGCGAGGCCCAGTTTGACGACGGGGTTCAGGCGATGCAGCAGAGTATCGCCCGGCATGTAGTCGATGACGTTAACCACGGTGGACCATCTCCTTGGTAATTCGAACGACATCGGTGACCTCGCTCACCTGCGCAAAAGCGGGCGAGACGGAAGATGCCAGACGGCGCGAGAGTTCAATAACCTGGGGAGGCTCCACGTAGGCACGCCGCATGAGATCGATGTTCGAGAATAGCTCGTGCGTGCGGCCGCGGTCGAGGATGCGACCGTCGGCCATTACCACAATGCGCTCGGCAAAATCCGAGACGACTTCCATATCGTGGCAGACCATGATAACGGCGCAACCGCGCTCGGCCATGGTGCGCACCGTTTCCATGACGGTCATGCACTCGCGGTAATCAAGGCCGCTCGTGGGCTCGTCGAGCACGACGATCTTGGGCTCAACCACTACGACGGAGGCAAGCGCCACCATTTGTCGCTGACCGCGCGAGAGCGAGAAGGGCGCCTCGTCGGCCGGCAAGCCAAAGCGGTCGATGACGAGCTGGGCGCGACGCAGCGCCTCGGCACGGTCGATGCCGGCAAGCTCCAGGCCAAAGGCGACCTCGTCGAGCACGGTGTCCTTGCAGATCTGGCGGTCGGGGTTTTGGAAGAGGGTTGCGACCTCGCGGGCAATGCGGCTCGTGGGGACGGTTGCAGTATCCAGTCCCGTGACGCGCACGCTGCCCGAGGCGGGCTTGAGCAGACCCGTGAGCAGCTTGGTGAGCGTGGTCTTGCCGGCACCGTTCTGGCCGACGATGCCCACGAGCTCGCCGGGATAGAGCGTCAGGCTAAGGTCGTGTACGGCGGCGCCGCCATTGGGATAGGCAAACTCAACATGGTCGAAGGTGAGTACGGGTTCTGCGTCCTTGGCATGAGGGCGCAACGACGGCGCATGCGGGGAACCGGCAGGCGCTTGGGCTTCGATGGCCGCGTGTGCGGGGTCGACGATGCCCGAAATCAGGCGCTCGGCCTCATCGACATCCAAGCAGGGGGTACCGCTTACCAGGCCATCGGCCTCGAGGCTATTGAAGATACGCGTGACGCGAGGGCAGTCGACGCCGATGGCACGGAGCTCGTCGGTATGCGCGAAGACCTCGTGTGGCTCGCCCTGCAGCGCGATTTCGCCATGGTTGAGCACGAGCACGCGGTTGCAGTACTCCGAGAGTAGGGCGACCTTTTGCTCAACGACGACGATGGTGATTCCAAGTGTGCGGTTTGCCTCACGCAGCGTCTCGAAGACCAGCGTGGAGCTGGCGGGGTCGAGTGCCGCGGTGGGCTCGTCGAGAACCAAGACGCGCGGACGCATGGCGAGGATGGCGGCGATGGCCACCTTTTGCTTCTGTCCGCCCGAGAGGGTGGCGATCTCGCGGTCGCGCAGGTCGCTGATGCCGACGGTCTCGAGCGTTTCGCTCACGCGCTGCTCGATCTGGTTGTGGGGAACGCCAAAGTTCTCGAGGCCAAAGAGCATCTCGTCCTCGACGACCGAGGCGACCATCTGCGTGTCGATATCCTGCAGCACACTGCCGACGATTTGCGAGACGTCGGTGAGCGAGACTTCGCAGGTGTCGTGGCCGTCAACCATGACGGACCCAAAGAACGTGCCGGTGTAGTGGTGGGGCACGGCACCCGACAGACAGGCGGCAAGCGTGGACTTGCCGGCGCCCGAGGGCCCGATGATGCCGATGAAATCTCCCTTGTTCACGCTGAGCGAGATGTGGCTGAGCGCCTGCTCGGTCTGCGTGCCATAGGAGAACGAGACATCGTCGACGTTGATGATCGTTTCCATGGATACCTTTCATAGTCATTGGGGACGTTCTTAAATGACTAGTCGTTTAAGAACGTCCCCAAGAGCTAGCCGTTTGGGACAGTCTTTGGTGGTGAAGCACGGAGACGGCTTTACGAGGGGCCTCAGGTTGGCGTGAAAGAGGAGCGAAGCGTACTTGGGTACGCGAGCGACGAATTAACGCCAAGATGGGGTGGCTCGTAAAGCCGAGCGGGTTAGTTGAGCCTAAGGGCCTTCTGGATGGGCAGGTAGAGGGCGCCGACCAGAATGGCGTTAAAGACGGCGGTCATGGCAACGACGGGCAGCATGGCGGCGGCGAGCTCGCCTACCACGCCGAGCATGGCCATCTTGATGACCATGAAGATGACGCCGGAGGCAAATGTGGTCAGGAAGGTTGCGACAATGGCGATGGCGGGCTTGATTTGACCGTTCTTGCCGGCGGCGTTGACGATGCCGGCCATGAGCATGGCGGCGATGCCCTCGGCGGCAAAATCGACGAACGGCGAAGTGGTGGTGATCTGGATCACGGCAGCCGAGATGAGGCCGATGACGAGCGCCTGGCCGATGTTGGGGCGAACGACCAGGATGGTGAGGCAGAAGGCCGAGATGATGAACTCGGGGCTGATCATGCCGCCCGAGATGCCCGAGATGGCCTTGCCGACGGTGAAGTTGAGGATGAAGCCGGCGGCGAGCAGGATGGCAAGCAGGACGAGGGCGCGGACATCGAGTTTGCCACGGTCGGCGGTCTGGACGGTGCGGGGCTGGGTGGCGGTGGTGTTCTGAGACATGGTGAAAATCCTTTTGGAATGGGAGTGCAAGAGAAAAGCGGAGGCGCGTGATGCGAATGCGATCGGGCTCGAGATAGAAAAAGGCCCCCGGTCGAAACCGGAGGCCTTCCAATCACCTAGAGCGCAAAAACAGGCGTGAGGGACTCACTGTCGACCGATCGTATTCGCATCACGCCACCACCAGTTGTTAAGAGACTTCATCGTGTTCTTCATGTCGGTGGCTCCTTTCGTGATGCCATGGCGCGGTCGCACCTAGTTGCTGTTGCGCTGCACTATAACACAGCAAAGTGTGTGCGGGGAAATCTTTTTTGAAAAGATTTCAGGCGGGTTTCCCGCCGGTCAAAAGAGCGGGCTGAGCGGGCGAGGCTGCCATTGCTGCCTCGCCCGCTCAGCTAGGACGTTACTCCTTATTGCGACGGTAGAGGAAGTAACCGCCCGCGGAGATGACGGCAACGCCAGCGATGGCGAATGCGGCCACCATGCGGCCATCAAAACGATCGCCAGTGGTGGGCAGGCCGCCCTTGGTGTTCGTCTTGTTAGTGGTTACCGTGGTCGTGGTGTCGGACTTGCCAGGCTTCTCAGGCTTGGCGGCCGGCTGCTCGGGCTTAGCGGGCTGCTCGGGCTTAGCGGGCTGCTCGGGAGTGCCAGGCTGCTCAGGAGTGCCGGGCTGATCCGGGGTGACCGGATCGGTGGCAAGAGCATCCTTGGCGTAGGTGATGGACACCTTGAGGCCGTTGGTCTCGGTGTTCAGGTCGCTTGGGGTAAAGGGCTGGTCGAAGTTTTCGGCCTTCTGATAGGCGCGCATCTCCTGGAGCAGTGCCTTGCACTTCTTGTAGGTGTTCTCGGTAGCAGCCTTGCCGGCCTTGTTGGCCAGGGCGGTGCGGCCCTCGGTGGTCGTCTCGGCCAGCATGGCGGCGTCAACTTCCTTGTTCTGCTCGATAAGCTCGTTCTGGAGCGCATCGAGGTAGGCACGGACGCTGACACCAAGGGTGTCAGGGTTCTCGAAGCAGAGCGAGCTGATGTCCATGAGGACGTAGTTGATTGAGTTCTCGGGCTCCTCGTTGTACACGACGTCAGTCTGGTTGCAGTGATCGAAGGAGACGGTCTGATCGCTGAAGTACGGGCTGACCTCAGTTATCAGAGCGGAGTACAACGGGATGGCGACGGAGTACGCGGCGCGGGAGAGCATTTCCCACTGGATGGTAGCGACTTCGGGGTCATACCCGCGACGAATCTGGAAGAGGTTGATCTCGGTGTTGCGCTCGCTGCCGATGCAATAAACACCATCAGTGTTCGCGTTGAGGCCAGGGACGTTCTCGCCGCGGTTGCCAAAGGCACGAATCAGCTCAAAGGTGCTCCAGCCAGACTTGCCAGGCCTGAAGAACAGGGGCTGGATTTCGCTGACCATGGCTCCCTTTTGGTCAGGTTTTCCATCCTTCTTTACTGTGATAATGTCGTAATCTGTGCCTTCGGTCAGCTGACTACCAAAATAATCGCGGCCTTGCACATAGCGGGACCACTGGTTTACGCCGGAATCGGCGAGGCTTTCGCCATACGTTTGGGCGACATCGAATTTGCCGTCAGCGGAGTATTTGGCGAAGCCCTTCTCCACGGGCATGGACTCGATGCCCTCGGAGTGTAGGCAGTTCTCGGGGTCATCAAGGTCGACATCGTAGTTGAGGCTCCCGATATTAGGGTTGAGCGACGCGACGTCGTCAGCGAGCTTCATGGCGATCCACTGATGGGCGGAAAGTGTGGCGAACAGCCAGGTCTCGTTGTTGTCGGCGATGATGATCTGGTCGTTGGTGCAGACGCCTTGATCATCGATCAGTCTGCCGAGAAGCTCGACGCCCTCGCGGGCCGTGGCGCTCTCGCCCAGGATGATGCTGCCGTAACTGTACTCGCCCAGACCCACTTTCTCATCGATGCGGTCTGCTGCATCGGCCTCCTCGTTATAGGAAGTGCTTAGCGTGGCAGAGCAGGAGACGCCCTTCTCGTTGATTCCGGCCTCGGAATAGGCGTCGGTGCGACCCATCCAGTTGGAGGGGTGGTCGCGTACATAGCTGTAACGATAGGTAGGCTTGTTCGAAGTGTATTCAAAAGCAGATTCAATCGAGCTGTACTTAAAGCCAGGTTCGTGGGCAGGTTCGATGCGTAGTGCTTAAGATAGCGCTTGCCAAAGTCCTCGGCGCGGCCGTAGTACGTATTGCCGTCGGCCGTATAGTTTTTGCCCATGTATATCTGCGTGCAGGCGAGCGCGGATGTCGGCATGGACATGATGGTTGCAGCTCCAAAGGCGAGGCCTATGCCTAGCTTCTTGAGCGCGTTGACGGGGTGAGTTTTCCTCATTTTTCCTCCCAGCGTGCGAAAGCCCTCTGTCGCCAGAGGGCTTCAGCCAATAAAGACACCCCATTAGCGTAACGAACTGGAAACAATATTCATTTATGAAAGACACTTACTCGATAAGCGTGATGAAATATGCGACGAGCGGTTAATTGTACTCAGTTTGTAGCTTTACTTTAATAAAGACGCCCTGTAATTACTGTAGCCGAATAAAGTAGCTGGGAATGCCTGAAATGAAAATCCCCTGCTGTTTGGCAAATGCATAAACAGCAGGGGAGACGATAATTGGATGAATATCATACCAATGTGGAATTACTTCTTCCGGCGGTGGATCACGTTGATCGCATAGCCGACGAGCATGGCCAAAACGATGATGATAAAGCCGAGCAGGGGATTGTCGTTCATAGGGTCCTCCTATTTTCCGAGCGGGGAGAATTCGTCGACGATGAGGTCGAGGCATTGCGGAAGCGCGCGGGCTCCAAAGACGCCCGAATTGCTGGAGATAATCTCGCCATCGAACTGCATGCCCAGCGACGGGGTGCAGGTGATCTTGGCTTCCTTGGTCTGGATGATCTTGAACTGCGGGCGCCCGAGTACCTTGCCGGCGGGGTCAAGCGCAGCGGTGATCACAGTAGGCAGCAGCTGCACGGTGCGCACGGGTTCGATGACCGCAATGTCGACCATGCCATCGTTCATGCGGCAGTCGGGGAACAGGTTGATGTCGTTTTGGATGACCGAGGTGTTGCCGGCCATGCAGCAGATGCCGTCGAGCTCCTCGACAATGCCGTCATGCTCAATCGTAAAGTGCGCTACCGTAGGGTTGGGCGTGGCGAGCGCAGAGAGGAAGTAGGCGATCTCGCCGATGTCGTTTTTGGTGGGGGCGGCCTTCATCATGATTTCGGCGTCGAAACCCGAGCCGGCGATGATGATGAAGCCGTGGCGCTTCTCGTTGCCGTTCTCGTCGAGCCAAAAGAGCTCGCCCATGTCGACTTTGACCGTGCGACCGGCACGGCAAGCCTTGGCAAGCGCCGCTGCCTCGGGGGCATTACCGATGTTGTTGAAGAACAGGCAGGCCGTACCGGAGGGGAAGACGAGCGTGGGGACACCGCATCCGCGCATCTGGTCGAGCACGTTGGAGACAGTGCCGTCGCCGCCCGAAACGACCACGCGGTCAAACTCGCGCACGTCTGCCACGGCGTCCTCGGGTTCCATGCCATCGCCGATAAAGCGCATCACGACCTCGTCGCCGCCCTGTGCAAGGGCGTGCGTGAATGCGAAGATTTCATCTGAGCTGGGGCCCGATGCCGGGTTGTGGATGATAAGGCAGCGCATACTTACGTTCCCGTTCTGTGACTAACCGAGTATAGTTGTAAGGCAATGCCGATATCCTACCCGTGTTTTTCGGGCCTAACCTTATTCGATGGGTTGATATGTACATTTCCACACATCAGGCTCTACTCGACTTTTGCCAGCGCGCCCGTGAGTTCGACGCGATTGCCGTCGATACCGAGTTTTTGCGCGAGCGCACGTTCCATCCGCGTCTGTGTTTGGTTCAGATTGCCACCCCTGCCGAGAGCGTAGCGGTCGATCCCCTGGTAATCGACGACCTATCGCCGCTGGCCGAGCTTATGGCCGACGAGAGCGTGACCAAGGTCTTCCACGCGTGCTCGCAGGATATGGAGGTCATGCTCCATACCGTGGGCGTGCTGCCACGACCGATTTTCGATACGCAGGTCGCCGCCGCCTTTTTGGGCGAGCGCCAGCAGATTTCGTATGGCGCGCTTGTTCAGACGTTCTGCGGCGTATCGCTGCCCAAGACCGAGTCGCTGACCGACTGGTCGCGCCGCCCGCTGACCGATAAGCAGATTGAGTATGCGATCGATGACGTCAAGTACCTGATCGTCGCCTATACCGAGATGATGAGCCGCCTGCGCGAGCTGGGCCGTGTGGATTGGGTGCTCGACGAGTTGCGTCCTCTGGCCGACGAGTCGCACTACCGTGCCGATCGCCATGAGGCATTTCGCAAGGTCAAGCGCATCAACTCGTGTAGCCGTCACCAGTTGGGCATCGCGCGCGAGCTCGCCGCTTGGCGCGAGGACCGCGCCGAGCGCCGTAACATCCCGCGCAAGTGGGTCATGTCCGACGACACGCTGCTTGCGCTCGTGAAGCGCAATCCCGTACGCGTTGAGGAGTTCCGTAGCATTCGCGGTACCGATCAGTTGGGGGAGCGCGACGTGGACGGTGCGCTCATGGCCATCAAGCGCGGCGCGAGCTGCCCGCACGATCGCCTGCCGCTCATGGTGCGCGGGCATCGCCAGATCTCTCCGGAGTTGGAGAGCGTGACGGACCTGATGTATGCGCTCATTCGCCTGGTTGCCGAGCGCTCGGGCGTGGCGACCTCGGTCATTGCCTCGCGCGATGACCTGGCTGACTATATTGAGCATCCCGAGCAGAGCCCCTTGCGCGAAGGCTGGCGCTTTGAGCTTGTGGGCTCGCGCCTGGACGATCTGCTTTCCGGCAATATGGGGTTGACGGTGAAGGACGGAAAGATTGAGTTGTTATAGCTATATAGTTACGCGGTTTTTCCAAACCGCGTAACAGCTCGACGCTGCAAACGGCCGAGAGCGGCAATCTGACGTTCAATCGTCGCTCGCGTACCAAAGTACGCGTCGCTTCTCTTTCACGTCACCTTGCTCGCTCTCGGCCGTTTTCGCTGACAATGCCTAAACATCGATGCTGACTTGCCTGCTGGGCGAGTGGGTAGAATGCCTCCAACGTGTAACTCGATTCGGAGGAATTCGCATGCCCTATTACTATGGATATGGCTTTGGCATCGACCCGCTGTACCTGCTGGTTGTTCTTGTTTGTACAGTGCTTGGCCTTGCTGCGCAGAACTATATCAACTCGACGTACAAGACCTGGTCCAAGGTTCGCTCGGACGGCGACACGGGTGCCACGGTCGCTCGCCGCATGCTCGACGCCAACGGTTGCAACGCCGTGGGTATCAAGGGCGTCGCCGGTGAGCTCACTGACCATTACAACCCGCAGGACAACAACCTGTATCTGTCGGATTCCAACCGTTCGGGCGGCTCGGTCGCAAGCGTTGCTGTCGCTTGTCACGAGGCAGGCCATGCCGCGCAGCGTCAAAGCGGCTATGCCATGATGAAGGTACGTACCGCCCTCGTGCCGGTCGTCAACTTTACCCAGAACACCTGGACCATCGTGTTGCTCTTGGGCCTGTTTATGAACATCGCGGGACTCACGACCCTCGCGCTGATCTTCTTCTCGTTTAGCGTGCTGTTCCAGCTCGTTACGCTGCCGGTCGAGATTGACGCCAGCCGCCGCGCCGTGGCGTATATCGAGCAGTCGGGCATGAGTTCCAAGCGGGTCAACGGTGCCAAGAAGGTGCTGACGGCCGCCGCGCTTACCTATGTTGCCGCTGCGCTCACCTCGATTATTCAGCTGCTCTATCTTATGGCTCGCTACAACAGAAACTCCAACCGATAACAAATGGGGCCGACGGGCGCCGTGGGGATTTGTGTCCCCGCGGCGCTGTACTATGTGTTGGACTTGAATTAGCGCAGGGCCGGAGCCCATGTGCACGATGACGAAAGGGGGCTGCGTGGCAGGCTGGAATCTAACCGGCAACGCCGTTTCCGCCGAGTTCGACGGATCGGACGAGCGGGAGCGCAAAGAGCTCAGCGTGAGCCAAGCGGTGGAGATCGCCGCCGGTGCGCTCGATGCCATTCCGCAGCTGAGTGTCCTGGGCGAGGTCACGGGTTTCCGTGGTCCCAATGCCCGAAGCGGCCACTGCTACTTCCAGATTAAAGACGACTCGGCCGCCGTCGACTGCATCATCTGGAAGGGCGCCTATCTCAAGCGCACCTTCGATTTGCGCGATGGCATGCAGGTGAGCTTTAAGGGTAGCTTCAATCTCTACAAGCCTACGGGTCGCATGAGCTTCGTCGCCCGCTCGTTCTCGCTGGCGGGGGAGGGTTTGCTGCGTCAGCAGGTGGCTCAGTTGGCTGAAAAATTGCGTCGCGAGGGCCTGATGGACGAGGCGCGCAAACGTCGCATCCCAGTGTTTTGCTCGCGCGTGGCAGTCGTCACCTCGCTTTCGGGCGCCGTCGTCGATGACGTCAAGCGCACACTGCGCCGTCGCAACCCGCTTGTCGAGCTTGTTTGCGTGGGTGCCAAGGTGCAGGGCGAGGGTGCGTCGGCAGAGCTTATTGAAGGCTTGCGCCGCGCCGCCGCCATTACGCCGGTGCCCGATTGCATTTTGCTCGTGCGTGGCGGTGGCTCCTTCGAAGACCTTATGACATTTAACGACGAAGGGCTCGCCCGTGCGGTGGCGGCCTGTCCCGTGCCCGTGGTGACGGGCATCGGGCATGAGCCCGATACCTCGATCTGCGACATGGTGAGCGACCGTCGCGCCTCCACGCCAACGGCAGCGGCCGAATCGGTGGCGCCGGCTATGACGGAGTTGGCCGACGTGCTCGAGACGCGCCATCAGCGTCTGGGCGCCGCGATGGCTTCGATGATCGGGTCGGATCAGGTCGATCTGGAAATGTTCGACCAACGCGGTCGTCGTGCCTGGGACACCTATACGGCTCGCTTAGGCGATGCTCTCGATGCGGCTGCGTGCCGCCCGTGCCTCAACGACCCAACGTTTATGGTCGAGCGTCGCGAGTCTGAGCTTGCCCTGACGGCTGATCGTCTGTCCGGCGCCATAGTACGCTCGGTCGGGACATTCCGCTCCAACTTTGAGCGCTTGCCCGAGCGTCTGATTACAAGCACCTCGGGGCTCGATGGTAAGCGCCATGCGCTCACGCTTGCGAGTTCCCGCCTAGAGCATCAAGGGCGCACGATGCTCAGCAAGCCAGCGTCCGACCTGAGCCGTGCGGCAGCCTCGCTCGATGCCCTGTCGCCGCTCAAGGTGCTTGCCCGCGGCTATTCCATCGCGTACAGCGACGATGGTGTGGCTACGAGCGCCAAGACCTTTAAGCCCGGCGACGCCATTCGTGTGCGCATGGCAGACGGCAACGTGGCGGCAACGGTCGATATGGTCGAGTAACCCGCGTTTCATAGCGATAAACCTTTAGGAAAGGAAACAGATATGGCAGAGAAGACCCCGGTCGAGCAGCTTACGTACAAGCAGGCTTCGCAGGAGTTGGAGCTCATCATCCGCAGCTTGGAGTCTGGCGATATGGAGCTCGAGGAGTCGCTCGAGAGCTATACCCGCGGCGTCGAGCTCCTCAAGAGCCTGCGCACCCGCCTGTCCGATGCCGAGCAGAAGGTCTCGGTGCTCCTTAAGGACGTCGACGGCAACGATGTGCTCGCCGACGGCGAGGCCGCCAACACCGATGATAACCTTTCGTTCTAAGCATCTCGACCAAATATAATTACCTTGGTCTGTAAGAAAGGAACCAGCTATGTGCGATTGCATCTTCTGTAAAATTGCCAACCACGAGATCCCCTCGACCGTTGTCTATGAGGACGACCAGGTCATCGCCTTCGACGACCTCAACCCGCAGGCGCCGGTCCACACGCTCGTGATCCCTAAGAAGCACTACAGCGACATCGCCGACAACGTACCCGCCGAGACCATGGGCGCCATAGCTCACGCCATCCAGGAGGTCGCCAAGGCCAAGGGTCTGGAGGACGGTTTCCGCGTCATCTCCAACAAGGGCGTCAACGCCGGCCAGACCGTCATGCACTTCCACATGCACGTCCTCGGCGGCAAAAACCTGGGCGAGAACCTCATCTGAGGGCGCTTGGCCCGTCGACTTGGCTGCCTTTGGAGTAATCTATGCAGCTTTCTCAACTCGAATACCTTCAAGCGGTAGCGAACTATGGCGGCGTGCGCAAAGCAGCTCGCGCCGTTCATGTGAGTCCGCAGGCCGTTTCGTCGGCAATCAAAAAGTTGGAATCTGAGTATCAGATTGTTTTGCTCGACCGATCGGCGGGGGAGGCTGTTTTGTCTCCGGCGGGCAGAGAATTTGCGCGTCGTGCACGCGTGATCCTGGCACAAGTCGACGATCTCAAAAAGTACGCTCAATCGGGGAGCGGCGGCGTTTCGCCCGACGGCCACTTCCGTCTTTACGCCCCCTGCCTTCACGGGCGGGGGCGCCTTTTTTCCGAAAACTGGTACGACTCGTTTGAAAGCTCGCACCCTCAGATTCATCTTGATGTGTGGCATCAGCCAACGGCAACATGCTTTGAATCACTTATACTTGGAATTTCGGACGCGGCTATCTCGTTTGAGGAACCACGGGACAGTGTCCTTTCTTCGAAATACTTGGGTGAAAAGGAGCTCAAGGTTCTTTCGAGCCCGGCGGGTCATCAATCTATGAGTGCTATGACCGTTCGTGAGTTGCTGGGCGGCAGGCTCGCTGTTCCCATTAATTTGTCACCCTGTCTCAATGCAATCAATCAATGTCCTGAAGCCCAGCTGGTTAATTTCCGCTTCCGCGATGTCGAATACGGAAACAAGGCGCAGGCTGAGTTTCTTCAAGCCGGGGGATTGATATTGAGTTTTTCTGGCTCTTCTCTCGCATCAAATGGATTGGAGGTGAGCGAGTGCTCCATCGAAGGCTCGCATGACGTAACCTTGCCCATCTACTTTTGCTATCGACAAAATGCCTGGACCGATCGACACCAGACGGTATTTCTTCACCTATTGCGTCATCTCGCTTCGTGAGGCCTTTTGGCCTCGTGTCGTCAAGTGATTATTGACGCCTTGCAACACATAGCTGACAGCTTTGCCCTCATGCTTTTCCAAGATTCCGATTTAGATTGCTGGCTCTTGGAGGGCGGAGCATGAAAAACCGTACGGTTTTGCTTTATATGACGTTCGTTTTTCTGTCGAACTTCAGCACCATTTTGTATTTTTTGACGGTTTACCTTGAATTCGTCGGATTCTCGATGGTGGCGATTTCTAGCATGATGATTGCATACCAAGTGAGCAAGTTCATTCTTGAGGTTCCTACTGGTTATATTGCTGACAGGTTTGGACGAAAGGTGAGCGGCCTCGTTGGCATTGTGGGAATGCTTGGGTACTACGTCGCCCTGCTTCTCGTCCGATCTCCTCTGCTTTTAATCGGTGCGTTCGCTCTCAAGGGTTTTGCCGTTGCGTGTGTGAGCGGATCCATCGAAGCGATTTACATTGACAGCGTCTCTCAGGACCAGCTCGTAAGACTTAATGTCGCTGAGCGGTTTGTTTTCTATGCCTCTTATGCCATCTCCGCTTGCGTGGGCGGTTTCATTTCGTCCGTCGGTGCATATCTCATTGGCCTTTCGGCAGATATCATCGCAATGGTGTTGACGTTGGCTGTCGTTGTCTGCATTCCTGAGATGCGAAGAGGGGGCACTGCGACGACACCTGAACATGGGATTAGCCCGAAGATGATCGGTGCCGCTATTGCGGGTAATGGCATTCTTCGCTCAGCGTTCATCATGGACTGTTCTCAGGCATTTGCTTTTGTCGCCCTGGAAGACTTTTTCTCACTGCTGCTTGCGGGTCGCGGAATGAATGCCGTCGCTTCGGGTGTGACCATTGCGGTCCAGCTCCTTGCCTCGGCCTCCATGGGACTTATTGTGCCCTGTGCGATTGCTCATGTCGACAAGGGCCGCTTTGCGCGTATTTGCGGCATCGTGCGCCTTTTCCTGACAGCTTTGTTTTTGATTCCCCTTACTCCGGCTAATTTGCTGCCCGTGTTCTATGTGCTGCAGACGGTTGCGTACTCGTTATTTGCTCCAATTAAATACTCAATTTTTCAAAAAGCAGCCGATTCTTCGATGCGCTGTTCACTGATTTCGGTTCAAAGCCAGATGGTGGCGGTGGGCGCCATCCTTTTCTATCTGTTCAATGCTGTGTTGAGCAGCATCGCGGGCATTCGAGTCATATTGCTTGTCGCACTCGGAATCTCTTCTTTGGTGTATATCCCCGCGCTCTTTCGTCTTACAAGCCAAAGGACATGAGTATTTAGGCACCGATAACTTATATATCAACGCAATAAACCCGAGCGCGAGGGCGTTTGGGTTTATTATTGAAGCGTATGTAACCTGGCGGCGCCACACCGCCTGTTAGTAGGGAGACACATGAACGTTCTGGTCGTCAACGCAGGATCTTCGACCCTTAAGTATCAGGTTATCGATACCAAGTCCCACAAGGTGTCCGCAAAGGGCTCCTGCGAGCGCGTCTGCTTTACCGGCGGTACCTTCACCCACGCTGCCAACGGCTCCAAGAAGGTGACCGAGAACATCGAGTTCCCCGACCACAAGGTCGCCATCGAGGTCGTCCTGAAGGACCTCGAGGCCAACGGCGTCAAGATCGAGGGCATCGGCCACCGTATCGTTCAGGGCGGCTGGTACTTTGGCGATTCCTCCCTCGTCGACGAGGACGTTCTCGCCAAAATCCGCGAGGTCGCTCCGCTCGCTCCGCTGCACAACAACCCCGAGGCCAACGTTATCGAGTACTGCCTGGAGCAGTATCCCGACCTGCCCAACGTCACGGTCTACGACACCGCCTTCCACTTCAACATGCCCGAGGTCGCCAAGACCTACGCCCTGCCCAAGGACGTCTGCGACAAGCTGCACATCCGTAAGTACGGCGCCCACGGCACCAGCTACCGCTACATCTCCAAGAAGGTCGCCGAGATGACCAACGGCGAGGCCCGCAAGGTTGTCGTGTGCCACATCGGTTCCGGCGCTTCCCTGTGCGCCATTGAGGACGGCAAGTGCATGGACACCACCATGGGCTTGACGCCGCTCGACGGTGTCATGATGGGCACCCGCTGCGGCTCCATCGACCCTGCTACCGTGTGCTACCTGCAGCGCGAGGGCGGCTACACCTTCGACGAGGTCGACGAGATGATGAACAAGAAGTCCGGCCTTTTGGCTGTGACCGGCGGCAAGACCAACGACTGCCGCAATGTCGAGGAACTCGCCGCTGCCGGCGACCCCGAGGCCCAGCTCGCCTTCGATATGTTCGTCTACAAGATTGCCGCCAAGGCCGCCGAGATGGCCACCTCCATGTGCGGCATGGACACCCTGGTCTTTACCGCCGGCATCGGCGAGCACGCTCCGGCCGTCCGCGCCGGCGTGGCCGATCGTCTGGCCTTTATGGGCGTCAAGATGGATCATGCCCGCAACGCTCTGCGTGGCGACGGCGCTTGGTGCCTGTCTGCCAAGGATTCCAAGGTCAAGATCTTCGTTATCCCCACGGACGAGGAATTCATGATCGCTTCCGACGTCGAGCGCATCGTCAACGGCAAGTAATTGCAAAAGGGGAGGGGCTGGACGACCGAGCGCCGTTCGGCCCCTCTTTTGTGCTCGTTGGGCGATATGCCTGATAGTTATTTATTAAATTGTGATAACTTCTTATTAACATGCGGCCGCCTTAAGGGGTCTGCGCCGACCGTATCGCACTGCAAAGGAGTCTCATGAACGTACTTGTTGTCAACGCTGGTAGTTCAAGCCTTAAATATCAACTCTTGGATACCGATACCCGCGAGGTTTTCGCCAAGGGCAACTGCGAGCGTATCGGCTCGGACATGGGCATCTTTGGTCACGCCGAGAACGGTGGCGCCAAGCAGACCGAAGAGGTTCCCTTTCCCGATCATCGCTCGGCCATTGCGCGCGTACTCGAGGAGCTCGAGAAGACCGACTTTACGATTGACGGCATTGGACATCGTATCGTTCAGGGTGGCTGGCACTTTAAGGACTCTGCCGTCGTCGACGACGAAGTCATGGCCAAGATTCTTGAGGTGGCCCCCTTGGCTCCGCTGCACAACTACGGTGAGGCCGCGGCGATTGAGTATTGCCGCGAGAAGTATCCGGAGCTGCCCAACGTGGCCGTCTTCGATACCTCGTTCCACATGACCATGCCCGAGGTTGCCTACACCTACGCGCTGCCCAAGGACGTGTGCGATAAGTATCATGTGCGCAAGTACGGCGCCCATGGAACGAGCCACCGCTACGAGTGGATGATGGCCAAGGAGATCTTGGGTTCGCGCTGCCACCGTCTGCTTTCGTGCCATCTGGGTAACGGCGCCTCGCTCGCTGCTATCGAGGACGGTGTCTGCCGCGATACCACGATGGGCCTCACGCCGCTCGACGGCTTGATGATGGGTACCCGCTGCGGCTCCATCGACCCGGCCACCGTGTGCTACCTGCAGCGCGAGGGCGGCTACACCTACCAGGAAGTCGACGACATGATGAACAAGCAGTCTGGTCTGCTTGCCATCTCGGGCATCTCCAACGACGCCCGCGACATCCGTACACGCGCCTCCGAGGGCGACGAGCGCTGCCTGCTCGCCTTCGATATGTTCGCCTACAAGGCCATGCAGCAGGCCGGCTCCATGATCGCTTCCATGGCGGGCGTGGACACCATCACCTTTACCGCCGGCATTGGCGAGAACGACTGGTCGATCCGTAAGGCCTTCTGCGACTGCTTTGAGTGGCTGGGCGTGCGCATCGACAACAACAAGAACCGCGAGGCCGTGGGTAACGGCCCGCAGGTCATCAGCGCCGCCGGCTCTTCCGTCACGGTCATGGTCATCCCCACCGACGAGGAATACATGATCGCCCACGACGTCGAGCGCCTGACCAAGAACAACTAACGCGCGCATTTGCAAGTAAACGAAAGGCCTCCAGAGCAACAGCTCCGGAGGCCTTTTGCTAGCAAGCGGAAATTCCAGCCCCAAAGTGATTGCTGCCAGCAACGCTTGCGGTCCCAACAACGGCAGCCGACCTTTCAGATTCTCAGCTCCAGCTCGTAGCCAAGCCGCCGTCCACCCCAGATGCCCCGATTGCTACGTGGCGGCAGGGACCCTACAGGGTAAAGCTCTGAAAACATTCCGCACTGATATCTTCTGTATTGAAGACGTCGATGGTGCACCCGTATAC
>DXZX01000029.1:0-29329 GCA_019419445.1 Collinsella sp.
TGGTATACGGGTGCACCATCGACGTCTTCAATACAGAAGATATCAGTGCGGAATGCGCTGGGAAGTTACCCCATGCGGACAGCTGCGGGATCTTTGTTGCGTTCGTACAAGCAACCCAATATATATCTGAATTTGGATGGGAGGGGCTTGTTGCTGGTAGGGGCGTTGGGCTTCTGTCGACACTTTGGGATGGATTGTGCTTTGGGTTGGGGCGGCGCTTTGAGATGAGGTCGGAACTTTGGGATGAGGGGTTTACTCAGTTGAAGAGAGGCTTAATGGCTGATAGGTAGTCTTTGGCTACGTCGGCTTTGGCTGCTTGGAAGTTGTGCCAGGCCCACCATTGGACCATTCCTACGAAGCTTGAGGCTATGTGGTGTAGTAAGAAGCTGCGGTCCATGGTGGCGGCGGGGCCTGCGGGGTCGACGGGGACGGTTTCGGCTGCGCGCGACATGATGGTCTTGCGGAGGCAGTCGGCGAAGACGCGTGAGCCGGCGCCGGCTACGAGGGCTCGAACGCCCTGACGGCGTTCCCAGAGGTTGTTGAGGATATGCTCGACTTGCACGAGTGGGTCGTCGAGCGGCGTACCATCGTCGTCGAGGGCGTGGGTGCAGATGTCGCTCACGAGCTCGGACAGTAGGTCGTCTTTGCTCTTAAAGAGGCCGTAGAATGTCGCGCGGCCTACGTGGGCGCGCGCGATGATGTCGCCGACGGTGATCTTGCCGTAGTCCTCTTCGCGCAGCAGCTCGGAGAACGCCGAAACGATGGCAGCGCGGCTTTTTGCCTTGCGGGCATCCATGGCTATGCGTCCGCGTGAACGAGCAGGCAGCGGAGCGTACCGGAGCAACCCTCGTAGGGGCGCTTGCCAGCGCCGTAGCCGACGGCTTCGATGCGGTAGCGTGAGGGCAGTTGGTCGGACGTACGCAGCGCGGTGACGATGGCGGCGCCCGTGGGCGTCACGAGCTCGCCGGCGACCGGTGCAGGCGTGAGGGCGATATTGCCCGCCTGGCACAGGTTGACGACAGCGGGGACGGGAATGGGCATGAGGCCGTGGGCACAGTGGATGGTGCCGTGGCCCTCGGAGAGCGACTCGACGACAATATCCTCGATGCCCAGGTCATCGAGGCAGATGGCGACAGAGCAGACGTCGACGATGGAATCGACGGCGCCTACCTCGTGGAACATGACGGTCTCGGGCGTTTTGCCGTGGGCCTTGGCCTCGGAGGCGGCGAGCGCGGTAAAGATGGCGTGCGCACGACGCTTGGCGCCATCGCTTAACTGCGAGCCGTCGATGATGGCGGTGACGTCCGCCAAAGAACGGTGGTGATGGTGGTGGGCGTGATGGTGACCCTCGTGGCCATGGCCGTGGGTCTCATGATCATGCTCATGGCAGTGCTCATGCTCGTCATGGTCATGATGGTGGTGCTCGTGCTCGTGCGTGTGCTCGGCAGCTGCTTCGTTGCCGTAGAGCCATGCCATGTCGTGGTCGTGGTTCTCGAGCTCTTCTGCCAGCTGAACGTCGAAATCGCAGGCGTCGATGCCATGCTTGTTTACGCGCGTGACGGCGATCGTAAAGCCGTCGACCGGCAGTGTGGCGAGCTGTTCGCGCAGGTGCTCCTCGCTGGCGCCCAGGTCGAGCAGGGCCGCGACGGTCATATCGCCGCTGATGCCCGAGGTGCCGTCGATGATAAGCGTGTGCTGATGATTGGACATGGAATGCTCCTTAGCGGGCGCGGGGTGTGCCGGCGCTCAGATGATTGATAAGACTTGCCTGGTAAGCGGCGCCAAAGCCGTTGTCGATATTGACGACCGATACGCCGCTGGCACAGGAGTTGAGCATGGCGAGCAGTGCGGCTACGCCACCAAAACTTGCGCCGTAGCCCACGCTGGTGGGAACGGCGATGACCGGACAGCTCACCAGGCCGCCGATAACGCTCGCCAACGCGCCCTCCATGCCGGCGATGGCGATGACCACCTGTGCCTGGGCAAGTTCCTCGGCATGCGCGAGTAGGCGGTGCAGGCCGGCGACGCCTACGTCGTAGAGGCGGTCGACCTCGTTGCCATAGAACTCGGCCGTCAACGCGGCTTCCTCGGCGACGGGCAGGTCGCTCGTGCCGGCGCAGGCGACGACGATGCGTCCGTTGCCGGTAGGGGAGGGCTTGCCGCCCACGAGGGCGAGCTGCGCGTCCGGGACATATCCCAGGTCGATGCCGTTGCCGAGGAGCTCCGAGGTGCGGGCTGCCTTTTCGGCATCCAGGCGCGTGACCAGGATGCGCTCCTGGCCGGCATCGCGCAGCGCTTCGATAATGGCGGCAATTTGCTCGGCGGTTTTACCGGCACCGTAGACAACCTCGCCGGCTCCCTGGCGCACTCCGCGCGAAAGATCGAGCTGCGCAAAGCCTAAATCGGCGGTCGGAGCCGTCTGGATGCGTGTGAGGGCGTCGGCAGGGGTGACTGATCCGCCGGCAACATCGCTCAGTAGCTGCTCTAGATTTCGCTTATCCATATATGTTCCCTTCGACGGCGCAAAGTCTAGCACTCAAAGGGTGTTTTTCCGAACACTAAGACAAAATTGTTCGGAAACTATAGGACAGACTGATTCAATTGTTAGACAGATCGGCTAGTCGCGCAGGATGATGTCCATGGCGAGCATCAGGTTGCGCTCGTCGATGGCAAACGGGGCTGCCTCGCGCGTCTTGGGCTTGGCGCAAAACGCGATGCCAGTGCCCGCGGCCTGGATCATGGGGATGTCGTTGGCGCCGTCGCCGATTGCCACGGTATGGGCCATGTCGACACCGCACTCAACTGCCCAGTCCAGCAGCTGGATGAGCTTGGACTCCTTGGTCACAATGTTGGCAGCCAACTTACCGGTGAGCTTGCCGTCCATGACTTCCAGGCGGTTGGCCAGGCAAAAATCGATGCCCGCGGCGGTTACGATCTTGTCAGCGACCTCGTGGAAGCCGCCGCTTACCACGCCGACCTTCCAGCCCTTGCTGTGTGCCGAGCGCACAAGCTCTAACGCGCCGGGGGTAAACGTCACGCGCTCAAAGGTGCGCTCGAACACACTCTCGTCCAAGCCGGCAAGCAGCCCCACGCGTTCCTCGAGCGCCTGCTTAAAGTCGAGCTCGCCGCGCATGGCGCGCTCGGTGATCTTCGCCACTTGCTCGCCTACGCCGGCCTCCTCGCCCAACAGGTCGATGACCTCCTGGTTGATGAGCGTGGAGTCGATATCCATAACGATGAGGCGTGCAGTCATGGTGGGCCTTTCCGAGTGCAGTTGTATTGGGGCACATTGTCGCACGCGGCGCGCCTGGGCGACGGCCGCGGTGCGTCAATTGTTTCGTCTCCGTCAAGTCTTTGGGCAAGAGTTACTTTTTCGCGGTACATCGACGTGGGTGCGATAAGATAGAACGCCATGTCCGGCTGCGCGGTTTACGCAGGCTGGGCAAATCTGTACGACGCCGCCCGGAACGACACGGGGCGGCACAGATCCATAAAGGAGGATCACTGGTATGAGCCAGACCCGTCCCATCGATGAGCATTCCATGCACACCCGTACCTGCGGCGAGCTTCGCTTCGAGAACGTGGGCGAAGAGGTCACCCTCACCGGTTGGGTGAGCCGTCGCCGCGACCACGGCGGCCTTATCTTCTGCGACCTTCGCGACCGCGAGGGCATCACGCAGCTCACCTTCGACCCCGAGCACTCCGATGGCGATGCCTTTAAGATCGCCGAGACCATGCGTCCCGAGTGGCCCATCAAGATCCACGGCGTCGTGCGCGCCCGTGGCGAGGAGACCACCAACACCAAGCTCGCGACCGGCGAGATCGAGGTCCTGACCGACCACGCCGAGGTGCTCAACACGTCCGTCACCCCGCCGTTCCAGATCGAGGACGGCATCGAGACCAGCGAGGACACCCGTCTGCGCTATCGCTATCTGGATCTCCGCCGTCCCGAGATGATGGCCAACCTCAAGCTGCGCTCCGACTTTACCTTCGCCATTCGCGAGGCGCTGCACAACCGTGAGTTCATGGAGGTCGAGACGCCCTCCCTGTTTAAGTCCACGCCCGAGGGCGCTCGCGACTTCATCGTTCCCAGCCGTATTCAGCCGGGTAACTTCTACGCCCTGCCGCAGTCCCCGCAGCTCCTGAAGCAGCTGCTCATGGTCGGTGGCGTCGAGCGCTACTACCAGGTTGCCAAGTGCTTCCGCGACGAGGATCTGCGTGCCGACCGTCAGCCCGAGTTCACCCAGGTCGATATCGAGATGTCCTTCGTGGACCAGAACGACGTCATGAGCGCGCTCGAGGAAGTTCTGTCCGATGCCTTCGGCCGCATGGGTGTCGAGATGCCTACGCCGCTGCGTCGCATGGACTACTGGGAGGCCATGGACACCTATGGCTCCGACAAGCCCGATACCCGCTATGGTATGCACCTGGTCGACCTGACCGACATCTTTGCCAACTCCAAGTTCAAGGTCTTTGCGACTGCCGCAAACGAGGAGGGCTCTGTCGTCAAGGCCATCAACGCCAAGGGCGCCGGTGCCTGGGCACGTGCCAAGATCGATAAGCTCGCCGGCGTGGCCTCCACGTTTGGCGCCAAGGGCCTGGCCTGGATCGCCTTCCGCGAGGACGGCTCCATCAACAGCCCCATCGTCAAGTTCTTCTCGGACGAGGAGATGGCGGCTCTGCGCGAGCGTATGGACGTCGAGCCCGGCGACCTCGTGATGTTCGCCGCCGGCCCGCGCCTGCTTTCCGACGAGATCCTGGGCGGCATGCGCTCCCACATGGCCAACGCGCTCGAGATCAAGCGCGAGGGCCACGACTTCCTGTGGGTCGTCAACTTCCCGCTGTTCCATTGGGACGAGGATCGCAAGGCCTATGCAGCCGAGCATCAGCCCTTTACCCTGCCGACCGAGACCGACATCGCCAAGATCGAGGCCGACCCGCTGGCAGCCGGTTCGTGCACCTACGACTTTGTCATGGACGGCTTTGAGGCCGGTGGCGGCGGTATGCGTATTCACAACGCCGAGATGCAAATGTCCATGCTCAAGCTCCTGGGCTTTACCGAGGAGCGTGCCGAGTCGCAGTTTGGCTTCCTCATGGAGGCGCTCAAGTTTGGCGCGCCCCCGATGGGCGGTTTCGCCCTGGGCCTGGACCGCGTGTGCATGCTGCTCACCGGCTCCGACTCCATTCGCGACGTCATGGCGTTCCCCAAGACGGCCAGCGGCTCCGACCTCATGTCGGGCGCCCCGAGTACCGTTAGCGGCGCCCAGCTCAAGGACGTCAGCCTGCGCCTGATGTAGGCGAGCAGCTACCTATTGCTTGCAACGAGGGAAGGACGTGTGCCTTCCCTCGTTTTTTATGCGCGGGCGTTGCGAGGGCATAGGTTGACTGGGCGTCGCGGAAACTGCGTCCCAGAATTCGCGCCCAGAGTGAGATGAGCTTTCTAGCGGGTCCCGACAAGCATCTAACGCTACAATAACTACCACGTGGCTGGGTTTTGCCGGCCGAATGAGCGATGCCGCGGGAGGGGACATGGTCGAGTTTACAAAGACGATTAAAGATCCGTTGGGACTGCACGCCCGCCCGGTCGCGCTGCTCTACGACATCATTGCCAAGCATCGTAGCGACGTGTCGGTCAGCATCGGCGACCGCCATACCGACGGCCGTGACGTGATGGGCCTCATGGCGCTCTACGGCGAATGTGGCGAGGACATCGTCTTTCGCGTTTCGGGCGTAGACGAGGCCTCGTGTGTCACGTCGATCAGAAACCTTTCGCTCTAAGCGCAACAGATGTGACAAAGGGACAGTCCCTTTGTCACATCTGTTTCATATGGGAAACTTTTTCGAAAACTGAATAGGGACCCTTTCCAAAAAGTTAACCACGTGCTAGTTTACTATAGCGAACATAGACGTGGTTAACTTTTGCTGCGTCGATGTTGAGGACGAACCGACGTTAGGAGCTCACTCATGTCTTGCGGACCGCAGATGCCGGCTATGCCGCTTTCGATGGTAAAAGCGGGCGAAACCGTGCGCGTGTCTCGCGTAAAGGGCAATGAGGACATGAAGCACCACCTCAAGGACCTCGGCTTTGTCGAGGGCAACGAGATTCACGTGGTGAGCTCGAGTGGTGCCAATATCATCGTCACCGTGCTGGGCGCACGCTTTGGCATCGATTCCAAGGTCGCCATGCACATCATGACCGTCGGTTAGTTCGCAACATTCCGCAAAAACTGAAAGGGGGAAAAGAATATGAAGACGTTGGGTGACGTTAAGGTGGGCGAGAGCTCCACCATCGTCAAGCTTCACGGTGAGGGCGCACTTCGCCGCCACCTTATGGACCTGGGGCTCATCAAGGGCACGTCGTTTAAGGTCGTAAAGGTTGCACCGCTCGGCGATCCGGTCGAGATCAACGTGCGCGGCTACGAGCTTTCCATCCGCAAGGAGGAGGCTGCCGTCGTCGAGGTCCAGTAAGGGCCCGCGGCGAATATTTCTGCAGATAAAGTTAGGTTTTTCTAACTCTGCAATGCAACGTTGAAGCACAATATCCAGCCCGCGCGGAGAAAGCTGCGCGGGCACACAAGGAAGAAGGATTGAATGGCGGATTCTCAGATCCATGTCGCGCTGGCGGGTAACCCCAACTGCGGCAAGACCACGCTTTTCAACCTGATTACCGGCGCCAACGGCTACGTTGGCAACTGGCCGGGCGTCACGGTTGAGAAAAAGGAAGCCAAGCTCCAGAGCGACAAGAGCGTCACGATTACGGACCTCCCCGGCATCTACTCGCTTTCCCCCTATAGCCCCGAGGAGCAGTGCTCGCGCGACTACCTCATGAGCGGCGAGCCCGACGTGGTCGTCCAGGTTGTGGACGCCACCAACTTGGAGCGTAACCTCTACCTGGCGCTTCAGGTCATCGAGACGGGCCTGCCCGTGGTCGTTGCCCTCAACATGGCCGACCTCGTGGAGAAGAACGGCGACAAGATCGACACCGAGAAGCTCGAGAAGAAGCTCGGCTGCCCGGTCGTTATGATCTCGGCCCTTAAGAACAAGGGCGTCACCGAACTCTTTGAGCAGGTCAAGAAGTCCGCTGCTGCCAAGGCCGACGTGCCGGAGCACAAGTTCGATTCCTCCATCGAGGACGTTCTGGACCATATCGAGAACAACCTGCCGGCGAGCGTTCCCGCCAACAAGCGTCGCTACTACGCCGTCAAGCTGTTCGAGCGCGACGCGGACGCCTGCAAGCTCATCAACCTCACCAAGGAGAAGGCCGCTCGCGTCGAGCAGCTGGTCGCCCAGTGCGAGCAGGATTGCGACGACGACGCCGAGTCCATCATTACCGGCGAGCGCTACGGCGTGATTGCCCACATCATCGACGAGTGCCTCACCAAGGCTCCGGCCAAGATGAGCACTTCCGAGAAGATCGACCGTGTGGTTACCAACCGCATCCTCGGTCTGCCGATCTTCGTCGTGATCATGTTCTGCGTGTACTACATCGCCGTTTCTACCCTCGGCGGCACGGTGACTGACTTCACCAACGACCAACTCTTCGGCACCGACGGCTGGTACGTGCTCGGTCAGGGTCGTGACGCCTATGACGCAGCTGTCGAGGCTGCGGGCGACAACGCCGACTCGGTCGACCCGGCGCAGTACGGCCCTTATGTCCCGGGTATCACCACCATGGTGCACGACGCCCTTGTGGCGGGCGGCACCGAGGACGGCGGCCTGGTCGATTCGCTGGTCTGCGACGGCATCGTCGGCGGCCTGGGCGCCATCTTCGGCTTCGTCCCGCAGATGTTCCTGCTCTTTGTGATGCTGTCCTTCCTGGAGGACTGCGGCTACATGGCCCGCGTCGCCTTTATCATGGACCGCGTGTTCCGCCGCTTTGGCCTGTCCGGTAAGTCCTTTATCCCCATGCTCGTGTCCTCGGGCTGCGGCGTCCCCGGCGTCATGGCCACCAAGACCATCGAGAACGAGAAGGACCGCCGCATGACGGTCATGACCACCACGTTTATTCCCTGCGGTGCCAAGCTGCCGATCATCGCCCTGCTCATGGGTTCCATCATCGGCGATTCTTCGACCACCGCCGCGTGGATCAGCCCGCTCTTCTACTTCCTGGGCGTCTTTGCCGTCATTGCTTCGGGCCTCATGCTCAAGAAGACCAAGCTCTTCGCCGGTCGCCCGACGCCGTTTGTTATGGAGCTTCCTGCCTACCACTTCCCGGCGATCCGTTCTTGGGCGCTGCACGTGTGGGAGCGCTGCTGGGCCTTTATCAAGAAGGCCGGTACGGTCATCTTCGCGTCCACCGTCGTCGTTTGGTTCCTCTCCAACTTTGGCAGCTACAACGGTTCCTTTGGCTTCCTGCCTGCGATGGACGGCATCCCCGAGGAGTTCATGGATTACTCCGTGCTCGCCATGCTCGGCAACCTGGTCGCTTGGATCTTCGCCCCGCTCGGCTTTAGCACCTGGCAGACCACTGCGCTGACCGTCTCGGGCCTTGTCGCTAAGGAGAACGTCGTCGCCACCGCCGGCTCGCTGCTCTCCGTCGCCGATGCTGGCGAGACCGACCCGAGCCTGTGGACCGCGTTTGCGGGCATGTTCCCCACCATGGGTGCTTGCGTGGCCTTTGGTGCCTTCAACCTGCTGTGCGCTCCGTGCTTCGCAGCCATGGGCACCATCCGCAACCAGATGGATTCCGG
Organism: Collinsella sp.; assembly: GCA_019419445.1. Classification (GTDB taxonomy): domain Bacteria; phylum Actinomycetota; class Coriobacteriia; order Coriobacteriales; family Coriobacteriaceae; genus Collinsella. The sequence continues at coordinate 8,691 of DXZX01000029.1, forward strand.
CAAGTGGACCGCTATCGCCATCGGCTACGAGTGCGCCTTTGCTTGGGTCATCGGCCTGTTCATCAACCAGTTCTACAACCTGTTTGTGTTGGGCCAGTTTGGTATTTGGACGATTGTAGCCATCGTGCTGCTGGTTGCGATGCTCTTCCAGATCTTCCGTCCCATGCCCAAGTATGCATGGACCGACGAGGACGAGACCAACACTGCTTCCGCCGCAGTTTCCGCTTAAGTCCGAATAAGGATTAGCCCCTTTCCACGAGCCCGGGTGTCCCAGCGACACTCGGGCTTTTTGGTGGGGGAGATGTGGCGTTTCCGCAGATAAAACCGACCAAAATAAACCTGTCCCTTTTTGGTAGGTGGAGAATGGGGTAAAGTAAGTGGCGGTTAACTAGAGGAGGCTTGCTATGGCACCTATCGATATTGTTGTACTGGCTGTTATCGGCATTGCGTTTGTCGCCGTGTGCGTGCGCATCTACCGTAAGGGCACCTGCGCCGACTGCGCTCAGGGTGGCGTTTGCACGGGGCATTGCTCCAACAAAAAGACCTGTGCCGCGCTTAAGGGCGTGGATAAAATCGCCGAAGACTTGGGCCGTGGTATCAAGTAAGGCCCGGACATCAAAGCGCCCCGCGAGCATTCGTTCGCGGGGCGCTTTGCGCATTTGGACGCGAGCGCGGCGAGTTGAAGAGTATTTTTAGGGTATCGTTAAATCAGTTGCGGTGAAATACGGACTGTTTTGGCTGTCAAAGGCCTTATCTACTCCGTATTCCACCGCAACTTTTTGTGGGGTGGGCTAGAGACGCTGCATGCGGTACCCGACACCCATGTGCGTCTGAATCATCTTAGGGTGAGAGGGGTCTGCCTCGATCTTCTTGCGCAGGGTGCGCATGAACACGCGCAGGCTCGCCAGATCGCTGTCCCAGCTCGTGCCCCATATCTCGCGGGTGATGAAGGTGTGGGTGAGCACCTTGTCGACGTTTTTCGCCAGAAGGACGAGCAATTTGTACTCGGTTGGGGTCAGCGAGAGCTCGCGTCCGTCTTTCGTCGCGTATCCCGCGGCGTAGTCGATATGCAGCGGACCGTTGTCGAACGTGCTCGCTTCTGTCGACTCGCTTGACGCCATCGAGGAGCGCCTCAAATTCGCACGGACGCGCGCGAGCAACTCATCCACAGAAAAGGGCTTGGTGAGGTAGTCGTCTGCCCCTGCGTCAAGTGCTGCAATCTTGTCGGAATCTTCGGTGCGCGCCGAAATGACGATAATGGGGACTGCCGACCAGCTTCGGATCTTCGTGATGACCTCGATACCGTCAATGTCGGGAAGGCCGAGGTCGAGCATGACGAGGCTGGGGCCGTGCGACACCGCATCCATGATGGTGGCCTGGCCGTTGCAAACCTTGCTCACGACATAGCCGTGGAGGTCAAGCGCGGTCGAAACGAGGTTTTGAACGGTCAGGTCATCTTCGACCAGGAGGATGCGTGGCTTAGCGGCATTATTCATGAATCTCGATCTCCTCGGCGGGCAGGGTAAAACGGAAGACGGCCCCATGGGGGTGGTTGTCGCGAGCTTCGATGACGCCGCCATGCGCCTCCACGATGGAGCGGCAGAGCGACAGCCCAAGGCCGATGCTTCGACGCGAATCCACGGGCCGCGTATTGCGTGAGGTGAAGAAGCGCTCAAAGATATGAGGCTTGTCGCAGTCTGCCACACCCGGCCCATCGTCTGCGACGTCCACCACGACGAACGCACCCTCGCGACGTGCGCTGATGGTGACAGTCGAGTCCTCGGGCGTGTATTTGAAGGCGTTCATGATGAGATTCGTAAGCACCTGCATGATGAGATGGACGTCGATGCGTACCAGCAGGATGTCGTCAGTGTGCTCGATGGTGACGGTACGTCCATGCGATGCTTGGGCGACATGGCTGAGGGCGGCCTCGATGACCTCGTCGATGAGCTCGGATGTGAGGTTGAGGCAAATGGTGCCATCCTCGACGCGTGTGATGGCGAGGAGGTTCTCCACGGTATCGATAAGCCAGAGGGAGTCGTCGTAGATGGCATCGGCGAGATCGCAGCGTTGTTCGAGGCTGAGCTTCTCGTCGCTCTTCCGAAGGATTGCCGCAGATCCGGATATAGCCGTGAGGGGTGTCCTCAAATCGTGGCCGATGGAGCGCAAAAGGTTGGCGCGCAGCTGCTCGTTTTTCGCCAAGACCGCAGCCTCTTCGCGCTCTTGCGCCGCCCGGTCGCTTTCGAGCGCCAAGGCGCATTCGCCTACGATAGATAGGACGATCGAATGCTCGAAGGCTTCGATCTCGCGCCCCTCCAGGTCGATGCCGATGACACCGAATACCTTGTCGCCGGTGCGAACCGCGAGGTAGAGGCAGCGCGCCTCGGGCAGGGTCCGCGTGCTTGCGCCCGCGCGTTTGTTGTTGGTGTAGGTCCAGGTTGCAACAGCGCGCTCGTAGTCGGTGAGCAGCGACGCGGATCGGTTTTCGGTGCCAGCGGACTCATAGAGCGCCTTGCCGAGCGTGCCGTGTTCGGCGGGGTAGAAGACCACGTCGAGTTTTAGCAGTTTGACGAGTTGGTTCATGGCGACGCGGGCGCACTCCTCCGCGCTATGGGCTTGCTGTAAGAGCTGGTTCGTTTCGAGGAGTACGCGCGTTTTGAATGCGTTCTCGGCGGAGGTACGGGCATTGTCGGCGATGCGCGCAGTTAACTCGCCGGCGACCATAGCGGTAGCGAACATGATGCCGAACGTGACCAGATAGCTTCGGTCGTAGCTGGCGAGCGAAAACAGAGGCGTTACGAAGCAGAAGTTGTAAAGCACTACAGAGAGCACGCTCGATACGATCGTGCAGATACGCCCCGTCGTGGTGACGGCGGTCAGCAGGGCCGTGAGGATATAGAGGGATATGATGCTGGAATCGGCAAATCCCAGATGGCGGAAAGCCGTGCCGATCGCCGTGGCGACAAGAGAGAGGGCCAGCGTGCGAAGCACGTTTCGGCTGCTGGGCGGCTGCAGGGCGAGCGCATGGCGGCGTCCTTTGGGTCGGGAGGGCGGAGTCGACTGGTCTGGAATGATGTAAATGTCGAGGTTCGGGGCGAATGTTATGAGCTGTTCTACGAGAGATTTGCGGCCAAAGAGGGCCTGACGGACGCTGCTGTGCTCGCCCGTGCGCCCCATGACGATCTTCGAAATACCCGACAGGCGCGCGAACTCGGAGATCTGAAACGCGACGTCGTCGCCATAGACGGTTTCCATATGTGCTCCGAGCTGCTCGGCTAGGGCGATATTGGCCGCAAGCTTGGCGCGCTCATCATCGCTCATGGCTTGCGTGCGCGGGCTCTCTACGAACAGGGCGACGAGCTCGCTGCGAAACGCTTTCGCCATGCGTGCGGCGGCACGGACGATGCGGGGATTGGTCGGCGCCGGGGAGACACAGACTAAGATACGCTCCTTGGTGTAGTAGTCACGGTTTCCCAGCACGCGTGCGGCGTCTGTGAGGTGGCCGGTGCGATCGGCGCAGCGGCGCAGCGCGATTTCTCGGAGTGCGGTGAGGTTCTCGACGGTAAAAAAATGCTGTTGCGCTCGGTCGGCTTGTGCGGGACGGTAGACGAGGCCGGCGCGAAGGCGCTCAAGTAGGTCTTCGGGCTCTATGTCGACGAGCTCGACCTGGTCGGCATCATCGAAGATACGGTCGGGGATTCGTTCGCTCACGACAACGCCGGTGATGGATGCAACCATGTCGTTTAGGCTCTCGATATGCTGAACGTTCACGGTCGTATAGACGTCGATGCCCGCATGTAGAAGTTCCTCGACGTCTTGATAGCGTTTGTCGTGGCGAGACCCCGGCGCATTCGTATGGGCGAGCTCGTCGACAAGGATGAGCTGAGGGGCGCGCTCGATAGCCACATCTAGATCGAACTCGCTGAGCGCAATGCCGTTGTGCTCGATGAGTTTACAGGGCACGTTCTCAAGCCCTTGTGCAAGATGGGCAGTTGCCGGACGTTCGTGCGGCTCGATGTATCCCGCGACGACGTCGACACCTCGCCGCTTGGCGGCGTGGGCGGCTTGAAGCATCGCATAGGTTTTGCCTGCGCCAGCAGCGTAGCCAAAGAAAATCTTGAGGTGTCCCCGGCTGGTTCGAGCGTCATCGGCGGCCTCGTCTTTCTCAATTGCCTTGAGGATGAGGTCTGGATTGACGCGAGTGTCCGATGCGTCGCGCTGCATAGCGTAGCCTTTCTGAAACGTTGTCCATGCGTGCATACGCGGTGAGGACGCCACTGTATGCTCGCGAGGTCGAGTATAGGCGCACTGCAGCCGCAATAGTGCTTTCTACCTGCATCTTTACGGCATCTTAAGGACGTGAGCCCCGGCCCTCACGCCTCTTTAATCCCTAGAAGCGTTTACTGTCCCCAGACGCTTGCGAGAGCAGGCGTCCGAGACATCGGACCGCGCGTGAAAGGGGCGGTAAATGGACATCCTCATTCCCATCATCGGAGTTGTCTGCATTGGACTCCTTATCTATTACATCTACATTCTGATGAGGAGTGATTCGTAAACTATGGACGCTGCGATTCAGTACATCTTGTACTTTGCCGTGCTCGTCGTCCTGGCCGTTCCGCTCGGTCGGTTCATGGCCCATATCATGGATGGTGAGCATACGTTCCTGTCGCCTGTGATTGCTCCTGTGGAGCGTGGCGTCTATCGTCTGCTTCGCATCGACGCAGCAGAGCAGATGGGGTGTAGGCGCTATCTGGCGAGCGTGCTGGTCTTTTCGGGGATCGGCCTCGCGGCTCTTGTAGCGCTCCAGGCGCTTCAGTCCTTCTTGCCAGGCAATCCCCAGCACCTGCCGGGTGTGTCATGGGATCTGTCGTTCAATACGGCTGCTTCCTTCATAACCAACACCAATTGGCAATCCTATTCCGGTGAGACCACCCTGTCCTACCTTGTGCAGTTCATGGGTCTCACCGTGCAAAACTTCTTGTCCGCTGGTACCGGTATCGCGGTCATGTTCGCGCTGATCCGCGGCTTCCGTCAGGTCAAGGAGCAGGGTCTGGGTTCCTTCTGGGTCGACCTCACCCGCACTGTCCTGTATGTGCTCATCCCGCTGAACCTCGTGTTCGGCATCTGCCTGGCTACCGGTGGCGTCATCTCCAACTTCCAGCCGGCTCAGAAGGCTGAGCTCGTAGAGCCCGTCGCTGTCCAGCCTAATGCAGACGGCGGCTGGAGCGTCATCGACGGCGCCCGGATCGAGGGCGACACGGTCAAGGTCGACGGCAAGGTTGTCGAGGGCGCGCGCGTGGTCACCGAGCAGTTCCTGCCCCAGGGCCCCGCGGCTCCTCAGGTCGCCATCAAGCAGTCCGGCACCAACGGCGGCGGCTTCTTCGGTGTGAACTCCGCCCATCCGTATGAGAACCCCAGTGCCTTCACCAACATCATCGAGATGACCAGCCTGCTGCTGATCCCGGCCGCCTGCTGCTTCACCTTCGGTATCGGCGTCAAGAACACCAAGCAGGGCAAGGCCATCTTTGCCGCCATGTTCATCCTGCTGGTGATCTTCACCGGCATCATCGCCGTCAACGAGCATGCGGGCACCCCGCAGCTGGCCGATGGCGGAGCGGTCAATATCGAGATGACCGACGGCCAGGCCGGCGGCAACATGGAGGGCAAGGAGAGCCGCTTCGGTATCGCCACCTCCTCCACGTGGTCGGCTTACACCACCGCCGCTTCCAACGGCTCGGTTAACTCCATGCACGACTCCTACACCCCGCTGGGCGGTTTTGTCCAGATGCTCCAGATGGCTCTGGGCGAGGTCGTCTTCGGCGGCGTGGGTTGCGGCCTGTACGGCATGATCGGCTTCGCCATCCTCACAGTGTTCATCGCCGGCCTTATGGTCGGCCGCACGCCCGAGTTCCTGGGCAAGAAGATCGAGCCGGGCGAGATGCGCTGGGCAGTCGTCCTGTGCCTGGCAACTCCGTTTGCCATTCTGGTGTGCTCGGCCATCGCCTGCATGGTGCCCGGTCTTGCCGACCAGCTCAACAATGGTGGCGCGCACGGCTTCTCCGAGGTGCTGTATGCCTTCACCTCATGCGGCGGCAACAACGGCTCGGCGTTTGCAGGTATGAACTGCAACATTCCCTGGATCAACGTCATGCTCGGCCTCGAGATGCTGTTCGCGCGGTTCCTGCCGATTGTGGGCACGCTCGCCATCGCGGGCTCGCTGGCCGGGAAGGGCAAGGTCGCCGAGAGCGCCGGCACGCTTTCTACCACCAATGCCATGTTCGTATTCCTGCTCGTGTTCATCGTTCTGCTGATCGGTGCCCTGAGCTTCTTCCCGACCCTGGCGCTTGGCCCCGTTGCCGAGTTCTTCCAGATGATTGCGTAAAGGAGGGCGCAGATTTATGACTATGCAAAAAGACATGATGGGCCGCGCGGTCCGCGACTCGTTTGCCAAGCTGGACCCTCGCGTTCAGATTCAAAACCCGGTCATGTTCCTGGTGTGGCTTTCAGCCGTCATGACCTCCGTCCTGGCCGTCGCTTCCATCTTCGGTGTGCAGGACGCGGGTGTGCCCACCTACTATGTGGTCGCCATCGCGGTCATCCTGTGGCTCACCGACCTGTTCTCGAACTTCGCCGAGGCGCTTGCCGAGGGCCGCGGTAAGGCTCAGGCCGATTCTCTGCGTGCGGCCAAGAAGGATGTCGAGGCCCATCGCATCGAGTCCGTTGAGGACAAGGAGCACTTCACCGTCGTTCCCGGCACCGAGCTCACGCGCGGCGACCTGGTGATCGTACGCGCCGGCGAGCAGATTCCCGGCGACGGCGACGTCATCGAGGGCGCTGCCTCCGTTGACGAGTCCGCCATCACCGGAGAGTCCGCCCCCGTGGTCCGCGAGGCCGGCGGCGACCGCTCTGCCGTTACCGGCGGTACCACGGGGCTGTCCGACTGGATCATCGTCAAGATCTCCAGTGAGCCCGGCCAGAGCTTCCTGGACAAGATGATCGCGATGGTCGAGGGTGCCGCGCGCAAGAAGACCCCTAACGAGATCGCTCTGGAGATCTTCCTGGTGGCCCTCTCCATCGTCTTTATCCTGGTCACGCTGGCCCTGTATTGTTACTCCTGCTTCTCGGTCGGTCTTAACGACATGGACAACCCCACGGCCGTGACCACGCTCGTGGCGCTGCTCGTGTGCCTGGCTCCCACTACCATCGGCGCCCTTCTGTCCGCCATCGGCATCGCCGGCATGAGCCGTCTGAACGAGGCCAACGTGCTGGCCATGTCCGGCCGCGCCATCGAGGCCGCCGGCGACGTCGACATCCTCATGCTCGACAAGACCGGTACCATCACCCTGGGTAACCGCCAAGCCGCCGAGTTCATCCCGGTCGACGGCGTCGATCCCGCGGAGCTGGCCGATGCCGCCCAGCTTTCCTCGCTGGCCGACGAGACCCCCGAGGGCCGTTCCATCGTCGTACTCGCCAAGGAGCAGTTCGGCCTGCGCGGCCGCACGCTCGAGGATAAGGGCATGGAGTTCATCCCGTTCACCGCGGCAACGCGTATGTCCGGCGTGAACTACGAGGGCAATGAGATCCGCAAGGGCGCTGCCGATTCCGTGCGCACCTATGTGGAGGCAGCCGGCGGCGTGTTCTCCCAGGAGTGCGACGAGGCCGTCGAGCGCATCGCCAAGGCCGGCGGCACCCCGCTGGTCGTGACCAAGAACTGCCGCGTGCTGGGCGTTGTGTACCTCAAGGACATCATCAAGTCCGGCGTTAAGGAGAAGTTCGCCGACCTGCGCAAGATGGGCATCAAGACCATCATGGTGACGGGCGACAACCCGCTCACCGCCGCGGCAATCGCCGCCGAGGCCGGCGTTGACGACTTCCTGGCCGAGGCCACCCCTGAAGGCAAGCTCGAGAAGATCCGCGAGTTCCAGCGTGAGGGCCACCTGGTCGCCATGACCGGCGACGGCACCAACGACGCGCCCGCTCTGGCCCAGGCCGACGTCGCCGTGGCCATGAACACGGGCACCCAGGCCGCCAAGGAGGCCGGTAACATGGTCGATCTCGACTCCAACCCCACCAAGCTCATCGAGGTCGTGCGTATTGGCAAGCAGCTGCTCATGACCCGCGGTTCGCTCACGACCTTCTCAGTGGCCAACGACGTGGCGAAGTACTTCGCTATCATTCCGGCCCTGTTCTCGCCAATCTACCCCGGGTTGGACGCCCTCAACATCCTGGGGCTCACCAGCCCGTTGTCTGCCGTGCTGTCCGCCATCATCTACAACGCGTTGGTCATCGTCGCGCTGATTCCTGCCGCCCTGAAAGGCGTGAAGTACCGCGAGCTTTCGTCCGGCCAGCTGCTGACCCACAACCTGCTGGTGTGGGGTCTGGGCGGTATCGTGGCGCCGTTCGTATTCATCAAGATTATCGACATGCTGCTGGCCTTGTTCGGCATTGGCATGATGTAGACGGAGGTTTGTATGTTCAAAGGTGTTGCATCGCGCGCACTGGGCGTGTTCGCGCTGTTTACCGTTGTCTGCGGCCTGGGCTATACGCTCGTCGTGACCGGCATCGCCCAGGTTGCGTTCCCGTACCAGGCGAACGGATCGCTCATCAAGGTCGACGGCAAGGTTGTGGGTTCCGAGCTCATCGGCCAGAACTTCGATGATGAAGCCCACATGTGGGGTCGTATCCAGAACGTGTCAATTGTCGAAGGCGAAGACGGCGAGCTTATGGCGTATGGTGCTCCGTCCAACCTGTCCCCGGCGAGTGAGGAGTATCGGCGGCTTGTGGACGCGCGCGTGAAGAAGATCCGCGCTGCCAACCCCGATGCCGATATGGACGCTGTGCCCGTCGACCTGGTGACGTGTTCGGGGTCCGGCCTCGACCCGGAGATCTCTCCGGATGCCGCCGAGTACCAGGTCCCGCGCCTTGCCAAGGCCACGGGCAAAAGTAAGGACGAGGTGCGCGACATCATCGCCGCGTGCACCAAGGGCCGTTTCCTCGGCGTGTTCGGCGAGCCCACGGTTAACGTGCTCAAGGTGAACCTTATGCTGGACGGCGCGCTGTAGGTGAGGGAGTGGCGGATGAGGGCATGACTGACTATCTGAGCCCTCAATTCCACCCCGCCCATCAGTTGCGGTGAAATACGGACTGTTTTAGCTGTCAAAGGCCTTATCTACTCCGTATTCCACCGCAACTTTTTTGTGAGGGTTGGGATTGAAGGTGAGGAGTGCGAGCGAGTGCAGATATGGCGGTTGCTGATACGATAGGTACGTTAGCAACTGCCGCCGAGCGGCTCAAACGAAAGGAACCCTGTATGGAGTCTTCCGCCTACCCGATGCTCTTTAGCCCGATCAAGGTCGGTACGACCGAGGTCAAGAACCGCGTCTTTATGCCGCCGGTGTCCACGAACCTGGCCGATCATGGCTATGTGACCGACGACTTGGTTGATCATTACCGTGCCCGTGCCAAGGGCGGCGTGGGCCTCATCATTACCGAGGTCGTGACGGTCGAGCCCACCTATACCTATCTGCCGGGTGACATGTGCTGCTACGACGACACGTTTATCCCCGGCTGGGAAAAGCTCGCCGCAGCCGTCCACGAGTATGGCTGCAAGATCATGCCGCAGCTCTTCCATCCCGCCTACATGGCCTTTAACATTCCGGGCACGCCGCGCCTGATCGCTCCGTCCTTTGTGGGCCCGTCCTATGCCCGCGAGGCGCCGCGCCCCATCACGGTCGATGAGATCCACGAGCTCACGCATCAGTTTGGTGACGCTGCTGTGCGCATGCAGAAGGCCGGTGTCGACGGCGTCGAGGTCCATGCGGCACACGCCCACGGCATGCTCGGCGGCTTTTTGACCCCGCTCTATAACAAGCGCACCGACGAGTACGGCGGCTCGCTCGACGCCCGCATGCGCTTCCTGCTCGAGGTCATCGCCGAGATTCGCGAGCGCTGCGGCAAGGACTTTATCATCGACGTCCGTATCTCGGGCGACGAGTACACCGATGGCGGCCTGACCCTCAACGACATGATCTATGTCTCGCGTCGCTTGGAGAAGGCCGGCGTCGACATGATCCACGTGTCGGGCGGCACTACCATCAAGCGCGGCTCCGCCATTCCCGCCGCCGGTACGCAGCAGGCCTCGCACGCCGCCTGCTCGCGCGAGATCAAGAAGCATGTGTATATTCCCGTTGCCACGGTCGGCCGCATCAACGAGGCATGGATTGCCGAGGAACTGATCGAGGACGGCGCCGCCGACATCTGCATGATGGGCCGTGCCAATCTGTGCGATGCCGAGTTCTGCAATAAGGCCGCTGCCGGCAACACCGACGACATCCGCCCCTGCATCGGCTGTTTGCGCTGCCTGAACGGCATTATGTTTGGCAAGCGCATCTCCTGCACCGTCAACCCGGACGTGGAGCGCGACGAGGCCGGCTACGAGCCTGCCGCCGAGGCCAAGAACGTGCTCGTTGTGGGCGCTGGTCCTGCGGGCATGGAGGCAGCCTACATTGCCGCCAAGCGCGGCCATAACGTGGTGCTCGTGGATAAGCAGGACGAGCCGGGCGGCGAGATGCGCATTGCGGCCGTTCCGCCGGCAAAGCAGGAGCTCACGCGCGTGATCAAGTATCAGTACCGTCGCCTGGCCGAGGCCGGCGTCACGTGCGTCTTTGGTACCGAGCTTTCGGCCGAGGACATCCAGCGCGACTACGCGGGCTACGAGGTTGTCCTGGCTTATGGCGCCGAACCCATCGCCCCGGCCTTTATGCAGGGATTTAAGCAGGTCATGACGGCTGACGACCTGCTGGGTGGCAAGGCTTTCCCGGGCAAGAAGATCGTCATTGTGGGCGGCGGCACCGTTGGTTGCGAGACGGCCGATTACCTGGCCCCGTTGGTCAACGACCTGTCGCCGGCCAACCGCGATGTCACCGTCATCGAGATGACCAAGACGCTCGCCGCCAACGAGGGCGGCGCCGGCCGCGCGGTGCTCATCACGCGCATGCTCTCCAAGGGTGTTCACGTGCTGACCGAGGCCAAGGTGACCGAGATTACCGAGGACACCATCAGTTACGAAAAGGACGGCGAGGTCCACACCATCGCCGACGCCGACACGCTGGTGCTTGCCATGGGCTATCGTCCCAACACCAAGCTGGCCGACGACCTGGCGGCAGCCGGCGTTACCACCCACGTGCTGGGCGATGCCAACAAGTGCGGTAACATTCGCGACGCCATCGGCGATGGCTACAAGGTTGCCTGCGAGCTCTAGTTAACCCCTTTGCACCAATCGATTGCAAAAAGCGGCGGTTGCCCTGTGTGTTGGGCAGCCGCCGCCTGCGTTTTGCCAAAGAAAGATTATTGTCGGGCCCTAAATGCCTTTTGTTTCTGCTCCCTCCGCAATCATGTTGCGGTTGTAGACCAGGTGCAGATACATCGCATCGTGAGCGGCGGTGGGGCTGTGCGCCTCGATGGCGTCGGCCACACCGCGGTGCGTGCGGATGGTCTCCTCGACGAGCCTTTTGCCCGTTACATCGATAAAGAGGGGAACGGATGCCTTGAGCACACTCATCAGACGGGTAACGACGAGGTTTCCGCCATCCAAGGTGGCTACATGGAGTAGCGCCCATGCGCATCAAATATCTCCTCTCATAGATGCGCGGCACAAAGAGCCCCGAGCTCACACGAGCTCGGGGCCTTTTTCGTCTGGATTGGGGACGCATAGCCGGACGAAAACAATTTGCGTCTGGTAATAAGCGTACGAAAGCGCAATTTACGTCTTAATTTCGGACGCAAATCAAGACGAAAACCGTTTACGTCTGCTTTAAATCCGTACGAAAACGGTTTTCGTCTTGCAGGGCAGTTGTCGTTTCTACAGTTCAACTTCCAGTTCGGCTTTGTGCTCGTAGAGGTAGTCGCGCATGTAGGGGATGGCAAATGAGACCTTGCCGTACGAAGGAGCCTCGATAATCGATTCTCTTAACAGGCGGCTGCGGACGGAGCTCACCTGTTGAGGCGTTTTGTTTAGGGCATCGGCAACCATGCTGGTCGAGCTCGTCTGCCCCAAAGACGCCATGCTCAGCAAATAAGCGATGCACGTGGGCGGAATGCGCTGCAGCGCGGGCTCAATCACCATGGCGCAGAAGCGTTCGCGTGCCGTTGCAATGCCACGCTCGGCTTCTTCTTCTCCAATAATCGCTGTATGTGCGCGTCTTGCCAACTGCCATGCGTAGTATCCAACGAGTTGGATCATGAAAGGATAGCCTTGCGTTGCCTCGGCAAGTTGGCCGGCAATACCTGGCTGCAACTCCATGCCAGACGCTTCAATGGTTTCCTCGAGGGAGTACGACACTTCGGTTACTGCCACAGCCTTCAGATCAAAGGGGAGGGCACGGCGCAAAAACGTAAGTGTCTTTCCGTTGATGATGCTTTCAATCATCGAAGGCAGCCCAGCAAAAACAAAGGCGATATCAAGGTCTTCGCCGATAACCTGCTGAATCGCAATGGAGAGCGTTCGGACCTCATCGAGCTCTGCGTCTTGAACCTCGTCGAGAGTGATGAGCAGGCCATTTCCATTCTTGGATATTGTCTGTCTCATGGCGTCGCGTAGCGATGGGCCGATTCGCTCAATATCTATGCTGCCGATGGATATGCCAGCTACGGTGGGCTCAAATCTGGCGTGTTTGGCCTGGAATTTGGGCTGCAGCTGTTCGAGAATGCGCTGGCAAAGTCCCTCGGTTGCGACCTCTTTTATGACCGTCCAGCCACGGCTTTGCGCCAAACGTGAGCACTCGTCAAGGAGGACCGTCTTGCCCGTTCCACGGACGCCGGCTATGCGCATTAGGCGCCCCGGGGCACCAGGCCCGTTGACGAGGCCCTCATTGAATTCTTCGAGCACATCTTCGCGGCCGATAATCGTGGGAGGTGTTTTACCTGCTGTGGGCTTAAAAGGGTTTGTTTGCATGTGAGCCACCTTTGCTCAAGATATAGCAAGATATAGCAAAGTATAGCAAGATATAGCAAAGTATAGTGAGATATAGCAAAGTAAGCGCTACTCGCGGGTTTTGCGGTGGTGCTATTTTCCAAATGCCGCGCGGATAAAGCGCTGGGCGAACAGCTTGTTGGCAACTCACGAGGGCTCGGGGTGCCAATTTGGGGTGCAGTAGTGCTGCGCCACGAAAAGGGCCTATCTACTACGTTTAAGCCGCAAGGGTCAACCATAGCCGGCTATTTTGAAAATCGATAAGCTCTCTACCAGCGGTTTTGTTTTTGCACTTTTCAGCATGGTCTGGGCTCTCCGCGTTAACGTAGTAGATGGGCCCCTTTTGTGGCAAGGGGCCGACCTGCGGCTCAGGGTAGCCAAAAAAGCCCCGTCCCAAAAAGACTGTTGGAAGTTGCGGTGGAATAGTTCCTGTTTTTGCTGCTGAAGGCTTTGAGCAGGAACTATTCCACCGCAACTTATGAGGGGGCGGGGGATGCGATAGTATTACGTGGTGATATTCGACAAACCGTGGGCTTCATTCGAGGGCTTTATGGAACAACACCAGCATTATCAGAGCCTGCAAGACCAGGCATACAACGCATTGCGCTCCAAGATCATCTATGCCGAGCTCAGGCCCGGCACGCGCCTTTCGGCGATTGGTCTGGAAAAGGAGACGGGAATCGGGCGCACGCCCATTCGCGAGTCCTTTGTGCGCCTGCGCGAGCAGGAGCTGGTGGAAACGCGTCCCAAAAGCGGCACCTATGTCTCAAAAATCAGCATGGAACGCGCCGAGAACGCCTGTTTCTTGCGCGAGAAACTCGAAAGAAGCGTACTCATTAAATGTTGTTCGTCTGCCACGCCCGAGCAAAAGCATCGGCTCGAGCAGATTCTTGCCGAGTCCGAGTCTCTCGACCATAGCGAAACGCGTCGTTTCTTTGACCTGGACAACCTGTTCCATGAGACGTGTTTTGCGATTGCCGGCCGTCACATGTTGTGGGATTGGATGAAGAGCGTCAATACGCATTTTGAGCGATACAACTGGTTGCGTATGGTGTCGCAAGATCTTGATTGGGAGCCGATTCGTCGACAGCATCGCCGAATTCTCGAGGCCATTAAGAGGGGCGATACCGACACGGCGAGCTATCTGGCAGAGACACACCTGCACCTGATGCCCGAGGAGCAAGGCCCGGTTATTGCCTTGCATCCCGACTATTTTGAGCTGCCTAAAGACTCGTCTATCTAGCCCATCATCGCATCTGCTCGAGACGCAAAAACGATGCTGCTCATCTGCAGCGTTTTGAAGCCGAGTTTTTAAAAAATGCCTAAAATGGCTCAGACTGCCGACAATTGGGAAACGGGGTGCGCTATGGCGCAGATGAGGATTAAGGACATTGCTGCCGAGGCGGGCGTGAGCCCGGCCACGGTCTCGCGCTATCTCAACAACCGCCCCGGGCAGATGACCGAGGAAACCCGTGCTCGCATCGCGGCAGTTATCGAGCGCACCGGCTATCGTCCACGTGCCGCCGCGCGCAATCTGCGCAGCTCGCGTACCAACCTCATCGGCGTGATCTTGGCCGACATTGCTAACCCGTTCTCCAGCGCCATGCTCGAAGGGCTTTCCGCTAGTGCCGCCGCGCGCGGCTGCTCGCTTATGACTGCCATTAGCGGCAATGATTCCGCCAAGGAAGCAGAGTCGCTCACCAGACTTATCGATGCCGGTGTGGACGGCCTGGTCGTCAACACCTGTGGCGGCAACGACAAGGCGATTGCCGCGGCTGCGGGACGCCTGCCCGTCGTGCTGCTCGACCGCGATGTTGCCGACGGCGGTGTCGATCTGGTGACCTCCAACAACCGTGAGCTGGTCGCCGGCCTGGTAGACGCCTTGGCTGTCGCGGGCAGCGAGCGCCTGTGCCTGCTCACCGAGGCAAGCGACGACAGCCCTGTGCGTCGCGAGCGTGCCGAGGCCTTTGCCGACGAGCTTTCGCGCCGCGGTCTTGCGGGCGAGGTCGTCACCCTGGCCGACGGTGGCGTCGAGGGCGTCAGTCGCCTGGACGAGACCATCCGCGAGTATGCGGGTAAAAAGCTCGGCCTCATTGCCGTCAACGGCTTGGTTTTCCTGCGCCTGACCGAGGCGCTGGCCCAGCTGGGGCCCTCGTTGCCGGCGGGTCTCAAGATCGCGACGTTTGACGACTATCCCTGGAACCACGTGCTCTTTGGCGGTGTGACCACGGCCGCGCAGGACACCCTCACCATTGCCGAGCGCGTGGTCGAGCGCCTGTCCGAGCGCATCGACGTTGTTACCACTACGGTGGGCGATGCCGCAAAGCTCGCCCCCAAGCGCATCGAGATCCCCGGCCACATCGAACACCGCGCTTCGACCTCGCGCTAGTTTGTGTGATAATATATAGACAATGTCATACAGGAGGTATCCATGGCTGCGTCTGTACTGAGTGTACGAGTGGACTCGTCAATTAAAGATTCATTTGCCGAGCTATGTGAAGAACTCGGCATGACTTCGTCTGTAGCGGTCAATATGTTTATGAGGCAGATGCTGCGCGAGCGCTCGCTGCCGTTTGTTCCTTCACTTGGTAAAAACTCTGCGAGCGAAAACGTCGCCGCAGACATTTTGGATATTGCTCAGATTGAGTCCGCCGTCCGCGAGGCGGCCAGCTCGATTCCCGCCATCAAAACCGTGATTCTTTTTGGCTCGTATGCTCGTGGCGAGGCGCGTGCCGATAGTGACATTGACTTGCGTCTCGAAGTCGATCGCGATCAGGGCTTTGGCCTTTTCGCGTTGTCGGCGTTTGGTGAGGCGGTGCGCAAAGAAACCGGGAGGCAGGTCGACCTCGTCTCGAGTGATCATCTTGATGACGATCTTGCCGCGGTAATCGAGCGCGAAGGAGTGATCCTTTATGATCGCGCGTAAGTCAGACGGCCTTCGCGCTCAAGAGGTTTTGGAAGTCATCTCTGAAACGAACGAGCGCATCAGGGCTTTTGATATCACCGAGGACCAGTTTCTGCATGCGAATGACGTGCGGACGAGGGCGTTGGCGGACTCCCTTTTGATGTGTGCGCTTAGGGTGACGGAAGAAGCGGGTAAGTTGTCGGAACGCTCGCAGCGGCTTCATCCCGAAATCGAATGGCGTGGAATTATCGGCATGAGAAATTATCTTGCGCATGATTACGGCAATGTCGACCGCTCGGTTGTATGGGATGCAGTGACGATGGAGTTCCCTACGCTGGAACGAGCTTGTAGACAAATTGTCTCCGAATCTGAACGCTAGCCACTCGTTCGCAACTGCCTGTTCGCGCACGTTTTTTGAGCGCTTGATACGCTTTAACCCTGCGGAAACATTTTTCTGCGATAGTATCTGCGATATAGACCAGTCGAAACCCGCCCGAAAGAAAGGGGAGCGACATGAACCAGCAGAACATCGATTACGTACTCCGCTCTGTAGAGCAGCGTGACATCCGCTTTGTGCGTCTGTGGTTTGTCGACATTCTCGGCCGCCTCAAGAACTTTGCCATTAGCCCCGAGGACCTCGAGGTCGCTTTTGAGGAGGGTATTGGCTTTGACGGCTCCGCCATCGAGGGCTTTGCCACGCCCGAGGAAGCCGACATGCTGGCGTTTCCCGATGCTTCGACCTTCCAGATCCTGCCGTGGCGCCCGAGCCACAACGGCGTCGCCCGCGTGTTCTGCGACGTGTGCACTCCCGATCGCAAGCCGTTTGCCGGCGACCCACGCGATGCCCTGCGCCGCATGTTCCGCAAGGCCGAGAAGGCTGGCTATCTGCTCAACGTGGGTGCCGAGCTGGAGTATTACTACTTCCCCGACGAGCACACCCCCGAGCCGCTCGACAACGTGGGCTACTTCGATCTTTCGGTGAGCGATGCCGCCCGCGACCTGCGTCGCAACACGGTCCTCACGCTCGAGAAGATGTCCGTGCCCGTGGAGTACACCTTCCACGCCGCCGGCCGCTCGCAGCACGGCATGAGCCTGCGCCACGCCGAGGCCCTGAGCATGTCCGACGCCATCACCACGGCCAAACTCATCATTAAGCAGCAGGCCTACGAGAGCGGTTGCCACGCCTCCTTTATGCCCAAGCCGTTGGCTGGCGAGGACGGCAGCGCCATGTTCCTGTGCCAGTCGCTGTTCGACCACGACGGCAACAACGTCTTTTGGGGCGAGGACGACGAGAAGTACCATCTCTCCGATATCGCCAAGCACTATATGGCCGGCATCCTGGCGCATGCCCGCGAGATCAGCGCTATCACCAACCCCACGGTCAACTCGTACAAACGCATCACCACGGGCGGCGACTCCGTGCCACAGTACGCCACGTGGGGCCTGCGCAACCGCGCGAGCATGGTCCGCATCCCGGTCTACAAGCCCGGCAAGCAGCTGTCCACGCGCATCGAGCTTCGTAGCCCCGACCCCATGGCCAACCCGTACCTGGTCAACGCCGTCACGCTGGCGGCTGGTCTCGACGGTATCGAGCGCAAGCTGGAGCTCCCGCCCGAGGCAACGGCCGAGACGCTCAAGCTTACCGACCGTCAGATGGTCGAGGCCGGCTACGCGCCGCTGCCGCGCTCGCTCAAAGAGGCGCTCGACGTGTTTGAGGACTCGCAGTTTATGAAGGATGCCCTCGGCGAGCACATCCACAGCTTCTTCCTCAAAAAGAAGCGCGACGAGTGGCATAAGTTTGAGTCTACGATCACCGAGTGGGAGATCAAGCACTACCTGGCGAACTCCTAATCGCGCTGGCTTGTTTCAGTACGATTGAGCTCATTTCTTTGGAGGCCGATATGTCCGATAAGAGTGCCCTGTTCATGGCGCGCACGACGCGCTTCCACGAGTTTGCCCGCAGCTTGACGACCACCCTGGGTGTCGAGGTGAGCCTGGCAACCCCCGATTCGCCGACTGCGGCGCACGACTTTGACCTGCTGATCCTCGACTCCGACGGTATCCGCAGCGACCGCATCGATCAGATTGCCAAGTGGCTTGACGATCGCGGCGGTGTCCCCATGTTGGTGATCGTCGACGATGAGGCGCTCGGTACCCTGCGCCTGCCGAATCACGCGCATGCCGACTTTGTGTGCCCCACGGCGACGCCAAACGAGCTCAAGGCTCGCGCGCAGCGCCTGATGGGCGAGGAGGAGACCGTCACCGCCGACGATGTGCTCAACATCGATAACCTCGAGATTAATCTGGCTACCTACCAGGTGACACTCGATAACGAGCCCATCGACCTGACGCTGATGGAGTACTCGCTGCTGAGCTTTTTGGCGACGCATCCCAATCGCGCCTACAGCCGCGAGGTGCTGCTGCACCGCGTGTGGGGCTTTGAGTACTGCGGCGGCACGCGCACCGTCGACGTGCACATTCGACGCATCCGCTCCAAGGTGGGCCCGCAGATCGCGGCGCACATCACCACCGTCCGCGGCGTGGGCTATCTGTTTAAGGACTAGCAAGTAAATAGAGGAATGTGAGGGTACCGGAGATTTCTCCAGTACCCTTTTCTCGTTTAGGGCGAAAAGAAGACCTTTCACTGATTTAAAGTGTGTCAGTAAAAACAATATCAAACGTATAGCACTATCTCACGAATATCATTTAGTTACCGTATCTCCCTACTGCACGGATGGAGGAAGAAATGCGTTATTCGAGAAAGGTGATTGTCGGATTCATAGTATTGCTTGCCGCCCTGATGTCTCCAAGGTTGGTTTTTGGAGACGACGACTTGGTTCGTGTCACACCGCAAATAGCTGTGGAGCAAGCGCAAGCTTTCTTTGATGACGTATCGGATGAGCCGGTGACCGCTTGTGACCCAGTAAAAATGGTGAATTCCGATGGGGAATCAATCGGGTATATCGTTCGCGCGAAGCGGGATGACGTTAACTATGGCTACGTCGTATTTGATTCAGAGCGATCTTGGTGGATCAGCGAATACTGCTTGGCTCCGAACGCCCCTATGCCCATTGAGAATACAAGCGATGAAATAGCCCTTCTCGCATCCCAAGATGACATCGTTGCTTTGAAATTTGACGAGCTGTCTTTTGGTATTGCAGATCTGGATAATAACGTTGTTTTAGATGAGAAGGGATGCCGGTCAACAGCGGTGTTTTCTGTGGGAAATAGCCGCAGCGGATCTCCAGGCAGGTTCGAGGATGTTTTCGTATTGCCCAAAGACCTGTATAAACAAGGATATGTCATTGACGCAAGTAAAACTATTTCAGGGATGATAACGCCTACACAATCAGAGGTTATTAAAGAAACGGGGACCTATGCTTGCGATGTGTCTGCGATGTTTGCGGTAAGCAGCCACTATGTAACGCTAAACCGGCTCAAATTGCCAGACTTATATCATGAGCTTTGGCAGTTATCGGGAACATCCGGCAAACCAAATAAGTCATTCGATCAAGCTACGGGCCTTTACTTTACCCAAGGAGAGACTCCATCTCCAAATGCTGCCCCGGCTATTAAGGAGTTCTGTGCTAGGCGCGGGAAAAGGCTTGAGACATCATTTGCTTGGTATCCATCTTGGGATTCTTTCAGGGCAACTGCAGATTCTGGAAATCTCAGTATCTTTTCTGGGACTCTCAGTTCAAGCCATGACGCTCATGCGATGGCTGTTGCGGGATATGTGGCTATGCATAATACATATTCAAATGATAAGAAATATATGCTTGTTGTCTGGGATGGTTGGTTCAATCAGCTGCGTTTTCTTCCATATGACACAACGATTTATATATCGCATGAAGGGACGTATTGTGGAGAGTGACGGCGAAGATGATAGAAAGCGCATACGTAAAACGCTGGGGCTTCTTTGCGCATTTCTTGGGATATTGGTTGTCGCGGCCTATCAACCGAGCCCCTCGGTCGTCGGTGGAAAAGATGACGAACATATTTCAGTTGAAGTACAGACGCTGTCGGATATTCATAACGGACAATTTGAGGCTCTCGTGTCAAGTGGAGGGCGGAAAGAGATTGATATCCGTAGTTACTTTAATACCGGAACTGCTTCAGGGCTGAAGGCGGGAGAGAAATGGATTCTATTCTTTGCAAGTGATGCCAATTTAGAAGAGGAAACTTTGCATCCCTACTATATGGAAAAAGTTAACTAAATCGGTGAGGAGCGAGAGGAATGATCAACAGAAGACAGCTATTCGTCTTGGCATCAGGAGCTGTTATGTTTGCTGGGGCGAGAGGGGCCAACGCTGCGCAGCTTACGAATGCGCAAAAACGATTGACGCTTGTGACCGACATGATAGTTCGGAATGAGGCTGGGGTTATTGTGTCCTCGGCGCGAAGCAAAGATGTCTTGGGTGCCGGAAATAGAAAAATGGCTGTTGGCAGCATAAACAGGAATAATGACGGTGCAGCGTCCCTGACAAGAGCGGCAACTAAGAATTTGGTGACGGTTCATAGGGAGTCAGATGATTCACTGCCGGTGTTGGCAAAGATTGAGATTGTTGTTGAATATTCTGAAGATGGGCAAAGCATTGCAATTCGGTCAGGAAAATATTCGATAATTCAAACCGATCCGCTTGTGATGTATGCAAACGCTTGGTATGCGCTCATGCAGAAAGATAAATATGTGATGAACTACTTCACAGAAGGCTCTGTTAGACCAAGGTTGACATAAAAACGATGTCACCGCGAGGCGGTACC
>DXZX01000003.1:0-64733 GCA_019419445.1 Collinsella sp.
CCGACCGGGCCGCGCGGCAAGGAGATATATTGCCAGACCGGAGGGGCGCCGGGGGGCGGGAATCGCGCACTCCATATTTTGTTCACAAATGAATAGGTCCCTCAGTCGCATCACTGAGGTTAAAACTGAAGCATTGGCTTCTGATATTGGCGATGACCAGCTGGTTTATAGGTGTTAAGGCATCGGTCATCTCTGGAGCGCCACTTTACGCCAAAAGCATCAGCCATTTGTTTCCCGTCGGTAAAAGGCAGGTTTTGTTCGCCAAGCGTTCTTATATATAGAGAAGTTCGGGTTCGAACCCGTGCACCGGCAACAAAAAAGCGACCAGCCGGAGCCGATCGCTTTCTATTCTATGCTGGATCATCCAGAGGGCGCTTCCGAACTCATTTTCTCGCTGCCATTCATGCTTTCGAAGCATCGTTCGACCTCCACAGCCTCATGTTTTGAGGATCTGCCGTGTTTATCACTGTTATTAATGAGTGTGTGGAAGTGATCCTCATACAGATACGTGCGATCCGCCAGAGAACTGAGAAGCATCTCTCTGCAGCCCTCGTTGCCTATCCTCGCATCTCTCAGGTCTTCCGGAAATTCACAAGCAGTCTTAGGGTCAATTTGTTTCCGTTTTCAGAGACTTGTTTGAGAGTTTTTAAAGACAGTTCAAAACAATAAGTGAGACACCATAAAGCAGAGCAAGATGTGCCGGATAGAAAATGTAGAAGAAATATTTGAGCTTCAGCCCTCGCTTACCATTATAAAGATTGATAAGCAGCAACGAAACGACCGCGGCAGCAACATCAGGATTAAATACACTAGCTGTAGCAAACTCAAATCCGCCGCCAACTATATGGCATGACGAAAGGAGCACTGCACATACTGCAGCAAAGAACATCTTGGCCTTGCTGTCGTGGAATAAATAGAATGCAGCCACAAGCATAATGCCATACACACCGCCATCTAGTTTAGTGTATTCAGCTGCCAGTGCTGTCAAAACAATCAGAGCAGTTTCTGCGATGTATCTTTTCCGTTTTGAAAGACTTTGTATCTTTTCCAGAACAATCAAAAAGACCAAGGAAAGCAGGAGCTCACACATAACATTTTGTTGCCGAAGGTCAAATAGTTGCCCGGTTTGGACGAAATCGTATATGGGCTCCGCAATGATTGCGAAGACAAGCATATTTCGCAGGTACTTCTTTAAGTCATGAGTATGCAAAAATCCCTCAACCATCAAAAAGCAAAATAAGGGAAATGCAATTCTGCCAAGAACATGAAGCACATCCGAAGCCTCGCTTAGAATCGCCCACTGTTCGTCTGATATCTGACTGTACGATGCGTGAGTCATGATTCCATTGGTCAGGACGATCCTGCTTACATGATCGAGAACCATCGAAATGGCTGCTATTATCTTTAATGTGCTGCCGCTAATTCCGTATCTATTTGTTTTCATTTCGTATTCCTTACTTTGGGTGGGCCGTCAGGGGTTCAGCCTGCTCCGCAGGCGGCCGCTGCGGCGCTTCGCGCCTTGCGCGCTGCGCTGGCAAACGCTCACGCGTTTACTCAGCTCCGCGCCCTTTCGGGTTCGAACCCGCGTCGCGGCAACAAAAAAGCGGCCGGCATCCGCCAGTCGCTTTTCCATTCTATGGTGGGCCGTCAGGGGTTCGAACCCTGGACCTTGGGATTAAAAGTCCCCTGCTCTGCCAGCTGAGCTAACGGCCCGCGGGTGGCATTGTACCACGGTCTGGGACTATTCCCAACTCCATTGGCCGTTCTGGAAAATCACAACTTCACGTCCATCAGGCGTAATGCCCGTAATATCGATATCGTCCGTGCCGATCATAAAATCGACGTGCGTGCTCGAGACGTTTACGCCATGCTCCAGGAGCTCCTCCTTGGACATGTCATACCCACCCTCGATGCATTCGGGGAAACCGACACCTAGCGCGAGATGGCAGCTAGCGTTCTCATCATAGAGCGTGTCATAGAACAGAACGCCACTTTCACGGATCGGCGTGTTCTTGGAGATAAGCGCGATCTCACCCAGATGAGCGGCACCTTCATCGGTGTCAATAATGCTCGCAAGCGTCGCCTTACCCACGCGGGCATCGTAGTCCACTACGCGGCCCGCCTCGAACTTAATCCAAAAATCGTCAACCTTGTTACCGTGGTGAATGAGCGGCATAGCCGAATACACGATACCGTCGGCACGCATACGATCAGGCGAGGTGAAGACTTCCTCGGTGGGAATGTTGGGGAAGAAGGGGTGCCCATCGGGCGTCTTGCCCTTGCCGCCGGCCCACTCGTGACCTTTCGTCATGCCAATCGTCAGATCGGTTCCATTTGCCGAGGTGTAATGCAGGTAGTCGAAACGATTGTCGTTCAGGAAACGCAGGTTCTTTTCGAATGCGGCGTCATGGAGTTCCCAGTCGCTCTCCGGGTCCTGGCCATCGGCGCGAGCGGTGTGCAGAATCGCATTCCACAGCTTATAGATTGCAACCTCATCGGCGTCTCCCGGGAACACCTCACGCGCCCAGGCAACGACCGGCGCGCCGGCGATGCACCACGGGTTGATGTTGTAGTCCAGTCCGCGGCGGAAGACCTTGCACTGCGTGTTCCTTGCCTTAGAAGCTGCAGCAGGCTTAGCGGGATCGATGCCCTTAAGGGCGGCAGGGTCCGCACCCTCGATAAAGATAAAGCAGGCACCATCCTGGGCCAGGGAATCAAGCTGCAGGCGCTTCCACTCGGGCGTCTGCTCAAAATAGCTTTTCTCGACATGCTCGTACGTGAGCCTCGTCACGGCGTCATCGGCCCAAATAACCGTCACGTGACCGGCACCGGAGGCATAGGCCTCCGCGACCACCACGCGCGCAAACGGCGCGCACTCGACCGGAGACTGAACGACAACCTCCTGGCCGGGCTTGACGTTTACGCCCTTGCGGACAACCAGGCGCGCATAGTTTTTAATCTTGGGCTCTAGGGCCTTCATGCCCTCCAGAGCCTCTTCGACCGTCAGGGCAGCTCGAATCATGTGCCACTCCATCTATCTATAGAACAGTAAAAAGGCGCGCCGCAAAAACGACGCGCCTTATATCTTAGCGATAAGTATGCATGCAAACGCTACTTCTTCTTAGAGTCCTTCTTGTCCTCCTCGGCAGCCGAGCGCTCGATAAGGGCGTTGAGCTTGTTCTCGGACATGCCCTCGGCCTGCGTGCGGTACATGTTGCGCAGGGGACGAATACGAACAAAGTCGTAGATAAAGTCACCCAAAATGACGATGTAAGACAAAACGATGCCGACCATCTGGACAGGGCTGGACACCATGCCAGCGGGAGCGAAGTACAGCGAAGCCCAAATGGCCACGACGAGCACCATGCCGATAGCGAGCACGGCCCACCAGATGCGGCGGCGCTTGGTGTAGTCCTCATCCTGCTTGAGAAGGATATTCGACACCGTGTAGATGCGATCCTCGCGGGCGCGCTGCTTAGCCTTGCGGGCGCGCTTCTCCTCTTTAGAGAGGCCCTCGAGGTTCTCGCCCTTCTCGAGCTCTTTGCGGCGTGCCTTAGACGAAGCCGGCACGACGCGGACAGAGCTCGCTGCCTGACGGGCGGGCTTGGCGGATGCGGCGGACTTGCGCGCAACCCCGGTAACCTCGTGGGATTGCGTGCGCTTGTTCGTGGCGCTACGGGTACTCACTTATGCGTTCTCCTTCATGCTTGTGAACTGGGAGCCCGTGATGATCTGGAAGGCCTCGCGATAGCGCTCGGACGTGCCATCGATGACCTCGGCGGGCAGGTGCGGGGTCTCCCCCGTCATATCCCAGTTGGCTTTGAGCCAATTGCGGACGAATTGCTTGTCGTAGCTGGGCTGAATCTTGCCCTCCTCGTAGCTGGCGGCAGGCCAGAAACGGCTGGAGTCGGGCGTGAGGCACTCGTCGATCAGCGTGACCTTGCCATCGATGACACCAAACTCGAACTTGGTGTCGGCAATGATGATGCCACGGGTCGCTGCATACTCGGCGGCAGCCTTGTAGATCTTGAGGGAAAGGTCGCGAATCTGCGTGGCGATGTCCTCGCCCACGATCTCGCAGCAACGCTCGAACGAGATGTTCTCGTCGTGGTCACCGATCTCGGCCTTCGTGGACGGCGTAAACAGCGGCTCGGGAAGCTTGGAAGCCTCGGTCAGGCCCTCAGGCAGCTGGATGCCGCAGACGGTGCCGTTCTCGTCGTAGGTCTTCTTGACCGAACCGGTCAGATAGCCGCGGACGATGCACTCGATAGGAATCGTCTGGGCCTTCTTAACCAGCATGGCGCGGCCGGCGAGGTAGTCACGATACTCAGCAAACTCCTCAGGGAAATCCGCCGGGTCGATGGAAACGAGGTGGTTGGGAACGATGTCGGCAAACTTATCGAACCAGAATGCCGAGATGCGGTTGAGCACCTCTCCCTTAAACGGAATCTCGTCGGGAAGAATGAAGTCGAACGCAGAAATGCGGTCGGTGGCGACCATCAGCAGGTTTTCACCGGCATCGTAGATATCACGAACCTTGCCACGGGAATCCGGACGACGCTCCATCGTTGTCACGTGAGTCACTCCTTACCAAAATACGACAGTAATGCGGGTTCTTTCCCGCACGTTTTCGCAAACTCGGAGCGGCAGGGACGAAACCCCTCCTTCACCGAATAGCGAAAAGCTAGTGCTCCATTGTAGTAGATGCCGCGTCCGCCGTGTGCTCGCGAGGCAGATGAATCGTAAAAGTCGTACCCTTTCCAAGCTCCGACTCCACGGATATGTAGCCGTGATGGCGCTCGACGATCTGTTTAGTCACGGCGAGGCCCACGCCCAGACCGCCCGCCTCACGGGCACGGCTGGCATCGGCGCGCCAAAAACGGCCGAAGATGCGCGACAAGTCATCCTTGGCAATACCGATGCCGGTATCAGAAACGGCGATGCTGACGTGTTTGCGGTCACTGAGCACCGACACCACGACCCAACCGCCCTCGGGGGTGTAGCGCATGGCGTTGCTCATGAGGTTGATAACACATTGCGTGATCATGTCGGGATCTGCCTCGACAACGTCATCGTGGCCCTGCGTCTCATCTGCAAAGCGCAAACGCAGGTCACGGTCGACAAACAGGCGCTCCTGGGCATTGACGATGGAACGCACGAAAGGAACCATGTCCACCGGCTCAAGGTTGAGCGGAGCCGTGCTGTTTTCCATGCGCGACAGGTCGAGCATCTGCTGCACCAGACGAGCCAGGCGACGCGTCTCGGAAGCAACAGTCTCCAAGTGCTCATCGTCGGTAGGATATACGCCATCCTGCATGGCCTCGACCGTTGCGAGCATGGCCATAAGCGGAGTACGAAGTTCGTGAGCCACGTCCGAGGTCAAACGTTTCTCGTGTTTCATATCCTTCTCGAGCGAAGTGGCCATCTCATCGAATGTCTCGCCCAGTTGATCGATCTCGTCATCGCCGCGCAAGCCCGTACGAGCAGACAGATCGCCATCGCGAATTTGCTTGGCCGTGCTGGTAATACGGTGAATCGGCTTGGTGAGCATGCGCGACACGAGTGATCCGATAACGACCGAAATGCAAACTGCAACAACCGCAGCAAGGGCCATGGCGTTAAAGGTCTTCTCCCTAAACGCAGAATCTGCCTTGGTGAGCAAGGCATCGGAGCCGATGGCCCACAGCTTTACTTGTCCGACATGCTCGCCGGAAGACGTTATGATTTCGACGTTTGCAACGCTATCGGAGCCGGTGGGAGCCGACGAGACCGGACTATGCGATGCTTTTTTCCCGCTCGAGCTGCTCGACGCTGATTCGCTCTCGCGCACATCGGCGGTCGCGCTTGCCGAAGGCCATGAGTCGTCATAAACGACAACGCCTTTCTTGTTGACGACCTGCATACCCAAATCGTCGGATACCAAACTCGATGTCGCGACCGTACGTAGCTCGCCCGCAGTCCAATTGCCGTTTTCCTCATACGACGTCGCAAGCTTTTCGGCAGCGGAATTTGCGATTTCGACGATATTGGAGCGCGTGTAATCCGAAAAGACCGTGCCCCACACAACAGAGACCACGCCCACCAGCACCAATACCGTCATGAGCGATGTCAGAGCAAAAGCAAGTGCCATGCGCGAGGGATAGCTCATCGTTGGCCGTGAATCGGAACGAGGCGTGTTCCAACTAGCCTTGGAACCCGCCTCGCTCTCCTGCTTGTGCTTTTGTCCGATTTCAAAGCGCGCAGGTGTCATATGTGATTTCCCTATTTCTCGTCCGACTTATCGGTCTTGGCCGGAGCCTCGAAGCGATAGCCGACACCGTGGACGGTGTAGAGCCACTTGGGCTTCTTGGGATCATCGCCCAGCTTGGCGCGAAGGTTCTTCACGTGGCTATCGATGGTGCGCTCATAGCCCTCAAAGTCGTACCCAAGCACCTTCTCGACCAGCTCCATACGGTTGTAGACACGGCCGGGATGACGAGCAAGCGTGGTGAGCAGCTTGAACTCGGAAGCCGTCAGATCGACTTCCTTGCCTTCGACCAAGATCTTGTGGCCCGAGATATCGATGACCAGATCGCCGAAGTCGAGTACCTCGACGGCGGGCTCGTCGGCCTGGTGGGCACGACGGAACAGGGCGCGTACGCGGGCGACAAGCTCGCGCGGCGAGAACGGCTTAATCAGATAGTCGTCGGCGCCGAGCTCAAGACCGATAATACGGTCCTCGATCTCGCCCTTGGCAGTCAGCATGATGATAGGGACATCCGAGGTATCGCGAATGGTGCGGCAAACGCGCTCGCCGGGGATCTTGGGGAGCATAAGGTCGAGCACGACCAGGTCAAACTGATGCTTCTCGAACTCCTCGATCGCGGACTGGCCGTCGCCGACACCCACAACCCAGTAGCCTTCGCGCTCGAGATAGGCAGCGACGGCGTCACGGATTGCCTTCTCATCCTCGACCAGCAGAATCTTTTTTGCATCTGAAGCCATAACACGGCCCCCCTGTCTCAATTAGCTAAGAACAAGCCCATTTTAACGCACCTGAGCCCGCCGGATGCCGCTATGACGCGGCAGCTCGGCGGGCGGTACTCACAATTACAACGCGTTTATTCCCCTGTTGGCGCCTTTTTAACCCCTCTAAGCTTAAAGAGAGAATAGGCGTGCAGTGACCGTCTCTGGTATACCCTGGCTGTTGCGCACCGTGGCGTACGTAAGGAATGAGTCCGATTTTCCCGCCGTAGCTGGATAATCGCCATATTCCAAAGCGCGGTCGGGCGACAACAGCGAGCCATAGGTCTTGGCAGAGGTGTCGATCAGGAAATGCGACGCCTGTACCTTAACGAGATATTTATTCTTCTTGCCGGCAGCACATGCGAGCGGCTCGCGGGACAGAAAGAGGTATGGCCCTCCCTCATTACCGATATACGTGCCCATGTTGCCCAGGCTGCCCACGTCACTATAGGTCGCCTCGATAGAAAACACGAAGGTATCGCCCATATATACGGCCTCGAAAGGCGAGACTGACGAGGGAAGGACTAGCTGGGCACGTTTGGTGTTGTTGCCATCGGTCAGATCGATTGCCGTTATGCCATAGTAGACGCCTTCGTCGTTGCGGACACGCGGCGAGATGGTCAAAATGCCGTCGCTCGCGCGCGGGGCCGATGCAAAGCGGCCCATCGATTTCCAAATTACCTCGGCCTTGGATTCATCAAGCGAGCGACGATAGCAAAACGAATCACTACTCGTTTTATTGCCGCCTGCCGAAGGCATTTTATACCAGATGACCGATGACCCGAACGCCGTAAACAGGGGCGGATCATAGTCCTTGCCACCTCGATCGAGCTCAGCCACGTCGCCAGAGAGCGAAGCGCCCGACAGATTTTGAGCGTAGAGCTTCCACGATGAATTGGCAAAGTTCATCTCAACCCACGCAAACACGCCATCGCCGGCACGGACATCGTAAAAAGCATATCCCGTGCCCTCGATAGGATCCTCGATTAATGTGGTAAGCGAGCCATCGCCCAGGTTGAGCACACCAAGCGTATTGGCATGCAGAGCAGAAGCAGGCGCCATCATCGCGGCGGCGTAGTCGCCATCGCAGTAGTACAGCAGCGTGCCCAGCGGCAGCGTCCACGACGCCGCCGGCTCAAGATCGATATCAACAGCTTCGTACTCACCAGTGATCGAGACAATCTTCGAATCGTCCTTGATAACCTGCGGCTCGCCGGCGGCATCGTCGCTGGTGCCCGTTTTTTTCGAGCAACCGGCAAGCACCGTGGCAGCGCCCGCGGCAGCACCGCCGAGCACAAAGCCACGGCGCGATATTCCATTCTTGATGTGGTCGGCGATACCCATTAGGCGATCTCGGCGCGAGCGGCCTCGATAGCGCGCGTAAGCTGATCGGCGCAAGAGGTCTTTTTCATACCGCAGGTATTACCGGCGAGAACCTCGATTACGCGATCGGCAGGAGCACCCTCGACTAACTTGGAGATTGCCTTGAGATTGCCGTCACAGCCGCCGGTAAACTCAACGCCCATCACCTTGTTGCCGTCATCGGAAAGATCAAGGTGAATATTGCGAGCACACACGCCCTGAGGCTTGTAATCAAACGAAATCATGCGATCCCCTCTCAGAATGTTATTCGAGACGACTATTATCCCCGTCTTTCCCTAAATGCAACGAGGCGCTTTGCCGGCAACACACATTACCAGCAAAGCGCCCTAAAAAGCTAACGTTATGCCCGAACCTACTCGAAGCTCAGCTGCTCCAGACGATCAAAGACCGTGTCGATACGGGTGAGGAAGTCCCACGGATCAAAGATCTCGTCGAGCTTCTCCTGACTGACGGTGCAGCGCGGGTCGGCCTCGAGACGCTCCTTAAAGGTGGGGCCGGAGACACAATCCTGTACCTCGTGCCAGGTTGCCATAGCGTTCTCCTGCACAATGGCGTACGCGTCCTCGCGGGTGATGCCCGTGTCGACGAGGGCGAGCAGTACCTTGGAAGAGAAGATGAGGCCGCGGGTCTTATTGAGGTTGGCCATCATGCGGGCGGGATACAGTTGCAGGCCGTCGATAACGCGAATGAGGCACTGGAACATGTGGTCGAGGGCGATGAAGCTGTCGGCCTGGGCGACGCGCTCGGCAGAGGAGTGCGAAATGTCACGCTCGTGCCACAGGGCGACGTTGTCGAAGGCAACCTGCGCGTTGGCCTTCACGACGCGCGACAGGCCGCAGACCTTCTCCATGGTGATGGGGTTGCGCTTGTGCGGCATGGCGGAGCTGCCCTTTTGACCCTTACGGAACGGTTCCTCGGCCTCGAGTGTATCGGTCTTCTGCAGATTGCGAACCTCGGTAGCGATGCGCTCACAGGTGGCCGCGGTGGTGGCGAGAACGCCGGCGAGGTAGGCGTGATGATCGCGGCTAATAACCTGCGTGGACAGCGGGTCGTGAACCAGGCCCAGGTGCTCGCAGACATATTCCTCGACAAACGGCTCGATGGAGCTGTACGTGCCGACAGCGCCCGAGATGGCACCAAAGGCAACGTTCTTGCGGGCATCCTCAAGACGGTCCAGATCGCGCTTGAGCTCCCAGGCCCAAGAGCCAAACTTCATGCCAAAGGTCATCGGCTCGGCATGGATGCCATGAGTGCGGCCGGCGCAGAGCGTGTTGCGCTCCTCGAAGGCGCGACGCTTGCAAATCTCGCCGAGCTTCTTGACGTCCTCGATGATCAGGTCGCAGGCCTGGGTGAGCTGGTAGCACAGGGCCGTGTCGCCCAGATCCGAGCTGGTCATGCCATAGTGAACCCAGCGGCTGGGCTTGGGGTCGCCCTCGGGAACATCGGCATCGATGTATTCCTTCATGTTGGTCAGGAAGGCAATGACGTCGTGGCGCGTGACTTCCTCGATCTCATCGACCTTCGCCTTCTCAAAGTTGGCATGGTCGCGGATCCACTGGGCCTCGTCTTTGGAAATACCGATCTTGCCGAGCTCCGCCTGGGCCTCGCAGGCCAGAACCTCGATTTCCTGCCAAATGGCGTACTTGTTCTCGAGGGAGAAGATGTGTCCCATCTCCGGGCGGGTATAGCGATCGATCATAGCGGCTCCTTTTTGGTTATTGGCACGTTGGTCGTAACCCAACCATTGTACCGTGCGCAGGTGCAAGTATGGGCAGCAGGCATTAACCTAACATTTTGGAATTGGAGCGAGCATGGGGACGTCCGCGCATTTGCTTCGCAAATACGCACCGGCTGCGGTCGGCAGACCCGGTCCGCGCACACGCACGGGCACAGCGGGTTGGACCCGACGTTCCCGAGGTCCCCCGTACTCGATGGAGCGGGCAACGGGACATCCGCGTATTTGCTTCGCAAATACGCACCGGCTTCAGGCGCCTGTCGGCGCCTTCGCCTGCTCGCTACAAACGCTTCGCGTTTGCTTAACGCTCGCACCCTGGCGGGTTCGAGTCCCGGCGCTTGGTAGTAAAAAGCACGGCAACGTAACGCTGCCGTGCTTGTGCTTTTTACTGGAGCGGGCAACGGGACTCGAACCCGCGAGTGTCAGCTTGGGAAGCTGATGCCTTACCACTTGGCGATGCCCGCTTGTGTGTTGGCTAGTATAACGCGGTTGTCTTGTTCGATACAAGGGTGGCGATGCTTGTTTTAGCTGTGGAGATTCGTTTGAAAATCGCGTCAATTGTGGAGATGAGGACCTTTGACCTCCTGTTCTCCCTATCTTCTACCTGCGCTTTTGCTTGATTGTTGTATTTGAGCTCAATTTGTCAGGAATTGGGCAAGCTTTTGGTCAGGCTCCGGTACTTACCCGCATGAACCTCGGGGGTAGCCTCATCCTACGCGTCGCAGCCTCCCCATGCGGCGCACGAGGGATAAGGAGCAGCCATGTCCAACGCACCCACGCACTCTGTCCACAGCGCAATCGCAACAGGTCCGCTGCTCCTGCTCCTCTTCCTGCTTTTCGGCTGCCTGGCACCGAGAGCCGCATTTGCCGTCGATGGCTACGACCAACTCGGCTTCCGCACTATTAGCGATGATTGTGGGCCCTTCTTCATCGGCAAGTATGAAGCTCAAGACGCCTCGATTGCCTACTGCATGAACCAGGAGCGCCCCGGCCCCACCAAGCCGGGCGGCCCATGGCTCAACTTTGATCAAGGCTGGGTGTGGCTCGACGACGAGTTCGCGGCAATCGTTTGTCACGGATATCCTGCCGCCACGTCGTTTGGCGGTTACCATCTTTCACCCGATCGCGCCCGCGCCGCAACCCAGCTTGCCGTATGGATGCTCAACGGCACTACCCATGTCGACGGTACCTATTCCTACACGACCGCTCAGGGCAAAACCAAGAGCGGGCACTTTACCGCCGACAATGAAGTCGTGGCGGCTGCGCGGTGGCTCCACGACAACGCAAAATCAGGAAGCATCAAAGCCGCTCCGCACCGCGCGCGGCGCTATCTAGGAGCCGTATCGGGCGGCAGCAAACGTCAAGACATGCTCTATGTACTGCCGGCGGTCTCTGTTTCCTTCAAAAAACAGTCTGCAAACGCCGCCATTACCAGCGGAAACAATACTTATCAGTTTGACGGGGCAACATTCGATATTTTTGAGAGCGCCAGCGGCGCGCATGTCGGCACCGTCCAGATGGACAGCAACGGTCGGGCGCAAGCAACACTTCTGCCCAACACGGCATACTACCTAGTTGAAACGAAGGCGCCGGCCGGCTATGTCCCCCGTCGTGATCGCATCGCCTTTACCACGGGGAATGACGGTGGACAGGTCGCCATTGATGAACAGCCCGGCACCATCAACCTGCGTATCGTAAAACTCGATGCCGCGACGAATGCCGGCCCCCAGGTGGGATCTTCACTCGCAGGAGCAGAGTTCACGTGTGTGTCGCAATCAACCCCTGGATGGGCGCAAATCCTCACGACCGACGAAAGCGGTCGGGCCACCCTCGCCGATGTCCCCTTAGGAACCTTTACCATCTACGAATCAAAAGCCCCCGAGGGCTACCTGCCATCCAACGACAGCTGGACCTATACCGTTGGAGCCGACCAGCTCGGCGATTCAGGCGTGGTCGAGATCGAATCTCGCGTTTCCAATATCCCCATTGCGTTTAACCTTGAGATTTCCAAATTCAAGGATTACGGCAATAGCGACCAATCCGGCCTGGAGCAGCCGGCGGGTGGTGTTGTCTTTGAGGTTGTCAGCAACAGCTCTCAGCAGGTTGTTGGCACACTGACCACAAACATCTACGGCTTTGCCTCCACCAAAGATCAGCCCGGAGCATGGTTCGGCACAGGCAAGCGACCCGCCGGTGTCCACGGAGCCGTCCCATACGACCGTGCCGGCTACACGGTTCGTGAGGTTCCGGAAACCGTCCCAGAGGGTTTTAAACGTGCAGGGGAATGGACCGTCGAGGCCAATCAGATTTCCAACGGCGCCGAGCTTCAATATATCGTGGACAACCACGCTCTGTCGACGCATCTCCAGATTGTAAAACGCGATGCCCAAACAGGCGCTTCTGTTCCCCTAGCCGGATTCACCTTCCAACTCCTCGACAGCAATCACGAACCTGTCTCACAAACTTGCTGGTATCCAGCACATAACGTAATGGACACCTTTACGACTGACGCGACCGGGACCGTCACACTGCCCGAATCGCTCGTGCCGGGCACCTATTATGTACGCGAAACCTCGGCCAAAGAGCCCTATCTTGTCGGCGAAGAGATCGAGGTAAACATACCCGCCGACATGAACCTAACGCCCGTTGCAATCGCCTCGTATTATGACCACGCCGCGACCGGAAACATCAGGATCGTTAAAACCGATGCCATAGACGGCAGCAGCCTCGCGGGCGCCGTCTTTGAGATCCGTGCCTCGGGTGATATCGTGCGCCCCGACGGTAGCATTGCCGCGCTCGACGGTGAGACTGTCGCGACCGTCACGACGGATGAAACTGGAGAAGCACGCGCGGGCAACCTCCCACTGGGATCTGGCACCGCACGCTACGAGGTTGTCGAGACTCAAGCGCCGGCAGGCTTCTTGCTCGATCAGACAACCCATATTGTCGACCTTACTTATGCCGACCAGAAAACACCCGTTGTAGAAGCACGGCTTAACGTATCCGACGATTACACCAAGGTTGATATCTCCAAGGTCGATGCAAGCGGTGAGCAGGAAGTGGAAGGCGCACAGCTCGCCTTATATGGTCCCGATAAAACCGAAATAGACTCCTGGACCTCATCCGACAAGCCACACCGCGTCGAACATCTTGCACCCGGCACCTACTCGTTGCGCGAAATGATGTCTCCGCGGACCTATGACCTTGCCGAGGAGATAACGTTTGAAATAAAGGATACGGGAGAAGTCCAATCCGTCGCGATGAAGGATGCGCCCATCGAGATCAAGGGGCAGGTCGACAAGCGTCAGGAACTTGTCCAACCTATCGAAAAGGGCCTGTTGGCTAACGGCGATGGTAAAAACCGTGCCGCGATGCAAACCAATACGGATGGGCTTTTCTCCTATACCATCGACGCTCGAAACGATTCAACTACCTGGGTTGATGAGTTCACAATTACCGATAATCTTGAGTGTGCCGAGGACGATACGGCGAGATTCGTCTCAATCGAAACCCCCGTCGCCATCGGCGACCTCAATGGTCTGTGCAACGTGTGGTATCGCACGACGCCGTTGGACTCGACAGACGTCGATGAGCCGGCAAACGCGACACTTGACGATGGGCACGAAAATCCTTGGCTTGAGTCCGACGAAGTAAAAGAGAGTCTGGGTGAGGATTGCCGCCTCGTCGATTACGACGGCTGGCACCTCTGGAAGGCGGATGTCTCGACCACGGAATCCACCACACTCGAGGCGAAAGAACTCGACCTTGCGTCCAATACCGTCGTAACGGGCATTCGAATTGAATACGGTGCGGTAGCCGCCGACTTTACGACTCGAAGCGATGTGGATTCTTGGACCCGCGATGATCTCAAAGATGAGCACGACGACCTTGACGATGCCAAAGCAATCCTTGGCACAGACGCTCGGGGCGCAGTCGTACACATGCAGGCAACGTCGGCTTATACGCCCCAAACCGCACTCACCAACAGCGCGCGCGTCGATCTTTGCCGCAACGGTGGCGGCGATAAACTTGAGTCACATGACGAGGACAGCGTCATTCAACGCTGTACCCTACCGCAGGACCTACCGGCAACAGGATCAGCTCCCATCGCCGCTTGCATCACCGCGCTCCTGACCTCGGGTGTCGCAGCCCTATGGTTCGCTCGCCTTAGGTCGATCCCAAAGAAGCGCTAGCGCGATGAAAAAGCGGGCGAGACAGTCCCCTGGCTCGCCCGCTTTCAATCATGTAAATCGCCGTATCTACTCTGCAGACGAAGATCCACCATCAACGATTGCTTGCTCGGACTCAGGAATCCCATCGGCACCCGTACTCTGTTCTTGCTCCACCTCTTCGCTGATTGCGGAGGCGGGGGTCGAGCCCTTTGCACCCACGATGTAGGCAGCCCCAAATCCTAACGCAATGGCAATCAAGGTCAAAATCACGTAGACAGGCCAATGGCGCTTAATATACGAAAACACGTTGACTCCTTAGAGCTCCGTCTACGAACGGCGGATAACCTCGGTCACGACCTCGGATACCGTGGCAATGTTCGTCGGGTTGACATTGTGGGGCAGGTCGTCCTCGGTACGAGCGCAAGCCAGACGCGTGCCGTCCACGCCGGCGATGGTGAGGGCTCGGCGGCTCGCCTCAAGCGCGGCATAGGCATCGGTCTTGGCATAGGGCATCTCGAGCGCGCCACAATCGACATGGAACGACTTGCACACCTTGCTGACCAGGTTCATGATGCGGCGATCGCCCTTGAGCAGCTGCTGTTCGCCCTCGACCGTCACCACCGAAAGCCTGCCGGCGCCGACGGATTCAAGATTGATGAAGAATACGCCGCGGAGCTTATCGCGATGCGAAGCCAAGAAGGCCTTCATGCCGGCGCCATCACAATCCGAGGCGCCGGTTGCCACAAACCAGATATCGTGACCGAGCAGCTCATCATCGCCCATAGAGGCGACAGCCGAGAGCATATCTTCGGAAGAAGCGCCATCGGAAGACGTAGCGCCACCCTTCCAGCCATCGTTATCGTCCTCGAAGTTATCCCACGAACCGATACCGCGACCGGACTTCTTGGCATCGTAATCGTCTTCGACGCCCAGCCAGTCACTCATGCTGTCCTGCTCGTTTTTCTTTTTACGACCGAACAGGCCACCCAGGCCGCGCTTACGAGACTTGGGTGCCGCCGGGGCGGGAGCTGAAATGGTCTCGATCGGCTGCGCGCCCGGCGCAACGGGCATAGGAGGCGCAACGGGTGCCGATGTGGGTTCGGGACCCTGAGCAGTAGCAAAGGGGTCGTTGACCTGGGCAGAGGGATCGGGAAGGTCGAACAGCGACGTGCGAGACGCAACGTTTGCCTGCTTCATCGACGGCAGCGATGGATCGGGGACCGAAGCCAGCGGAGACGAGGAGGGCGCAGGCGACGGTGCCGACGCCGGATCGGGAACATTCATCTGCGGACGCGGCGATGCCTGGGAGGAAATCTGGGCCATAAGGGAATCGACCGTTTCGTCCTGGGTGGGAGCGACATTGGCAACCGTGGCACCGGAACCACTCGGAGTCGGCATGGTGAAAATCTGCGTGGAGTAAGGCCTCGACTCATCTGTCTCGGGAGCCTCGGAAACCGCAGACACTTCCTCCTGCTCGACCTCGGTCGAATCATCTTGCTCGGCTGCCGCGTACTGCTCTTCGTCAGAGTTGAC
Source organism: Collinsella sp. (assembly GCA_019419445.1). Classification (GTDB taxonomy): domain Bacteria; phylum Actinomycetota; class Coriobacteriia; order Coriobacteriales; family Coriobacteriaceae; genus Collinsella. Next base: position 15,829 of record DXZX01000003.1, read on the forward strand.
CTCGACGGGCTCGTCCTCGGTCGCATCCTGAATTTCGGCAGCATCAATGGGCTCGCCATCGCCCGCCGCGTCGTCCTGCTCATCGGAAGCAGGAAGGGGCTCGGCAATCGCGGTACCTTGCTTTTCAAACGTTATCGTGGAATCGAACTGCGCGGCATCAAACGACATGGTGCTATCGACGTGCTGCTGAGCCTCGAAAGACGTTGTAGCTTCGGCAGCGTCGACGGGTACGGACTGCATAGCCTCGTTCTGCTCGAACTCTTGCGCCGCGCGCTCACGTGCCGCCTCGGCTGCCTGCTGCTGAGCGATAGCCTCCTGCTCGGCAGCCTCGCGTGCGGCAGCGCGCTTCTCCTCGAAATCGTCGACAAATTTCTTGCCCTTTGCAAGCGCACCCTTAAAGAAGTTGGAAGCGCTGGCGCCAATCGACGAGAACGCGGATGCAATGTCGGCATGGGGCGTTGCCGCGGGAATCTCGGCCGAGAAATCAGTATCGCTCTCGTAAGACACGCGCCTCGGCTGTTCAACGTAATCGTCGTCAGACTCGTCCGCAACGTCTTGCGCCGGCGCGGCGGGAGCCAAAATGTCCAGTCCTGCCGCGGGATCGATCGCGGACACCGCCTCGGGCTCGGCAACGGCAGCGGCAACCGCGGCAGACTCATCATCCACGGTGACAGCGGGCGCAGGTGCAGCCACGACGGGGGCAGGCTCGGGCTCAAACGTCGGCTCCTCGCCCTCCTCGTAATCGAGCGTGCAGGACTCGGGAAGCATTCCGAGCGCACGGATGGCATCCGAACCAAAGCGGATGTTGCCGGCGGCGTTGCGATAGAGCTTGGGCTCGGGCTCGACCGCGGCAGGTTCCTCCGCCGACTCGGCAGCGGGAACCTCGTCATTGAACTCTTCGGCCTGGACAGCCTGATTCTGATCCTCGGGCACGATAGCGCCGATCAGCGTCTCGTCGGCAGATGCACCCTCAAAGCCCTCGATCTGCTCGTCGAAAGCCTCACCCTGTTCGGGCTCGGTCTGAGCGTCGGGAGCAATCGGCTGACCGAACTCGTCCTCGGCGTAGGTAGGCTCTTCATACTCGATGGTGTTGCCGTAGTCGTTTTGCTGCTGGGCCGCGGCATATTCCGCCGCTGCGCGCGCCATTTCCTCGGCACGACGCTTCTGCTCCCCAAAATAGGTATCGAACGGAACATCGTCGGGAAACTCGTTTTCGCCCTGGAAGGGAGCAACGTTGTCCATAACGCCGAGCATAGCGGCGACAGAAGACTTGTTGCACACCGCGCCGGACGTATAGGGAAGAATGTGGCGATTAGAGATGATGTTTGCCGCGTTGGCAAGCGCAACGAGGGAAGCGAGGATCGCGACAATCCACAGCAGAACCTTGAGCGCGCCGGGGAGCGGCAGGATGCGCAGGATGGCAACGGCAGCGGGGGCAACCGTGGCAACGGGCAACAGCTTGGCGATGAGCGCACGATACGAAGCATAGGGCTCGCGGGCGAGCAGCTCAGCACGGGGAGAGTCGTAGTGTGCGACAACGACCACCGGGCGGTTGCGTGGAGACGCGAGCGGGCCCGAGGCCTTGTGGTAGGCGATGACATTTTGGCTCACGCCCGTCTTGCCCAGGCGCGAAACCACGGGGTGCCCCGTGCGTTCGAGCACGTAAAGAACGGCGCCGACAATAGCCAGCAAGGTGCCGACCAAGCCGATACCGCCGCCGATGCCCATCAGCAGGGCACCGGCAAACGCAAGAATACCGGTAACGGCAAATGCCAACCTACTGGGCGCCGGGGCATTGAACTCCTGAACCTCGGGATCAAAGCCGTGGTTGCGGAAGGTCTGAGCGATATCCTCGGCAGCCAAGCGCTCTTCTTCGCTGCATGCCGGCGTAATGCCGGTGTTCTGCAGCAGGTGGTTAATATAGTTCTGGGTGTTCGCCATGTGCGCTCCACATCCATAATCCGACAAATAGGCCCAATGCATGCACATTAGAACCGTATATAGTCGAAAGTATACCCCGAGCGAGCGCAAACGACCGAATTCGGGCCATCTTAACGCCCCGAGCGGACAAGGATATAGCCTAATCTCCATATCGGACTAAAATCATGGCAGCAAACCACCTTCTCATGCGAGGACTCTATGACGGCAAGCGACGCGACCGCGACAATTAAAAAGGGAAATTCGGAGCCCAGTTTCGACAAAACGGCTCAGCGCATCCTCAATCTTTTCTTTGTGCTCAACAGCTCCCCCGAACCGCTAACGACCGAGCAGATCGTCTTGGATTCTGACCTGGGATATGGCTCGGGCAACATCGACTCGGATAAGCGCAAGTTTCGGCGCGATCGTGACAAACTGCTCGAGCGTGGCATCTTAATCAAGGAGGTTCGCCCCGCCGGCGCACAGGAGACCGAGGAAAGCTCGTGGACAATCGACCGCGAGCACACGTTTGCTGCAGGCGGCCTCATTACCGCAAACGACGCCGATATCCTGCTCAACGCCATCGACCAGACACTAGCGGCCGGCTCTTCCACCTTTGCCGCGCCGCTTGCCGATATTCGCTCCAAAATTGCCTACCTCACCGGCATGTCGGCGGTGGACGAAGTACCAATCCGCCGCTCTCCCACCGTCGATGCGGTATGGAGCGCCTTTGCCGAGCGATGCGCGCTGCGATTTTTATATCAGAACGGACGCGGCGAGCAGAAAGAACGTACCGTCTGCGTCTACGGCATGTTCGAACGCGAGGGCGTGGCGTACTTCTGCGGCCTCGACAATGTCACCGACGGCATCAGGACATTCCGCTGCGACCGTATCGTTCGCGCTTGGCGTCCTTCGAAGGCCTACGCCATCCCTGCGGACTTCAATCTCAACGACTATCTGTTCTTTGAATTCGATTTTGCCGACCGACCGCCCGTTGCAGCCACGTTCTCGTTCGCCCCTCAGACGCAGATCGATATGATCAACGGCCTCACGCGCGGGCGAGGTGAGCTCGCACACACCGATGCGGGATGGACCTGGACCGTTGACGTGCGTGACCTTGAAGCCGCCGCCTCATTTTGCATGGCCCACGCCGTGGACGGCATGAGGCCCGTGGCCCCCAAATCGCTCAAGCAGGCGTGGAACCGCCTCATTGAAAGGACGGTGCACGAGCATGCCCGTGCGTAAACTCACCAGCGAGCAGAAACTCTCGCGCGCCATCGACATCATGGAGGCCCTCTACGCCGCCGGCGAGAGCGGCATGACACGAGCCGAGATTTGCAGCCGCTTTGACACCACAGGGGTGTCGCTCGACGAGATTCTCGAGATCGTCTCGACGCTCGCGGACCGAGAATCGGGCGCGCGCATCATCTGCGAATGCCGCGGCGAGCGTGTGGTCCTCACCGGCGACGCCGGGCGTGTTCTACCGTTGCGCCTGAGTGCCGCCGAGGGCGCTGTGCTCAACCACGAACTTGAATCGTTGGCGATCGAGCCACAGACGGCAGCCCGGATTCGGCATGCTCTTCTACCCGAAGAGCTCGGCTATAACCAGCGCGTCTTTGACACCGTCAACCACGGGTCGCACTGGCAGCAGCTGAGCTGCGCCATTCAGGACGGCGTTCGCTGCCACATCTCGTATCGCTCGATGGACGATGCACGGCCACGCGAGCGTCTGGTCGACCCCTTGCGCATTACGGCAAACGGCGACCAAACATACTTGATTGCCTGGGACATCGCAGTCGATGAGCAGCGCACCTATCGCATGGATAAAATCGAGGGACTCACCTTGACGGAAGACTCCGTCGTGTCTCACGCACCGGACGTCGCATCCCTCCACGATTCCCTTGCCCGGACGCAGCGTAGCGCAAAGCTCTTGATGCCATTCGATATGGCGGAACATCTGGACTGGGCCGGCATCACCCTAATCGAGCGCAGCGGGGCAGACATGGCAACGGTAACCGTGCATTACGGCTCCGAGCGTTGGCTACTGAGCCAGGTAATCGCAGCGGGCGGAGCCATCCGCATCTTGGATGACCCCGCCCTGTCAAAGCGTCTGTGCGATATGACAAAAACCCTCGTCTGTCCGCTTTAGCGCCGCCGCTCGTGGCGTGCACGCCACAGTTGCAGATAGTGCCCGATCTGCGCCGATTCGATGCGCTGGTAGGAGCTCGTGGGCAGCGACGTTAAGAACTTCTTTCCGTAGCCCTTCGTCACCAGGCGCGGGTCGGCCAGAATCAGCACGCCGCAATCGGTCGACGAGCGGATAAGGCGGCCGGCCGCCTGCTTGACCTCGAGCACCGCCTCGGGCAGCGAATAGCGCGCCCAAGCGCGGTCTTCGCGCAGGTTGCGCTCGCACGAGAGCGGGTCCGTGGGACTCGAGAACGGCAGCTTGGGAATGATGACGCAGCGCAGCGTCTCGCCGCTGGCGTCGAATCCCTCCCAGAAGGCCTTAAGGGCAAAAAGCGACGAGGTCGGCTCGTTGATAAACCGGTCGCGCAGGCGACGAGGAGATGAGTTGCGCTGCTGGCAGTTGAGCTCCAGACCCGCACGGGCCATCTTAGGCTCAACGCGGGCGTACAGGTCTTCCATGTCGCGCCGATTGGTGAACAGTGTGAGCACCGATCCGCCCATGGCAAGATGGGCGTCGACCAGCACGCGCTCGAGCGCTGTAAGATAGCTCTCACGATCGCGCGGATCGGGGATATCGCCCGCAACGACTACAGCCATGTTCGAATCGAAGTCGTAGCTCGAGTCCAAGTGCAGCGACGAGGATGTTGAAGCACCGATGCGATCGAGACCGACCGCGTGGTTAAAGTGTTCAAAGCTTTTGGACACCGTCATGGTCGCCGAGGCAAAGATAGCCGTGTGAACCTCGGGCAGCCACTCGGTTGCCAAGGCCTCCCCAATGTCGATGCGCTCTGCGGTCATTGACTCTCCGCCGGCACGCAGCCTGCGATTGACCTGCAGCGAATACACGTAGTGTTCATCGGTGCCGTCAATGATGAGTTTGAGGTTCTCGGCCAGCTCGTGCAGGCGGCGCGAAATATCACCCAGGTCGACAACAACCTCGGGCTTGTCGGCGGCGACGGCTTGCACCAGCGCGTCGACGCTCTTGTCAGCTTGTTCCAATGCGTCGATGGCAGTGTAGGCCGACTGTAAGAAATCATGCCAGTCGTCAGATTCGCGCAGCTCGGGGCCAATCCATAGATTGGCATTGTCATAACCCCCACGGGCACGGCGGCCGAGCTCGCGAACGCCATCGAACACGTCGGCGATTGCCATGCTCGCGCGCGCAACCGTCGACGTCGCCTTGGCAGTAAGGCCCAAATAGAGCGTAGAGCCCTCGGAGGTTGCCAAATCACGAGAGACCTGGCTTAGCGCACCGGTGCTCGAGCCACCCAGGCGCTCAAACAGAACGCGTGATTCGTCCGCCGACACCACGCGCGCCCACTGACGGCGCGCCTCGCGCTCGATAGAATGAGCCTCGTCGATTACCCAATGACGAATCGGAGGCAAAATCCTGCCCTCGGCCGCAACATTGCGGAACAGCAGGGAATGGTTGGTGACCACCACATCGGCATGCGCCGCACGACGACGAGCGCCGTGGACCAAACATTTATCAGGGAAAAACGGGCAGAGGCGGCGAGCACACTCGCGCGAGGCCGTCGTAAAGTCGGGGCGGTTGACGCTGCGCCACCGAATGCCAAGCGAGTCGAGGTCGCCATCGGCTGATTGGCAGACGTACGCCATAATGACCGCGACCGCCGTGAGCGTGTCCGCCGGATCGCGCTTGGTGGCAATCTCGACCTGGCCGCGACTCATGCGCTCAAGCTTGCGCAGGCACGGATAGTGGTCATAGCCCTTGAGAGCGCAAAATGACAGACCACCGTCCAGTTGCTCGGCAAGTTTTGGCAGCTCATGATACATGAGCTGGTCGGCAAGATTGTTCGATTTGGTCGCAATACCAACCGTGATGTTGTTACGGCGTGCTGCCTCGGCAAAAGGCACCAGATAGGCCATCGATTTGCCGACGCCCGTGCCCGCCTCAATTACACGATGAGTGCCCGTGACCAGCGCATCGCGGACCTCGAGCGCCATCGCGATCTGCTCATCACGCGGCTCGTAGGTGGGATACATGCGATTGACCAGGCCACCTGGCGCATAGTCTGCCTCAATCTCCTCACGACTCGGCATCTTGAGGACCGGCAGTTCGTCGGCGTCCACCCGATCGTCGGCGCGATCGGCCTTGAGAACGTCAGTACGAGCGGCGCTGAGAGAGAAGATAGAACCAGGGTTCTGCCCTGCCAAGAATGAGAAGATAGGACGATAGGACCAAGGCACATCCGGATGCATGTCGGCTAGGCGCGCCATGAGGCCCTGGGGCAAGTCGGTGAGCGCCACGAGCAACACGCGCCATACGCCACACAGGGCGTCGACGTCGGCATTGGCACGGTGTGATACCGAGTCACAGCCAAACAGATCGGCCATAAAAGACAGCTTGTGCGAGGCCAGGCGCGGAAGCGCGATGCGCGACAGCGCCAGCGAATCGATCCAAATATCGCTCACGTTGACGCCGCCTTTGACCGACTCGATAAACGAGCGGTCGAACGTGGCGTTATGTGCGATCACCGGGCAACCACCGACAAAATCGGCGAGAGCGGCGACGGCCTCAACGGCCGACGGGGCGTCTGCCACATCGGCATTTGTAATGCTCGTGAGCTCGGTAATCTCGGCGGGAATCAGCTGCTTGGGATGCACGAAGGTATCGAAGCGGTCGACGATCTCGCGGCCCGAAAGACGGGCCGCCGAGATCTCGATCAGCTCGTTGTCCTGCACCGAAAGACCTGTGGTCTCGGTATCGAGGACAATCACATCTTCCTCGATAAGGCCAAAGGACTGCGTTTTGGCGCGTTCGGCAAGAGTGGCATAGGAGTCGATGACAAACTGCGGCGTTCCTGACGAAACCGCGTCCTCGATTAGCATGCAATGCCCGCTCGACGAAGGCCCATACGGATCAGGCTGTCACAGACCTGCGGGAACGTCATGTCGTCGGTGTGGCGAATCTCATCCGGATACAGCGACGTATCGGTCATGCCGGGAATGGTATTGGTCTCGAGGATAACGGGGCCGTCCTCGCTCACGATAAAATCGCTGCGCGAGATGCCCAGGCAACCGAGGGCCTTGTGAGCAGCACAGGCAAGCTCCTGAGCGCGAGCGTAATTCTCGGGTGAAATCTGCGCCGGAATACGATGGATGTCCGTAGGGTCGACATACTTCACGTCCAGATCGTAGAACTCACAGTCCTCGGGCTTGCGAATCTCGACAATCGGCAGGGCGCGCACGTCGTCCTCGCCGTACACGCCGACGGTGATCTCGGTACCCTCGATGCACTTCTCGACCAGCACTTTGTCGCCGTACTCAAACGCCTTGGCGATTGCCGCGGGCAGCTCGGAGGGCTCATGGACCAGGGAAATGCCATAGCTGGAACCGTTGACGGCCGGCTTCACAAAGCAGCGCTCGCCACAGACCTCGACGATATGATCGATATTGACTTCATCGCCCACCTCGAGCGCAAGGCCGGGGGCAATGGGAATGCCCGCCTTGGCGTACAGGAGCTTAGAGACCTCCTTGTCGGCACCGCAGGCGCTGGCAAGCACGCCCGAGGCCGTGTAGGGGATACCAAGGGTCTCCATGGCACCCTGCATGGCGCCATCCTCACCGCCGGCGCCGTGCATGGCGATAAACGCCACATCGAAACCGCCAGTCGCCATGGTTACCATAAAGTCATCAGCGGCCGTGTCGAGCAGCTCCACCGAGGTGTAGCCGGCCTCCTTCAGTGCCGCCACAACGTTCTTTCCCGAATTGAGCGAGATCTCGCGCTCAGCGGAATGACCACCCGCCAAGACCGCTACGTGCATGTTCTCTAGGCTTTTACCCGGCATGGGCAGACTCCTCCTCTATAATTTCTGCAGCTGATACCATATTGTAGCGATACCCTCTACGTTTCCCCAAAATCGAAAGGCTTCCATGAATCCCAGGACTAAATCTCAGGACATTCGCGACTTGAGCCAAAACGATATTCGCGAGCTCGTGGCCGAACTTGGCCAGCCCGCGTTCCGCGCGAAGCAGCTCATCGAATGGGTCTTTGAGAAGAACGTTTGTTCGTTTGACGATATGACCAACCTTCCCAAGGCTTTCCGCGAGCAGCTTAAAGAGGCTTTTGCCTTCGACACGCCGACTGAACTAACCAAGCAAGTTTCCAAAGATGGCTCACGCAAGTATCTGCTCGAGTACCACGACGGCGTTTCCGTCGAGACCGTCGGCATGCCCCGTCGTAACAAGCTTTCCGTCTGCGTTTCCACCCAGGCAGGCTGCGGCATGGGCTGTGCCTTTTGCGCCACCGGTCTCAACGGCCTCAAGCGCTCTCTGACCGCTCAAGAGATCGTCGACCAGGTACTTCATGTATCCAACGACTTTGGCGAGCGCGCCACGAGCGTTGTCTTCATGGGCCAGGGCGAGCCGTTTGCCAACTACGACGAGGTTCTCAAGGCGCTGCGAATCCTCAACGACCCCGATGGCATCGGTATCGGCGCTCGTCACCTCACCGTCTCTACCAGCGGCGTTATTCCCGGTATTCGCAAATTTGCCGACATCCCCGAGCAGTTCACGCTTGCCGTTTCCCTGCATTCCGCCATCCAGTCGACGCGCAATAAGCTCATGCCCGGTGTTAAGAAGTACACGCTGCTTCGCCTTCACGAAGCGCTTCAGCTCTACACCGAGAAGACTGGCCGCCGCCCGACCTATGAGTATGCCATGATCGAAGGCGTCAACGATACGAATCCCGAGATGCAGGCACTCTGCGACTTCTGTGAGGGAACGCTGTGCCACGTTAACCTGATTCAACTTAACGACATCGAGGGCAGCCCGCTCAAGCCGTCGCCGATTCATAAGGTTGAGGACCTTCAGCGTCGTCTTGAGTCCCGTGGCATCGAGACCACGATTCGTAACTCCCGCGGTAACGATATTGACGCCGCTTGCGGACAGCTGAAACAGCGCTTCAAAGTTCAGAAGAACGCATAGGGGAGTCGCACTCCAAAACGTTTCATGTGAAACATCGAACGGCCCTGGTTGCAGGATATGCAACCGGGGCCGTTTCATTTATTGACCTCCACTTTGGACCAGCTGCTACCTTCCCATTTTTTACGGACAAAATAAGGGGCCCTTGTCTCATGAATTAGACAAGGGCCCCGAAAAATATGCAGGGTAATTATTAGGTACCTAATAGCCTACATTTTCCCATTGGTTGCTAACCCAACCTTGATTAATCTTAGGATTTTTCGTTACCTGAGCAGTGCGCATGGCAACATCTTCTGTCATAACATCCATTTTCTTCTTGGACGTATCAACGATATCTTGCGCGCCACGAAGCAAACGACCTCGAAGTTCATCGTCTGTCGCGATCTTATATCCAGCAAAGGCACCAGCCGCGACAGTCGTCGCCAATGCAATTGCAGTTAGAATCTTATTCCTCATCTTGGGCTCCTTGATCAAACTGAATCATTTCACCAAGAATACGAGAGAGCTCTTCTTCGTCTTTAAACTCAATCTCAATCTTATTCTTTCCACGCGAGCTCTTCACACGCACGTTGGTATTAAACACCTGACGAAGTACACGCGCGGCCTTTTTAAAAGACTGAGGCGTTGCAGGCCGCGGCGCCTTAGGTGTCTCTCCGGCAGAAAACAATGGAGCAAGATTTTCTGTCGCTCTTACGGAAAGGCCCTCCGCAATAACCTTCTCTGCAAGTCGAATTCGAGCATCCTCATAGGGAACTGCAAGAATCGCACGTGCGTGACCAGCAGTAAGTTTACCCTCAAAAATCATCTGCTGAACAACTTCAGGGAGATCGAGAAGGCGCAGCGAGTTTGTAATTGCAGAGCGTGACTTACTTACAGCCTTCGACAATGCCTCCTGGGTCATACCGCTGGCATCGATGAGCTGGCGATATCCCTTAGCCTCTTCAACGGGATTCAGATCAGAACGCTGAAGGTTCTCGATAAGAGCAAGAGCCAGCATCTCTTCATCATTAACATCTTTAATGATGACAGGCAGCTCCTCAAGACCAGCAAGCTTTGACGCCTGGTAACGACGCTCTCCAGCGATGATCTCATAGCCGTTTCCATTCTTGCGAACCAAAAGCGGCTGCAAAACGCCATGTTCTTGGATTGACTCGCTCAACTCACGAAGTTCAGTTTCGTTAAAGTGAATTCGCGGCTGATTAAGGTTAGGAACGATATCTTCAATAGGTAGTTTTGTTTCAGATGCAGCATTTGAAGCAGGTGCAGACGAACTACCGGTCTCATACTCGGCCTCAGAGACCAAAGCATTGAGTCCACGCCCCAATCCGCCACGTTTCTTTACACTAGGCACGCTTGATCACCTCTTTTGCAAGGTTCATATACGCTTTTGCACCCTTATTTTGAGGTGCATAGGTAATTACTGGCTCTCCAAAAGACGGAGCTTCGGAGATTTTAACCGTACGGGGGATCAGCGTCTTAAACGCCTTGTCCCCAAAGTACGATTGAACCTCCTCAACAACCTGATTCGATAGAGAAGTACGCGAGTCATACATGGTCATAAGCACACCATAGGTGTCTAAACTCTTGTTCAGACGTGATTTGACCATCTTCATTGACTCAAGCAGCTTCGTAACGCCCTCGAGTGCGTAATACTCGCACTGGATTGGAATCAAAACACTGTCTGCTGCGGTCAAGGCGTTGATGGTAAGTAAGCCGAGCGAAGGAGGACAGTCAATGAAAATAAAATCGAACTCGTCCTGAATCGGCTCAAGCAAATCTTTGAGGCGGGTTTCACGAGCAATTGCGCTTACGAGCTCAATTTCGGCGCCTGCAAGCTGAATTGTAGCCGGAATTACAAATACCTTTTTGCAATTTGTATCAAGAACAAGCGATTCTGCGGGCACATCATTCAGCAATGCATCATAGATGCATTGATCAAGGTCTTCTTTTTCAATTCCAAATCCACTGGTGCTGTTTCCCTGCGGATCAAAATCGACTATCAGAGTCTTACGACCCTGCTCGCCCAGTGCTGCTGCTAGGTTTACAGCCGTCGTTGACTTACCGACGCCGCCTTTTTGATTGATGATTGCAATGATACGCGTGTCTTTTGCGCTCTTAGAACGCTTAACGTCGCGAAATCCCACGGTCCCTCCTGGTGTGTATTAAAGCTGTCAAACGGAGGATGTTTCACGTGAAACATTCCGATTCGATATCAACCGCCATGTTTCACGTGAAACACTGCAAGTTGTTAGTATCCATTATGTTTCACGTGAAACATCTAGGCAAGCGGATTCTTCTTTGCCATGCCATTTGCACGAGGCAATGAGACAGATGCTGGATGACTCTTCTTAAGAACAATGAACTCCCTGTGGCCCAAGCCCTCAGGCAAATCGATTGCGTCATTCAGAAACAAAGTAAAACCGCAAATCTTAGCTGCTGACATACCGGAAGCAAGCTCCTCATCCGAAGGATTGCCCTTGGTGATAACAAATAGCCCTCCATCCTTGAGGAACGGAGCCGCATACTCAACAAGAATCGGTAGAGGGGCCAGTGCGCGGGCGGTTACGACAGAGAACTGCTTCTTATGGCTTCGAGCATATTCTTCAAGACGATCATGAACCGCATGAGCATGTTTCAATCCAAGAGCATGGACAAAGGAATTGACAGCATCAACCTTCTTGCCAACAGAGTCAATATAAGTAGCTTTACGATGCGTGGCTATGGTTAACGGAATACCAGGGAAGCCCGCACCTGTACCCATATCCAGCAAAGCTCCCTCAGGAGCCTTATTGATATATGGGAGTAATACAAGTGAGTCGAGGATATGAAGTACTGCAGCATCTTCGACGTTGAGAATACGGGTGAGATTGGTTGTCTTATTTGTTTCTAGAACCAAATCCAAATGCTGAATACATTTCCTCAGCTCAACATCAGTTACGCTCAAGGAATACTCTTTGCAATAGAAAGCTAGACGACTCAACATCTCGTCAGCTTGCTGATCAGTAAGTACTAACAACGAAAGCTCCTTTCTGACAAAAATCAGTGTATCGAGAACTTTTGACAAAAAAAGGGGACGTGGAAACCACGTCCCCTTAAGCATAAGCTCGAGTAGATTATCGAGCAACAATCACCACATGGCGATCGGGGTCAGAACCCTCAGAATGAGTATCGACGGCGTCATTGCCACGAAGTGCAATGTGAACCAGTCGGCGCTCGTAGGCATTCATGGGCGGAAGCAAAACACTCTTATGAGTGCGGATGGCACGCTCGGCAGCAGACTGAGCCATGGAGGCAACCTTGTCCTGACGGCGGCTCTTGTATCCCTCGACGTCCACTACAACCGGATACCTAAAGCCGAGCTTGCGGCTCACCAGCAATGAGAACATAACCTGAAGGGCATCAAGGGTGCGACCATGACGGCCAATGAGAACAGCAAGGTCGGGAGCCGTTACATCCAGAATCAGCTCACCCTCGTCGCCCTCATACTCATCGATAGGAGAGTTGGCGGCATCGAAGTGCGAAAGGATGGAACGCAGGATGGAAATCGCGACATCGGCAATGGTGTCGAGCTCCTCATCGGTCAGCTCTTCACCGGCCTTGTAGCGCTGTGCAATCTCGGGATAATCGCCCGCGACCTGCGGGGCAACCTCCTCAAGCATATCCTCGATGATCTCTTCAGACATAACGTACTCCAAAAGTTAGGTACCTAAATAAGATTGATATCCCGCTACTTCTTCTTGTGCGGGCGCGGCTTCTTCTCGCGACGAGTGACCTCAACCTGCAGCGGCGCGTTCTTAAGGCGCTCCTCCTCATCGGCCTTCGCCTTGTCGATGACCTTCTGCGTCACAAAAATCTGCTGGATAACCTGCCAAGCAGACGAGACGTCGTAGTACAGCAGAACACCAACGGGAAGGCTCCAGCCCATCCAAAGCATCATGACCGTCATGACAACGGCCATCATACGCATGCTCTGAGCCTGCTGGCCGGTCTGGTTGCGCGACATATAGAGTTGCGGAATCAGGGTCAGGACAGCGAACAGGATCAGGCAGACCAGCGCAGGCAGCGCGACCATAAAGCCATCGGCAAAGGAGGCACTCGGCGTGGTGGTCAGGTCGGGCAGAATATTAAAGAACGAGAACGTGCCGTCGTTAAAGTAGTCCGGCAGGTTACGCAGCAGCGTAAATAGGGCGAACAGGACAGGCATCTGAATCAACAGCGGCAGACAACCAGCCATCGGGTTGAACTTGTTCTCGCTGTAGAACTTCTGCATTTCCTCGGCCTGACGCTGGGGATCGTCGGCATAGCGCTCCTGGATCTCGAGCATCTTGGGCTGCAGCACCTGCATGCGTGCCGTCGACTTAGTCGACTTGAGCATAAGCGGCGTCAGCAGCAGACGGATGATGACCACCAGGATGATGATGGACAGGCCCCAGTCGACCGCAAAGGTCTGGATGAGCTTGAGCAGCTCGAAAAGGATGTTAACGATCCAATCCCACATGTAAGTTTTCCTCCGATAGCGAGTGCCCGCTAGGGCACAGGGTCATAACCGCCGACGTGCAGGGGATTGCAGCGAGCGATGCGCCTCACGGCAAGCCAGCAGCCTCTCAAAACACCGTACTTCTCAATCGCCTGGACGGCGTATTGCGAGCACGTTGGGTAATAAATGCAGGCGTCAGGCAATAAGGGCGAAATAACCTGTTGATATATGCGAATAGGAGCGATGGCAACACGTCGCAAAACGTGATTGCTCATCGCTCCTCCCCGGCAACGCCGGCGCGTTTCATAAGCGAACGCAATGCATTGTCCATCTCCTGAGGCGAAGAAACCCTCGTCTTGGGAGTTGCGAACAAGATGATGTCATAACCCGCAACGGGAAATCCACAGCTGCGGGCGGCCTCGCGCATCACACGCTTAGAACGGTTGCGCACGACAGCACAACCGAGCCGTTTAGCACCAACGAAGGCGACCCTTCCGGAGTCGCCTTCGCCAACCGATTCACATATGGTCATTCGAATCAGAGGGTGATTGAAACGACGCCCCTGACTGAACACATGCTCGAAATCTTGCCGAGACTTAATAGTCTTCATGCGAGATGTGTGTATCGCTGCTAGACAGTGAGACGCTTGCGGCCCTTGGCGCGACGACGGGCGAGCACGGCACGACCACCCTTAGTGGCCATACGGGCACGGAAGCCATGGGTCTTGGCACGCTTACGCTTATTAGGCTGATACGTACGCTTCATCTTAAGTTCCTCCTGCTGCATTTCGAGTGTCCGCGGGGGCGCGGACGCAGATATAGACACGTGAGCTTGAAGATTGTAGGGAAATCAATGTTCAAATGTCAAGAAATCAAAGGTAAAAGGTTGCGCAGTTCACACGGTTCCCCCATAAGCCGAGCTCGATTTAGCGGTGCATGGCAACTTTTCACGATATTTCATCGAGTTTTCAACAGGTCATGTTGGCAATGTTGAGAACTTTTCGTCCATTTTCCAAAGTTTTCAACAGGTTTTGAAAAGTTGTCGAAAGATGAGAAACATTGCACGGTGAGCTACTATTTGTTCGAAACCTTTTGAAAGATTGCGAGCGGCATGTCTGACGACTTTTACACCATGGTCGATTCCGGAGACCCGGCACCCGACAACGAGCACATCACCGGCGTGCGCGAAGAGCGTGAGGAAGGCGAGCAGACGACCACGCAGGCGCCAAAAGCCATGTACGCCGCGCGCATCGCCGTCTATGACGACATGCTGTCGACACCGCGTGTGATCGTCATTGATCCGCAAGATGTCCGCACGTATTTGGAAGAGACGACCAACACCGTCTACCAGTGCATGAAAGAACAAGGTGGCCATATCTCGCTCATGGTCATCCGCGAGATTGTCGAAAACTTTATCCACGCGCACTTTGCCGAGCCCATCATCTCGATTCTGGACGGCGGAGACACCATCCGCTTTGCTGATCAAGGACCCGGCATCGACGACAAGGAGCGCGCTTTCGACTTTGGCGTTACCAGCGCAAACAGCAAGATGAAGCGCTATATCCGTGGAACCGGAGCAGGGTTTCCCATGGTGCAGGAGTATTTGGAAAACGCCGGCGGGGCCGTGTCCATCGAGGATAACATGGGCAACGGCACCGTGGTTACGGTAAGCCTGGATCCTAAACGCGTGCAGGAAATCGAACGCGCCGGCGGGCGCGGTGCTGCCGTGCGGCCCGAGACGGAGCAGCCCGCATATCCCCTGCCGGGAGCTTTTGCGCAGCAGCCCATGGCAACGCAACAGATGCAGCCCCCCGTGGGGCAGATGCAGCAGCCCGGAATGCTTCCTACACAAGAGTCCCAGGCGGCGTCGATGTCGATGCCGCCAAACGTGCCAGAGGCCATGCCGCTGGCGGATCAGGATGCAGCAGTAATGCAGCAGGCGACGGGGGCACCGGGTGGCCAGCAAATGGGATATCAGCCGTACCAACAGGGATATCCATATCAGCAGATGCCGCCACTGGGGTATGGCCAGCAGTTCCCACAGCAGTACCAGCAGGGATATCAGCAGCCGTACCAGCAGATGCCGCAGCAGCAGTACAACCCCTGGGCCCAGCAGATGACTCCGCAGCCTAACCAACAGTGGCCTCAAAGTTTTCAACAGCAAATGCCGCCGATGCAGAGTTCTCAACAATCAGCAGCTCAAATGATGTATCCTAATGCAGCAAATCAGTATGCGCAGCCACAGCCGGACGTGTTCGTAAGCGATCGCGGCAACGCCGCGCTGGGCTATCTGGCGCAAAATCAAGCGTGCGGTGCAACCGATCTGGCGAGGGCGTTTGGAAACTCGGCCCCCACTTGGTCACGCACGCTCAATGACTTGGCGCAGGCCGGCTTGGTCATCAAGCATGGCCAGAAATACCATCTGACCGAACTCGGCGCCGCTCGTGTGCGAGCTCAGAGCTAAAGAACGGGAGAGACAGTGGACGAGGAAGCAAGCATCATCCTGGGGGATGCCATCGCCTTTTGCCAGCGCGACGGCCAAGATGCGCGCCTCATCAACATGCTGGGGCAATCGCGCGCCATAAGCCTGACCGAAGATACGCTCACGATCGAGGCCCCCTCGCGCTTTGCCATCGCGCAGCTCAAAAAGCATCAGCCGACTATTGAGGCCTATCTGGAAGAAATCGCCTTTGCTCCGATCGCGCTCGACATCGTGGCACCGCAAGGCGCAACGGCCGAATCTGCTGCCGCGACGGTGCCCGCCACGGCTCCCGCTGCTTCCCCTGCGGCGCCAGCCTCCGCAGGCGACGTGCCGACAATCGAGCACCAGCACAGCGATGTTTCCCGTGAAACCATGGCACCGTTGCCGACCGCGGCGGCGACGTCAACGAACGCACCCGTCACGCACATGCCCATCGCTCATGACGCAGCGGCGGGCGCGGATTCGGGCATTGCAATCAAGAACACGCTCTCGGCCGATGATTTTCGTCGCATGATGAACCAGATGAAGGGCGGAGCGCCGACTAAGTCCACGCAAGCCGCGACCCCCGCTTCACCCATGCCAGCACCGACCGTGCCGGCCGAGCAGAATACGGATGGAGCCCCACTCGCCGCGAACTCAAAATTTACCTTTGAGAACTTTGTCTACGGCCCCGAGAACAGCCATGCCTATCGCTCGGCACTCAAGTTTGCCGCCCTCGCGGACGAGCGCGGCACGTGCACATCACTGTTCATCTACGGCAAATCGGGCCTGGGCAAGACGCACCTGCTGCTTGCCATCAAAAACGAGCTCGCCGAGAAGTCGCCCGAGATCAAGGTCAAGTATGCCAACTCCCAGGCATATCTGGACGACCTGATGACCGAGTTCGACCGCCAAAAGAAGAGCAACGCCCCTATCATGCAGGCATACCACGGCGTGGACGTGCTCATCATCGATGACATCCAAAACATCATCGGCAAGCGCGCGAGCGTGGACTACTTTTTCCAGCTCATGGACGAGTTCATCCGCAACAACAAGAAGGTCGTCATCGCGGCAGACCGCGCCCCCAAGGACCTGAGCATGGACGAGCGTCTGACCAGCCGCTTCAACGCCGGCATGCTCTGCCTGGTCGCAGAGCCCAGCTACGAGATGAAATACAAGATCTTGCAGCGCTATTACGAGAACACCATCGTCGCCGCTCCCGAGGCAGGCGACGACTCGCTGCTGGCGGCCTATGGGGGCGACAGCGGGCACCTGACCGACGAGCACTTTAAACACATGGCCGAGGTCTCGGGCACCAACATCCGCGAACTCGAGAGCTTTTGCGAGCGCTGCGCCGGCGAGGCGGGCGACCGCGAGCGCGAGGGCGGGGAGCTCACCTTTGACGATATCGACGCCATCGCCAGCCAGTACTTCGACACATCGGCCAAAAAGATCAACGTCCAGACGGTTCAGTCCGTCATCGAAGAGCAGTACGGCGTGACGCACGAGGAGCTCATCGGCCCGCGTCGCAACGCCAATATCGCCAAAGCACGCCATATTGCCATCTATCTGGCCATCGAGATGTGCGAGATGACGACCACGGCGGTGGGCGCCGAATTTGGCAACCGCAACCACTCGACCGTCAGCACGAGCTACAAAAAGGTCCAGAAGATGATCCAGGAAGACCGCACCGTCACCGAAGACCTCAAGTCGCTGCGCGATAAAATTACACTGCGCTCGTAGGGAAATAGAGACACCTGTTGAAAACTTGTCGAAACCACGGGCATAAGGTGTCTAAAACCCAACCCGCGGTGATGAAAAGTTTTGCGCAGGTTTTGAACGTGGAAAACCACCCCTGTTGCACACAGGTTGCTGTCGATTCTCTTTCTGGGTCTGACCTGCGTCTTTGGGAGTAATCAACAGTTTCGTCAGTGCTATTACTATTATTAAGATATTTATATCTATAGAAAGGTATTAAAAGATGAAGTTCACCGTCAGCCAGAGCTCGCTTACACAAGCCATCGGCGTCGTTATGAAGGGTGTCGCTTCGGCATCCACCCTCCCCATCCTGTCGGGCGTGCTCGTTAAGGCCCAAGACGGCATCTTGGAATTCCAGACCTCTAACTACACCATCTCGATCCGTCATCGCATCGCGGCGCATGTCGAAGAAGAGGGCGAGATGGTTATCCCCTGTAAGATGCTCTCCAATATCACCAAGACCCTCCCCGATGCCCCGGTCACCTTTGAGCTGTCCGAGCGCCAGGTGCTGATTGGCTGCGAGAAGAGCTCTTTTAGGCTGAACACGCTCGA
This sequence comes from Collinsella sp., assembly GCA_019419445.1. Taxonomy (GTDB): domain Bacteria; phylum Actinomycetota; class Coriobacteriia; order Coriobacteriales; family Coriobacteriaceae; genus Collinsella. The sequence goes on from DXZX01000003.1 coordinate 34,127, forward strand.
TGCCAATGACTTCCCCGAGTTTCCGGCCTATGCCATCGAGAGTGCCGTGGAGCTGCCGACCGATATCTTGTCCGAAATGGTCGGCCGCGCGTGGCGCGTCACCTCGACCGACAAGGCTCGCCCCATCCTGGGCGGCGTGCACATGAAGGTCGAGAACAACACCGTACGCCTGGTGGCGACCGATTCCTTCCGCTTGGCCGTGTGCGATACGCAGGTCGAGACCTCGACCCTCGAGGGCTCCTTTGAGCTCAACGTTCCGGCTGACGCCTTTAACGACGCGCTGAACATCATGGCCAGCCAGGCGACCATCATGATCGGGGCTACCGACACCCAGGTCGTCTTCGAGGCCGGCAACACCACCTACGTGTCGCGTCGCATCGAGGGCGTGTATCCCAACTACAAGCAGCTCATCCCCGATTCGTGCGTGACGAGCGTCAAGATCGACGTCGCCGCCTTTAACGCCGCCCTCAAGCGCGTGGCCGTTATCGCGAGCGCCAACCCCGCCGTCAAGTTCGAGATCGATGTCGAGAACGGGCAGATGGGCCTGTCCTCCATTTCCAATGACCAGGACCTTGCGCAGGAGACGATCGATGTCGAGGCCGAGGGCGAGTCGGGCACCATCGCCTTCAACTACCACTACATCTTCGGCTGCCTCAATGCCCTGTCCAAGGAGAAGGAGATCACGCTGGAGCTCAAGAGCTACTCGCAGGCGGGCATCTTCAAGTCCTACGACAAGATCAACTACCTGTACCTAGTCATGCCGGTCCGCATCTAGCGCTGCGCCATGACCATGTTCGCCCGCGATCTTTCCGTCGCGCACTACCGCAGCTTCGATAGCTACCGTCTTGCCCTGGACGAAGGCGTGACGATACTTGCGGGGCCCAATGCGGCAGGAAAGACCAATCTCATAGAGGCGCTGCAGCTGCTGACGAGCGGCGCCTCGTTTAGACATCCGACCGCAGCCGAGCTCATCCATGACGGCGTGGGCTCGTGCAAGGTCGAGCTGAGACTCGAGGGCGACGGCCGCGTGCTTGATATGGGATTGAGCGCGGAGGACGGTAAGCGCTCGTTTAGCCGCAACGGCAAGAGATGCTCTGCCGCCGGTGTGCGCGGGGTTCTGCCGAGCGTGCTGTTTTGTCCCGACCATCTGGACATGGTTAAGCGAGGCGCCAGTGTGCGCCGCGCCGTCCTCGATGACTTTGGCATGCAACTGAGCGCACGCTATGCCGATCTTGCGAGTACCTATGGGCGCTGCGTGACCCAGCGCAACGCCTTGCTCAAGGAGACCTGGTGCTGCCGCGAGATGCTCGGCGCGTGGAACGAATCAATTGCCCGCGCAGGCTCGGCCCTGCTCGTGCACCGGTTGGCCCTGCTCGACCGACTGGCGGGCCATGTGCGCGCTGCCTACGGGCAAGTGGCGTCCGGTGAAGCCGCCAACGTGTCCTATGCGTCCACGCTGGGAGATTTGCCCCAGGTCGAGAATCGCGAGGAGCTGAAGGGTTGGGCGTACGAGCGCATGCTGGCCGCCCTTGACGAGCGCGCCGACGAGGAAATTCGCCGCGGCGTGACGTTGGTGGGACCGCATCGCGACGAGATTGAGTTTACCGTGGCGGGTCGCTCCGCCCGTTCATTTGCCAGCCAAGGACAGCAGCGAACGCTGGTGCTGTCCTGGAAGGTGGCCGAGGTTGCCGTGGCTCGCGATGTCCTGGGCACCGCCCCACTGCTGCTTTTGGACGACGTGATGAGCGAGCTCGACGGCGAGCGTCGCGGCGCTTTCCTGCGGCTGATTGGCGATGATATCCAGACGGTCATAACTACGACCAACCTGGGGTACTTTACCGATGACCTGCTTGAACGAGCCAAGGTGGTGAGCATGGGTGAGGCGTGCTAATTACGAGCGCGAGAACGGAACGGTTGCCTTTGGCGGCTTTTTGGATGCCGAGCGTCAGCGCATCCTGGCGGCCGCGACACCTGAGCGCCGCGCGCAAATGGAGGCTGCCGAGGAGTCGCGCGCGGTCTATCGTGCCTGGAATGCGGTGTGCTCGGGCACGCGCGAGGGACGCCACGTGACGGGCCTGCGCTACCTGCCCGAGTCCAATGAGCTGCTGGTGTATCTCGATTCGCCCTCGTGGACGCAGGAGATGACGCTGCTGCGCGAGATCATCCGGGCGCGCATGGAGCGGGCCGGCGCGCATGTGGACGGCCTGGTGTTCAAAACGACCGCGCCCGGTCACACGCCGCCGGCTGCCAAGGAGCGCCTGCGCCCGGCCGTGACCGAGCGACCGCCGGTTCCGCACGCCGATCTAAGCGAAGCCGAACGCGGCGAGATCGAGCGCCAAGTGGCGCCCATCGAAGACCAAAAACTGCGCGAGGCCCTCGAGAATGCCATGAGAGCCAGTGCCGAGTGGGCCAAGGGCGTGCAAAGCGAGAAAGAGCCTTAAATCGCATCTGGTGGCCTTGTAGAGCCAAATACCCTCGCTCCCGAGGGTATTTTTTTACGATAAACTAGTAAGGCTGTACACATTTTCTTAGCTGAAGGAGGACGTGTGGCAAACGAAAACGATTACGATGGCGGCGAGATTAAGATTCTCGAAGGTCTCGAGGCCGTTCGTAAGCGCCCGGGCATGTATATCGGCTCGACGAGCGCCAGCGGCCTGCATCACCTGGTGTGGGAGATCGTTGACAACTCCGTTGACGAGGCCATGGCCGGTTTCTGCACCGAGATTCACGTGACGGTCCACGCCGACAACTCCATCACGGTCGTCGACAACGGGCGAGGCATCCCCGTCGACGAGCATCCCATCAAAAAGATCCCGACGCTCGAGGTCGTTATGACGATCCTGCACGCCGGCGGTAAGTTCGATAACTCGGCCTACAAGGTCTCGGGCGGACTGCACGGCGTGGGCATCTCCGTCGTCAACGCACTGTCCAAGCGCGTGGTCGTGCAGGTGCGCCGTGATGGCAGCGTCTACGAGATGGAGTTCTCGCGCGGCAAGACCGTCAAGAAGATGGAGGTCGTGGGCACCTCGGGTTCGACGGGTACCACCGTCAGCTTCTGGCCCGACGACGAGATTTTCGAGACCTGTGTCTACGATTTCGATACGCTGCACAACCGTCTGCAGGAGACGGCGTTCCTCAATAAGAATCTAAAGATTGTGCTGACCGACGAGCGCGAGGCGACTCCCCACGTGGAGGAGTTCTGCTACGAGGGCGGCATCATCGACTTCGTCAAGTTCCTCAACGACGGCAAAGACGTCCCCGAGGCCTTCAAGGAGCCCATCTATATCGAGGGCAAGTCGGATCCGGATGCGCCCGTGACCAAGATGGGCGAGGTCGAGGTGTCCCTGCAGTGGAATGCCGGCTACGGCGAGAACGTCATGTCGTTTGCCAACGACATCTACACCCCCGAGGGCGGCATGCATCTCGAGGGTTTCCGCACCGCTCTCACCCGCGTGATCAACGATTACGCTCGCAAGCAGAACCTACTCAAGGAGAAGGAGGCCAACCTGAGCGGCGACGACGTGCGCGAGGGGCTTTCGGCCGTCATCTCGGTCAAGCTGCCCGACCCGCAGTTTGAGGGCCAAACCAAGGCCAAGCTCGGCAGTTCCTACATGCGCGCGCTCACGCTCAAGATCGTGACCGATGGGCTGACCGATTATCTGGAGGAGCATCCCAAACCCGCCCGCGAGATCGTCAAGAAGGCCCAGCAGGCATGCAAGGCCCGCAACGCCGCCCGCAAGGCGCGTGAGGCGACCCGCCGCAAGAGCCTGCTCGAGACGGCGTCGCTGCCCGGCAAGCTCGCCGACTGCTCGGTACGCGATGCCGAGCTGACCGAGCTCTTTATCGTAGAGGGCGACTCGGCAGGCGGTTCGGCCAAGGACGGCCGTCGCCGAGACATCCAGGCGATTCTGCCCCTGCGCGGCAAGATTTTGAACGTCGAGCGCGTGGGTGACCACCGCGCGTTCTCGAGCGACACCATCCAATCCCTGATCACCGCGATCGGCTGCGGCGTCACGACGAGCGCCGGCGACGGTGGCGACTTCGATATCAGCAAGGCGCGCTACCACAAGATCATCATCATGACCGATGCAGACGTTGACGGTGCGCATATCCGCATCCTGCTGCTGACGTTCTTCTACAAGTACATGCGCCCGCTGATCGATGCCGGCTATGTCTATGTTGCCTGCCCGCCCATCTTTGGCATTAAGGTACGCAACAAGATCCATTACGTGTATCCCAACGGCCGCCAGCCCGAAGACGAGATTCTGCGCGACACCATTCAGAGCCTGGGCCTGAACCCCGACGACAACGACGAGGACGGCAAGGCCAAGGACGGCAAGATCACCAAGAAGCGCAAGGGCTATACCGTTCAGCGCTACAAGGGCCTGGGCGAGATGGACCCCAAGCAGCTTGCCTCGACGACGATGGACCCCAAGACCCGTATCCTGCAGCGCGTGTCGATCGAGGACGCCGTGGTGGCGGACCGCGCCGTGCGCGAGCTCATGGGTTCCGAGGTCGGCTATCGCCGCGAGTACATTGAAAAGCATGCGCATGATGCTCGGTTCCTTGACGCTTAAGAGGAGGTAACGTGGCAGACGATATCAACAACAACGAGGGTATGGACGAGGCCGGCGACGCCGGCATGCCCGATGATCTGAAGCGCCTACTCGCCCGCGCCGAGCAGGGCGAGGACGGCGATCCGGATTCCTATAACCCCGACGCCGAGGATGAAGATGATGAGGATGACGACGCCGAGCTCGAGGAGAGCTTCGGCGCGGTCGATCGTGGCGCTTCGGCCGGCGAGGACATCAACGGCGGTCAGCTCCAGATTTCAGAGTTCGGCCGCGAGATGAAGCAGTCGTTCATCGAGTACTCGATGTCGGTCATCACGGCGCGCGCCCTGCCGGACGTGCGCGACGGACTAAAGCCGGTGCACCGCCGCATCCTGTACGCCATGAACGAGAGCGGCATCTACCCCAACCGCCCGCATAAGAAGTCGGCCTGGACGGTCGGAGAAGTTATCGGCAAGTACCATCCGCACGGTGACTCCGCGGTTTACGAGGCCATGGTTCGTCTGGCGCAGTGGTTCTCCATGCGCACACCGCTCATCGATGGCCACGGCAACTTCGGCAACATCGATGGCGACGGCGCGGCGGCCATGCGTTATACCGAGAGCCGCCTGGCAAAGCCTGCCATGGAGCTGCTGCGCGACCTGCAAAAGGATACCGTCGACTGGCAGCCCAACTACGACGAGTCGCTCGCCGAGCCCGTGGCGCTGCCCGCGCGCTTTCCCAACCTGCTGGTCAACGGTAGTCAGGGCATCGCCGTCGGCATGGCCACCAATATCGCCCCGCATAACCTCACCGAGGCGATCGAGGCCACCTGCTACCTGATCGACAATCCCGACGCCACCGTCGACGAGCTTATGCAGATCATGCCCGGTCCGGACTTCCCCACCGGCGCCATCATCATGGGCAGCGCCGGCATTAGGCAGAGCTACGAGACCGGTCGCGGCTCCATTACCGTGCGTGCCAAGGCCCACGTGGAATCCACCAAGACCGGTCGCAGCCGCCTGGTCTTTACCGAGATTCCCTACATGGTCAACAAGGGCACCTTGCAGGAGAAGATCGCCCAGCTCGTAAACGACAAGCGCATCGAGGGCATCTCGGACATGCGCGACGAGTCCAACCAAAAGGGCATCCGTCTGGTCATCGAGCTCAAGAAGGGCGTCATTCCGCAGGTCGTGCTCAACAACCTGTATAAGTACACCTCGCTGCAGACGACCTTTGGCGCCAACAACCTGGCACTCGTCAACGGCGTTCCCAAATGCCTGAGCTTGCGCGAGATGCTGCAGCACTACATCGACCACCAGGTCGACGTCGTCACCCGCCGCACTCGCTTTGACCTTAAGAAGGCCCAGGCACGTGCCCATATCCTCGAGGGCTACTTGATGGCTCTCGACCATATCGACGAGGTCATCAGCATTATCCGTTCCTCGCAGACCGACTCCGAGGCAAGCGGCCGCCTGATCGAGCGCTTTGGCTTTACGCCCGAGCAGACCACGGCCATCCTCGAGATGAAGCTGCGCCGCCTGACTGGCCTGGAGCGCGACAAGATCCAGGAAGAGCTGGACGGTCTGCGCCGCGCCATCGCCTACTACGAGGACCTGCTGGCGCATGAGGAGAAGATCCTGGGCGTCATCAAGGAGGAGATGCGCGAGATTTCGAAAAAGTTCGGCGACAAACGCCGCACCGAGATCAGCCATGTCGAAAAGGATCTGGATGTCGAGGACCTCATCGCCGACGAGGACATGGTCGTGACCATCACCCACACCGGCTACGTGAAGCGCATCCCGGTGGCTGCCTACCGCGCCCAGAAGCGCGGCGGCAAGGGCGTGTCGGGCGTCAACCTTAAAGAGGACGACGTCATCGACGAGATGTTTATCGCGTCCACGCACGAGTACGTGCTGTTCTTCTCGAGCAAGGGCAAGGTCTACCGCCTGAAGGTGCACGAGCTGCCGGTGGGTACGCGCCAGGCGCGCGGCACCGCGATCGTCAACCTGCTGCCCTTTGAGGAAGGCGAGAAGATCGCGAGTGTCATCAGCTGCCGCGAGTTCCCCGCCGACGAGTACCTGATGTTTGCCACCAAGAGCGGCATGGTCAAGAAGACCGTGATGAGCGCTTACGACCGCAGCCGCCGTGATGGCCTGATCGCCATCAATCTGAGAGACGACGACGCGCTGCTCGCCGTGCGCCGTGTGCGCGAGGGCGACAAGATCATCCTGGCCACCACTGCGGGCAAGGCGATCATGTTCCCCGAGGACCAGGTTCGCGCCACGGGACGCGACACCAGCGGCGTTCGCGGTATTAGCATGAAGGACGGCGTGAGCGTTTTGGGTATGGAGGTTACCAACGGCAACGGCGACCTGTTTGTCATCACCGAGCGCGGCTACGGCAAGCGCACGCCGGTCGCGGACTATCCGGAGCAGAACCGCGGCGGCCAGGGCGTCTACACCATCCAGATGACCGAGCGCAAGGGAAACCTCGCGGCCATGAAGACGGTGGGTCCGCAGCACGAGCTGTTCATCGTGACGGAAGGCGCGACGGTCATTCGCGTCAAGACCGATGAGATTAGCCAGACCGGCCGAGCCACCCAGGGCGTCAAGATGATGACCGTCGACGACAACGACCGTGTGTGCGCTGTCGCCCGCATGACGGCAGCTAAGGAAAAGCCCGAAGGCGAAGGCGCCGAGGCCGAGGCAACGGTCGATGCCGAAAATACCCCAGTCGACCTAGGCGACGGCAACGACATGCCAGAGGATCTCCTAGACGAGTAAGAGGCCCTAGCTGGTAGAAAATATCAGACCCCATATATCGGCGGTCGGCGCACTGCGCGCCGACCGCTTTTTTGAAAACCTCGGGACTCGCGTTCGCCCCGGCCACACGGCGGCATGCGAAGTCGATCGCGAGTTCCGCACGAGCCAGAGAGCACTTAATGTGCTCTCTGCGCGAGTCAGGACTGTCCGAGCAGGCGACTTCACATGCCGCCGTGCGGCCGGGGCGAACACCCTCCAAAGATTTTCAAAAAAGTTGTTGACGCGCGCGTAGCGACTCGTCTAATATATCCCTTGCGCGATGGACCTGTAGCTCAGTTGGTTAGAGCGTCCGGCTGATAACCGGGAGGTCACAAGTTCGAATCTTGTCAGGTCCACCACTTTCTTTCGCAATAAACACCCCAGCGAGAGCCGAGTCGCCGCTGGGGTGTTTATTACTGTCTCCGTGGGGGTTTAGCTCAGCTGGGAGAGCGCGGGCTTTGCAAGCCTGAGGTCAGGGGTTCGATCCCCCTAACCTCCACCATGATGGACCTGTAGCTCAGTTGGTTAGAGCGTCCGGCTGATAACCGGGAGGTCACAAGTTCGAATCTTGTCAGGTCCACCATCAAAACTGTGAAGAGCCTCGAGGCATGGCCTCGGGGCTTTTTTCTTGTGTGTGATAAAACTCATTTTGGTTTTGTGTGCTGTGCGAAAGATTGGGTAGTATAGCTATTCAATGCGGCGAAGGCGCCGCGTGTTAACCGCTACGTACCGGAGGTGTTCCATGGTTCGTGTCGACATAGAGACCATCGTCATGGCCGCCGGTCCCGTGCCATCGCTTATCGTACTTCGCGAGCGCTGCAGCAAATCGGACTCCCCTGCGCCGCTGCGCTCCCTTTCTATCCAAACTGGTTCGTTTGAGGCTGCGGCTATTAGCCGCGGTATCGACAGCGGTCGTGCCGAGCGCCCGATCGCCCATGACCTGCTGCTCGACACGCTTGATGCCCTGGATGCAAAACTCGAGCGCATCGAGATTGTCCGTGCCGAGCCTCCCGTGTTCTATGCGACGGTCGTTGTTTTGGCCGACAGCAACGAGCATAGGATCGATGCGCGTCCGAGCGATGCCATCGCCCTCGCCGTGCGCAGCAATGCTCCCATGTTTGTTGAGGACGACATCATGAACCGCCTGGGTACCGTTTCTGCCCACGCCGAGGAAGTTGACGACGAGCAGGAGTTCGAGAAGTTCGATGAGTTCGTTCACACACTCTCGCCCGATGATTTTTAAATGCGGGGCGGCAGGGTTGCGGAGCGTTCGCTGATGGCCGGCGGCATGTCGGCTGAGGCGGCCGCCATCGCGCGTGAAGCCCAGATGCGCTCGGAGGCATCCGAGGCCGCACGCATCGCCTATGTGACGCAGGCCCGTACGCTTCGCGAGCGCCGTGCCTCCTTTATCAAGATGGTTGCCGTCTCCGCACTTGTCGCGGCAATCTCCTCGCGCCTTCGTGGTACAGTTGGTGCGCTTGGGTTTTCGATTTCGACGGGCTTGGTCATCTGGGGCGTGGTCGATGCCGTGATGCTGACCAACCAGATCAAGGTACTCGATAAGCGCGCCGCCGATATGATGCGCGCCCGCGACGCCGCCGCCGAGATCGCTGCCGAGGCACAAGAGATGTAACGACGCCGGACTCGATGGGAAGGTCTAAAAATGGCACAGGATATGCAGGACGCCGGAAACGTCTCCGCCGAGCTCGACGCCATGGTGTGCGACCTCATCGGGGCATTTTTAGACGACCTGGCCGCTGGTGAGAACCCCGGTGTTGTCGTTGCGATCGAAGACGCCGCGTCCAACCGCTATCTGGCGGCACTCGACGAGGACGGCGAGGAGGCATGCCTCGAGGCTGCCACCAACTTTATCTCCGAGCACAAGATGGGCCTTAAGAACGAGGGCCTGGGTCGCATCGCCCGTTACGCCATCGGCTACACCGGTTGTGTCGAAATTGATGGCGGCTACCATGACGCCCTGCTTGTGAGTTTCTTTGAGACGACGCTCGAGAGCGGCTTTTCGGCATATGTACTGTACGAAGGTGTGGGCGCCGGCGATGGTTTTATGTGGAGCGACCCTGAACCTGCAGGCGAGGAAACCCCTCTTATCTAAAATCGCTAAAATAAACGAGTTTTCGGTAAAAGGCTCAAAATTCCCGCCGAGCGTTGTGTTACTGGGCGGGTCGCATACGCGTGCCGGTTGTATATAGATAGAAGATAGGGGAACTACATGCGCGTAGACAATCTGAGGAACATCGCCATCATCGCTCACGTCGACCACGGCAAGACGACGATGGTCGACAAGCTCCTGCGTGCCACGGACGCCTTCCGTGCCAACCAGCAGGTCGAGGACCGCGTCCTGGATTCTAACGACCAGGAGCGCGAGCGCGGCATTACGATTCTCGCCAAGAACATCTCTATCGAGTACAAGGACGTTAAGATCAACGTCATCGACACCCCGGGCCACGCTGACTTTGGCGGCGAGGTCGAGCGCGTGCTGCGTATGGCCGACGGCGCCCTGCTGCTGGTCGATGCCTTTGAGGGCCCCATGCCCCAGACCCGCTTCGTGCTGCGTCACGCCATCGACACCGGCCTCAAGATCATGATCGTCATCAACAAGATCGACCGTCCGGGCGCCAACCCCGAGAAGGCCTACAACGACTGCCTGGACCTGATGGCCGACCTGGGCGCCACCGACGACCAGCTTGAGTTTGCCATGGAGCACGTGGTCTACGCCAGCGCCATGAATGGCTTTGCCCGCCTTGACCCCAACGACGGCAACATGGACATGTATCCGCTGCTCGATATGATCATCGACGACATGCCCGCGCCCGAGGTTGACGAGAACGCCCCGCTGGCCATGCAGTGTGTGACCATCGACCACTCCAACTTCGTTGGCCGCATCGGTATCGGTCGCGTGTACTCCGGCACCATTCACCAGGGCGATCAGATCCTGGTCGTCAAGAACGACGGTTCCAGCGCTACCGCTACCGTCAAGCAGCTCTTTACTTTCGACTACCTGGGTCGCACCGAGTGCCAGGAAGTCGGCGCCGGTGATATCGCCGCCGTCGTGGGCATCGACCGCACCGATATCGGCGATGTCTACACCGATCCCGAGAACCCCGTTGAGCTCGAACCCATCGAGATCGACCCGCCGACCCTGTCCATCGTCTTTGAGGCTTCGACCTCCCCGCTCGTCGGCCGCGACGGCGACATCGTGGGTGCCCGTCAGCTCAAGGAGCGCCTGTTCAACGAGGCCGAGAACAACGTGACCATGAAGATCGAGGAGCTCGAGGACAAGAGCGGCGTCGAGGTCTCGGGCCGCGGCATTCTGCACCTGTCCGTCCTGATGGAGTCCATGCGTCGCGAGGGCTTTGAGTTCCAGGTCGGCCGTCCCCGCGTTCTGTTTAAGAAGGACGAGAACGGCAATAAGATGGAGCCCGTCGAGCAGGCCGTCGTCGAGTGCCCGGACGAGTATTCGGGCAAGGTCGTTGAGGTCTTCGGCACCTCCGGCGGCATCATGACGAGCATGGATACCTCGGGTATCGTGACGCACCTCGAGTTTAAGATCCCGACCCGCGGCATCATGGGTCTTAAGAACCGCATCATGAACGTCACTCACGGCGAGGGCGTGTTCTACCACACCTTCCTGGAGTACGGCCCCTATGCCGGCGAGATCGGCAACCGCCAGAACGGCGCCATGATCTCCATGACCACCGAGAAAGCCGTTGCCTACGCTCTGGGCACGCTGCAGGAGCGCGGCCAGCTGTTTGTTGAGCCGGGTACCGAATGCTACGAGGGCATGATCGTGGGCGAGCGCAGCAAGGCCGGCGACATGGTCGTCAACATCGCCCGTACCAAGAACCTGGGCAACCAGCGTTCCTCGACCTCCGATATCTCCGTCCAGCTGGTGCCGCCCCGCACCTTCTCGCTGGAGGAGGCGCTGGAGTACATCGCCGACGACGAGCTGGTGGAGATCACTCCCAAGAACATCCGCCTGCGCAAGCGTCTGCTCAATGCTACCGACCGCAAGAAGGCCGCAGTCCGCGCCGGTCAGGTCAACAAATAAGCGCCGAGCTTTATAGCGACTAACAAGAAAGGGCGCCGACCATCGCGGTCGGTGCCCTTTTTGGTGCACAGGGATTGAGTTGGTCTGCACCACCGCAAAGGTGTCTGTCCCCTTTGTGGTGGTTGACGGCTAGGCGGAAGGAAGGCCCGGAGTATTGGCGGCCTGCTGCGGCTTGAGGCGGGCGTTGCGCCAGATGATCTGGATGACGTAGCCGAGCGTAAAGACGAAGGCTACGCCGCTGACAAAGCTACCCATAAGGGGAAGTGCCGTGAGTGCGCCCGCGGCGATACCGCCCACGGCGGCCATGGCGTAGCGGTTCTGGCTGTGTCCGATCATGCGTGCGATCGCGGTGCCCGTAAACGCCGCCGAGACCAGAGCGATACCGATCACGGCGCACATGAGAGCTCCGGCGAGTGACAGACCTGCAATCGAGATGATGAGTAACAGGACGGCGGGAACGGCGGCCACCGTGCCCAAAAGACCGCTCACCCACAGAGGGGTAGGTCGTTGACGAAGCATGCCGGCGGCGCTGGCGGTCGCGCGCGGAAAGACGAGCTCGAGGAGGATCGCGACAAAGCAAGTGGAAAGCGCCGCGGCGACGATGCCGCCGATGGTGTCGTTAATCGTTGAGGTGTTCTCGTTCTCGGTACGGTCGATCTTGAGGGCTCCGACCTGAGCGCCCTCGGCCCGCTCGGGGTCCTCGGAAACATGCGCGCTCACGGTGCCGGTGATGCGGGCGTTTTTGCCCAAGACGAGCTTATCGGCCCAAACCTCGACATCGCCCTCGACGGTGCCGTCGATGGTCACCGTATCGCCTGCAAGTGCTGCCGACTTGGTGGAGCCTCGCAGGGCAACAGTATCGCCCATCGCGTAAAAACAGTTGGCGGTGCTACCGGTGTTGAGCACGACGTGCTGACCGGCTACCGTCACGCTGCCATCGATTGCGGTTTTGGAGATATCGATGGTGCGCGCCGCCAGTCGAATGGCGCCGCCTACGGTGCAGTCGCGAATCGATAGGCTGTCGCCTGCCGCGATAATATCGCGGCCGATGGAGGCATCGTCCAGGTTAAGGCTTTGGCCAGCCCAGTACAGGTCGCCCGCGACGCCAGACGGATTTGAGTCAGCTTCGGTTGCGAGTACGTTGCCCGCGGTGTCTGTGCCGGCGAACGACGCCGTGGGAAGTACGGTCAGCGCAAGCGCAATCAGTACGAATAGGAGGGCGATGCGGGCCTGCGCTTTGCGGCGCTTGTTCGACGGTTCTAGGTTGCAAGGCATAGTGAATCCTTCGTTAGATACTCGGCATATATCTAACAGGGTACCCAACGTGCGAGCGCTCTAAAAGAACCTCTCGGTTGCATTTCGAAAGGTCGTGCCTTGCTATCTACTTTTTGCGATGTAAAAAGTGCGCGATGTCTTCTTCGGTGGGGCTTTTGATGTCAAAGCGCAGCGAGAGCCAGCGCAGACCCATGGTCACGATAACGCATACGACCAGCGCGGCGACATTGCTGACCAAGCCACTCATGACGAGGCTTACATAGCTTGCCGATCCGGCGATGGCCGCGATGGCATAAAAGTTGGTGCGTTGGAAAATGCCCGGAACCACGCCCATAAAGCCGTCGCGCAGCATGCCGCCGCCCACCGCGGTGAAAAAGCCCATCATGATGCAAACGACGGGTGCAAATCCGTAGACCAGTGCCTTGTCTGCGCCGGTTGCCGCATAGATGCCGACCGAGATGATGTCGAGCAGGGGGATGAGTTTGTCGGGCTTATCGACGATTGCCGGGAAGATGTAAATGATGGCCGCCGTGGCGATGGAGAGCGGCAGCGCCATTGGCTGGTTGAGGATGTAGACGTTGCCGACCTGGAGTGTCATGTCGCGCAAAAGACCGCCGCCCAAGCCGCAAACCACGGCGAGCGCGACGGCGCCCACCAGGTCAAGCTTGTGCTCGCGCGCAACCAGAACGCCTGAGATCGATGCCGCGACAACGGCGAACATCTCGAGCCAAAACGGAATAGCGACCATGGCATCCGAGGCATGTGAGGTAATGGTCATAGCGGCGACGACGGGCAAGATGGGGTCCTTTGGATTACGGATTTGGACAATGCCCGTACATAGTACATGTTCAGCGCCGATTGCGACCCTATTGCTCGGCAAACGGTCGGGACTGGGTGGGGGCGTGGCGTTACTGGAATGCCAAGGGTCCAAAACATGTACGTCAGCCTCCAAAAACGACATTTTCCGACATCTTTGGAGGCTGACGTACATGTTTGGATTGAGCTCACAGCATGAGTGAGTTGATTTACTCACATCCGGTATATTTCCCCACTTCAACGGACATAAGAGTTGGATACCGGCTCAGAGCGAGAGGCCCTCAATGGATACCCCTGTTCTCATTTCGCATAAAACCGCATGGCTTGTCCATCATGCACCCCAGAATTTGGTTCAGTCTCTTGCGCGGCACGACTACCAGATAGGCGCACAAGGCATCTCCACCCAGCAACGTGTTGCGCGCATACGACAGGCCCTTACCGACTGCGGCATTCCGTCCGATATGCTTAAGACTATCGATATCGCGGTTGTATTCGAATTTGAGCGAATTCGTACCAAAGGCGTCGTTTGCCACATTCTTGGACAAAATCTTCCCTACGAGCATATTAACGAGTTGACGCCCGGAATCTTCATCACCGACGAAGCCTTCGCCTTCGTGCTCGCTGCCGAGTGGATGGATAGGATCGAATATCTCGAATATGGCTATGAAGTTTGCGGCGATTATCGCATGAGGCTCAATCCCGCCGACCCTTATACCGAGCAACCAGCCACCACCTCCAAGGATGAAATAACCGAACTGCTCGATCGGCACCCCGGCAAACCCGGTGCCACACGTGCACGGCTCGCGCTCAGGCACATCTACGATCGCTCGGCCTCGCCTATGGAGACCGCTTCGGCAATCGCCCTCTCGCTCCCAACAAGCGAAGGCGGCGTTGGCATCCGAGGTGTCGAACTCAACAAACCGCTCGAGATCCCTCAACGTCTCTGGCATTGCGCCAAAGCTCGAACGCTCAAAATCGATGCGCTCGTGACCTATGAGCGCAGGGCGCTCGGTATCGAATATAAGGGCGGTTTTCACGATGAGCTCGAGCGCAAGGGAGCAGATGCGGAGCGAGAGGCCGTTCTCTCCCAAATGGGATATCGAATCGTTACGCTCACTTCGGCTCAGTTCGGCAGCCAGCTCGCCTTTCACCGCGCCATGAACAACATTCGCGAAGCACTCGGCATGCCTCGCTGTACCGACACCGGGTACCAGAGAAAACAAAACGAACTACGCAAGGCACTTATCCGCAACTGGAAAAGCATACGAGACGAGGAGGCACCTTCCGAATAGTGCCACTCCCGTGAGCTCAATCCAAACGTGTACGTCAGCCTCCAAAGATGTCGAAAAATGTCGTTTTTGGAGGCTGACGTACACGTTTGGGGAAGCGCGGGATCGAGATGTATTTCGATAACAAAAAAGCTCCCATTCTAGGGAGCTTTCTCAATCTAAATGGCGGAGGAGGAGGGATTCGAACCCTCGTGACCTTATACAGGCCAAACGGTTTTCGAGACCGCCGCATTCAACCACTCTGCCACCCCTCCGCGTGGGGTAAAAACAAAGCAGGCTCGAAGGCCTGCTTTGGAATTAACTGGCGGAGAGTCAGGGATTTGAACCCTGGAGACGCTTTTGACGCCTACACGATTTCCAATCGTGCTCCTTCGGCCACTCGGACAACTCTCCGTTAAATGCGAAAGTTAGTATACACGAGGAATCGCAAGGTGCAAGCCGAAAACTTAGCATTTTTTGATCCACAGTGTCTCGCGCTGTGCCTAAAACGCGCGGCACATGCAGCCTGACCAGCAAAATCATGCTAAGCGAATTGCTCAAAAAAGGACTTTATAGACCACGAGCAAACGAATTTAAAATCTTTTTGGCGATCAATTAGACCACTGGTATGCATTTTGCGACCACAACCATGCGCCCGTTGACCTGCGACTTGGCTCAGCTTGTCCTCACGGCACCGTATCTTGTCCACAGATCCGTCAAGCTTTTGGTCAGCATTTGGTTGGAATGCGCATGAAACGTCGTGCGAGTATGGGCATATGTGGAGGTCATGAGGTTGTAGCTGCATATTCTTGCAGCCTAGGAGGTTGAAAGATATTATTACCAAGTCTTTTCCTGCTTCAGGCGCACCTTCACGACCTGAAGCCACATTTGCCCAGAGGAGGTGACAATATGAAGGCTTATGAACTGCTGTTCTTTGTTGACCCGTCGCTCGACCCCGAGACTCGTCTCGCTGTTATGAAGCGTATCGATACCACGATCGCTGAGGGCGCTGGCAAGGTCGACTCCGTTGACGAGTGGGGCAAGCGCAAGCTCGCCTACGAGATCAACGACCTCACCGATGGTGACTACACCCTCATCAACTTCCACGCAGATCCTACCCAGATCGCCGAGCTTGATCGCGTCCTGCGCATCACCGACGCTGTGGTCCGCCACATGATCGTCCGTCGCGACGACCAGGAGTAAGACTGTCGTTTTGGACTGGGCTTGTGCCCCAAGAGGAAGTAGTGAGTTATGAGCATCAATCGAGTGAACATCACCGGTAACCTCACCCGCGATCCCGAGCTGCGCGCCACCGCCGGCGGAACCCAGGTTCTGTCCTTTGGCGTTGCCGTGAACGATCGTCGCCGCAACGCGCAGACTGGCGAGTGGGAGGACTATCCCAACTTTGTCGACTGCACCATGTTCGGCACCCGCGCCGAGGCCGTGAGCCGTTTCCTGGCAAAGGGAAACAAGGTCGCGATCGAGGGCAAGCTGCGCTACAGCTCTTGGGAGCGCGACGGCCAGCGCCGGAGCAAGCTTGAGGTCATCGTCGATGAGATCGAGTTTATGAGCTCCCGTGGTGGCCAGGGTGGCTACGATCAGGGCGGTTACGCCCCCGCAGCTCCCGCGCCCGCAGCACGTCCTGCCGCGCCGGTGGCTACGCCGCCCGCGGTCGACGTCTACGATGAGGACATCCCGTTCTAAGGGTTGTTCACCTATTTTTGAGTGAGAGGCGGCTTCGGTTCGCCGAAGTTGCCAAATGAAAGGTATTTTGACATGGCTAATGATTTTTCTGCACGTCAGCCGCGTCGTAAGTACTGCCAGTTCTGCAAGGAGAACACTGAGTTCATCGACTATAAGGACACTCAGCTTCTCCGTAAGTACATGACCGACCGTGGCAAGATCAAGCCCCGTCGCGTCACTGGCGCTTGCACGCAGCATCAGCATGACATCGCCAACGCCATCAAGCGCGCCCGCGAGATGGCTCTCCTGCCGTACACCGTCCCCGTGGTTTCCTCTCGTGGCAACCGCGACCGCGGCTAAGAAGGGAGACGCATCATGAAGGTTATTCTTCTCGATGAGATCAAGGGCAAGGGCGGCGAGGGTGACGTCGTAGAGGTCGCTCAGGGTTACGCTGAGAACTTCCTGTTCCCCAAGAAGCTCGCTGTTGCCGCCACCAAGGGCAACCTCAAGCAGCTTGACGAGCGTCGCAACAACATCGCCAAGCGCGAGGCCGTCCGTCTGGCTACCGCCAACGAGACCAAGGCTGCCTTCGAGGGCAAGACGGTCACCGTTGACGTCAAGGTCGGCGACGAGGGCATCCTCTTTGGCTCCGTTACCGCCGCTATGGTCGCTGACGCCATCAAGGCTCAGCTCGGTATGGACATCGACCGCAAGCGCGTCGAGCTCGGTAAGCCCATCAAGGTTGCCGGTGCCCACACCGTTGCCATCTCGCTGTACCGCGAGATCAAGGCCGAGGTTGTCGTTCTCGTCGGCGTTACCGCCGAGGAGCTCGCTGCCGAGGCTGAGGTCGAGGAGGCCGCTGAGGTCGCCGAGGCCGAGACCGCCGAGGTCGAGACTGAGGCTGCTGCCGAGTAGCATTTGCTGCAACGCAACAATCTTGTTCTAAGAAGGGCGCTCTGGGAAACCAGGGCGCCCTTTTGTTTTTTGCGCTGAGTGAGTGTCATGGTGAACGTTGCGTCGAAGTCCTATATACAGGACCGTTCATCCGTTTGGTTCGGTGATGATTGGCGGCGCGCGGCGCGTTTTGGGACCGTGGCTGATACTATGGATGCTCGCAAGCGATATGAATGAGGATGCTCATGGCATATGACGATAGGGAGACGGGGCTGACGGTCGAGGACCGCGGCTCAAAGTTGGGTCTTCCCCAAAACCAAGATGCAGAGGCCAATGTACTGGCCGCTATGCTGCTATCGCCCGAGGTGGTCGAAGAGGCCCAGGTCGAGCTGCAGCCCGATGATTTCTACCGGCCCATTCATAAGACCATCTACACCGCGATGGTCGATATGTACAACAGCCGCATTCCCATCGACTCCATCTCGCTGATCGATTACCTGCGAAGCATCAACAAGCTCGATGCCGTGGGCGGCGAGGCCTACATTTTGGAGCTGATGGGTCAGACTCTGTCGCTCGTGAACTGGCAGCACCATGCCGCCATCGTTCGTCGCGATTCGATGCTGCGCGAGCTGATCGGCGCCACCAACGAGATCAACGCGCTGGCATATAACGCCCCCACCGACACCAAAGAGGTCGTGGAGCTAGCCGAGAGCAAGCTGCTCAAGGTCACGGCACGCGAGGTCAAGTCGAGCTACAAGACGCTGACCGAGTTTATGGTTGAGGCCTATAACGAGGCCGAGGAAGTGTGTCAGGCCGGTGGTCGGGCTGCGGGCGTGCCCACGGGCTTCCCGTCACTCGACCGCATGCTCATGGGCTTCCGCGAGGGCCAGCTCATCATTATCGGCGCCCGCCCTGCTGTGGGTAAGACGTCGTTCGCCCTGAATCTGGCGCTCAACGCTGCCGCTGCCGGTTATACCGTCGGCTTCTTCTCGCTGGAGATGTCGGGCAAAGAAATTGCCCAGCGTCTGATTTGCGCCTACGCCATGATCTCGATCAGTGACTTCCGCATGGGCCGCATTAGCCCCGAGCAGTGGGCCAATATCAACGAGGCCACGCAGACCTTGTCCAAGCTCGATATTCTGATTGACGATACGCCCGGCACCACAGTGACCGAGATTCGCGCCAAGAGCCGCCGTATGCTCCATAACAAGGAGAAGGCAATCATCATCCTGGACTACCTGCAGCTGGTGAGTCCTCCGCCGGGACGCCGCTCCGAGAGCCGTACCGTCGAGGTTTCGGAGATGTCGCGTGGTCTGAAGATCATGGCCAAGGAGCTCAAGATCCCGCTCATCGCGCTGTCGCAGCTCTCGCGTCAGGTCGAATCCCGTACCGGCAAGCGCCCGCAGCTTTCCGACCTTCGTGAATCGGGCTCCATCGAGCAGGACGCCGATATCGTTATGTTCTTGGACCGCTCCGCCGACGAGGCCGAGGCCTCGCGCGACGATCGACCCGACGAGGGCGTTACGCGTATCGTCGTGGCCAAGAACCGTTCGGGCCCGATCGGCGACGTCGATCTGATGTTCCTGCCGGCATCCACCAAGTTCTATGAGCTTGATGGGGCACATGCCGAGGAGTAGGACAGGCGCCCGTTGCACGGGTATACTGGGAATGTTTTGTGCTTCTGCGTGCCGGCGTGGCGCGTAGACAGTCCATGAATGTAAGGAGTAAACATGCCGTCAACCGTTTTGGTCGGTGCCCAGTGGGGCGATGAGGGCAAAGGTAAGATTTGCGACCTGGTCGCCGGCGACTTCGATGCCGTCGTGCGCTACTCGGGAGGCAACAACGCCGGCCACACCATCGTCGTCAACGGCAAGAAGTACGGCCTGCACCAGGTGCCCTCCGGCATCATGTATTCCGATCACGTGTCGGTGATCGGTAACGGCTGCGTCGTCAACCCCAAGGTTGTCCTTGAGGAGATCGATATGTTCGAGGCCGACGGCATCACCACCAAGAACCTCAAGATTAGCGGCAACGCGCATGTCATCATGCCGTACCACATCGATCTGGATGGCGCCTTTGAGCAGAAGCTCGGCAAGAAGAACATCGGTACCACCAAGCGCGGCATCGGTCCGTGCTATCAGGACAAGATGGCGCGCATTGGCCTGCGCATGCAGGACATGCTGGACGAGGCACTGTTCCGCGACAAGCTGGAGACCGCTCTCGCCCGCGTGAACCCCGAGCTCGAGCTCATCTACAACCTGCCCACCTACACCGTGGACCAGATTTGCGACGAGTACCTGCCGATGGCCGAGCGCCTGCGTCCCTACATCACCGAGACGAGCCTGCTGCTCAACAACATGATCGATGAGGGCAAGAACCTGCTGTTTGAGGGCGCCCAGGCGACGCTGCTCGACATCGACCACGGCACCTATCCGTACGTGACGTCTTCCAACTGCACCGCCGGCGGTGCCATCACCGGCTCTGGCGTGGGCATGAAGAACGTCGACCGCGTGCTGGGCGTCATGAAGGCCTATATCACCCGCGTCGGTTCGGGCCCCATGCCCACCGAGCTTTCCTATGAGTCCGAGGCCGGCCACACGCTGACCGAGGAGGGCTATGAGTATGGCGTGACCACCGGTCGCCGTCGTCGTTGCGGCTGGTTTGACGGTCCTATCGCCAACTATGCCTCGCGCGTCAACGGCCTCACCGACATCGCCGTGACCAAGCTCGACGTGCTTTCGGCTTTCGACACCATCAAGGTGTGCGTTGCCTACGACGTCGATGGCGAGCGTTACACGAGCGTGCCCGAACACCAGGTGCGCTTTGAGCATGCCAAGCCCATCTACGAGGAGCTCCCTGGCTGGAAGTGCGATATCACCGGTTGCCGCAGCTTTGAGGAGCTGCCGCAGGAGGCTCAGGACTACGTGGCGTTTATCGAGGATCTGGCACACACCCGCGTGACGTTCATTGGCGTTGGCGCTGGTCGCGAGCAGATCATCAACCGATTCTGGAAGTAATCGGGACTATTTGGTTATTGCGATATACCCCTTTGCAGCCCGGACGGGCGGCCGAGGGGTATATTTGCTTGCAAAGGGCTCGCGCGGAGCGGGCCATTCATCCATAGAGGAGGCACCCTTGAAGGCGGACACTCAAACCATCGACATCCTGTTGTTGGGCAGCGGCGGCCGTGAGCATGCTTTGGCAGCTAAGCTCGCAGCATCACCGCGCGCCGGCAAGCTCTACATCGCGCCGGGCAACGGCGGCACCGCGAGCTGTGGCGAGAACGTTGTTCTCGACGATTGCGATCCTGCGGCCGTGGCGGCGTTTGCGCAGAGCCACGGATGCGGACTCGTGGTAATTGGCCCCGAGGCTCCGCTCGTGGCGGGCGTGGCCGACGCCGTGCGCGCGGCGGGTATTCCCTGCTTTGGCCCAGGTGCCGAAGGTGCCCAGATGGAGGGTTCCAAGCTGTTCTCCAAGCAGCTCATGGAGCGTGCGGGCATTCCGACGGCAGCCTATGGTTCGTTTACCGACGAGGCTTCGGCTCTCGCCTACGTGCGCGAGCAGGGCGCTCCGCTGGTCGTGAAGGCCGACGGCCTTGCCGCGGGCAAGGGCGTTATCGTGGCGACCGAACTTGAGCAGGCCGAGGAGGCCGTGCGCGAGTGCTTTGGCGGCACCTTTGGCGATGCCGGCAACACCGTGGTTATCGAGGAGATGCTCGTTGGTCCCGAGTGCTCGCTGCTCGCCTTTACCGACGGCAAGACCGTGCGCCCCATGGCCACCTCGCAGGACCACAAGCGCGCCCTCGAGGGCGACAAGGGCCCCAACACCGGCGGCATGGGCGTCTACAGCCCGGTGCCCATCGTGACCGATGAGGAGCACGCCACGATGGTGAAGGTCATGGAGCAGACCGTGGCCGAGCTCGCTACCGAGGGCATCGACTACCGCGGCTGCCTGTACGGCGGCTTTATGCTCACGCCTGCCGGCCCCAAGGTGCTGGAGTTCAATGCCCGCTTTGGCGACCCCGAGACGCAGGTCGTGCTGCCGCGCCTTAAGAACGACCTGGTCGAGGTCATGCTCGCCTGCGCCAACTGCGAGCTCGATCAGATTGAGCTCGACTGGCGTGACGAGTGGGCCGTGGCCGTTGTCCTGACGAGCGCGGGCTATCCCGGCAGCTACGAGAAGGGCAAGGTCATCACCGGTATCGCCGATGCCGAGGTCATGGAGAACGTGACCGTGTACCACGCGGGCACTGCCGTGGTGGACGGCCAGCTCGTGACCAATGGTGGCCGCGTGCTTGCCGTGACCGCTCTGGGCGACACGTTCGAGAACGCTCGCAACCTTGCCTACGAGGCCTGCGAGAAGATTGATTTTGAAGGCAAGACCCTGCGCCACGACATCGGCCTGCGCGCGCTGCGCGGCCGCGACGCCTGGGATGCCTAAAATCCGAGAGGAATGAGACGGATGGACGAGAAGAACGAAGAGCTCGTGGATGCGCAGATCGTTGAAGAGGACAGCCGCATGTATGGGCACGCCGAGGGCGAGCCTGGTGGCGAGGTCGCTGACGAGCCGGCGCTGGTGTTGGGCGACGACGACCCGCACGATGCCGAGCTGCACGAGAAGATTCTTTCGGAGGAGTGCGCCTGGAAGGGCAAGATCCTCGACGTCCACCGTCTTGAGGTTGAGCTGCCCAACGGTCGCCGCAGCGCCCGCGATATCGTTCGCCATCCGGGTGCAGCGGCCGTTGTGGCACTGACCGAGAGCGGCAAGATCGTACTGGTGCGTCAGTACCGCACCGCCATCGACCGCGTGACGGTCGAGATTCCCGCCGGCAAGCTCGATCCAGGCGAGGACCCGCTCGATTGCGCCAAACGCGAGCTGCATGAGGAGACGGGCTTTAGGGCAGGTCGCATTCGCTTTTTGACGTCGATTGTCACGTCCTGCGGCTTCTGCGATGAGATCATTCATATCTACCTGGCCACCAAGCTCGAGTTCGACGCGCCCAACCCCGACGATGACGAGTTTGTCAACGTGGACCTGGTGCCGCTGCACGAGCTGATCGACGCCGTACTCGACGGCAAGATCGAAGACGCCAAGACCGTCGTGGGCGCCTTGGCCTGCGATAGCATCGCGCACCGCCTGGGTGGTTCTGAGCTGTAACGAGCGGGGATGATCCCGCAGGTTTGTATAAGTCAGCGAAAGTGCTCCATTTGAGACAAGGTGGCCTAAAAGAGGAGGGAAGCGTATGGATATACGCGACCGACGATTGAAGGCCAGATTGTCCAAATGGAGCACTTGCAGCGTCGAGACGAAACGCGGTTTGGTAAAACCGCGTAAGGTGATTATGTTTAAAAGGTTTCTTTCGTATTACGAGCCCCAGATGGGGCTTTTTGTTGCTGATACTGTTTGTGCTCTGGTGCTTGCCGCCATTGACCTGGCGTTCCCCATTATCCTGCGCAATTTGACCGGTGGGCTCTTTACTCAGGGTCAGGCTGTCATTATGCAGGCGCTCGGCATGATTGCGGTGGGCTTGGTGCTGATGTATGCCGTCCGCTGCGCCTGCCGCTATTTTGTGAGCTATTGGGGCCACGTGATGGGCGCGCGCATGGAGTCCAAGATGCGCGAGGACCTGTTCGACCAGTATGAGCGCTTCAGCTTTGCGTACTTCGACCGCAACAGCTCGGGCGACATGATGAGCCGCGTGGTCAACGACCTGTTCGATATCTGCGAGGCGGCGCATCACGTGCCCGAGTGGATCATCATCTGCGGCATCGAGATTATCGGCTCGTTTGTGATCCTCTTTACCATCGCCCCGGTGCTGGCGCTTGCCATGGCTGTGGTGACAGCAGCGTTTGCGGTCATCATGTTTTGGCAGAACATGCGCATGCGCGAGGTCTTTAGCGACAACCGCAAAAAGATCAGCGGCATCAATGCGCAGCTGCAGGATTCGCTGGCGGGCATGCGCGTGGTCAAGAGCTTTGCCAATGAGGAGACCGAACGCTTCAAGTTCCGCGCCTCCAACAATCGCTATCTTTCGTCCAAGGAGAACATGTATCACGCCATGGGCGTCTATACTGCGACGTATGGCCTGCTCTCGGGTGTGCTCTATGTGATCGTGGTACTGCTGGGCGGCTGGCTGGTCGCCCAGGGACAGCTGCAGGCGGTCGATATGGCGACCTTTGCGCTCTATATTTCGCTGTTCTGCACGCCGCTCGAGACACTCGTCAATTCGGCCGAAACGTATCAGAAGGCCATCGCCGGCTTTAAGCGCATGGACGAGGTACTCTCGACCGCGCCGGATATCCAGGACAAGCCGGGCGCCACGGATCTGCAGGTGACCGCCGGCGCCGTGGATTATCACGACGTGTGCTTTAACTACGAGGACGTTGAGCTGGGCGAGGGCGATGCCGAAGAGCGTCCCGTTATCGACCATATGAATCTGTCCATCAAGCCCGGGCAGACCATCGCTTTGGTTGGTCCTTCGGGCGGTGGCAAGTCCACGACCTGTTCGCTGCTGCCGCGCTTTTATGACGTGGCTGCCGGATCCATTAGCATCGACGGCCAGGACGTGCGCGATGTGACGCAGCAGAGCCTGCGCCGCGCCATCGGCCTGGTGCAGCAGGATGTCTACCTGTTTGACGGAACAATCGGCGAGAACATCGCCTACGGCAAGCCGGGCGCTACGGCAGAAGAGATCGCCGAGGCCGCCCGTCGCGCCAACATCGATGCCTTTATCGAGTCGCTTCCACAGGGCTATGACACGGTCGTGGGCGAGCGCGGCAGCCGTCTTTCGGGCGGACAGAAACAGCGCGTTGCCATCGCGCGTGTGTTTCTCAAGAACCCCAAGATCCTGATTTTGGACGAGGCGACGAGTGCTTTGGATAACGAGAGCGAGGGGGCGGTGCAGGAGTCACTCGAAGAGCTGGCACGCGGCCGCACCACGATTATCATCGCCCATCGTCTTTCGACCATTAAGCATGCCGATGAGATTGCGACCGTTGAGCATGGTCGCGTTGTGGAGCGTGGCACGCACGAGGAGCTTCTCGCCCGTGGCGGCACCTATGCCCGTTACTATCGAATGCAGTTCGAAGGTGCGCGTGCGCACGAGCTCGACTGATTGATATGACAGGAAGTTTATGGCTGACAAGAACCCTTTGACTCCGGAAGAAGTGACGGAGTTATTCTCCGAAATCGATGCATCCGGCGTCTTGGATCCCACGCTTGCCAAAAAGCGAACCGAGCGCATGCGTGAGAAGGAGGCTGCGGCCAAGCGCGGTGACAAAGCGGCGCTAGCGCAGCTGCGCAGCGAGGACCGCGCGAGCCAGGCAAAACATATCGACCCGCTGTCCGAGGACGATCCTTCGGGCTCGCAGGTGAGCCATACCATTACGAAGACCGCGATGGCCGTAGTCATTGGTATTTTGGTGCTGATCGTGGGCATGCAGATCGGCTACGGCGTGATGCGTCGTCTGAACACCGCCAACCTGTCCGAGAGCGTTTCGGTGGATACCGTTTCGACGGCGCTGAAGGGCGGCCTTGAGTGGGGCAACGGCTTTACGCAGTTCCCACTCGACTTTACCGTCGATGAAGCCGATGAGCGCACGGGCACGGTTGAGGTGACGGTGTTGGACACGTCGTCTGCCAATGAGCTCGAGCTGCTGTCCAACGGGCAGATCCAGGCCGCGGCGCTTGCGACCAACGCCCTGCTCAACGACAAGATTGACCGCGTGGTGTATAACGTTCACGCCTATATCGACGAGGATAGCAACATTCAGCACGATTCCTTTTTTGGCATGTTCCCCGCGCGGGGTCATCAGAGCGCCATTTTGACGTTTGTGTGGACCAAGAGCTCATCCAACGCCACGAGTATCGACTGGAAGATGCGCATCGTAAGCATGGACGACACCATTGCCGAGCGCATTCAAAAACAGGTGAACTCGGTTTCGTCGCTGATCGAGGACCCGGTGGTGAGCCAGACCAAGATTGACGAGGAAAAGGCCGAACGTGACCTGGAGCATCGTCTGCATGGCCGCGAGATTTTCCGCGGCGGCAAGCCCGACCGAACGCCGTCCGATCTGCTGGGACAGGACAAGAAAAAGTAAGACGCCATCATCCCGCGTGAGCCACAAGCCCCGCGGGATGATTTTTCTGGGACGGGGATTAAAAAATCATTATGCATAGAAAGTCATAATTATCATTTCGTAAACATTTCGATGAAATTAACGCCATGAGGCATGCTTGCGGTTACAATACCGCGAGGCCTAACTACACACCTTTAAGCCGGTCCTGTGAGACCGGGAAGGAGAATTATGGCGAACAACCATACTGCGGGCGCTGCCGCCCGCACCTTCGCGCCCAGCGAGCTTTGCCAGCGTATGCTGGCCAAAACCAGCAAGGGCACCTGCGGTCCCTGCATCCTGTATCTTGAGGATGGGACCATTTTTTATGGACGTGCATGCGGCGCCGAGGGCACCGCGACCGGCGAAGTCTGCTTCAACACCTCGCTCGAGGGCTACTTTGAGGTCATGACCGACCCGAGTTATGCCGGCCAAATCGTAACCATGACCTATCCGCAGATCGGCAACTACGGTATCGACGAGACCGACGTCCAGTCGGCCTTCCCTGGCGACGCCGTGCGCTCTGCGAGCGCTCCGGCTATGCGCGGCATGATCGTTCGCGACATGTGCGCCACGCCTTCTAACTGGCGCTCGGCCGTCAGCGTGCCGGAGTACCTGCGCGCTCACGGTATCGTCGCTATCGAGGGCGTCGACACCCGCGCTCTTGTGCGCCACCTGCGCGACAACGGCTCCAAGATGGGCATTATCTCGACCGAGGTCTTCGACGTCGACGAGCTTGCCGAGCGTCTGGCCGCAGCGCCCACGCTGGTAGGCGAGAACCTGGTCAAGACCGTAAGTTGCCCCGCGCCTCACGAGTTTGTGGCCGCCGACCTGCCTGCCACGCATGACTTTGCGCTTGCGGTTGCCGCTCCTGCCCGTCACAAAGTGGTCGCCTATGACTGCGGTGTGAAGCGCGGCATTCTGGAGGGGCTGGTCCGCGCCGGCTGCGACCTTACCGTCGTGCCGTGGGATACGCCCGCGAGCGAGGTGCTCGACATGAATCCCGATGGCGTCTTTTTATCCAACGGCCCCGGCGACCCCGATGCCGTGGTGGAGACCTACGAGCAGGTGCAGCAGCTGATCGGCAAGGTGCCGGTCTTTGGTATTTGTCTTGGTCACCAGATGATCAGCCTGGCCTGCGGCGCCCAGATGGAAAAGCTTAAGTTCGGTCACCGCGGTGGCAACCAGCCGGTCATGAACCTGGTAAGCCGTCGCGTGGAGATCACCGCACAAAACCATGGCTTTGGCCTGCTATTCCCCAGCTTGGGCAAGCTTGTCCCCGAGCTTTCCGGCGGCGAGACCGAGCATGCGGTCGATGGAGATCTGCGCGTCTGGGTGCGCCGCGGAATCGCGCCGGTCGTGATGAACGAGCACTTTGGCCGCATTCGCCTAACACATGTGAACCTCAACGACGGCACCGCCGAGGGCATCCAGCTGCTCGACGCCCCGTGCTTCTCGGTCCAGTACCACCCCGAGGCTTCGCCTGGCCCCACCGATGCCCACTATCTCTTTACCGCCTTTACGCGACTCATGGACGGCGAGGAGAACTACCTGGACATCGATACCGCGAAGGACCGCCTTGCCGGCTGGAATTTCGCCGACGATGGTTCCGCCGTTCTACCGAACGGCGGACCGGTCGACGCTGCGGCTGCATCTGGCACATCATCTTGCCGTTCTGCTTCGGACGCGCGGGCATAAGCCCAGCGCGCCCTCGCATCACGGCAACCTGATGCACCAGCTGCACCCTCGCTGACTTTTCCAAAACATTGAGTCAGCCTCTCTAGGAGGTTTTTAACATGCCTAAACGTACTGACATCAAGCGCATCCTCGTTATTGGTTCGGGCCCCATCGTTATTGGCCAGGCCTGCGAGTTCGACTATTCCGGCGCCCAGGCCTGCAAGGTGCTCAAGGAGGATGGCTTTGAGGTCATCCTGGTCAACTCCAATCCGGCGACCATCATGACCGACCCGGGCTTGGCCGACCGCACCTATGTTGAGCCTATCACCGCCGAGTTTATCGAGCGCGTGATCAAGAAAGAGCGCCCGGACGCGCTGCTGCCCACGCTGGGCGGCCAGACCGGTCTGAACGCCGCCGTCGAGCTGGCAAAGGACGGCACGCTCGACAAGTACGGCGTCGAGATGATCGGCTGCGACCTGGCCGCTATCGAGCGCGGCGAGGACCGCAAACTCTTTAACGAGGCCATGGCCGAGATCGGCCTGGAGGTCGCGCGCTCGGGCTATGCCTACAGCGTGGCCGACGCCGAGGCTATCGCCGAGCGCGTGGGATATCCCTGCGTACTGCGCCCGAGCTTTACCCTCGGTGGCGCCGGCGGCGGCATCGCGCATACCCACGAGGAGCTCGTCTCCATCGTGAGCCAGGGCCTTGAGCTCTCGCCTGCCCATGAGGTGCTGGTCGAGGAGTCCATCGAGGGTTGGAAAGAGTATGAGATGGAGGTCATGCGCGACCACGCCGGCAACGGCATCATCGTGTGCTCCATCGAGAACCTCGACCCCATGGGCGTGCACACCGGCGACTCCATCACCGTGGCGCCAGCGCAGACCCTCTCCGACCTTGAGTATCAGCGCATGCGTGTCGCCTCGCTCGCCATCCTGGAGAAGATTGGCGTCGAGACCGGCGGCTCCAACGTGCAGTTTGCCGTGAACCCCCAGACCGGCCGCCTGATCGTCATCGAGATGAACCCGCGCGTGAGCCGTTCGTCCGCACTGGCCTCCAAGGCCACGGGCTTTCCCATCGCCAAGGCCGCCGCGCGCCTGGCCGTGGGCTACACGCTCGACGAGATCGTCAACGACATCACCAAGGCCACGCCCGCCTGCTTTGAGCCCACGATTGACTACTGTGTGGTCAAGGTGCCGCGCTTTGCCTTCGAGAAGTTCAAGGGCACCGACCCCACGCTCACCACGCGCATGAAGGCCGTGGGCGAGATCATGGCGATCGGCCGCACCTTCGAGGAAGCCTTTGGCAAGGCCATGCGCTCGCTGGAGGATGGACACCAGGGTATTTGCGCCGGTGGCAAGGAGGGTGCCGATAAGCTGAGCGACGATGAGCTCGCCCGGGCCGTGGGCACCCCGACCGAGCACCGCATCTTCTTTGTGGTCGAGGCCCTGCGCCGTGGCTGGGACATCGCCCGCATCCATGCCATCTGCGGCATCGATCCGTGGTACCTCAACCGCATCAACGATATGGTGCAGGTTCAGGAAAGCATTCGCGGCCTGCGCGTGGAGGACATCGACGCCGACGCGATGCGCCTGCTCAAGCAGTATGGCACGAGTGACGCCGAGATTGCCGCGCTGACCGGCTCGGACGAGCGCTTTGTTCGCGCCTACCGCAAGGGTCTGGGCGTGGTCCCCAGCATGAAGACGGTCGATACCTGCGCTGCGGAGTTCTCGAGCGCCACGGAATACCACTACAAGACCTACGAGAACATCTACCGCACGAGCCCGGTCGCCAAAAAGTGCGTGGCCCCCGACGAGACCACGCCGGCAGATAAGCCCAAGGCGATGATTCTGGGTGCCGGACCCAACCGTATTGGCCAGGGTATCGAGTTTGATTACTGCTGCGTGCATGCGAGCTATGCGCTGGCGGCCCGCGGCTTTGAGACCATCATGGTCAACTGCAACCCCGAGACCGTTTCGACCGACTACGACACGTCCGACCGCCTGTACTTTGAGCCGCTCACCTACGAGGACGTCATGGACGTCATTGACGTTGAGCGTCCTGACGGCGTCGTGGTGACGCTCGGCGGCCAGACCCCGCTTAAGCTGGCGCGCATGCTCGAGGAGAGCGGCGTCAACATCATGGGTACCAAGCCCGACGCCATCGACTTTGCCGAGGACCGCGAGCGCTTTGCCGCCCTGCTCGATAAGCTGGGCATTATGTATCCGCCGGCGGGTCAGGCCACCTCGTTTGAGGAGGCCGAGGCCGTGGCTGCGCATATCGGCTACCCGCTGCTAGTGCGTCCGAGCTACGTGCTGGGCGGTCGCGGCATGATGATCGCCTACGATGCCGAGCATCTGCGCGATTACATGGCCGAGGCCGCGCGCATTAGCCCCGACTACCCGGTGTATCTGGACCGCTTCCTGGAGGGTGCAATCGAGTCGGACGTCGACGCCCTGTGCGACGGCGAGGAGGTCTACATCGGCGGCATTCTGGAGCATATCGAGGAGGCCGGTATTCACTCCGGTGACTCCGCGACCTGCATTCCGCCGTTTAGTTTTAGCGAGAGCCTGCAGGCGAAGCTCCGCGAGACCACGCGCCGCATCGCGATGGCGCTGGGAGTCCGCGGCCTGGTCAACGTGCAGTACGCCATCAAGGGCGAGACCGTCTACGTGATCGAGGCAAACCCGCGCGCGAGCCGCACTGTGCCGTTCATCTCCAAGGCCACCGGCGTGCCGCTGGCCAAGTGTGCGGCGCGTATCATGGCAGGCGATTCCATCGCGAGCCTGGGCCTGCCGAGCGACGAGCGTCAGCTCGATTGGTTCTGCATGAAGGAAGCCGTCATGCCCTGGGGCCGTTTCCCGGGAGCCGACGTTATCCTGGGGCCCGAGATGAAGTCGACGGGCGAGGTCATGGGTATCGCCAAGAGCTATCCCGAGGCATACGCCAAGACGCAGCTGGCGATTGACTACAAGTTGCCCGACCCGAGCGCCGGCAAGGTGTTCATTAGCGTGTGCGACCGCGACAAGCGACATATCCTTTCGGTCGCGCGTATCCTGCGCTACCTGGGCTTTGACATCTGCTCCACCGAGGGTACGGCGCGCGTGCTGCGCGGCGGCAACGTGACGTGCGAGGTTGTGGAAAAGATTAGCGGCCCGCACGACGGCGAGCGCCCCAACATCGGCGACCTCATCGCCGATGGCAAGATTGCGGTAATCATCAACACGCCGTACGGTCCGGGCTCGCGTGGCGATGGCTACCTGTTGCGTACCGAGGCGGTGCGCCGCGGCGTGACCTGTGTGACGGCGATGTCTGCGGCCAACACGTATGTGAGTGCCATCGAGGCCGTGCGCGAGGACCAGCAGGGTCACGGCAGTGCCAACGACATGGGCATGGACGTCATCGCCCTGCAGGACCTGCCGCAGCACACGGTGTAGGTTGAGCTGTCCGGCCGGGGCGG
>DXZX01000003.1:64743-101349 GCA_019419445.1 Collinsella sp.
GGCGGACACTTTCTCTCGGAAACTGGGCTTCGCGAAGTTTTCCGAGAGAAAGGACCGCCTCCCGCCCGGCCTGCGGTGACTCGGTAGCACCGTGTGCTGCCGAAGGGGCTTTGCGCGATGACTAGGGCTGAAAAAGAAAGTGAGTGTGGGCGCCGTCGTTCGTTTGAACGACGGCGCCCACGTTTTGGATTTATTGGGCTGTGGCGGTGAAGGTTGTTTTGTCGGCGGCGATGTGCACGTGCAACTTTGCCTGACCGTCACAGCTGATGAGCACGCCTACCTCGAACGGGGTTCCCGTCTTGTCGTAGGTCGAACGCACGATGCGCATCGCCGCCTTACCGGTGTTCTGTCCCAAAAGGCGCGCCTCATGCTTGTCGAGGTTGACCGTCTCGTAGACGGCATCGACGCTTGCGGGCAGGATGCCGGTCTTTTCCGCGATGTAGGCGTAGAGCGAGCCATCCACGTCTTTGCGTGTGAGCTCGGGGCAAAGTGACACGGGGATATAGACGTAGTTGAGCTCCATGGGTTTGTCGTTGGCGAGACGCAGGCGGCGAATCTCCCAGACGGGTGTCCCTTCGGGCACTTTGAGCCCAGAGGCGATGCCGCGGACGGCCGGTATGCTTGAAAAGGCGAGAATCTGCGAGCTCGGAACCCGTCCCGCTTCGCGCATCCGCGCGCTGAAATTCAGGGCCAGGTCGATGCCGGGTGCTGAGGTTTGGGGCTTGATGAACGTGCCCTGCCCACGTTTGCGCACCACGCGCCCCTCGATGACGAGATCTTGGAAGCAACGGCGCACGGTCGCGCGCGATAACTCCAGCCGCTCACAGATTTCGAGCTCGCGTGGCAGCGGCGTCTTGGTGTCGAACGCCTGGCTGGCGATAAGCAGGGCGATTCGATGTTTAAGTTGGACATAGAGCGGCGTATCACCGCTGCGGTCGAAGGGTTCGGAGGCGAGAAACGAGATCATATCCATGGGGTACCTCCATGTCGTGAGCATACGTGACATGGTCTGACACTGCGGGACAAACCGGTGATGTCAGGCCCGATTCTTGTTGGTATGTATGGTACATAAGGAACATAAAACATTTATCAGGCAATCTACCTGCTATTTTAAAAATAATTAGAAGAAAAAATAATTTAGGCACAAAAATAGTTGCTACCGTTAACCGACGAATAGTTGCCGTTCGCAACTATTTTCTTGTACCGAACATGCCCCGGCGCAACAATAATCTCAGCAAAAAACAAAGCCGTGCGACACACGGCAGGTCGAGAGGAGACCGCATGCGGTATCTGGTAATGGTCAGTCACGGAACGCTCGCTCCCGGACTGCACAGTGTCCTCAAGATGCTCGGTAATGACGCCCCGAACATCTTGTCGACGAGTCTCGTGGACGGCATGGGCGCTGACGAGTATGTCGAGAACGTCAAAGCGATGCTCGCTCCTGTTAACGCCGATGACGAGGTTGTCCTGCTCGGTGACATCCAGGGCGGATCGCCGCTCACCAATGCCATGAACACGCTGGCCGAGAAGGGCCTGCTCGCCCACACCATTGCCTTCGGCGGTATGAATCTGCCCATGGCTATGACCGCCATGATGGGGCTTGCCACCATGGACCTGGATTCCCTCAAGCAGATGATGCTGCAGGAGGGCAAGAACGGTATGTCCGAGCTTGTGGTCCCGACCGATGACGCCGACGACGAGGACGACGACATCTAGGCAGGGCGTCCGCCCCAATTTTCGTGATGGAGCGGGGGTTAAGAGGAAAGACCCCCGGTGATAAGGAAAGGGAGAACGCATGATTTCGTTCATCCGCATTGACGACCGTATGATCCATGGACAGACCGTTACCCGTTGGGCCCTCGAGTATCCCTGCGACGGTCTTATCGCCGTCAACGACGCCGCGGCGTCCAATCCCGTGCTCAAGGAGGCCTACAAGAGTGCCTCGGGCAAGAAGACGTTCGTGTGGACCAAGGAGCACTTCAAGGAGGTCTCCGAGAAGGTTCTCAAGTCCAACACCAAGTACTTCCTGATCACCAAGAACCCGCTCGACATGAAGGAACTTCTCGTCGATTTTGGCTTTAAGCCCGGCATGGACCGCATCATCGTCGGCCCCTGCAACGACCGTCCCGGCGCCACCAAGCTCGGCAACAACCAGTCGATCACGCAGGAAGAGGCCCAGGCGCTCGAGGATCTCACCAACGCCGGCTACACGGTCGAGTTCGCCCTTATCAAGGAGAAATCCATTGGTGAGTGGCCCAAGTTCCGCGGTCAGTTTGGCTTCTAGTTAGGCGCCAGCTGCATTTTGGTACCTACAGCCCTGGGGAAAGGGGCTGAGGAATAAAGAAAGGGGAAAGCATGGCAATCAATGCATTCCAAGCCGCGCTGTTCGGCCTGTTCGCCTGCCTGGCATCACTGCCTGGCATGGGCGGCACGACGATCGGCAACTACACTCTGGGTCGTCCTCTGGTCGCCGGCCTCATCGTCGGCATCATCATGGGCGATATGCAGACGGGCATCCTCGTCGGCGCTGCCATCCAGGTTGTCTACATCGCTCTCGTGACCCCCGGCGGAACCGTCTCCGCCGACGTCCGCGCCGTGTCCTATATCGGCATCCCGCTGGCGATCCTCGCCATCAAGAACTCGGGCATCGATCCCGCCTCCGCTGAGGCTGCCGGCATGGCCGCATCCCTCGGTGCCGCCGTCGGCACGCTCGGCACTGTGCTCTTCTATGGCACCGCCACCATTAACCTGGTGTGGCAGGGCATGGGCTGGAAGTGGCTCGAGAAGGGCGACCTCCACAAGCTCTACCTGGTCAACAACGTTCTGCCTTGGATCGGTCACATCGTCTGCTCGTTCCTCCCGACGTTCATCATCACCATGGGCGGCACCGCCATGGTCGACCTTATGAAGACCTACATGCCCATGGACGGCATCGCGATGAAGACGCTGTTCACCGTCGGCTCGCTGCTGCCTACCGTCGGTATCGCCATCCTGCTCAAGCAGGTCATCTCCAAGCCGACGGACTTCCTCACGTTCTTCTTCGGCTTCACCCTGTCCGCTGTCATGGGATGCAACCTGATTGCCGCCGCCGGCATCGGCTGCTTCTTCGCCCTGATCAACTATGAGATCGCTTCGCTCAAGATCGACCTCGCAAACGCTCCCAAGGCAGCTATCGCCTCGGGCTCCGATGATGAGGAAGAGGAGGACATCTAATGGCAGAGAAGAAGAAGCTCTCTAAGAAAACGCTTGCCAAGTCGTTCCGCAACTGGTCCTATGGCAACCTGACCTGCTTCTCACAGGAGCATATGCAGACCTTCGGTTACCTGTGCGCCATGCTTCCGATCGTCGAGGAGCTCTACGACACGCCCGAGGAGCAGAAGCAGGCCCTCCAGACCTACTCCGCGTTCTTCAACACCGAGCCGCAGATCGGCACCATGATTGTCGGCGTCACCGCCGGCCTCGAGGAGGCTCGCGCAAACGGCGAGGCCATCGACGACGACGCCATCAACGGCATCCGCGCCGGCCTCATGGGCCCGCTCGCCGGCCTTGGCGACTCGCTGATCGTCGGTACCCTGATCCCGATCCTGCTCGGTATCGCCCTCGGTCTCTCGACCGGCGGCTCCCCGCTCGGCGCTATCTTCTATATTGTCGTGTGGAACCTGCTCATGTTCCTTGGCATGCGCTTTGCCTACAACCAGGGTTATGAGCTCGGCGGCAAGGCGGTTGAGGCACTGGTCGGCCCCAAGGCAAAGGCTCTTCGCGATTCCATCGTGATGGTCGGTACCATGGTCATCGGTGCAGTCGGTGCTACCTGGGTCTCCATCACCTGCAGCCCCAACCTGGTGCTGCCCGGCGGCGGTAAGTTCCAGGACACGCTCGATGGCATCTATCCGCACCTGCTGCCGATGGTCTTCATCATCTTCTGCTGGTACATGATGACCAAGAAGAAGGTCAACCCCATCGTTATGATGCTGATTCTCGTCGTGATCGCATTCGTGGGCGTTGTTATTGGCTTCTTCGACCCGGCACTGAGCTACTAGTCATCATCCCCTGGCCCCCTGTAAGGCCGTGCGGCCTCAACCGCACGGCCTTCTGATTTTTCGCCGCCCTTCAAGGGCAATATGGCCAGCGACCTCCATCGCCTACACGACACCCGCTATATTGCTCTTGAAAGATGACGTATTCGAAAAACGATGTTCTTGCACATGATGCACGCTTTGCACGAGGAGGACCCATATGCACGAGAAACACGGACACGACCTTTCGCGCGACGACTTGATCCGCGAGGCAAAGATGCAGACCGATGCTATTCAGCGGCTCAACGTTTGGCTGCGTCTGGGCTATTCGCTCGTGGCTATTGGCTTTTTGGTGGGGATGTGGGGTATGCAGGGCGGCCCCGGCTGGGGCGTCCCCGCGGGCATCGTGTGCCTGGTGGTGGGCACTCCGCTTTCGATTGTGCTTAAGGTTGGCACGACCAACGCCAAAAAGAATGTTGAGCGTATGCTCGAGGCCGCGGGTATCGACGTTGAGGAGCTTATGCGACGCAAGAAGGACGAGCAATAGACTTCCGCGTTGGGGTATCATAAATAATTGTTGCGAATGTTAACTAATGTACGGCAAATGACGGTTTTATGGCCCTTCTAGAGTTGCAAAGGACAATATCCCCAGTGGATTACGATGACGTTGCTCGAAAACTGATTGTGTACTCACGTTCCCTTGCCAAGGGATCCTTGAGTGCTGCCGGCGGCGCCAGTGTGGGCGAGGCACCGGTTTTACAGTATCTATCGGGTATTGACGGTGATGTCATTCCCTCCGAGATCGCCAAGAAGCTGAAATTCTCCCGTGCGCGCATGTCGCATATCTTGGATTCACTCGAGAGCAAGGGTTACGTTCAGCGCAGGACCGATCCAAACGATCGTCGGCGTGTGCTGGTGAGCATTACCGAGGAAGGCCGTGATTTCGCGGCGAAAAAAAATGCCGAGAGTGTGGCATCGCTCTCGAAGCAGCTCTCAGCGCTCGGCGAGCACGATGCCCAGGAGCTCGTGCGCATCCTGAATAAAGCCTACAGCCTTACCTATGATGCCGACGATTACCTGGACAATCTATAAGGATAAAGACAGCCATTTAGGTGCATCATGAAATGCATCCGGGGCAATTGTGCCCATCAGCCACCGTCAACATCTCATTCCAAACAAAATCAGCTAACGTACGTCAAGGCAATCCCCGGTAGGTCGCAGGGCGCTTCGCGGGCGGGGCAGGCTTTATCTGAACGACTTTGCGAAGCAACCGGAGTGAAGATAAAGCCTGCCCCGCCCGCGAAGCGCCACGAAGACCGCAGGGACGGGAGCAGCTATACTACTCTCAGTAGTTAAGGGTCGCGGATTCGCTGCGTCACCGCTCTCAACAGGAGGTCTATGTTTATGGCAGATCAGAAGCCGGTTGTCGGGATCATCATGGGTTCCAAGTCCGATCTGGGCGTTATGGAAGGCTGCACCGCCGAGCTCGAGGCACTGGGTGTGCCCTATGAGCTCGTCATTGCGAGCGCGCACCGCACGCCGGCGAAGGTTCACGAGTGGGCTTCGACTGCCGCCGATCGCGGTATCAAAGTGATTATCGCCGCCGCCGGCAAGGCCGCTCACTTGGGTGGTGTCGTGGCTGCCTTTACGCCGCTGCCGGTTATCGGCGTGCCTATGAAGACGAGTGACCTGGGCGGCATGGATTCGCTGCTGTCGATGGTGCAGATGCCTTCGGGCGTGCCCGTGGCCTGCGTTGCCATCAACGGCGCCAAGAACGCCGCCATCTATGCCACACAGATTCTGGGTGCTTGCGACCCCGAGTACCGCAAGGTTATCGAGAAGATGAAGCAGGAGATGGCTGACGCCTAAGCGTTCCGCCGTTTCACCGCAGTATAAGGAGAGCCATGTCCGATTATCAGGGAAAACGATTCAAGGCTTCTCAGATTCCCGATCCGTCGAAGCCGGGTGCTGCCCGTGCGGCACAGCAGGGTCGGACATCCTCTCCTCAGCAGCCGCGCGCGCCGCGCCCCGTGACACCGGCGACGCATCGTCGACAGGACGTGCCGGCCGCATATCGTCCTTCGTCTTATAGCTCCGCTAAGAAGCCGCCCCGGTCTTCATCGCATGCCGCGCCGTCGGATTGCACCGAGCCGCCGCGCAAAAAGCGCCGCTCCATTATTCCCATTCTGCTCATCATCATCGGTATCGGTCTGATTGTCGCCGCCGCCGCTATTTTTATTAATGCCCAGATTGGCTATAAGCAGGCGAGCGATTCGTATCAGAAAATCGAGAAGCAATATGTAAGCGATAAGGACGCAAGCGGCGTGCCGATTATCGACTTTGATGCGCTTGCTCAGACGAACCCCGAGATTGTGGGTTGGATTTACGTGCCGGGAACCAACATCAACTATCCCGTGGTGCAGACCAACAACAACTCCAAATACCTCAACACACTGTTCGACGGAACGGCTAACGCGTCCGGTGCCATTTTCCTGGATAGCGATGACACCGCGCCGGGAATGGTCGACCAGCAGACCACGATCTACGGCCACCATATGAACGATGGGTCGATGTTCAACGTGATTTCGGACACCACTGATCAGGCGACGTTCGATAGCATTGAATATGTGTACTACATCACGCGCGATGCGACGTATAAGTTGCGTCCGCTGGCGACCAAGGTGGTCGAGGATACGTATGCCAAGGCGCGCACGACCAATTTTGAGGGCGACGACGGACTCAAGAACTACCTGTCCGAGATGCTCGACGGCGCTTCTGCCGTGGCGAGTGATGCCACCGATCGTGCCGCTTCGGCAACTAAGGTTGTAACGCTTGTGACCTGTCGTTCGTTGTCGCTGAGCAACACACGCGCCGTCATGGTGCTCACGCCGGTCGAGGAATAAGTTGTTCGAGAGTAGCAAAAAGGCCCCGTCCCAAAAAGACTACCCTGGAAATCAAAAGGAGAAATGATGCTTGAGAACGGCAAATCGATGCCTTCGGTTGATGCTTGGCTGCGCGAAGCCAAGGCCGATGTTTCGGCGGCTGATTGTGGGATGTACCTGACACACAACGGCGTGGTGCGCGCGACGCCCAAGGCCGAAGTGCGCGGAGTCGAGACCGATGGCGTGGCGCCAGGCCACAAGGTGGGCGGCATGGTGTTTGGCTTCGATGCCGAAAAGGTGCAGGCCGCTATCGAGGCGACGCGCACGATGCCGGGTATCGGCTATGTGCGCGTGTGGCTGGCGAGCGGCGAGCTTACCGTGGGCGACGACATCATGCTCGTGCTCATTGGCGGAGACATTCGCCCGCATGTGGTCGATGCGCTGCAGTCGCTCGTCGGTACCATCAAGAACGAGTGCGTGAGCGAGGTCGAGCGCGAGGCGTAAGGCCTCGTCGGCAATCCGAGTCTGTCTATAGCGAAAGCCCGCCGGCAGTTCATGTAGATCTGCCAGCGGGCTTTGATGTGTTGGAGCTATTTTGCTCGGGCGTTTGCTACACGCGTGTGGCGTCCTTGGGGCTCATGGTCATACTCTGAAAACGGTTCTCCATATATTCGTTATCGAAATGCTTGTCATAGAACTGTGCGACGGGAATATTTCGAATGGTTCCGTTGACGCGCTGATACCAATAGTCGAGCGATTGCAACGTCATGACGCCGTCGATCAACATGACGGCGGTCAGGATGACGGTAGCAGAGTAGCGGCGTTTCCATGGAATCATATTGATGAGCTTAAGCAGGCGCGGCAGCAAGACCTTGATCCAGATGAGGCCACCCAGGCCCCACATGCAGGCAAACGGCGTGCATGTGCGTCCCCCGGTCAATACCGCGATGGGATCGGGCATGCCGAATAGCCTAATGTGTGAATAGCCCCACGACACCACGCCAAATGAGGTCTGCATAAACCAGCCTACAAACACCTCGAAAGCGCCGCCGATCAGGGCACTTACCAGGAAAATGATCAGAGGATTCTTTTTATAGAAGCGGTTGAGCGCCATGGTCATGAGCACCGCGCCAAATCCGTAGATGGGGCTAAAGGGGCCAAATAGCATACCGGCACGGTCCTGATAGACGCCGGGATCGACGACGACCATATGCCAGACTTCCTCGAGAATGAGACCTAACACGCTGCAGACGAAGAATACCCAGAACAGGTTGAAGTAGTTGAGCTTGATGTAGCCCTCGCCGGTTTCGTCGCGGCCGAGCATCCCCTCGGCGGCGGCATCGCGGTCGAGCATCTCTTGCAGACGGCGCTGCAGTTCGCGCTCCTGGCGTAGCGTGGGGTCGACGGTGGCCGACAGCGCAATGAGGATGACAAGCTGGACGGCGGGGCGCAGCAGGAAGGGTCCGATGCCCTGGAGCATCACGTCAACTAAAAGCTCCACGACGGTAAATGCGATGAGGACGTAAGACAGGCGGGCGGCATTGCGCCGCTGGTCCTTGATGAGGTCCAGGCCAAAGACGATCAAGATGATCGCGCTTGCCGCCGAGAGCATAATGCCGGCGACGATAAGGCCAACCGCGACCAGGGTGTTATCACCGAGCTTAGCGGCGACGTTGCCGTTAATGAGTGCGGTGATGACCTGCCACATAAAGACGGCGACTGACGGGAGCGTGCCCACGCCAGATAGGGTGCACAGGACTGCGTAGACCTTGATGATAAGGGGGATCTTCTTGGCCTCCGTGGTGCTGGGGACACTGGGGTCGAGTTGATTTCGATCCATACGCTACCTTTCTCGTCTTGTAGTAGCCTACAAGGATACGCCGACGACCAGCTAAAAGACAGGACGAACGTCCCAATTGCAACAATGTAGCCCCTAGCGCGGGCGAGACACGGCGCACGGGAAGTCTTCGAGGCCGTTGCCCCTGAGAGCGGACTACCCAATAAAAT
Source organism: Collinsella sp. (assembly GCA_019419445.1). GTDB lineage: Bacteria > Actinomycetota > Coriobacteriia > Coriobacteriales > Coriobacteriaceae > Collinsella. The sequence goes on from DXZX01000003.1 coordinate 73,649, forward strand.
GTTTGGTCGCAAAACGGATAATAAGCTCGGTGGGCTTTTAAAAAGCGCTGCTCATGCGCGGGGGAGCGCGTCGCGCCGTGCGTATAATAAGGTGGGTAACGCCAAAATACGAGGCTCTGAGGGGATGCCATGTCTCAAGAAACCATCCGCGCGGCCGAGCGTGCCGCGGGACAGGTGAACGCCATGTCGACGTATGATCCGGACTCTGACCAGCTGCATGAGGAATGCGGCGTTTTTGGTGTCTGGGCGCCCGATCGCGACGTGGCTCGACTGACGTACTTTGGCCTGCGTGCACTGCAGCATCGCGGCCAAGAATCGGCGGGAATCGCCGTTGGTGACGGCGGTACGGTTATGGTCCGCAAGGATCTGGGCCTGCTCGACCGCGTGTTCTCCAATGCCGACTTGTCGACGCTCTCCGGTCAGCTGGCCGTGGGTCATGTGCGCTACGGCACCGCCGGCGCCAAGAGCTGGGAAGCCTCTCAGCCGCACCTCTCTACCATCAATAGCGTCATTATCGCGCTCGCGCACAACGGCACCCTCGTCAACACCGACGAGCTGCGTCGCCAGCTGATCGAGCTGGGCGTACCGTTCCTCTCCAACTCGGATTCCGAGGTCGCGACCAAACTCATCGGCTACTTTACTCAGCGTACTGGCCATCTGCGCGAGGGCATTCGCAAGACCATGGAGCTCGTGCGCGGCGGCTACGCCATGACGCTCATCAACGAGCAGGCGCTCTACGCATTCCGCGATCCGCACGGCATTCGCCCGCTCGTGCTGGGAAAGCTGGTGGATGAGGGCCTGGACCAGGCCGATGCCGCATCCGTTTCGCAGCTGCCGTCGCAGGACGGCGCCGCGACGGTCGATGCCACCACCCATGTCACGCGCGCCGGCGGCTGGGTCGTTGCCTCCGAGACCTGCGCGCTCGATATCGTGGGCGCCGAGTACGTCCGCGACGTCCGTCCCGGTGAGATTTTGCGCATCAGCGCCGAGGGCCTTGTGTCCGAGCAGGGCGTGCCTGCCGCCGAAGAGCCTGCTAACTGCATTTTTGAGCAGGTCTACTTTGCTCGCCCCGATTCCATCATGAACGGTAAGAGCGTCTACGCCTGCCGTTATGACATGGGTCGTCAGCTGGCACATGAGGAGCCCGTCGAGGCCGACCTGGTCATCGGCGTGCCCGACTCCGGCCTGCCGCCCGCGGAGGGCTATTCGCACGAGAGTGGCATTCCCTTTGGCGAGGGCCTCATCAAGAACCGCTATGTGGGCCGTACGTTTATCGAGCCTACGCAGGAGCTGCGTGCCATGGGCGTGCGTATGAAGCTCAACCCGCTGCGTGACAACATCGAGGGCAAGCGCCTGGTCGTCATCGACGACTCCATCGTGCGCGGCACCACCATGGTGCAGCTCGTCAAGATGCTGCGCAACGCCGGCGCCAAGGAGATTCATATCCGCATCAACTCGCCCGAGGTCATCTGGCCGTGCTTCTACGGTATCGATACCGACGTGCAGTCGCAGCTTATCAGCGCCAACAAGACGGTCGACGAGATTTGCGAGTATATCGGCGCCGATTCGCTGGCCTTCCTTTCGGTCGAGGGCCTGCTGAAGGTTATGCCCAAGGGCGGCTACTGCGATGCGTGCTTTACCGGCCGCTATCCCGTGGCGATTCCCGAGAGCTTTGGCCGCGACAAATTCATGGAGGGCTTTAAGCCCCGCAACCTGGACAAGCCGCTGCACTTTGACGACGACGCCGTGGTCGAGAAATACGACGACCGCACCTGGGAAGAGGAGCACGGCGAGGCCTAAAACCTGCCATGTAGGGACAGGTTTATTTTGGTAGGTTTTACCTGCTGTTTTGTTGATATGACGGCGCGTGCTGTTATGGCGCGCGCCGAAATGGCGCAACTATGAGCACCGTTTGGCGCCTGCTCGTCAGACGGTAGTGGGAGAGGAAGACTCAGATGAGCGACAGCAAGCATGTGACGTACGAGGACGCCGGCGTCGATACCGCCGAGGGCGGCCGCGCCGTCGACGCTATTAAGCAGATGGTCAAGGACACCAACCGCCCCGAGGTCATCGGCGGCATCGGTGGCTTTGGCGGCCTGTTCTCGGCCGCCGCGCTTAAGGATATGGAAGACCCGATCCTGATTAGCGGCACCGACGGCGTGGGCACCAAGCTCGTGCTCGCCCAGATCATGGACCGTCACGAGACGGTGGGCCAGGACCTGGTCGCCATGTGCGTCAACGACATTTTGGCTTCGGGCGCCGAGCCGCTGTTCTTCCTGGATTACGTTGCCATCGGTCACATTGAGGCCGAGCACATGGCAAAGATCATCAAGGGTGTGGCCGACGGCTGCAAGCTCGCGGGCTGCGCGCTCGTGGGCGGCGAGATGGCCGAGCACCCCGGCGTCATGGCTCCCGCCGACTACGACCTCGCCGGCTTTACCGTGGGCGTCGTCGACCGTCCCAAGATGCTTGACCCCGCGAACGTTCGCCCCGGCGATGTGATCCTGGGTCTGCCTTCCACCGGTGTGCACTCCAACGGCTACTCGCTCGTGCGCAAGGTCATCGGCGTTGACGGCATCAAGCCGGGCACGCCCGAGGCCGCCGCTAAGGCCGAGGAACTGAGCCGTCCGCTCGAGGAGCTCGGCGGTGCATCGCTGGCAGACGCTCTGTTGGCCCCCACGCGCATCTACGTCAAGCCGATCCTGGAGCTGCTGCGCGGCGGCGCCAACGTGCACGCCATCGCCCACATCACTGGCGGCGGTATTACCGAGAACCTCAACCGTGCGCTCGCCGATGACGTCGACGCCGTGGTCACCCGCAACGGTGCCGAGATGGGTTGGGACGTTCCGCCCGTCATCACCTACGTGTCGCGCCAGGCCGAGCTTGCGCCCAACGAGGCATGCAAGACCTTCAACATGGGCGTCGGCCTGTGTCTGATCGTCGCCCCCGAGGACGAGGCCGCCGTGACCGAGGCCCTGGTCGCGCTGGGCGAGAAGCCGTTCCGCGTGGGCGAGTGCGTCGAGGGTTCCGGTAAGGTCGTGTACTCCGATGAGCGCTAACGAGCAGATGGCTGCTGCCGAGGGCCTGGACTTTGTGCCCTATACCCGTCCGACTGGCACCGATACGGCTGAGCCGCTCAAGATCGGTGTGCTCATCAGCGGTTCGGGTACCAACCTGCAAGCGCTGATCGATCTGATTGCCGCCGGCAAGCTCAACGCTTCTATTGAGCTTGTGGTGTCGAGCCGTCCTTCGGCCAAGGGTCTGCAACGTGCAGAGCGTGCGGGCATCCAGACGCTTACGCTGTCCAAGGATGTCTATGCCGACCCCATCGCCGCCGACGAGATCATCGCGCACGAGCTGCTCGAGCGCGGCTGCGAGTATGTGGTCATGGCCGGCTACATGCGCATGGTGCATACACCGCTGCTGGCGGCGTTTCCCAACCGCGTGGTCAACTTGCATCCGGCGCTGCTGCCGAGCTTTACCGGTGCGCATGCGATTGACGATGCCTTTGTGCGCGGCGTCAAGGTAACTGGCGTGACCGTGCATTTCGCCAACGAGGTCTACGACAACGGTCCCATCATCGCCCAGCGTGCGCTGGCTGTCGAGGAGGGCTGGGATGTCGACACGCTCGAGGAGCACATCCACGCGATTGAGCACGTGCTGTATCCCGAGGTCGTGCAAATGCTCGCCGACGGCCGCGTCCACGTGCTGGAGAGCGGCAAGGTGGCAATTGACCCGGCGCGCTAGTCGCTTGAAAAAGGTCTCCTTGGTTTTCTTGAGATGTAAAAGCTTCATCAGAACCAAGAAATCTGATAGGGCCTCGTCCGTGTGCGGGCGGGGCCCTTTTGCGTGGCCTTTCATGTTTGCTATACTGCTAGCAGATAGAGAGGAGCCGCTATGGGTACAGCAACGGTGCAGCTCAACACGCGAATCGATCCTATGCTCAAGGCTGGTGGCGACGCGGTCCTAACTCGCAATGGATTGGGGGCGAGCGATGCTATTCGTGCGCTTTGGGTCTATCTTGTCGAGCATCAAACGTTGCCGGGATTTATGGTGGCGGATAAGCGCGAGGCGCCCCGTGCGGAGAGCCTGGCCGAGCAGGGGTGTGGCCTAGCTTTTTCCTCGTTGGGGCTAAGCGCTTCGGATTTTGCGCCAGGTGGATCATCTGCGGAAGACTGGGATGCCGTACGAGATGATATGTATGACGCGATGATTGCCGACATCGAGGCGAATTGCCGATGATCGAGGCAAAACGCCTGCTTGTAGATACGAACGTTTGGCTCGATTATTACCTGCAAGAGGGGGCATTCGACGAAGCGAAGAGATTGGTTGAACTGGCCGAGGCGGGAAAGATCGACCTTCTTTATGCGCCCACGACGGCAAAGGATGTGTTCTACATTTTGCCTCGGCGTCTAGCCCGGCGGAATGCGAACGGGATTAGCGTGTCGTTTGCCTCGGCGTCATGGGCCTGCATCGAGCATATGATGCAGGTAGCAACGGCCTCTCCACTTTCGTTGGCAGAGTGCGAGATGGCACGCATGCTTGGCAAGCGTATGCCGGATCTTGAAGACAACCTCATCATTGCTTCGGGCGAGACGGCAGATGTGGACTACGTGGTCACGAGCGACCGGCGCATGTTGGAGGCGATGCCCGAGGTTTGCCTGACGCCCGCGCGTGCACTCGAGATGATCGGGATCCTCGACTAACCTTGTCTGTCTGGTTTCGCTATCATATGGGGCAATGTGAACCCCATGCAACTTTGGAGGACGGTATGGCGGATAACGCCGAGGCGCTTTTCTCGCCTGAGCTGGTGTTTTTTGATTGGGAGTGTGCAACGCCGGATGAGGTGTTTACGCGGCTCGAGGACGAGCTTGCCCCGCGCGGCTACATTGCCGACGGTTGGCTCGACGCCGTTCGCACGCGCGAGGACGCCTATCCCACGGGTCTTGCCATGCCAGCGGCAAACATTGCCATTCCGCATACCGATCCGGGGTTTGTGGCCAAGCCCTATATCGCGGTGGTGAAGCCTGCCGCGCCCGTGACATTTAACGCTATGGCTGGCATGGGCGCTCCGGTGCCGGCGCAGATCGTCATCAACCTGGGCATCGCCGAGCCGGGCGGCCAGGTCGAGGCCCTGCAGGCGCTCATGAACATCTTTATGGACGCCGATGCCGCAGCCGACGTGCTCGGCCAGACCACGCCCCAAGGCATGGTCGACGCCATCCGCCGTCACTTTTAAAGCCGGCACTTGGGGACTGTCCCTAACTGCCGGCAGAGAACGTCCCCAAGTGCCAGGGTTGCCCCTTTGTCGCGGGGGCTGCGTTGTGACACAATGGCGTTTGTTCGATTCGTGATGCGAAAGGCCAACTATGGCAAACAAGAAAAAGAACTCCGAGGCCGCACCGACGCCCGAGCAGCAGGCCCGCGCCGCGTCGAGCTCTCGTAAGAAGCAGCGCAAGACGTACGTGTCTAAGACCGTCAAGATCGTTCTGGTGGTCATCGGCGTGCTGGCGATGCTGCTTTCCGTCTCGGCCATGGCATGCTCCGGTCTCATGTCGCAGGCAGAGGATACCTCGGGCTACAAGCTTACCGGCGGTGTGGCTGCCACTATCAACGGCACCAACCTCACCGAGGACACCGTGACAAAGCAGATCATGAGCATGCGCACGTCTTACGGCTACACCAAGGACAAGGACTGGGCGCAGTATCTGGTCGACAACGACCTCACGCCCAAGAAGTACCGCAAACAACTCATCGACTCCTACACGCAGCAGATTCTGCTTCAACAGGCACAGAAGGAGAACGGCGTGACGGTGTCGGACGAGGAGGTCGAGAAGGCTTGGAAGGACGCGTGCAAGAGCGCGGGCGGTGCCAAGGCCTTTAAGAAGACCCTCAAGACCTACGGCTATACCGAGGACACCTACAAGGACTCGCTCAAGGAGAGTCTGGCGCAGCAGAAACTCAAGGATGTCGTGGCGCCCACCAGCAAGCCCAAGGACAGCGAGATTGTCGATTACATCAACGAGAACCTGTCCAACTACAATGACGCCCGTCGCTCGTCGAATATTCTGATCAAGGTCGATTCCGACGCTTCCGACGAGGACAAGGCCGCCGCCAAGGCCAAGGCGCAGGAGTGCCTGGACAAGATCAACTCCGGTGAGCTGAGCTTTGAGGACGCCGTTGAGCAGTACTCCGAGGACACCGGTTCCAAGGAGAAGAAGGGCGATGTGGGCTGGGATAAGCTCACCACTTTCGTCGACAGCTACCAGACGGCACTCGAGGGGCTCAACAAGGGCGACGTGAGCGAAGTCGTCGAGTCGACCTATGGTTACCACATCATCAAGTGCACCGACTACTTCCATGTCGATAATCAGGTTGATGACATCAACCAGGTGCCCAAGGCCATCAAGAAGTATGTCTCCAACGTGGTGAAGACGCAGGCGGCCAGCACTGCGTATAGCGAGTGGCTGGAGCAGTACAAGAAGGATGCCGACATCACCGTCAATCCCATGCCCAAGGACGTGCCGTACAACGTCAGCCTGAAGGGCGTCACCAAGAGTTCGACCGACGATTCGTCGACGACTGAGTAATCATGGGGCGGCGCTCGTGTGAGTGTCGCCCGCACTATTGAGGAGGATTTGCAGATGACCAACGAAGAGCTGCAGAAGGAAATGATCGCAGCCATGAAGGCTAAGGACAAGGTTCGCCTGTCCATCATTCGCCAAGTCAAGGCCGAGGTGAAGAATATCGAGGTCAACGAGCGCCGCGATGTGACCGAGGAAGACGTCAACAGCATGATCAAGCGTCTGATTAAGCAGACGAGCGAGACGCTGGAGATGTCCATCAAGGCCGGCACCGACCAAGAGCGTACCGACAACCTGACCGAGCAGGTTAAGATTCTGGAGAGCCTGCTGCCCGCGCAGGTTTCGGGCGAGGAGCTCGAGGCCCTGATCGAGCAGGTCATCGCCGAGCTGGGTGCCACGTCCAAGAAGCAGATGGGCCAGGTCATGGGCGCACTCGGCAAGGCCACCGGCGGCAACTTCGACAAGCCTGCGGCGGCAAAGATCGTCGGCGCCAAACTCGCATAGGGGCCTAGCGGTACATAGTTGATATCGAGGGGGCGTGACCATTGCGGTCGCGCCCCTTTTTGCTGGGCTGGGCACTCATTGGGGACAGACTCAAATTGAGTGCCCACGGGGGTACTCATTTAAGTCTGTCCCCAATGAGCACCAACGAGCAGGTGAAAGATTGCGGGTTCTTTACGGGAATGTAGTGTGGGCTGCGGAAACGTGGTTCTTTCCGTACAATAGTTCAACTCGTGTAAACGCAGGGAAGGGACATTCATGGCAGACATGATCGAGATCAAGCATCTCAACAAGTACTTTGGCGACCTGCATGTGCTCAAAGATATCAACCTCACCGTCAAGCGCGGCGAGAAGCTCGTAATGATCGGGCCTTCCGGCTCGGGTAAGTCGACGCTCATCCGTTGCGTCGATTATCTGGAGGAGCCCACGTCGGGCGAGGTCATCATCGACGGTACGCCGCTTACCAAAAAGAACCACCTGGAGATGGCTCGCAAGTATAGTTCCATGGTGTTTCAGCAGTTCAACCTGTATCCCAACATGACGGTGCTCGGCAACCTGACGCTCGCGCCCATCAAGCTGCAAAAGAAGAGCAAGGAGGAGGCGACCGAGATCGCCATCGCCGCACTCAAGCGCGTCGGCATGGCGCATAAGGCCGGCGAGTATCCGCAGAATCTCTCGGGTGGTCAGCAGCAGCGCATCGCCATCGCCCGTGCCCTGTGCACCAAGCAGCCCATCATCCTGTTTGACGAGCCGACTTCGGCGCTCGACCCCGAGATGGTCCAGGAGGTTCTGGACGTTATGATTGAGCTCGCGCAGGAGGACATCACCATGATCTGCGTGACGCACGAGATGGGCTTTGCGCGCCAGGTGGCCGACCGCGTCATCTTTATGGAGGACGGCCGCATTCTGGAGGAGGGCACGCCCGAGCACTTCTTCGATAACCCCGAGAACCCGCGCTGCCGCGAGTTCCTGTCCAAGATTCTGCACTAGGCGCGGTGATGGACATGACGGATATGACGAGGGCGGCCGTGTCGCGCCGTCACTTTTTGCAGCTGGCGGGCGCCGGCATGCTTGCGCTGACGGGGACCGCGCTTACCGGTTGCGGCAACTCCACCAGCGGCGAGGGCTCCGACAAGGGGTCCAAGCTTGCGGCCATTAAGTCGCGTGGACATCTGAATGCCGGCGTCAAGAAGGACGTTCCCGGCTATGGCTATTACGACACCGCCAAGGGCCGCTTTGAGGGCATGGAAGTCGATTTGTGCTACCAGATCGCCGCTGCCGTCTTTGGCGTGAGCTACAAGGAGGCCCGCGCCCAGGAGCTTGTCGAGTTTACCGACGTAACGCCCAAGACGCGCGGCCCGCTGATCGATAACGGCCAACTCGACGTGGTCGCGGCGACCTACACCATCACCGACGAGCGCAAGAAGAGCTGGGATTTCTCGACGCCGTACCGCACCGACTACGTGGGACTCATGGTCAAGAAGCGTTCGGGCTTTACCTCGATTGAGGACTTGGACGGCAAGGTCATTGGCGTGAGCCAGGGTGCCACCACGCAGGGCCTGATCGAGCAGATGATCAAGGACAACGGCTTTAGCTGCAAGCCCGAGTTTAGGGCCTTTAGCGGCTACCCCATCATCAAGAGTTCGCTCGACGCCGGCAATATCGACGTCTTTGCCATGGACCGCTCCACGCTGGCCGGTTACATGAACGAGACCGTTGAGCTGCTGCAGCCCGAGGTCAAGTTTGGCGAGCAGGGCTACGGCGTGGCGACCAAGAAGGGCTGCGACCTTTCGGCCGTGGTCGATCAGGTGATTTGCGATCGCCTGGCCGACGGCTGGCTCGACCAAGAGGTCAAGACCTGGGGTCTTGTATAGACGCATCGTCCAAGGAAGGAATCAAATGCTCGAAGGATTATTTGACGCCGACCGTTGGTCGACGACATTTCAAAACATGGGGCCCTTCTGGGAGGGCTTTGGCGTGACGCTGCAGGTGGTCGTTGCCGGTCTGCTGCTGTCGCTGGTGCTGGGCACGCTGCTGGGTGTGTTCTCTACCACTCGCTCGCGCGTGCTGCGCGCCATAAGTCGCGTGTACGTGGAGTTTTACCAGAACACCCCGTTGCCCGTACAGGTGCTCTTTATGTACATGGTCGGTCCGCAGTTTTTGCAGGCCATAACCGGTGCCGACCAGCCGGTGCGTATCGCGCCGTTCGTGTTGGGCTTCTTGGGCGTGGGCCTGTATCACGCGGCCTACATTTCGGAGGTCATCCGCACCGGTATCGAGGCGGTTCCGCGCGGTCAGATGGAGGCGGCCCAGAGCCAGGGCTTCACCCGGGCGCAGGCGTACTGGTACATCGTGCTGCCCCAGACATTCAAGATCATTCTGCCGCCGCTGTGTAACCAGGCGCTCAACTTGGTCAAGAACACGTCGGTGCTCGCACTCGTGGCCGGCGGCGACCTTATGTACCGTTCCGACAACTTTGTGAGTCTGTACGGTTACCTGCAGGGATACATCGTCTGCTGCCTTATGTACTTCATCATCTGCTTTCCGCTCGCCATGCTGGTGCAGTGGCTCGAGCGCCGCTCCAAGGAGCGTCCGCGTGGCGTGAGCCTGGCCGAGCTGGGGCTCGACAACGTAGAGGAGGCCTAGCGCATGGAAATCTTCAACGCGACCAACCTGCTCTACATTTGGGGCGGCTTTGTTAAGACAATCGAGATCTCGGCGCTGTCGATCTTTTTCTCGCTCATCTTTGGCACGGTGCTGGCGCTTGTTAAAAGCTATGCGCCCCGCCCGTTCCGTATTTTGGTGAGCGCCTATATCGAGTTGTTCCGTTGCACGCCGAACCTGCTGTGGATTCTGTTTATCTACTTTACGGTGCAGGGCTTGGACATCGTGATTTCGACCATCGCCTTTACGCTGTTTACCAGCGCTGTTATGGCCGAGATTGTGCGCGGCGGCCTCAACTCGATTCCGCGCGGCCAGTTTGAGGCGGCGCAGAGCCAGGGCTTCGGCTTCTTTGCCACCATGCGCTACATCATTCTGCCGCAGACGTTTAAGACGATCATTCCGGCGCTGTTTAGCCAATGCACGACCGTCATTAAGGACAGCTCGTATCTTTCGGGCATTAACGTGGCCGAGCTCATGTACACGGCAAACGTCGTGATGGCCCATGCGATCGATCTGTCGCAGGTGCTTATGCTCTACGGCCTGGTGTTTGCGATGTACTTTGTGCTCAACTTTGGTATTTCGCTGCTGGTGAGGGCGTATCAACGCCGCATCGTGGCCGCATAGTCCTGCTTCCCCAAGCACGGCACCTTGCCCCTCAATCGTCGCTTGCGTACATTTAGTACGCGGCGCTCCTCTTTCGGGGCAATCTGCCGCACTTGGGAAACCAGGACGGTCGTAAGTGACAAAATGGGAATCAGGAATCGCCTATTTCTCATCTGTTAGAAAGGAATCGCGATGAGCGATCTGGAGAACAAGAAGAGTCCTGTGGTCATTACCATCGCGCGCGACTTTGGTGCCGAGGGCCACGAGATTGGACGCATCCTCGCCAACGAGTTGGGGATTCCGCTGTACGATAACGAGCTGCTGGTGCGTGCGTCGCTGCGCGCGGGCGAGTCGCTCGACAAGATGGCCGCCTACGACGAGCGTCTGGCCGTGGAGAACATGGCGTTCCTGCCCGACCGCTACGACGCGCGTTCGTACTCGGACAAGTTGTTCCAGAAGATGAGCCAGGTGATTTTGGACCTGGGCGAGACCGAGAGCTGCATTATCGAAGGCCGCCTGTCCGATTACCTGCTGCGTAACAACCCCAACCACATTGCCGTATTGGTGACCGCTCCTTTTGAGGACCGCGTCGAGATTGTGCGCAAGAAGCGTGGCCTTAATAAAAAGAAGGGCGCCAAGCTGGTCAAGCAGCAGCAGAAGGCGCGCGAGGCGTTCTATAAGCGCTACAGTGCCGGAAAGTGGAAGATGACGAGCGGCAAGGATATCGTCGTCAACCGCGCCAAGCTGGGCCGCGAAGGCTGCAAAGACGTCATAGCCGCTGCCTACCGCTACAAAGTGGCTCAACTCGAAGGCTAGCCGACCAAAAACCACCACAAAGGGTACAGGCACCTTTGTGGTGGTTTTTGTTTTAGGCCGAGGGGAAGGCCTTGGTGAGACCGGCGCGCGTCTGCGTGCCGGTCTTTTGATAAATGGAACTCAGGTGGCGCTGCACCATGCGCATCGAGATACCAAGCTCCTCGGCGACCTGTTTGAGCGGGCGCTCATCTTGGGTCACAGCCACCAGCACGTCAACTTCGCGTGGGGTGAGAGCGTGATCGGTGATGAAGACCTGACGCTGCTCCTCGATACTCGGTGCTGCCAGCGCCTCCTCGGCAAGCTGTTGATGTTCGCGCTCCTGCTCGGTTTGGGGTAGGCGGAACAGGCCGGCTGCCACAAATGCCGCGCAGGCGGCGACGAGCAAAACGAGCGCACCGATCATGATGAGAGCAACATTGCCCGAGGTCACAAGCGCAAGCGAGACGCCCGACGTGGTGAACGCGCACACGTTATTGGCGGCGCGTCCCATGCCGGCCCAGAAGGCGGGCGCGTGCATGCGCGGTGCCAGCTGAGTAAACGTGGCAGTAAAGAACGTGACGAAAAAGCCCGAGCTCAGGTAAAAGACAATGAGGCCCAGGTTGGGATCGGCTCCTGCTTCGACGGCTAAGATCGAAATAGTGGAGAGTACCGTGACGCCGAACATGACGAGTCCCATGTAGCGACGCTCGGCAAGATCAAAGATAAGACCGGCGGCAAGACCGCTCGCTGCCAAAAAGAGGCGCGGCCAGGTCTGCACGGCGATGGTACCGTGGGCGTTGGAGAACGTGACCACGTTATCGAGAGTAGAGAACAGACAGGCCAGAATCATGACGAGCGCGATGCTCCAACACGCCTGCTTGGCAAGGGCGTGCGATGGCTCAACAAGGGGATTGATGGCGGGGCTGGAGCTCTCAGCAGCCTTTTGGGGAACGACGCTGAGGGCGGAGATGGCGATCGTCGCTGTGCCAAGGACGATGAGCTCTGCGATACCGCCGCAATTGAGCAGGTTGACGGCGAACTGCATCAGGATGCCCGCGGCATATGCCGCTCCCGCACCGGTGGCGAGCTTGGGGTCGTCTTGGAATGTCGTTGCGAAGGCATGGTGTGCCGCGCCACCCAGTAGGCCGAGTCCAAGGAATGCGAGGCATCCCAGAATCTCGAGCGCAAGCGGGCTCGTGGGGGACTGAATCTGAGTCAACCCCAAGATGGCGATGGGGACGGCGGCGCTGACAACTGCCCGAGGCCGGCCTTTGCGCTGTGCGAGCCCGAGCAGCGGCGCGTATCCGATAAAGCCGAGCACGCTCGCACCCAGAATAAAGCCCTGTGCGAGCACAACGCGCTCGGCGCCGGCGAGCAGCCCGACGTTGACGTCGAAGCGAAACTCGGCGGCAAGGAAGGCGAAGGTGAAGAGCGCAAGTGCCAGAAGCGCGTTGATTTTAGGCCTGCTCAGGTTCAAGGACGGTCCTTTGGGTGGACGAATAATCGTGTCCTCGATTGTAGCGTTCCCGGGACGAGTGTGGCGATGGCGAAATCATATTGACTTAAACCGCAGGTAGAGGCCTAGGTTCACATCTACGAACCTAGGCATACGGAGTCATTTGACACATCTTGGTGGTACAGAATCACCGCAAAGGGGACAGGCACCTTTGTGGTGGTATGTCCCTGCGACCAAGGAGGCCGTTATGTACGGAAGCGACTTTGATAAGCAAGCTCAGCGTGAGCGTACCTGCTCGCTGGTTCATGGTACCTGGCGTTGTGTGGGTGCCAAAATAGCTTGCGCCGGCGCGTGCGCGCTTATGGTTGGCCAGCTGCTGCTGCCGAGCGTGGCGCTGGCGACGGAATGCGCCGATCTCGCCGCTGGGACGGATGAGGTTGCCGCGGCTCCGGTGACGCCGACGGTTGCGGGGGATACGGCTGCAACGACCGCACCGGCTGCTTCGACCGCGCCTGCAACCGATGCTGCTCCGGCGGCGCAGGCCACCGCTGAGCCTCAGCAGACGGCCCCGACTGGCGCCACCGATGAATCCAACGATGCGGCACCCGCTGAACAAAATACTCCCAGCGATAACGCCGCCACGCCGGCGAATGACGCCATCATGCCCTGCGGTGTGACCGATGTTGTTGGCGGCAGCGGCGTTAGGGTCAATATTACGGTGCGGAACAATTACACCGACATCAAGAAAGAAGAAACGATTGAGTATGTGAAGGGGATTGCCCTTGTAGATGGAGACCAGTCTGCTCTCGATGGTAGCGCTTTGACTTTTATCGGCCTAGGGGACTTGATCGTCCATGCGGCGTATGACAGTGCGAGCAATAAAACAACGCTTACCCTGGATATCAGCAAGATTCAGAGACAGAAGGAGGAGCAGAAGTACTTTACGGAGTACAAGGAGAATAAGTCCAAGATGACGACCACCTATGATGGATCCAAGCTTACGTATACGGGTACAGAGCCCGGGAATATCATCATCGGTGATCCGGACGACGCCTTTAAAGGAGACGCCGAGGCGACCGGGAAACCCACTATTAACGAGATCCGGGATGACTACTACACCCGCACCCATGTCTACGAGAGGGCGTGCCTTGTTATCCCGGTAGCGGAATCAGAATCGGAATCCATCTCCTTTGCCAATGTTCAGAATACGAACTTCAATTGGCAGCTGGATACTGGTCCGCAGGCGACGGCAGGTGTCCCTAACTACGATGCAGATAAATACGAAATCGCTTATGAATGCTGGCAGGAATTTGAAAACAACGAACCCGTTGCTGCCTGGTATTCCGATAACGGCTCACATGGTTCCCTGCCGACTATTACAAAGTTTAAAAGCGGGAAAGAGTACGTGTATTCTCTTATGCTGAAGCCAAAAGACGGATATTCCTTCAGCGATGAAACCGTTGTTACCGTAAACGGGGAAACCGTAAAGTCGAGTTTAAGCGGAGAATTCCTGTATGTCCCTGCTATTAAAACAATTACGATGCCTGCTTCGTCGGAAAACGAAGCTCTTGAGAATCTAAACGTCAACGATGTGAAAACCGACTACGCGCCCGGCGAGGCGCCTCGCGCGACCGCGACGATCCCCGCCGCCGATGCCGACAAGTACGAGATCGCGTATGAGTGCTGGGAGGAGATGGATGGCAGCGACCCTGCGGAGCTCACGCCCGTTGCCTTCTGGTATTCCGACCCTGCCAAGTATCCGACGGGCGCGAGGAGGATCGAACACTTCGAAGAGGGCAAGTTCTACATGTACTCCGTTGAGCTGAGGCTCAAGGGCGACAATACCGTGGGCAATGACTGCATGATGTACGTCAACGGCCATTGGACGCACCACATCAAGACCGTCAACGGCGTCTTCGCGCCAAACGCTGACAATATGCTGTGCGAGCAGCCGATCGACGAATGGCGGGCCATCGACGTTATCGAGATCAACGGCGCCACGACCACCTTCAAGGCGGGCGATAAGCCGGTCTTTACGGCGAATGTTCCGACGGGTTCCAACTCCCTTCCTCAGTGTGAGTTCTGGACGGGCAGCGATGGCAGCGAAGTGAACTCTCAGAAGTTCTGGGATCAGAACATCACGAATCACATCGACGTTTTTAAGCCCGGCGTGACCTATCGCTACGGTATCTACCTCAAGTCCGCGCGCGGCTTCTACTTTACGCCCGACACCAAGCTGGTGATCAACGGCCAGGAGTGCGGCTACCAGGTCGCGGATAGCGTATCCGATGAGGACAGCGGCTGGATCTACACCCTGTGGCTCAACACCGATCTGACCTTTACGCCCGAGGCCACGCCGACTCCCGATCCGCAGCCTACGCCGGATCCCAAGCCGACACCGCAGCCTGAGGTTAAGCCTGAGACTAAGCCCGAGGTGAAGCCCGAGACCAAACCCGCGGCCAAGTCGGCCACGACAACCGCTACGACCAAGACGGTTGAGAAAGCCACGCCGGCCAAAAAGTCCGCCGCCGTCCTGGCCGCCACGGGCGACACCACCGCGATGACGGTCACTGCCCTAGGCATCGCCGGCGCAACCGCCGCCGCCGCCGGCCTCGCCGCGACCAAGCGTCGCAAGCGTTAGGTTTTGGTGCTGGCGCCTATCCTCGGCCTCAGCAAAATCTCAATCTGTAACACCAAACTGCCCAAAACGGCTCTAGATGTTACAGATTGAGATGAACCGAATGGCCGCCAATCTAATGTCTCGATCTGTAACACCAAGCGGGGAATTTGACCTCTAACTGTTACAGATCGAGACAAACTGGCCGGCCAAGTCCAGAACCGCCACAAAGGTGCCTGTCCCCTTTGTGGCGGTTTGCGCAGGTAGAGCGGTAGGTTCGTATATATGAACCTACCGCTCGCTTTGTTTTTGGACGACGATTACGCTGGATGACTTTTGGTTTCAGGAAAGGAACAACCATGAGGTGGACTACTGTTCGAGCGCTTTGCCGCCGGCTGACGGTTGCCACGGTGACCCTCGCGATGGTGACGGGTTCGTTTCCCGCGGGCGCGTTTGCCGAGGCCTTCAACACCGATAGCACTTTTGTGCAGACGGATAACGGCCAAGTAGCCGGCGCCGCTTCCGCCGATTCGGCTGACGCCCAAACGTCAGACTCTGCTTTCGCCGACCCCGCGCCCGATGCCGGCGCTGCCGGCCCCACGGTGCTCGATACCGGTGATACCCCTACGCCCCCGGCCTCCGAGATTGCATCGGCGGCGGGCCTGACGGGCGCCGGGCAGACCGAGAGCACACCTGCGGGTACGCTTGCCACCGATCTTGTCGAGGGCAAGGAGCTCGCCGAACAGCAGAAGCAGGAGGAGACCGCCGAAGCCGAAGCAACCTGGAATGAGGATCTTGGGCTCTGGATGACCTCGAAGGGCGCCACGGGCGTAAAGGACGAATACGACGATGGCTACGTGGCCGGCGAGCAGACCCCCGCGCAGTACTACTTCTCGATTGATAGCCTCACCAACGAAATTTCTATCGAGTATGGCGACGCGGGCATTACCACGTTGGAGGTGCCCTCGACCATCGACGACAAAAATGTCGTAAGCCTTACGGGTATGGGAAGCGCTGCGCTCACATCGATTACCTTCGCCCCTAATTCGCATGTCCGCTCGGTTGGAGGCTTGGGCGGCAGCAGCATCAAAGAAATCGCACTGCCCGATTCGGTCGAGGAGCTCAAGAGCTATGCATTCTACAAAAGCAAGACGCTCCAAACGGTAACCTGGCCCAACAACGCGGCCTTTACCACGATTCCCGAGCAGGCCTTTAAGGAATGTGAACAACTTGACGACAATGTGGTGGCAACGCTGCCGCCTTCGGTCAAAACTATCGACTATCTTGCATTCGCCTATTGCGGCGTGCCACAGTTCTATGTCTCGGACACAACGGTACTCACCTTTACGCAGATCGATGTGCCGGGCACGGTGGAGCGGATTGAGCAACATGCCTTTGACGGGTGCTCCTTTGTGTCGTCGGTGACGATTGGCGATGGTGTCAAATCTATCGGGGCGCTCGCGTTCGCCTCTCTTGATCCTGCGATTGCCGGCAAAGAGATTGTGCTACCCAAAAGCGTGGAAATGATAGAGTGGGGAGCTTTTGAGAACACGAGATACGGAAACGAGACGAACCATAATGCCGTTGCCCTGCGCGTGATGAACCCCGATCTTCAGTTTGGTGAGGCGGGCTATCCGGGCGACTATAATGAGCGCGTGACAATCGATGGCGTAACGTATGCGATTCCCTTTAGTGAAGGCCAGACCATCTATGCCTACGCGACCGATTCGACTGGTAACCCCTCGATGGTCAAAAAGCTTGCCGATGCCGTGGCCGATCGCAAGGACTCCGTCGATTCCTCGAAGCCTGCCTACACGTTTGAGTGGATGGGCGAGGCGGCCCAGGTGACGGGCAAACTTCCCCAGAGCGCGACGGCTACACTCGTGCAGGCGGGGCAGTCCACGCCGCTGGCGGTTGGCGATGACGGCAGCTTTACAGCGGACGCTCTCTCCAAGACAGCAGCCACCCTGCGCATTTCGCTCAGCGGTTACTATGACATGGTGCTGGCGCGCCCGGGCGACCAGATGACGGGCACATGGAATATCGGAGAGATTAAGGCGGAGGACTTTACCAAGATTCCGGCCTCGCGCGCGATTGAGCTCAACGTGGGCTATCTTGAACCGATTGTGGGCCAGGATAAGACCGAACGCATTGAGCTCGATAGTCTCGATAAGATCGATCTGACGGTGAAGAGCGGCGGCAAGACGCTTAAGCCTGCCAAGGGTGACAAAGAAAACGACTTCCGTATCCAGGGCACAGCACTTGTGGTGTCGCAGGCCATTGCCGACGCGGACCAGGATCTGGAGATAACGCTCGAGCCCAAAGACAGCCTCAGGCTGGGTGGGGCGACGGCGACGGTGAAGCCTTCGGCCGGCAAGGTCGATATCGACTTGAAGCCCTGGGGTACGGCGACGGTCACGACCAAGGGCGACTACCAGGGCGCCAACCGCGTGCTGGTGTTCCGTACGTCCGACGGCAAGCTAGTTGCCGACGGTGTCACCTATCTGATGGGTTACGAAGACGATGGCACCACGCCTATCATGAAGGCCGAGACGCCGCGCCTTAAGGCCGGTTCGTACACCATCGTTGCCTTTAACAAGACGAGCTACGACATCCAAGCGACGAGCTATTCCACGTTTAGCCGCCTAGGGCTGACCGTGGGTAAGCATATCGCGCAAAAGCAGGTGAAGATTGAGGACGGCAAACAGCTCGACGTGACGCTCGACGTCCCCACGTTTGACGTGGAGACGTATCGTGTCGAGCGTGGGCTGACGGCGGGCTCGGTTATCGCTGATTCGTCCGCGGTCGTTGGCGTGGAGACCGAGCTGCGCATTCATTACGAGCTCAAGGACAGCCAGGCTGCCAAGATTGAGATTCCGCTGGCCAAGGATGCCGTCGAGGATGTGTCCGCAGGCGCTCGCGAAGCCGGCGCCAGCTCCGATGCCATGTGGGCTGGCACAACTTGGGAGGGCGACAACCTCGTTCTCAATATGAGGAAGGGCATGGGCGCCGATGTGTTTGTGCGCTTTAAGCCTAAGGCCGCGGGCATCTATGCCATCTCGCCGCTTATTACACTGGGCGAGGTGACATTGCCGCTGGGAAGCGCCACACTCGAGGTTAGCGGATCGCGCATCGAGGTCGACAGCACCGACGTTCACAGCCTGCTGGGCAATGTGGCCTACGTATACGCAGCGCCTGGCAAAAGCGTGCAGCTTACCGTGGGCGCGGACGCCTTGGCTGCAAAGTACACCGGCAAGACCAATAAACTCGGCCGTGCCAAGATTGAATACGATCTGCCGCAGGATACGCTTGCCGCCGAGCGTGTGACGCTCGAGGCGCGCGTGGGCTCGACCGATGTTGCCGCCGCTGCCGCAGAGGTGACGGCTCGCAATTATGTGCGCTATGTTCCGGGTGCTTCGGTCTGGAACTTTGATGTGACGTATCGTGGCGGTACGCAAAACTTGGTCAAGGACGGCAAGGATACCGGCAAGAGCCTGTGGACCTTCCATCATCTGCCACAAAAGAAGAACGCCTACTGGACCTTTGACATCACGCTCGAGGTGGGAAACGAAGAGGCCGCCGACACGCTCGACCTGTACGTGGACTGCGTGGATGGCAAGACGGTGACGATTCCTCTGACTCAAAAGTCGCGCGAGGGCACCCGTGTGCGCTATGTGGCGGAGTATGTGGACGAGGGTTACCTTAAGCTGCTCGACGAGTTTAACAAGGCGAATGACTCGACCTATGTGAACTGCGGCAACTTTGAGCAAATCTTTATGCCGCAGACCTATCGCATCTCCAATGCCCAGCTTATGACCATGCTGAGTTTTGACGCCAAAGCTTCGGCCAAAAAGCATTCCGCCGCGGCCGAGGAGCGCCAGCAGGAGTTCTCGAATGCCGTGCAGCAGTGGCACGAGTATATGATGGATAACTCGTTTAATGATGTCGACGAGGCCTTTAACGATGCGATTGACCAGATGGTCGCCGATGCGTTTGCTGAGGAGGATGAGAACGGTAAAGAGGACGAAGCCCAAGGTGGAGCTGCCCGTAAGGCTCGTCGCGCCCCTGCCGCCAGCGAAGGCGAGGGTGATGATGCTGGCAACGACGAGGCGGCGCAGTTTGCCGCCGAGCTTAAGGCTGCGGTTGGTGGCTCGTCGGCGCTGCTGACCAAGCAGGGCGACAGCTATGGCGTCAACGTGGACAAGATGATCTTTGAGGACGCGTACGGCACCGGTGAGGATTGGTACCAGGAACTCGCGTCGGCTCAGGGTGCAAGCGCGGCGGACGCGGCGGCGCTCAAGGAGCTTGTTGACCATGCATCGCGAGCGGAGTTTATTGCCCAGCAGGCCGAGGATCTGGTGGGCCAGTCGATGGGTATCGGCCAGCTCAACCAATACGGAAGCTGGAATGACGCAACCGCTGCGGCGCTCAACAAGTGTGCGGGCATTAAGGCCAGCGAGTACAACGGCCAGTCGACGAGCGGGTTTAACGATTTGGGCCAGGCGCTCGGCAGCTCGCTGAGCTACAAGGCGGCTGACGACGATACCGTCAAGGGCTTTAAGGTCGCCGCGCCCGATGGCGAGCAGACGGCCTATATCGAGTCCGAGTTTATCGAGAACTCCAATAACAACAAAAACCAGGCGCTGCTGTTTAACTCGATCGCCATGCAATGCGACATTTTGGACAATCTGTACGATAACTGGAACGTAGTCCACAGCCTCAATAACTCTACGATTCGCGGATGGCTCATGGCCTGGAAGCGCAACGGCGACGTGAGCGCCCATATGAAGCTCATCCGCACGATCCGTTCGCTCAAGAGCTATAAGATCGAGTGTGAGATGTTCGGCCAGGTCTTTAAGACCGATGCGTGGAAGACGGCCGGCCAGGCGTTTCCCGCGGCGACCCAGGGCATCGGCATCTTTACCGGCATTTACGGCGTGAACGATGCCAGCAAGAACTGGGAGAACGTGAACGTCCGCATGCAGAAAGTGAAGGGCGAGCGCGAGGGCTATGAGCTTCAGCATACGCGCTTGCTTGCCAAGCCCGAGAAGACCGAGGACGACTGGAAGTGCATTTACGCGCTGCGCGACGCCATGGAGAAGGCGCGTGCGTTTGAGGATCTGCTGTATCGCCAGCTCTGCCACGATAGCACCGATGTGGCGGTGGGCTCCATTATGACAATCGCCGGCGTGCTGACGGCCGGTTCGGCGGGTACCGTGGTGGGCGCTGCCTATGATGCGGCTTCGACGAGTGTGGGCTCGGAGCGCGCGATTAAGTTGACCAATGCCGAGTGCGCCTACGATGTCGCCTGCGAGCAGGTGGAGCGCGCATGCCAGAATCGTATTACGGTCAACTGGGGCGAGCTGACCGATGCCGAGGTCTACAAGGCCAACAAGGACGGCTTGATCTCGGACGAGAAGATGCAGTCGATCTTCGAGGCACGTTACCGCCATGTGGCCGCCAAGGCTGCACCCGACCCTGCGGGCGTGGTGTACGAGGGCCTGCTGTCCAATACGGTCAAGGGTGCGACGGTTGAGCTGTGGAGCGCCGACGATGCGGCCGGCACCAATGCCACGCGTTGGGATGCCGAGGAGTATGAGCAGGACAATCCGCTTGCAACGGGTGCGGACGGTGCGTACAACTGGAATACGCCGACCGGATGGTATCAGGTGCGCGTGACCAAGGACGGGTATGAGGAGGCGCGTTCGGCTTGGCTGCGCGTGCCGCCGATTCAGACCGAGGTGAACATTGGCTTGGTGTCGACGGCGGCGCCCGAGGTGGCTTCGGCCCATGCCTATACCGATTGCGTCGAGGTTGAGTTTACGCAGTATATGGATGCGAGTGACGATGCCCTGGTCGCATTGTGCGCGCAGGGCTTGGGCGACGTGACGTATACGTGGCTCGACAAGCAGGACGATCCCAATGGCAAGCCGCTGTCGCGCGTGCTGCGTATTCGCTATGCCGATGCGTGTGAGGCGGGCTCGACGGTGTCGTTTGAGCTTGACGGTGCTCGCAACTACGCCGGCAAGGCCATGGCACGCTGGGCAAGTGGCGAGCTTGCCGTGGGCGTTCGTGCCGACAAGCTCAAGCTCAACGTGGAACAAGCTGTGACCATGCTTGAGGGCGGCGACTTTGAGCTGGTGGCACACGTGACCGATAAGGCGGGCAAGCCGTTTGCGGGCGCCAAGGCTAGTGTTGGGCTGGAGTCTACGGCTATCTGCTTTGCCGATGCCACCCAGGCCGTGACGGGCGAGGACGGCGCGGCGACGTTTGTGCTGCATGGTGCTCTGCCCGGTTTGACGACGTTGACGGCGGCGGTGGATGGCACGGCGCTGTCCAAGCAGGTCGACGTGCGCGTGTCTGCCGAGGCAGTGCGACCGGCGCGACCGGTGGCGACGATTGGTGCGACGACGTTTGGTGCATGGTCGCCCAAGGAGAACTACATTACGGTGCCCAAGGGCACGAAGCTGGAGCTTTCGGCCGAGGACGGCACGACGATTTGGTACACCACCAACGACACCTGCCCCTGCCGTGACGAAGGCCGCGTAAAGTACACCGAGCCTATTGCGCTCGATAGCAACATGTATGTGCGCATTGCGGCACAGCGCCCTGGCATGTCGTACAGCGAGTATTCCGAGCGTTTGAACATTACGATTACGGTGACCGATGAGGCGACACCCGAGCCCAAGCCGGAGCCCGGGCCGGAGCCCGAGCCCAAGCCGACGCCTGGCGGCGGCGAGCGGGGTGGCGGTGCGGATGGCTCTGGCGGTACCGGGGCTCCTGCGGGTGGTTCGACTTCGACGACGACCACGGTGACGACGGACAAGTCCAAGGGTAAGGGCAAGAACGGCAAGAAGTCCGGCGGCGCGGAGCTCGCCAGCACGGGTGACTTCGCCGCGATGACGGTCGCCGCCCTGGGCATCGCCGGCGCAACTGTTGCTGCGGCAGGCATCGCTGCGACCAAGCGTCGCAAGCGCTAGGTTTTGGCGAGCGCCCATCCTCGGCTTTAGCAAAATCTCAATCTGTAACACCAAGCTGCCCAAAACGGCTTCAGGTGTTACAGATTGAGATGAACTGTTCAGCCGCCAGCCTAACGTCTCGATCTGTAACACGTAGCGAGGAATTTGGCCTCTAACTGTTACAGATTGAGATGAACGGGCGGACGTTCGCACAATATCTTGATCTGTAACAACTACGAGGCTCAACAGGGTCTAACTGTTACAGATTGAGACAAACGTCGGAATTGGTTCGCCGGCCAAGTCCCCGACCACCACAAAGGTGCATGTCCCCTTTGTGGTGATGGGTTGGCCGGCATAGAAAAAGTCCCCGCCGGGCGTGTGCTCGACGGGGACTTTGCCGTTTGATGGCTAGCACTGCAGGTGATTACTCGCCCAGCAGGCTCTTGGTGATGGAAGCGGCGGCCTTCTTGCCGGCGCCCATCGCCAGAATGACCGTAGCGGCACCGGTGACGATGTCGCCGCCGGCCCAGATGCGGGGATCGGTGGTCTGGCCGGTCTCCTCGTCGGCAACGATGTAGCCCCACTTGTTGAGCTCCATCTTGCCGCCGATCTTCTTTGCGAAGGGGTTGGCGTTGGTGCCGATAGCCGAGATAGCGACGTCGCAGGGGATCTCCTCGATGGCGCCCTCGATGGGCACCGGGCGGCGACGGCCGGACTCGTCAGGCTCGCCGAGCTCCATCTTCTGGACCTTGACGGCGCACACGGAGCCGTCTTCGCCAGCGACAAACTCGAGCGGGGAGACGAGCGGCAGAACCTCGACGCCCTCGGCCTTAGCATGGTGCAGCTCGGCGCGACGGCAGGGCATCTCGTCCTCGGTACGACGGTAGGCGATGATGGCGTGCTCGGCGCCCAGACGCTTGGCGGTACGGACGGCGTCCATAGCCACGTTGCCGCCACCAAAGACGACGACGTTCTTGCCGTGCTTGGTGGGGGTGTCGTACTCGGGGAACTTGTTGGCCTTCACCAGGTTCACGCGGGTGAGGTACTCGTTTGCGAAGAAGACGTTGGGCAGGTTCTCGCCGGGGACGTTGAGGAACTTGGGCAGGCCAGCGCCGGTCGCCACGTAGATGGCGTCGAAGCCCTGCTCGAACAGCTCCTCGGCCGTGGCCATGTTGCCCACGACGGAGTTGTACTCAAACTTGACGCCCATGTCCTCCAGGCCGTCAATCTCGCGCTTGACGACTGCCTTGGGCAGGCGGAACTCGGGGATGCCGTAGACCAGCACGCCGCCGCCGGTGAAGAATGCCTCGAAGACGGTGACGTCAAAACCGTTGCGGGCGAGCTCGCCGGCGCAGGTGATGCCGGACGGGCCGGAGCCGACGACGGCGACCTTCTTGCCGTTCTTGGGGGCCATCTTGGGCGTGGAGGCGAGCTCGGGGCGGTCACCCAGGAAGCGCTCGAGCTGGCCGATGGCCACGGGCTCGGACTTCTTACCACGGATGCACTTGCCCTCGCACTGGTTCTCCTGCGGGCAGACGCGGCCGCAGATGGCGGGAAGCATGGAGTCCTCGCGGATGGTATCGAGGGCGCCGCCGAAGTCCTTCGCGCGGATCTGCTCGATAAAGCGGGGGATGTTGATGTTGACGGGGCAGCCCTCAACACAGAACGGCTTCTTGCAGTTGAGGCAGCGCTCGGCCTCGGCCAGCGCCATCTCCTCGGTGAAGCCCTTGTCGACGGGGCGGAAGTCGCAGGCGCGCTCGGCAGCCGGCTCCTCGTTATCGGGGGTGCGGGGCGACTTCATATCGGCAACGAAACGACCGTTAACTAGTGGCATGCGCAGCTCTTTTCCTCATAGGCCTTGAGGGACTCGCCCTCTTCGGAACGGTAAGCGGCCTGGCGGGCACGAAGGTCATCCCAGTCGACCAGGGTGGCATCGAAGTCGGGGCCGTCGACGCAAGCGAACTTGGTCACGCCGCCCACCTCGACGCGGCAGCAGCCGCACATACCGGTGCCGTCAACCATGATGGGGTTGAGCGACGCGGTGATGGGGGTGTCGTACTTCTGGGCGGTGAGGGTCGAGAACTTCATCATCGGAACGGGGCCGACGCAGAAGACCTGGCTCACGGCCTTGTCCTGCAGCAGGCGCTCCAGCGGAGCGGTGACAACGCCCTGCTCGCCGTAGGAGCCGTCGTCGGTGGTGATGTGGATGTGGTCCTCGTCGAGCAGCTCGCGGAACTGGTCCTCCATGAGCAGGAGGTCCTTGGTGCGAGCGCCCATGATGGCGTGCACCTCGTGACCGGTCTCGACCAGGTGCTTGGCGACCGGGAAGGCAATTGCCAGGCCGACGCCGCCGCCAATGACGGCGCAGGGGCCCTCGGCCATCTCGGTGGGAACGCCCAGCGGACCCACGACGTCGCGCAGCGACTCGCCGGCCTCGTAGGTGGAAAGCATCTCGGTGGTCTTGCCGATCACCATGAAGATGAACTCGACCCAGCCCTCGTCACCGTTCCAGCCGGCCAGGGTAAACGGGACGCGCTCGCCCGTCTCGTTGGCGCGAACCATGAGGAACTGTCCAGCGTGCGCATGCTTGGCGATTGCAGGCGCCTCGATGCGGAACTTGAACACCTTCTCCGAGAACTGCGTCTTCTCCAGGATCTTATACATAGAACCCCTCTCTTGTTAGGGCCGCCGAACCGTGCCTCCACGGAAATGGACGGTAGCCCGAATAAAACCGTACGCGCACAGGCGTTGTGCAGACATACGGTGCAAATTATACCCTCATGGGCATGTCGCTTGCGTGTATCTTCGGCAGGTGGGAAAAGTGACCTGCCAAAAAGGGATAGGTTTATTTTGGCAGGTTTTATCAGGCAAAACGGCAAAGGGGGCCGGCCTCGGGTTGTGATGAGGCCGGCCCCCTTTGGGGTGCTATGTGTGCATGGCGGCGCACGGTTTATTGCGATGCCGCAACTGGGGCGTTTCCGCAGGTAAAACCTGCCAAAATAAACCTGTCCCTAAATGATAGGTTTTAATGCTTGCCGTTGGCGGAGGCGGCGCCGTTGACGTGGTCGCGGGCATAGACCACGCCGTGCACGATCGCCAGGCCGGCGGCGTCGGCCGCGCGGGCACAGGTGTCCTGGAAATCCTCGGCCTCGCGGGCGCGCAGCTGCTTGAGCACGTAGTCGGCCACGGGCATCTTGCCGGGAGGGTTGCCGATGCCGGTGCGGATGCGGCTAAAGTCGCGGCTGCCCATCTTGTCGATGATGGAGCGCAGGCCGTTGTGGCCGGCGTGGCCGCCGCCCACCTTGACACGTACGTCGCCGGCGGGAATGTCGAGCTCGTCGTGAATCACGAGCAGCTCCTCGGCCTTGATCTTGTACTCGTGGCAGAGCTTGGAGATGGGGCCACCCGAGGTATTCATATACGACTGCGGCTTGACCAGCACGATCTGGCGCTTGCCGCCCTCTTCCTCGGGATCGTTGATGTTGATGAGCGCGACCTCGGCGCCTGCCTGGTTTTTCCAGTACGCGACGCCGGCCTGACGGGCCAGCTCGTCGATCGCCTTAAAGCCGGCGTTGTGGCGGGTCTCGGCATACTCATCGCCAGGGTTGCCAAGTCCGGCAACCATGCGAATCTTAAGCGGCTGTGCAGCTGCCATATTTGTCCTTCCGTTACACATAAAAGTTTAATCAACGACAAAGGCTACCACGCCCGCCGAAGGCGAGACTTCGTTTCAGCGAAATCCCACCAGACAAAAGAGCGGCCGCGGCAGAGCGAGCCGTCGGAACAGAAGAAACCCCCGCGCGACCTTTGCGAAGCAAGGGGGAGCGCGGGGGTTTCTTCTGTTCCGACGGCGATGCGCCGGGTTGCAAGGACGATGCGATTACAGCGCGAAGTCGCCGCCGACGAGCGTGGAGACGGGCTCCTCGTGGTAAACGGCGGAGATGGCCTGAGCGAACTCCTCGGCGACTGAGATAGTCTTGATCTTGCCGCCGACCTCGACGGGAATGGCATCGGTGACGACGCACTCGACGATGGGGGCGTCGTTCAGGCGCTCGATGGCCGGACCGGAGAAGATGCCGTGGGTGGCGCAGACGTAGATGTCGCCGGCGCCCATAGCCTTGAGCTCCTTGACGTTGGCGCACAGGGTGCCAGCGGTGTCGATCATGTCGTCGTTGATGATGCAGGTCTTGCCCTTGATGTCACCGATGATGCCCATGACCTCGGCGGCGTTGTGACGCGGACGGCCCTTGTGGGCGATGGCCAGGTCGCAGCCGAGCATGTCGGACAGCTTCTTGGCGGCCTTGGCGCGGCCCACGTCGGGGGAGACGACAACCAGGTTGTCGGTGTCGAAGTGCATGTCGTTGTAGTACTGGCCAAACAGCGGCAGTGCGGACAGGTGGTTAACCGGGATATCGAAGAAGCCCTGGATCTGGCCCTGGTGCAGGTCGAGGGTGATGATGCGGTTGACACCGGCGCGCTCGAGCAGGTTGGCGACGAGGCGGGCGGTGATGGGCTCGCGCGGGCCGGCCTTGCGGTCCTGGCGGGCATAGCCGTAGTGAGTGATAACGGCGGTGATGGAGCGGGCGGATGCGCGCTTGGCAGCGTCGGTGGCGATGAGCAGCTCCATGAGCATGTCGTTGACGTTGCCGCCGGCCACGGACTGAATCAGGAAGACGTCGGCGCCGCGGACGGTCTCGTCGTAGCGGGCGTAAATCTCACCGTTGGCGAACTGCTTTAGCGTAAGGCCCGAAAGCTCGACCCCAAGGTACTCAGCGATCTTCTGAGCGAGGGGACGGTTGGAGGAACCGGAATACACGCGGATGGACTTGCGCATATTCTCCGACTTCTCGGGATCATTAATCGGCATTACCCTTCTCCTTTATACATCGAATGCCATATAGATGCCTTGTTGCATTGTAACCGTGCGGCGGGGTTGATCGGGTCTTGATAACGTCTTTACCGTCAACGGACACGAACCGACCACTCATCCGGTCGCGCAGGTCACGATAGAAAAAGGAGCCGTCCCCATGGAACAGCTCCTTTTGTGCTTGGTAAAACGTTATACCTCGTCGTCCTCGTGCAGGCGGCGGCGATAATCGGCAGCCCAGCCCTCAATATTTACCTGACGGGCGCGGCCCAGACCGAGCGCGTCTGCCGGGACCGGCTCGGTGATGACGGAGCCGGCGGCCACGAGTGCACCGTCGCCGATCTGAGCGGGCGCGACCATCATGGTGTCGGAGCCGATGAAGGCATCCTTGCCGATGACGGTCTTGTGCTTGTGCACGCCATCGTAGTTGCAGGTGATGGAGCCCGCGCCCACGTTGACGCCGGAGCCCATGGTGGTGTCGCCGATGTAGGACAGGTGCGGCACCTTGGAGCCCTCGCCGATCGTGGACTTCTTGATCTCCACGTGCGTGCCGGCCTTGGATCCGTCGAGCATGTGGGTGCCCGGGCGCAGGTAGGCGCGCGGGCCGCAGTCGACGCCGTTCTCGATGACGGCCTCGATGGCGATGGTCTCGTCG
>DXZX01000003.1:101359-105241 GCA_019419445.1 Collinsella sp.
ATGACGCAGCCGCTGCCGACGGTGGTGTCGGTGAGGCGGCTGTTGGGGCCGAGCTGGCACTCCTCGCCCACGGTGACGTGGCCGATCAGGTGCGTCTGCGGCCACACGATGGTGTCGCGGCCGATGGTGGCATCGGGGCCGATCCAGGCCTGCGTGGGGTCGATGAAGGTAACGCCCTCGGCCATCCAGTGCTCGTTGATGCGGTCGCGCGCGATGGCGGTAAGCTGCGCGAGCTGGATGCCGCTGTTGACGCCCAGGCCGTCGCGGTAGTCGTCGCAGTGGAAGATGGAGACTGCCTGGCCGTGACCCTTGAGGATTTCGAGCATGTCGGGCAGGTAGTACTCGGACTGCGCGTTGTCGTTGCCGATCTCGTTAATGTGGGCGGCGAGCTGCGCGCCGTCGAAGGCGTAGCAGCCGGCGTTGCACTCCAGCAGCGTGGCGGCCTGCTCGGGCGTGCAGTCCTTCTGCTCGATGATGCGCTCGATCTGGCCGTCGTCGCCCAGCTTGATGCGGCCGTAGCCGAAGGGGTCGGGCGGGGTCATGGTCATGACGGTGCAGGCGAGCTCGCCGGTGGCGACGGTCTGTGCGAACTTGGCGACCGTGTCGGCGGTGATGAGCGGCAGGTCGCCGTTGAGTACGACGACCGGGCCTTGCGTGATGCCGCAGGCCTCGAGCGCGACCTTGACGGCATGGCCGGTGCCCAGGCGCTCGGTCTGCTCGACGCACTCGACCTTGGTGGCGCTGTTGGCGTAGGCGCCATCGATGAGGGCGCGCATCTCGTCGGCGTGGCTGCCGATGACGACCACGACGCGGCTGCAGCCGGCCTTGATGGTGGCGTCGACGATCCACTGAACCATGGGCTTGCCCAGGATCTTGTGCGAAACCTTGCAGTGGTTCGACTTCATGCGGGTGCCCTCGCCGGCGGCAAGGATAATTGCGGTTGCGTCCATGTGATCTCCTGTTACGTTATTAGAGACGTGTGTTTGGAAACGATACACGGCGCAATATGATACCGCAGGCATATGATGAGCGCGTAACGATTGGTTCGCGGCAGCTGATGCTTGGGCCGGCGGTGCGGCGTTTGCGCTGGTTGTGTATGGCGGAGGCGCTGCGGCGTTGTCGTTTGAGCGAGGGGACGGGGGTGCCCGTGGACAACATGCGAGAGGAGTTTGGCGGCGAGTCCGTCGCGGCATTCTCGATGTCGCATCCGGCGGTGCCGGCACTCTACATGGTGCTGACGCTGGGGCTCGCCATGTTCTCGATGCAACCGGTGCTGATCGCGCTGTCGCTCGCGGGCGGGTTGGCGTATGGATTTGCGACGCGCGGGGCTGCCCACACGTTGGGCGCGCTTCGCTGGCAGCTGCCGGTGATTTTGATCATTGCACTGGTCAACCCGCTGTTTAGTGCATCGGGCTCGACCGAGCTTTTCCATATTGGCATGCGCGCAGTGTATTTGGAGAGCATGGTATACGGCCTGTGTATGGGCGGGCTGTTTGTGGCGAGCGTGCTGTGGTTTGAGGCTGCGGCGTCGATGCTCGAATACGACAAGGTGCTCGCGTTGCTGGGCAACGCCGCGCCGGTGCTCGCGCTCATGATCTCGATGTGCATGCGGCTTATCCCGCAGTTTTTGCGCCGCGGCCGCACGGTGCTGGCGGTGCAGGACGCGATCGATGTGCCGGGGCGCGCGCCGGCTGACCCCGTGCGCTCGCGCCTGCGGGCGTCGAGCGTGCTGATGGGCTGGGGCATGGAAGATTCGCTTGAGCGCGCGGAGGCCATGCGCTCGCGCGGGTGGGGTGCTGCGCCGCGCCGTACGACGTATGCGCTGTATCGTCTGGGGCGCGGCGATGTTGCCGCGCTGGTTGGACTTGCAATGTTTGGTGCCGCCGCGGTGGCGGT
Organism: Collinsella sp.; assembly: GCA_019419445.1. Classification (GTDB taxonomy): domain Bacteria; phylum Actinomycetota; class Coriobacteriia; order Coriobacteriales; family Coriobacteriaceae; genus Collinsella. Next base: position 103,256 of record DXZX01000003.1, read on the forward strand.
GGCATGGACCGCGACAACGCAGTATTCGTTTTACCCGCAGCTTTCGGTGCCCGCGCCGTGGCTGGGCTATGTCGTGTACGCTGCCTGGATGGTGCTGCCCTGCGTGCTGCATGCGATCGATGAGAAGAGGTTCGGCTGATGGCTCGGTTGGATAGGGGCCCGGTGTCGGGCGCGGCGTGCGACCCGGATATGTCGGCGATTGAGGTGCGGAGCCTGAGCTTTACCTACCCCGGGGCTGATGCTGCGGTGCTCGAGGGGCTCGACTGGTCTGTTCCCCAAGGTGCGTTTGCGCTGCTTGTTGGCGGTACCGGATCGGGTAAGTCGACGCTGCTCTCGCTGCTTAAGCCCGAGATCGCTCCGGCGGGCGAGTGCACTGGCGATGCGCGCGTGCTGGGCGAGAACGTTGCCGACATGGACGTGCGCGCGTCTGCGGAGCGCGTGGGCTACGTGTTTCAGGATCCCGAGAACCAGATTGTGTGCGAGACCGTGTGGCACGAGATGGCGTTTGGCCTGGAAAACTTAGGCATGTCGCGCGACGAGATGCGCCGCCGTGTTGCCGAGACCAGCTATTTCTTTGGGCTGGAGGATTGGCTCCACCGCGATACCGACACGCTTTCGGGGGGACGCAAGCAGCTGCTGTCCTTGGCGGCCGTGCTGGCGTTGCGCCCGCGCGTGCTGTTGCTCGACGAGCCCACGTCTCAGCTCGATCCCGTTGCCGAGAAGAATTTTCTGCACGCGCTGTTTCGCGTGAACCGTGAGCTGGGCTGCACGGTTGTTGTGGCTACGCATCAACCGCGGCCGATGCTCGAGTATGCGACGTGTGCGTACCGGATTGAGGGCGGTCGCGTGCGCGAGGTGGCGGATATGGCTTCTTTGGGACGCCGAGAATCGCTGTTTTCTGATGACATGTTGGGGTGGGGTGCCATCCGATGTGCAAAAAACGGAGTATTCAGCAGGCGTGAGGACAATTTGGGCTCTCTGGAGCCGTCCGGGGACGTATCGAGCGCGAAAAAAAGTTCGGAACTGGACAAATCGTCCGAATTTGTGGCGCAAACGTCGCTCGAGAACGGCTCGGAAGCCTTCCCGCGCACGGATGGAGGCAGAATACTCCAAAAAATGCACGGCGGGTCGGCTACCACCCTGTCGGAAGGCTGGTTTCGCTACGATCGCGTTGGCGGTTGGGTGCTGCGCGGGCTCGATGTGACGTTTTCAGCCGGCGCGGTGCATGCGGTCGTGGGCGGAAACGGCTGCGGCAAGTCGACGATGCTCTCGGTGCTGGCCAAGACTGCCAAGCTGCAGCGCGGCCGCATGGTGCGCGGAGCGGCTTCGGCGGCGCTGCTGCCTCAGAATCCCAAGGCCCTGCTGGTCGCCGAGACGGTTCGCGATGAGCTGATGGAATGGGCCTCGACCTGCGGATATGACGAGAACTTGGCGCGGGAACGTGCGGCGAGCTTGGGGTTGTCGGGTCTGGATGGACGCCATCCGTACGATCTTTCGGGCGGGCAGCGTCAACTGCTTGCATTGGCAAAACTGCTGCTAATCGGCCCCGAACTGCTATTGCTCGATGAGCCCACCAAGGGTCTAGACCTGTTCAGCCGCCGCACCATCGCCCGCGCCCTGCGTGACCATGCGAAGGCTGGCGGCACCGTCATCATGGCTACGCACGATTTGGACTTTGCCGAGCAGGTAGCCGACGACGTCGCCATGATGTTTGACGGCGAGATTGCCTGCATGGAGTCCCCGGCCGACTTCTTTGCCGACAACGTGTTCTATAGGGCGTGATGGGATGACGGACTGTCGTTTCTCGCGTTTGCTTGCAAAACTGGAGATCCCGCTGTTGTTGGCGGTGCCGGCGGTGATGGCTGCCGCGTTGCTGGCGGGTGTTGAGCAGACAGCGTTGGCCATGCTGGTTGTGGTGGCGTTGGTGCTTGCGCTGTTCTTTGCGGGCTATGAGGCATCGCGTCCAGGCCTGCGTCAGATTATGCC
>DXZX01000030.1:0-28420 GCA_019419445.1 Collinsella sp.
GGTACCGCCTCGCGGTGACATCGTTTTTATGTCAACCTTGGTCTAACAGAGCCTTTTTCAAAGGGGCTAGATGCCATGCGCTCGTCCGAGCGACTGCCCAAAATCAAAACCATGCCGGATTACGGGGCTGAAACGGTGAGTGCTGACCATACCCCGTTTTTCCGTAAACTGACAAGCCTCCTACCTGCGGTTTTGTCCTTGCCGTTTCTGGCATGCTCAAGGGGCACTGGTTCTGCCCCGTAAACCGGCATGGTTTTGAACCTGCCAATAAGGGACAGGTTTATTTTGGTCGGTTTTATCTGGGCAAACGTCGTCTCCGTCAGCTCCGTCCGCATATCTTAAGCCGGCATAGTTTCGATGGGTCGGTCCGTGCGCGTCCCGCAACATGCCTCGCCACGAAACCGGCCTATCTACTACGTTTAAGTGGTAGGGGCCAACCACACGGTGGTTTTTCGAAAACCGCCAAGCCGTCTACCTGCGGTTTTATTTTTGACAATTGCGGCGTGGTCGGGGGTTCACGACTAAACGTAGTAGATGGGCCGGTTTCGTGGCGGCCGACTCAACGCGAACTCCGATCGGGACGCAAATTACCTCGTGGACGCCGCTTCGGCGTCCACGCAACATCCCAACACGTACGAAAGGAGCCAACATGGCTTTTCCCGATGGATTTCTGTGGGGCGGTGCCACTGCCGCCAATCAGTGCGAAGGCGGATACAACGAGGACGGCAAGGGCCTCGGCGTTCCCGACATCATGACCGGCGGCACGGTCTCCGAGCCGCGCCACATTACCGACGGCATTCTGCCCCAGTACCACTATCCCAGCCACGAGGCCGTGGACATGTACCATCACTATCTCGACGACATCAAGCTTTTTGGCGAGATGGGCTTTAAGTGCTACCGCATGTCCATCAACTGGAGCCGTATCTTCCCCAACGGCGACGAGGCCGAGCCCAACCAGGCCGGCATCGAGTTCTACCGCCGTGTGTTCCAGGCCTGTCAGGAGCAGGGCATCGAGCCCATGGTCACCCTTAGCCACTATGAGCTGCCTTATGGTCTGTCCAAAAACTACGGAGGCTGGAAGAACCCCAAGCTCATCGATTTCTACCTCAACTACGCCCGCACCGTCATGACCGAGTACAAGGGCCTGGTGCGCTACTGGCTCACCTTTAACGAAATCAATTGCCTGCTCATGGGCGGCTTTGGCGGCGTGATGGGCGGCGGCATGGTGCCCGAGGCAACCGACACGCCCATGGCCTTTGGCGACTGCGACTGGGACGACCCGCAGGCGCGCTTCGATGCCCTGCACCATCAGTTCCTGGCGAGCGCCAAGTGCGTCACCATGGGCCATCAGATCGATCCCCAGAACAAGATCGGCTGCATGATCGCCGGCAACGCCTGCTACCCGCACACGTGCAATCCGGCAGACGTTCTGGCCGCACAAAAGCAGCAGCGCGAGATGAACTTCTACTGCGGCGACGTGCAGGTGCGCGGTGCGTATCCCTCGTGGGCGCCCAGCGTGTGGCGCCGCGAAGGCGTGCACGTGGAGGTTTCGCCCGAGGACGCCGCCACGCTGGCCGCCGGCAAGGTCGACTTCTACAGCTTTAGCTACTACATGAGCGCCACGGCCACGGCTGACCCGGTGCTGCTGGAGCAGGGCAACATCTTTGGTGGCGCCGGCAACGAGTACCTCAAGAAGAGCGATTGGGGTTGGGCGATCGACCCCGAGGGCCTGCGTTACTACCTGGAGGAGGTCTACGACCGCTACCAGGTGCCGCTGATGATCGTCGAGAACGGCCTGGGCGCGGTGGACGAGGTCGAGGCGGACGGTGCGATTCACGACGGCTACCGCATCGATTACCTGCGCGAGCATATCAAGCAGATGGAGATTGCCATCGAGGACGGCGTGGACCTGATGGGCTACACCATGTGGGGCTGCATCGATTTGGTGAGCGCCTCGACCGGCGAGATGAAGAAGCGCTACGGCTTCATCTACGTCGACAAGGACAACGACGGCAACGGCACGCTCGCCCGCAGCCGCAAGGACAGCTTCTTCTGGTACAAGAAGGTCATCGCCACCAACGGCGCCGACCTGGCCTAGCCAAGTCTCAACCAGCGTAAACGTCGCAACCACCACAAAGGGGCCAGGCACCTTTGTGGTGGATTTTGCTTTGGTAGATGTGTGGGACATGCCTTACAATCTACCAAGTAGTTCATGACGGGCGAAAAACGGAGAAAAGGGGCTTGATGCGTCCTTAATGTTTCATGCGGATAGATTGATTTGACAGACGGTGGCGAATGCCCGCCGTCCACATTCGTATGAAACAAGGAGTCTCCATGCTCGTCTCTCTTTTCTCAAAGCCTCAATCATCGCTTTCCGTGCAGGCCAAGCGCCTGGTGGCGATGCGCTTTCTCATCTACACCGGTTTTCAGACCAGCTACTTTATCGGCGTTATCGGAACGCTCACCTACGCGGACGGCGCTTCGGTCATCGCGACATCGCTGGCTGTCCTGTTTATGAATGTATTTGTGATCCTGGGATCCTTTGCGGGTGGCGCGGAGCTCGACGCCTGGGGTCCGCGCCGCCATTTCTTGCTGAGCATCATCGGCGCTCTCGCAACTGGCACGGCAATCATCGCTTTTGGTAGCGCGACCGGCGTCGTCCTGCTCGGCGCGGTGTTCCTAGGCTTTACGATGGGATTCGCTCAGCCCATTGCCACGTCCTATCCGGCCTATCTCACCAATGACCCCGTCGAGCTCAAAGACATCAACTCCGCCATTGCCATGTTCTCAAACGTGAGTATCATCGTTGGCCCCACGCTGGGCGGCTTTGTCGCGGCTGCTGCATCGTCACGCGCGGTGTTCGTGCTCATGATGCTCTTTACCGTGCTGGCGCTCGTTGCCGGCTGGGGCTTTAGGTCGCAGACCAGCCATGTCGCCGGGCATGCGGATGCCGATTCGGCAGAGGAAGGGGAGCGTGCGGGACAAAGCTCCAACCCCAGCACGTCCGCCCGCGCCACCTTCGCAGCCAGCATCAAGACAGTCTTCACCAACAGCGTCCTCGCGCTACTTTTCTGCATCATTTTTCTTTCGAACTTTGGCTACGGAGCCTTCGATCCGCTGGAGTCGTTCTTCTACCGCGATGTCCTACGCGTCGGCGTTGAGTGGATGGGCTGGCTTTCGTCGGCCTCGGGTGTGGGCGCGGTGCTGGGTGCCGTGCTCGCGCTCCGCTTGCCGCCGCACCTGGTCAACCTTAAAACACTGCTCGTGGCGCTCATGTCCGTGGGCCTGGGAAGTCTGCTCTATGTGGGGACATCGTACGTGGGCGTGGCCCTCGTCGGCCAGATCGCCCTGGGCATAGCTTGGGGTGTCGTCAACCCGCTCCACAACACCATTGTGCAAACGACGGCACCGCTTGAGCAGCTCGGCCGCGTGAACTCGGTTATGGGCTTTGGCAACATGTTCGCCGGCGTGGCCCCGCTGGCGATTGCCCCGTGGCTGGCGGCGACGTTTGGCGTGCAGCAGACGCTCATCGGAGCAGGCATGGTCGTGACGGCAGTCCCCGCGGCGTTGCTGCTGTTTGGGCGCTGCCATTTGGATCGTGCCGTAAAGCAGTAAAGACCATCACAACATTCGATGAAAATCGCGATTTTGCCGAAAAACGTCGAATGTTGTGATGGTTTGGCCCGCAAACGTCACTTCCACCACAAAGGGGCCAGGCACCTTTGTGGTGGATTTTGCTTTGACGGGCCACGCCTGTGCCTTGGTATACCATGTACGCCGTTCACGAATACACCCCACACCGCCGCACAACCCAGAAAGGCCCCTATGGACACCACCTTCAGCCACATCAAAGCCGTGTTCTGCGATATCGACGGCACGCTGCTCACGAGCCAGCACACGGTGTCCCCGCGCACCGTGGCGGCGATCCGCGCCCTGCGCGAGCGCGGCGTGCTCTTTGGCCTGTGCACCGGGCGCGACGCCCACGCGACCGAGGCCATGTACGAGCTCTGGGGCATCGAAGGCCTGGTAGACGTGATGGTGGGCTGCGGTGGCGCCGAGGTCATCGACCGCGCGCACGACATCAACGAGCTGAGCTATCCGCTGCCGGGTGAGACCATCGCGCGTATCTGCGAGCACATGGCGGACCTTCCGGCAACGCCCGTCTGCCCCCGAGACGGCGTGTTCTACGTGCCCGAGAGCAACGCGTGCGTCGAGCACCTGTCGCGCGTCGATGGCGTGCCCTATCAGGTGGTCGATTTTGCCGAGTTTTTACGCGAGCCGCAGCCCAAGGTGATGTTTACCATGGCGCCCGAGGTAATGCCGCGGGTGATTGAGCGAGCGTCGACGTTTGCCGATAACACCGTTAAGGCGGCGGCTCTGCAAACCACGCAGCGGCTCTACGAGTTCATGGATCCGCGCGTGTCCAAGACGCGCGGCCTTGTGCGTGTGGCGGAGCTCAACGGCATGGAGCTCCAGAACATCTGCGTGTTTGGCGATGCCGATAACGACACCTGCATGGTTGCCGACGCCGGCGTGGGCGTGGCCATGGCAAACGGCAGCGATGCCACCCGCTCCGCCGCCGATTTTGTAACCGCGAGCAACGACGAAGACGGCATCGCGATCTTTATCGAGGAACATCTGCTGTAGCGCCGGGGGAGAGCCACCACAAAGGGAATAGGCACCTTTGTGGCGGCCTCAGGCGATTTGGGCGAAATGATGCCTAAAATCTGCGCGAAAATTTAAATATAGTTGTCTGAACATCACGCTTCTAACTACCGACGGGTTAAAGATATTCTCATCAGTTTGGTAGGATATTCCTTCCGGTTAATGACCTACCGCTCACGGTCGATTTTCGACCGTTCACAGGATGTTTGCTCTTGAGCAAAATGTTGTGCAAATAAATCTAATGCCATAAAAAAATAATAGGCAACTAAATTACCAGCAGAAACAAAATATAGATAGCGAATAAACGAAGGTAAATCTGAGCAAATGTCAAGAGAATTGAGAACTCGCTACAAAAATGTCGGTTTTGTTGCTCAGATGTTTAAACAATCGTTATAATTGCATTACTAAACGAGCGCAATTACAGATTGCGCAGATACGTTTGATGGTGAAAGAGCAAGATCGCGGTTTCTTGGGGAGGAGACATCGATGAAAGCGAATTCAGACAAATCTAAGCAGAGTAAAAAAGCGACGCGCCGTGTACTGGCAGGCGTTTTGTGCGGAGCCTCCGTTTTGAGCCTGGTACTGTCGCTCGTCATGCCCCCGATCTCGCAGGCCATTGCCAACGATGCCCAGGCAGCTCCTACCGAGGAAACTGTGATGGGGGGGGGTTCCTCAAGCGAATCTACTGTTGTAGACAACACCACTAACGGGGATGCCGAGAACCAGAATAGTGATGATGCCGAGAATGGCGAGACCGATCCTTCAAATGGCCTTGAGCAGAATCAGGTTGAGGATCAGCCTGAGGACGAGCTACTGGGTGAAGACGGCAAGTCGTCGGATGACAATGCTGCAATGGCGGTCGCGGAAGGCGAGCAGGCCGAAGCGGCATCCGGTGAGATAGATAGTGCGGAAAAGCTGAAAACTGAGCTGGAGAAGGCGAGCGACGCTGCCAACTTTAAGCTTACGAAAGATATTGTTACCAGCGAGACAATTCAGCTCAATAAAAGCGGCAGTATTATCACGTTGGATCTAAATGGTTGCAAGATTAAGCATGAGAGTCCCAATCAGCCTCTCTTCAATATCACCGCTGGAGCAACGTTGACCGTCAAGGACAGCCAGCAAGCTGCCCCGACAGAGACCATGGTTAATGGAGTAAATAACGGCAATCTCGCTTCAATGGAATACGACGGTTCCAGCATCCCGACCAAGCTTACCTACTACGTAACCGAATCGGTCGCAAAGGGAACCGGTACAACCGAGACCCTTAAAGGGTATAAGGCTGATATCAAGGGCGCCATCGTGGCGTGCGGTAACGCCGACGCTACTGGTTTAAAGCTCGTCAACCTTTATAATGGCGGCAACTTCAATTTTGAAAGTGGCGTACTCACACAAAAGAAGGATGACCGTATCGGCAACCTCATCTATGCCGAGAACGGCTCTACCGTCAACATGAGCGGTGGATACGTTTGTGGTGCCTCTACGGGAACTTCGGGTTCCGGCGCGGGCATTATGGTGTCCAACGCGAATGGCGGCGCTTCGACCCTCAATTTGACCGGTGGCGTAATTGCAGGCAACTATGCCTCCAATGGCGGCGGCGTGTACGCTAACGGATCCACAATTAATATGACCGGCGGCACGATTTCCGGTAACGGTACGTTCAAAGATCGATCAGGCTACGGCGCCGGTGTTTGTGCCGTTGGTTCAACAGTAGTCATTTCAGGTGGTTACATTACCAACAACAACTATCAGTTCTACAGCGACAATGAAGGCTCTACGAAGCATATCGGCAACGGATGTCACGGCGGTGGTGGTATTGCTGCCTTCAATAACGGCAGTCTCACAATTAACGGTGGCTACATCACCGGTAACTATTCTGCCGAGGCCGGTGGCGGTATTTATGCTGGCGCTTGGAATCAGGCCCTCTCCTTGTTTTCGTTCTCTGGTGGAAGCATCGCCAGCAATGTGGCGCAAAACTCTGAGGGCGGCGGCATCCGTATCGCTGCGCCTACAGTTGGCGAATTTAATGTGATCGGCAAGAAAGCCTACATAACTAACAATACGACTAATACCCCCAATGACTGGGGCGGCGGCGGCGTGTTTGTCCAGGGAGGCAACAGTGCCGAAGGCGTTAATTCGGCGTGTCTCAAGATATCCAACGCCCTGATTACCAAAAACTCGGCCAAGGGCTATGGTGGTGGCTTCGCGGCCTGCCCGAGCGGCAAGACGGCGATTACAGATGCCAATGGTATTGCGATTTTCGGAAACACCGATGCAAACGGTGAGAATCTATCAGGCGGCACCAATGGTAAGAATGAAGACCAGCCTTCAAGTGTTGATGGCGGTGAGATTACTGATGACTTCAAGAGGCGTGGCCATGAGGACCTCTTCCTTATCCGCAAGTCGGATAACGCTGACTATATCGCAGCCGTAACGGGCCAGATGCTCGGCGGTGGTGCTGCAAATTGGTCGGGCACGATTGACGGTCAGCTTGCGACCATCGGTAAGTATGACGGAGCCCAAGCCAAGTACATGATTGGCCTAAAGTCCAAACCGTCCGCTGAAGATCAAAATGCTGCTATAGGGCTGGCTACGTTATATATCACGGGCAACAGCTCCAATATCCACGGTGGCGGAATCATGACCAACGGAGACGTTGTCGCCGGTTCCACTCGAGAGGTCAAGGTTTACCCCAAGATGAAGCTCAACGGCACCAAGGTGCTTGAGGGCGGCAAGCTTAAAGGAAATGATTTCGATTTCCAGCTTCTCAGGCAGAACAAGATTATTAACGAACTAGGCGAGATCTCATATACGATTCCGAGCTTTGACTCCAATGGTGATCTTCAGCTCAATCGCTGCTCGGTGGTCGATACGGTGAAAAACGATGAGAACGGAAATCTCACCTTTGATCTGGGTGAAGTTTATGCCGATGACGATCTTGTTTACTACTTGGTAGAGGTTCCGGGCACGGACAAGGACAAGGGCGTGACTTACGACAAAACGATCTACAAAATTGATCCTGAGGTTGTGAAGGATGAGGGCAAGTCGCACAACGTGCTTGACATTAAATACACGTATTACAAAGTCAAGAGCGTTTCGGTAACAAAGGTAAAAAATGACGGCGCTGGCGCAAGAACGCCAGAAACAGAACCAGCAGCCGTCACAGAAGCTGAAGGCGAAAACGCTGTTATCGTTGCGCTTACTAGTGGTGCAACTTTCACCAACAAGTACACTCCGTACACCTCCAAGGGCTCTTGGACTCCCAAGGTGACTAAGGTTGTTAGGGGTGGCGAGATGAAGGAGTTCACGCTCGAGCTTGCGGATAACGATAAGTTCGATAATGCCGAGACGGTTACGACTGACCCCAAGGGCGAGATTACCCCCACTGCCGACGGTGGCAAGTCCCAGACCCGGAGCTTCAAGCCGATCGAGTACGAACTCAATCAACTCGACAAGCTCGCGTCCGACTCCACGGGCCGTGGCGCTTCCAAGACCTTCACGTACTATGTGCGCGAGAAAACTGACGGTTCGCTGTTCTCGCACTATAAATATGACAAGTCTGTCTATCGATTTGACGTCACGATGACGGACAATACAAACGGCAAAATCGAGCCCACGAATGTGGCCTGCACCAAGATCGTTGACGCCGACGGTAATCCCATCGATGGCACCAAGCCCGAGTCCACCCCAACCTTCACCAATATCTACTCCACCTCTTTGCCCCTTTCTGGTATGTCGGGCGTCACTCTGACGTACCTTGCCGGCGCGGCGGTGCTTTGCGCTGCTGCGGCCTGGATGCACATTCGTCGCAAGGCGAATGCGAAGGGAGGCGAGCGTCGTGAATAAGAAAGTTTGCTCCTTCCCGATCTTGTTTGCGCTGCTTGCCCTCCTGATCGGCGCCTGCGCGGTCGTGTTCCCCGCTTCCGCGCAGGCCGCGCCGACCTCGACCGGTTCCATCACGGTGAGCGGTACCGTGGCGCGCAGCTACGACGCCTACCAGATCTTTAGCGCCAACGTCGTCGACGGCGACAGCGACGCCAAGATCGCCACCGACCTCGCCTGGGCAAGCGACGCCGTGCGTGACGCCGCGCTGCTTGTGCTGCACAGCGCCGGCATGCCCAATTCCCAGACCACCGCGCAGGAAGCTGCTGAGTGGCTCAACACCGATTCCCACCTCACGGGCGCGCTGAGCGCACAGCTCGCTCGTTCCCTCCAGAGCTCTGGCGCCGTGTCCGTGGCCCTTAACGCGGGCACGACGGCCGGGCTACCCTGCGGCTACTGGCTCATCGTCGCCAATGACGACGCCATCTCCCAAAACGAGGCCGGCACCGCGCCGGTCATGGTCCTGGTCGGCGGCAGCGCCGTCACCGTCAAGCCCAAGGCCGCGACGCCCAGGGTGGCCAAGCACGTGCTGGAGGACAGCACCGCCGCCTGGCAGAAGGCCGCCGACGCCACGGTCGCAGACGACCTGTACTGGCGCCTCTCGGCCACGGTCCCGGCGGGGCTCACTGCCTACGACACCTATACGGTGCGGTTCGTCGACACCATGAGCGCGGGGCTCGACCCCTCCAAGGTGGCCGCGAGCATGCATGTGTACGTGGCGGCGGGTGCGGACGGCGGCTTCGACGCTGTCTCGACCGGCAAGGACGGCCGCGTCGGCACCGAGCCCGCGAAGGGCTGGACCGACATCACGGCCCAGTGCGCCACCAAGGTAGCGGCCGACGGCAAGACCTTCACCGTGCGCACCGGCGACCTGATCGCCGCGCTCGGCGGGGCCGACGCCTTCACCGCGGGCGCCCGCGTGGTCGCCGTGTACAATGCGCCGCTCAACAGCGCATGCAACCACGGCATCGCGAAGGGCAACCCCAACGAGGTCTACCTGCGCTACCCGCGCTCTCCCTTTGCCGACCAGTCCGGCGATGCCGGCTTTACCAGCACGCCGAGCGACGATGCGTGCGCCTACACCTGGGATCTCGCGCTCACCAAGCGCGGCAGCGACGGCGACAAGCCGCTTGCTGGGGCGGTCCTGAGCATCGCCGACGACCGCGGTCGTACGCTGGCGGCCGACGGCACGTGGGATGCAGAGGGCAAGGCCACCGTCACCACGGGCGAGGACGGCCGCGTGACCGTCTCGGGCGTGGACTCGGGCAAGCTGGAGGTCCGCGAGCTCAAGGCGCCCAAGGGCTACACCGCCCCTGAGGGCACGCGCTCCGTGACGGTCAAGACCGAGGGCCTGGACGTCGACCAGGTGGCCGCCGCCAAGCCCAAACTCACCATCACGGCCGAGTCGCCCCTGCGCGCCGACAGCGCGGACGGGTCGACGGGCAGCCTGGAGGCGTCGCTCATTAATACGCCCACCAAGGATTCCCCTCGAGGCTTTATGCCCTCGACAGGAGATATGGCAATGTTCGCCGCGGCCGCCGTGGCGGTCGCCGGAGCCGTGCTGATTCTGGCCGCGCTCCTGGTCAAGGGGGGAAGTGGCAACCATAAAGAGTAGCTGTCGCTCCCACCGAGAGCGGGGCGAGACATAACGAAGCAGATGCTAAGGCACAGACAGACAGATTTAGATCAAACGGACTTCAAGCAGAAAGCAGAGGAAAAGAAGATGAGCATGAGCAAGAACATCGCACGCCTGGCAGTAACCGCCGGCCTCACAGCAGCGCTGAGCTTCGGCGGAGTTATGGCGCCGGTGACCATGGCGTTTGCCGAGGGAACGGGGTCGACCGTCACGTTCGAGGACGCCGATTACACTGCGTCCACGACCTATAAGGGTATCCAGATCTTCAAGGCAAAGGTCACGACGACCGGTGGGAATACGACGGTGAGTAGCATCGAATGGGCCAGCTCCGAAGCCCAAACTGCTGTCGTAAACGCCATCAAGACAAAGGATACATCCTACGATAGCGAGAACGCACAGGATGCTGCCGATTGGCTTAGCATCAAATCTGAAGTTACCGGGACCGATTCGAAGGTTGCTAGCGACAACGTTCTCAGTCTAATCGCCGATGGCCTGAAGAGCAGCACCGCCTGGAAGGTGACGAGCGAGGGCAGTGCATCCCTTTCCGGACTCGGCGCCGGCTACTGGCTCTTCCTCACCGCTACTCCCGGTAAGCCTGCTGACAAGTCGACCGATGTGTTCACCTCTCCCGTCTACGCCGTGATCGACGGCGTGAACGCGAAGACCGTTATGCCAAAGAAGGGCGTGCCCACTGTCGAGAAGAAGGTCCTCGACGATGCCGACGCCGCCGATGCCGCCGACATCAAGGGCTCCAACAAATGGAATGATGTCGCCGATTCCCAGATCGGCCAGGAAGTTAACTACAAGCTTACCGGCACGATCGCCAGCAACTACGCTACCTTTGGCACGTATGCTTACAAGTTCACCGACGGGCTTTCCAATGGCCTTGACTATGTCAAAGGCTCGGTTAAGGTGTACGCGCTGAACGGCGAGACTTACAGCGAGATTAAGTCGAGCAATTATACCGTGACGGATGCTGATGCTAGCAACAACAACACGCTGACGGTCGAGTTTAAGACCGGAGACGGCAAGAAGGGCCTCAAGGACGTCAGTGACGTGAACGCCGACACCAAGATCGTTGTCCTTTACAAGGCCAAGCTCAACGGCAACGCCGTGATCGGCAACGCAACCGACGGCAACAAGGGCGGTAACCCCAACACCGTCAAGCTCGAGTACTCCAACAACCCGTATGCCGAGGGCACGGGCGAGACGATCGAGGATACCGTCGCCGACTTCGCGTTCAAGCTCAACCTCAACAAGGTCGACCAGGGCACCGAGAGGGGCCTTGCGGGCGCCGTCTTCACCATCCAGTCCGATGATGCGAACACTCAAGGCCAGTATATCGCCTCGAAGGACGACCCCACCGCGGGCGTCGTCGCGGGCCAGCTCGTGACCGTTGCCGGCACCACCAGCCTTCCCGGTTACGTGAAGTTCACGTCTGGCGATAATGGCCAGATTGCCGTGAAAGGTCTCGATGAAGGCTCCTACAAGGTGACCGAGGTCCAGGCTCCCAATGAGAAGTACACCAAGGCCAACCCCTTCACTTTCACCATCACCGCGACGTATGATGACGCGAGCATGAAGGTGACGGGCCTCACGGCGGCGGTTTCCAAGGCCGACGAGGGCCGCACCGACATCGCCTTCGGTAAGCTCGACGGCAATGACGGAGACAATAAGCTGACCGGTACGGATGGCACCGGCACCAACGCCGCCACCGGTGAGATCACCATCAACGTCGGCAACACCAAGTCCGTCGGCCTCCCGCTGACCGGCCTCAACGGCGTGACCTTCACTTGGATCGCTGGTGGCGCGGTGCTGTGCATCGGCGTGGCGCATCTCATCCGCAGCCGTAAGCAGGCTGAGGAGTCCGAGCAGGAGTAACGCTCGCTCACCCATCCCTTTGGCAGGTGGGATGTGATGGCCATGAGACTTGCGGACACTTTTCTCGTCCATCGACGTTCTTGCTTTGCCATTCTCTTTTCGGGGCAGACTCCGCACTGGAGTCTGCCCCGTTCTTTTTGGTAACACAGCCAGGCTCCATTGCCCGATGGATCAAGCATATGAATATCGAACAGATGTTTGCAATTATTGCGTTTACCAGCTGTGGGTGCATACACTCGCAGTAAAATGGCCTTGCGACGCATCCCGTACGCGGGCGGCCGACGACTCGATCGGAGGTCCCCAAATGCTGAAATTCCTTAACGCGCTCGCCGCCCTCGCGGCAGTGGGCACGTTCGTCATCGCGTTTCTTGACTCGCATGAGGTTCGGTTTAAGGTCCGTAGGCGCACGCGCGGTGCGGACGGTGGACGGCATTTGCGCCGAAAGCGCAAATAAGAATGCCCGGGGGTCGGATCCCGGGCATTTAACAAAAACTGAAAACTAGGCCGCCCGCGCTCTCGTACACTTACGCGGGATGCGTCGTTTCCTATTGACATTGTATCCCGAATCGCTCAGCCGATTCGGGACATTTTGAAAACGCAAATGTAGGCTTAGGCACGAACGGTATCTCTTTAATTCCGAAAATTATGTATAATTCCAATAAGAACTGGAATCGAACGAAAACAATGGAAATGAACGAAGCGCTAATCTACTTACAAGAAGCACTAGGCCTCTCCGCCAAGACCGAAACTTGGCCTGGATCCGCACGCTTGCCGCTGCATCTGCGGGCGATTGAGGTCCGCGCTGTTGACGCAAACGGTTTTTCGTTTTTGCTTGCAAGTTTGCCTACTGGTGTCGGGCTTCCCGAGGCTAAGAGGGTCTATAGTCAGCTAGCCTTGCGTGCGGAGACTCCTGTTGTCGTTTCGTTTCCTGATGCCGATGCACGTCAGCGCAAAGCATTGGTCGCACAAGGGATTCCCTTTGTCTGCCCCGGTAGACAGGCTTTTCTTCCATTTATGGGCACAGCTTGCACGGAGAGGGGCGGTGCCCGGTTTCGCAATCACGCGACCAAGATGTCACCCAACGCACAGGCTGCCGCAATCTGGGGAGCAGCCCAGGAGCCATATCGCCCCCATGACCTTTGTCGTGCGCTTGGGATCTCGGCAAGCCGCGCGAGTGAGGCCATAACCGAGCTTGTTGACAGGGGACTCGCGAGGCGCGAGCGTCGCGAGCGACGTGTCGTCGTGCTCCCTGTCGCCGTTGATCTTTTGCTCAGCGAGCACATGGCAGAGCTCTCCTCGCCTGTCTCGAAGGTCTTTTTTGCAAGGAAGACGCCGCAGATCGACTATCTTGTTGACGCCGGGGAGACGGCGCTCGCCGCGCGTTCGATGCTCGCTGCACCGGGCATGGAACAAAAGGCCGTCTTAAGAAGTGCATGGCGTCAACTGAGCGACCTCGAAGTCGCAGACGGGGAGTTGCCGGATAACGAAACGGCGATGATTCAAGTGTGGCGCTATGCACCCGTGTTTGCCGGCTCCTCCCGTGTCGACGACATTTCGCTTGCGCTATCTTTGGCGGCAATCGACGATGAGCGAATTCAGCTCGAAGTCGATCGCATGTTTGGAAAGGAATATCCATGGCAAGAAGCGCTGTAGAAGGTCTCTAAGAATTCGAACCGTAGGCGGCGTTTCGGTCCTAGCTGCGTTGTCCGGCGCATGAGCTCGCTAATCGGCTATTATTTGTTTAGACAACTTGAGTTGTAGAGGAGTGACCGGTGATGGTGCAGGGCGCCAAACATATGAAGAGCAATAACGCCGCGGCCAACGGTGGCTCAAGCCCTCAGCCCAAACCTCAACCAAAGCCCAAGCGCCGTCGCAAGCGACTGCCGCGCTGGGCCGACCGGCTCATCACCATCGTCATCATCCTTATTGGCGTGGGCCTTATGACCTGGCCGTGGATCTTGGACCGGCTCGAGGCCTCGGGCGTGTTCAACCAGATCAGCACGGTGTCCAGCACCGTGGACGCGCTATCTGCCGAGGAGCGCGAGCGCATCCTGCTCCAGGCGCGCTCCTTTAACGAGCAGCTGGCGGGCGAGGCCACCGAGCTTCCCGCCGACCAGATCGAGCCCTACGCCCAGCAGCTCATCTTTGACCGCGATCCCATGATGAGCTGGGTCGAGATCCCCTCCATCGACGTGAGCATGCCCATCTACCACGGCACGAGCGAAGAAGTCCTTATGGCGGGCGTCGGCCACCTGGAGGGCACGAGCCTGCCGGTGGGCGGCACCTCGACGCATTGCGTGCTCACCGCGCACTCGGGTATGCGCAACCTGAGCATGTTCGACGATATCCACTCGCTGGAGCCCGGCGACCTGGTGCTGCTGCACACCATGAACAAGACGCTCGCCTACAAGATGGTTGACTCCGAGGTCGTGCTGCCCGAGGAGATGGAGTCGCTGACCATCGAGCCCGGCGCCGACAAGGTGACGCTCGTCACCTGCACGCCCTACGGCGTGAACGACCATCGCCTGCTGGTGCATTGCGTGCGCACCAAGTACAACAAGAAGGACGTCGACAAGCAAAAGTCGCTGGCCGGCCGCCACTGGGGCAAGCGCGAGTTTGCCGTGCTCATCGTGGCCGTGGCCATTGTGCTGTTGCTGCTGGACATCGTGATCCACGCGGTCCGTAAGCGCCGCAAGGCCAAGGCCTCGGCATAAGACATTCTCCAGAACCACCACAATGGGGGCAGGCACCTTTGTGGTGGTCGGGGGGTTCCAAACCATCACAACATTCGATGAAAATCGCGATTTTGACGAAAAGTGTCGAATGTTGTGATGGTTTTCGTTGTGGGCGAGACGTTTTTCGTTGAGGTCGAGACGGTTTTCGCTATGGACGGTGCGGTTTCGCTGCAGAACCGCCAGCCCGCCGCCTGCCAGCCCGCCGCCCTCGTTACGTTTTCGCTGCATTTGGGTAAAGCGCCTGCTCCAAGTCGGCGTTGCCCTGTATACTAGAGCGGTTTAACTGTTATGCGGAAGGGAGCGCCTATGGCACTCAGCGAGAAAGACGTGCGCGGCATCGCCGAGTACGCAAAGATCGCACTGACCGATGACGAGCTCGCCCAGATGACGTTCTACATGAACGACGCCGTCCAGATGCTCGAGCCCGTCTTGCAATATGACTTGCCCGACGTGGAGCCCACGTTCCATCCCATTGGAAGCCTGTCCAACGTGATGGGCGATGACCTGCGCGAGCCCGAGCGCGATCTGCCGCTCGACGTCGCGCTCGAGAACGCCGGCAGCGCGCGCGACCGTTACTTCCGCGTGCCGTCCATTTTGGGAGAGGGGGAGAGCGAGTAATGGCGCAGAGCTTCGATTCCCTTACCGCTGCCCAGATCGCCGCGGGCGTTGCCACCGGCGACTTTACCGCTACCGAGGTGGCCCAGGCCTCCCTTACCGCCATCGAGGCGCGCGAGGGCGGGGTCCAGGCATTCCTGCAGGTGGCGCCCGAGCTTGCGCTCGAGGCCGCTGCGCGCGTGGATGCCGACCGCGCCGCAGGCAAGCCGCTGCCCCCGCTCGCGGGCGTGCCGCTGGCCATCAAGGACAACATGAACCTCGTGGGCACGCGCACCACCTGTGCTTCCCGCATGCTCGAGAACTACCAGAGCGTCTACACCGCCACCTGCGTCCAGCGCATGCTCGATGCCGGCTGCCTGCCCATGGGCAAGGCCAACATGGACGAGTTCGCCTTTGGCAGCTCCACGGAGAGCTCGGCCTTCCACCGCACCAACAACCCCTGGGATACCGAGCGCGTGCCCGGCGGCTCCTCGGGCGGCTCCGCTGCAGCCGTCGCCGCGGGCGAAGTCGCGCTCTCACTGGGCTCGGACACCGGCGGCTCCATCCGCCAGCCGGCGTCGCTGTGCGGCGTGGTGGGCTTTAAGCCCACGTATGGCGCCGTGAGCCGTTACGGCGTGGTCGCCTTTGGCTCGTCGCTCGACCAGGTGGGCCCCTTTGGCCGCACGGTCGAGGACGTCGCGCTGGCCATGAACGCGCTTACCGGTGCGGGCCACGATCCGTACGACTGCACCAGCCAGGATTGCGCCGTCGACTTTACCGAGCACCTCAACGACAGCATCGAGGGCAAGCGCGTGGGCATCATCCCTGCGTTTATGGAGGCCGAGGGCCTGACGCCCGAGGTCAAGGCCGCTGTTCAGCGCGCCGCCCAGGAGCTGCAGAACCAGGGTACCGAGCTGGTCGAGGTCGACCTGCCGCACCTGGACGCCGCTATCGCCGCCTACTACGTCATCGGCCCGGCCGAGGCGTTCTCCAACCTGGCCCGCTTCGACGGCATTCGCTACGGCTACCAGGAGGAGGGCTGCGCCAACCTGTCCGACCAGAGCTCGCTTTCGCGTGCTCACGGCTTTGGCGCCGAGGCAAAGCGCCGTCAGATGCTCGGCGCCTACCTGCTGAGCTCGGGCGTGTACGACAAGTACTACTACGCTGCGCAAAAGGCCCGCACGCTCATCACGCAGGACTACGACGCCGCGTATGCCAAGGTGGACACCATCCTCATGCCCGCCTCGCCCCGCACGGCCTTTAAGTTTGGCGAGATCAGCGACCCCACGCAGATGTACCTCTCCGACCTGTACACCATCTCGCTCAACATTTGCGGCAACGGTGGTATCTCGGTGCCGCTGGGCCTGGGCGAGGATACTCAGCTGCCCGTTTCTGCCCAGCTGGTGGGTCCGGCCTTTAAGGACCGTCAGCTGCTCACGTTTGCCCGCGCCCTGGAGCGCGGCTTTGCCGATGCCGCCACGGGTGCGCCCGCGCTTTCCGTCGCGCCCGATTTTGCCGGGAAGGGAGGCGAGCTGTAATGAAGGAGCTTTCCGAGGTCCTGCAGGATTGGGAGGCCGTGATCGGCCTGGAGATCCATACCGAGCTCACCGCACTCGATACCAAGATGTTCTGCAACTGCAAGCTCAGCCACGATGACGAGCCCAACGCCAACGTGTGCCCGGTGTGCCTGGGCCTGCCCGGCGCCCTGCCGGTGCCCAACAAGCGCGCCATCGAGAGCATCGTCAAGGCCGGCCTCGCCACCAACTGCGAGATCCAGCGCCGCTCGATGTTCTACCGCAAGCACTACTTCTATCCCGATATGGCCAAGAACTTCCAGACCACGCAGGGTCCGGTTGCCTTTGCCATGTACGGTCACCTGGATCTGGACGTGACCGGTCGCGGTGCCGCCGAGCGCCCCGACTGCGCGTTTGGTGAGGCCGAGGCCCAGAGCCTGGCGAGCGCCTCGGCCAACGCCGAGGGCCTGTCCACATCCATGACGTCGATCATGCGCGAGGGCAATCAGCGTGCCGGCCACCTGGCCAGCTACGATGCGTCCAACCTTCAGATGCCCGAGCGTCGCGAGGACGGTTCCTACACGGTGCCTATTCGCATCTTGCGCATCCACATGGAGGAGGACGCCGCCAAGATGGTCCACGTGGGTGGCGCCGAGGGCCGCATTACCGCCGCGGCCGAGTCGCTCGTCGACTACAACCGCTGCGGCACGCCTTTGATTGAGCTCGTGACTGAGCCCGATTTGCGCACGCCCGAGGAGGCCCGCCTGTTTATGGAGAAGCTCCGTCGCATCTTTGTGACGCTGGGCATTTCCGATTGCTCTATGGAGAAGGGTTCCATGCGCTGCGACGGCAACGTGTCGCTGCGCCGCCGCGGCGAGACCAAGCTGGGCACCAAGACCGAGCTCAAGAACCTCAACTCGTTCAAGAGCCTGCACGATGGCCTTGCCTACGAGATTTGCCGCCAGGCCGAGGTGCTCGAGGAGGGCGGCATTATCTATCAGGAGACCCGTCACTGGGAGCCCAGCCGCAAGCGCACCGTGGTCATGCGCGTCAAGGAGACGGCCGACGACTATCGCCTGTTCCCTGATCCCGACCTGGCGCCCTTCGATCTGGACGACGAGTTCATCGACCGCTGCCGTGGCGAGATCCCCGAGCTGCCCGATGCCAAGCGCGCCCGATTTGAGGCCGACTTTGGCATTAAGGCTGCCGATGCCGAGCAAATCGCGGGCGACCCCGAGTTTGCCGAGTTCTTTGAGGCCGCCGCTGCCGGTATGGCTGGCAAGGAGGCCCAGACGGTCGCAAACCTGCTGGTCAATGAGATGATCGCCTACCTTAAGAGCGCGGGCGTGTCGCTGACCGAGTCCGGCATCGCGCCGGCTCAGGTGGCGGCGCTTGCCAAGCTGCTGGCGACCGATGCCATCAGCTCCAACCAGGCGCACGAGGTCTTTGAGGCCATGGCCCAGACCGGCGACGACCCCAACAAGATCGTCGACGAGCGCGGTATGCGTCAGGTGAGCGATGCCGGCGCACTGCAGCCGATTGTGGACGAGGTGCTGGCAAACTGTGCCGATCAGGCGCAGCAGTACCGTGACGGAAACCAGAAGGTCATCGGCTTTTTGGTGGGCCAGTGCATGAAGGCGAGCCGCGGCAAGGGCAATCCGAAGCTCTTCAACGAGTTGCTGAGAACGTCGCTCTCGTAAGCGGGAACCGAGGGGCCGGGCACAGGGCCTTGCCTCTCAATTTCGGACAGTCCTGACTCACGACGGAGGCGCCACTGGCGCCTCCTGTTCGTGCGGAACTCATTGAGAGGCAAGGCCCTGTGCCCGGCCCCTCGGTTCCGTGACGACTCGGCCGTTCGGGTCAGGTAGGCTGATAGGAAAGATGGTGACGGAGGCGCAAAATGCGCCTCCGCCTTTTGAATGTGATGGAAGTGTGGCGAAATGAACTTAAAACTTCCGTAAATGTGATAAATGTCACGTTTTACCTAGGGTAAAATGTGGGAAATATCACGTTTACGGAAGTTTCTTTGCGGGAGGTTCGGTCATGCAGCGAGATATCATTGCCAAGCTTAACGCTTGGAAAGCGTCAGAATATCGTAAGCCGCTTATCCTTAAGGGGGCGCGCCAGGTTGGAAAGACGTGGGCGCTTAAGGAGTTCGGCCGAACCTCGTACCTCAATTTTGTGTATCTGACGCTCGAGGAGCCGTCACCTGGGGTACAGAGCGAGTACGCTCAGTTTTTCGAAGGTACGCGCGATCCTCGACGGATCATCTCAAATCTTTCCCTGGCACTTGGACAGCCTATCGAGCCCGGCGAAACGCTGCTTATTATTGATGAGATCCAGGATTGTCCTTCTGCAGTCGGCGCCCTTAAATACTTCTGTGACGAGGCCCCCGAGTATCACGTCGCATGCGCAGGGTCTTTGTTGGGCGTTCGCTTGTCCCGTGAGACCAGCGCTTTTCCGGTGGGAAAGGTCGAGTTCATGGAGATGCGCCCCATGAGCTTTTCCGAGTTTCTGAAAGCCGAGGGCGCTGCAAACTACGACGAATACCTTGGCGGCCTGGATCAGATCGAGACAGTGCCCGATTTCTTCCATGTCCGTCTCGTCGAGCATCTTCGTCGTTATTTTGCATGCGGCGGCATGCCAGAGGCTCTTGGCCGGTGGGCGGAGACGGGCGATATCGTTCAGGTCGATAAGGTGTTGTCTGATCTCTTGGATTCCTACGAGCGCGATTTTGCCAAGCATGGTGGCCGTGCGCAGTTCGCCAAGCTTTCACAAATATGGAACTCGATTCCAGCTCAGTTAGCGCGCGAGAACAAAAAGTTCGTTTGGGGTGCGGTGCGCGAGGGGGCTCGTGCTCGAGAATACGAGGATGCTCTGGAATGGCTTGCCGATGCTGGGCTCATCACGGTGGTTCGCCTTAATGCTGCCGGTGGTGTGCCGCTCTCTGCGTACGATGACCTCAAGGCATTTAAAGTCTACTGTCTTGATGTCGGCTTGCTGCGCCGCATGGCAAGGCTGGATGCGTCCGCTTTTGCCATCTCGGATGCGCTATTTTCGGAGTTCAAAGGTTCGTTCGCCGAGAACTATGTGCTTCAGGCATTACTTTCACAGTTAGATGCTGCTCCGCGTTATTGGACAAACGAGAAGCCGAAGCACGAAGTCGATTTTTTGATTCAAGTCGGAAACGAAATCGTTCCCGTCGAGGTCAAATCGGGAGAGGTCGTTCATTCCAAGAGCCTTAAGTACTATGCCGACAAGCATGCGGAGACGACTCCATTGAGGGTCCGCTACTCACTTAAGAACCTAAAGCTCGACGACGGGGTGCTCAACATTCCGTTGTATTTGGCTGATCGATCTGTCCCTCTTATCAAAAAGGCGCTTGATCGTGCACATCTTGACGTTTAGATCCTGGGTGAGCTGACGGGCGGCGGCTAATTAATCGCTCCGTTACGGCCAGGGAGCTTGGGCCTTAGCGATGCTTGCTTCGCCAAGCCGTGGGTGTCATGCCGGTGTATTGTTTGAAGGCTTGGGCGAAGGCGGCCTGCTGAGGGTAGCCTAGACGCTCTGCCACCTGCGCTATCGTGAGCGCGCTATCGGCCAAAAGATCCTGTGCTCGCTCCATGCGACGTCTGCGAATGTAGGCGCCCAGGGACTCGCCAGTTTGGGCCTTAAAGGTGGCGCATAGTTTGGAGCGGCTTGTGTAGAGCCTCTCGGCCACCTCGTTGATACCCACGCGCCTGCCTTTGTCGAGCGCGCGCTCAATCATTGCCGTTGCTTCTTCGGCAATGGTTATGCTGACGCGTGTGTCTGCCGCCTGCCGCGCCTGCTTGTGGGCCGCGCGCGAACAGGCGAGCTCCGCGACCATGGTCTCCACGATGCCCTGCATATAGACGCGTCCGCCTACGGTGCGGGCGCGGTCCTCGTTAATCCGGCGCAGCGTGTGGCAGATGGCAGACGTCGCTTCCTCGTGCCATGATTCGGCAAACGCCTCAAAGATTCCCGCGAACTCGGTGGGATAGCGGTGCTCCAGTTCGTCAAAATATCCAGGCAAAAAGAGCACCGAGCGCGAGTGATAGAGCTCCCCCGCAAACAGCGGGCTTAATTCCTCGCCACAGCTATCTTGGATAAAGCTGCAAACGGCATTGTTTGGCCATGGTCCATGCAATGGTTTGAGGTTTGCGGGTGTTATGCCAGCCTCGGGCATGCATGTAAGTGTGGGCGCGCTGACTTCGCTCACGCAGGCGTATGGCTCGGGTGTGTATTCGGCCAGGTACATATCGTGCGTCGGGGTGATGAAATGCTCCATGACGATGCAGGCAGGGGAGAGAGGCATGATCCATGCGCGGCCGTGCGCCCGGTCGTTTGCCACCTCGCCGGTAAAGACGGCGCCCTTGCCGGTAAGCTCCAGGCCAAACTGCTCAAATTGCGGTGCGTAGAGCTCGGTTATGTCGGTCGCTGCCCGCCGTATTTGCAAAAGCGTCCCTTTCCTTTGCAGAAACGTCCACGCCTGGCTTGATTGTGAGCCATGGCTAACATATCAATGATAAGTTCATTACGGTTAACTCTCAAGCCGTTAGAAAGGAATCTCATGGCAAAGGAATCAAAAAGGGAAGGTGGAGGCATCGGCGAGTTGCTCGCGTATGCCGGTGACCGCAAATTCCTAACGTATTTGGGCATGGCGCTCTCGGCGCTCTCGCAGCTGCTGAGCTTTGGCCCGTACGTGTGCATTTGGCTTGTCGCACGCGATCTGATCGCCGTGGCGCCCAACTGGAGCGAAGCCACTAACATCGCGATGTATGGCTGGTGGGCCGTGGGTTTTGCCCTGGCAAGCATCGTAGCTTATTTCGTGGGGCTCATGTGCACGCACCTGTCTGCGTTTCGCTGTGCGTCCAATATCCGCAAGACTACGAGCGATCACCTGCTTAAGCTGCCGCTTGGCTACTTTGACACGCACGCCACCGGTGAGCTGCGCCGTATTGTAGACGGATGCGCCGCCTCCACCGAGACTTTGCTCGCACACATGCTGCCCGATATCGCAGGCGCCGCCGCCATGGTCGCGGGCTTGCTCGTGCTGCTTTTCGCGCTCGATTGGCGTTTGGGGGCGGCATGCCTCATCTCGGTGGCCATTTCGTTTGGCGCCATGGCCGCCATGATGGGCGGCAAGGGTGGCGAGTTTATGAAGGCCTACATGGGAGCACTGGTCAAGATGAACAAGACCGGCACCGAATACGTACGCGGCATCCCCGTGGTCAAGGTGTTTCAGCAGACGGTCTACTCCTTTAAGGCCTTCCACGATGCGATCGCCGAATACGCCGACATGGCACAAAACTATGCGGGCACGTTCTGCCGAGGTCCGCAGGTACTCAACCTTACCGCGCTCAATGGTCTTGTGGCATTCCTGTTGCCCGTGGCGTTGCTGTTGGCGCCGGGCGAGACGGACTTCGCGCATTTTATGGCCAACTTCACGTTTTACGCGATATTTTCGGCCGTGGTGCCGACGGCCATGACCAAGCTCATGTTTGTGGGCGAGGCCTCTCAGATGAGTGCCGATTCGCTGGCTCGTATTCGAAGCGTCATGGATTCCAAGCAGCTCTCCGTGCCCGCCCAACCCAAGCACCCTGCCGGCGGCGACGTGCGATTTGAGGACGTGAGCTTTACGTACGAGGGTGCCGAAGCACCTGCCGTTAGCCATGTGAGTTTCAGCGTTCCCGCTGGTAGCACCCTCGCCCTGGTGGGTCCCTCGGGTGGCGGTAAGTCAACCTGCGCAAGCCTGATCCCGCGTTTTTGGGATGTCTCCTCGGGGCGAGTGCTCGTAGGCGGTGTGGACGTTCGCGATATGGATCCGCACGAGCTTATGGACCAGGTCGCCTTCGTGTTCCAGACCAACCAGCTGTTCCGGCAAACACTTGCCGATAACGTGCGCGCCTCCAAGCCTACGGCCACTGACGACGAAGTACGTGTGGCCCTCTCCGCAGCTCAGTGCGACGACATTGTGGCCAAGCTCCCGCAGGGCATCAATACCATGCTCGGTGCCGGCGGAGCTTATCTTTCGGGCGGCGAGGTCCAGCGCGTGGCACTCGCCCGCGCGATCCTTAAAGACGCGCCTATCGTGGTGCTCGATGAGGCCACGGCGTTTGCCGATCCCGAGAACGAGGCGCTCATCCAGCGCGCCTTTAGCAAGCTGGCGGCGGGTCGCACGGTCATTATGATTGCGCACCGACTCTCGACTGTAGTGGGCGCAGACCAAATCGTGGTGCTCAACCAGGGCAGCGTGCAGGAGTCGGGTACCCATGCCGAGTTGCTGTCCCAAGAGGGTCTGTATGCCAAGATGTGGGCCGAATACGAACAGGCCGCGAGCTGGAAAATCACTGCAGCGACCGCGGATGCCGCCGTCACGAAGGGGGGCGAGGCCTAAATGTTCGCCTCATTCCAAAAGAAGTATTTCCTATCCGATAAAGGCGTCGCCGGCGTAAAACGTGGCATTTTCTGGACCACGCTCACTAATCTCATTACCATGGCCGGCATGGGCTTTTTATTCCTGGTTATGGCCGGCTTTGTCGAGCATCTCATCAGCGGGGCTGACCTGCCGGATGCCCTGCCGATTGTGGGCGGCCTCCTGGTCTTTTTCGTGTTGCTCTTTGCCTCTAACTGGCAGCAGTATTACTACACCTACTGCATCTTTTACGAGGAGTGCGGCAAGCAGCGTATGGAGATTGCCGAGCGCTTGCGCAAACTGCCGCTGTCGTTTTTCGGTCGTCGTGATCTGGCCGATTTAACCGAGACCATCATGGGCGACGTCCAGGCCATGGAGCACGCCTACAGCCACGTGCTGGGAGAGCTTTGGGGTGCCATCATCGCAAGCGCCATTGTGTTCGTGGCGTCGCTGTTCTTTTTCTGGCAGCTGGCGATCGCGGCGTTTTGGAGCGTTCCCGTGGCCTTTGCCGTGCTGTATCTAACACGCGGCCCCATGGCTCCGGTGTTCGATCGCGTGCGTGCCGAGAAGGTCAAGGTTACCGAGGCGATTCAAGAGACGCTTGACTGCGTTCGCGAGATCCGCGCCACCAACCAGGAGGCCCATTATCTTGAGGGACTCAACGCCGTGATCGATGCCGAGGAGCGCGAGACCACCAAGAGCGAGCTCGCTAACGGGCTTTTGGTCAACTCCGCCTTTGTCATCCTGCGTCTGGGCATTGCCACCACGCTGGTCACGGGCGCCGCGATGGTCGCCTCCGGGCAGGTCGACTTTTTGGTGATGTTTGCCTTCCTGCTTATGGTGAGCCGTATCTATGCGCCCTTTGACCAGGCGTTAATGTTAATGTCCGAGCTGTTTGCCGCCGAGTCGTCTGCCAAGCGCATGCGTTCCATCATGGAAGAGCCTATGGCGCGGGGCAGCGAGATATTTGAGCCCGTGGGCCACGATGTGGTGTTCGATCACGTGGCATTTGGATATGGTGCGGGCGAGGACGGCCGCGCCGGCGAGAAAGTTCTTACCGATGTGAGCTTTACCGCCAAGGAAGGCGAAGTTACGGCACTGGTCGGTCCTTCGGGTTCCGGTAAGTCTACGGTGAGCCGCCTGGCCGCGCGCTTTTGGGATGCCACCGCGGGCAAGGTTGCCGTGGGCGGTGTGGATGTTGCGAGCGTCGATCCCGAGGTACTGCTGTGTGATTACGCGATCGTCTTCCAAGACGTGCTGCTCTTTGACGACACGGTTATGGGAAACATCCGCCTCGGGCGTCGTGATGCCACCGATGAGGAAGTGCTTGCGGCCGCGCGTGCCGCCAACTGCGACGAGTTTGTGAGCCGCATGCCGCAGGGCTACGACACCATGATCGGCGAGAACGGCTCCAAACTCTCCGGCGGCGAGCGCCAGCGCATCTCCATCGCTCGTGCGCTGCTTAAGGACGCCCCCATCGTCCTTTTGGACGAGGCCACGGCGAGCCTGGACGTCGAGAACGAGACCGTGGTTCAGCAGGCGCTTTCCCGCCTGCTCGCGGGCAAGACGGTTATCGTTATTGCCCACCGTATGCGTACGGTGGAAAATGCCGACAAAATCGTTGTGCTCAAGGATGGAGTGGTTGCCGAACAGGGCACTCCGGCGCAGCTCAAGGCGGCAGGTGGAGAATTCGCTCGCATGGTTGCGCTGCAAAAGGAGGCGGCGGACTGGCAGCTGTAGGAATGTGACAAAGGGACTGTCCCAAAATGTGACAAAGGGGCAGTCCCTTTGTCATATTGAGTTCACTCCCATAGTTTCCAAAAAGTTAACCTTTGTTGACCTTAATAGTTAGATAAACTAAACTAATTTCTAAAAGTGTGCTCGAGCAAACTTATTTACTCGGGTGCTGAGGCACCGTGCCGCGTCCAATGCGGCAAAAGGGAGAAGCAACATGAAGAAGTCGACGTTTAACACCCTGCTTGTTGGTGGCGGTTTTCTGCTTGGCACGGCCGGCATCAAGCTGCTTACCAGCGCTCCGGTCAAGAACGCCTGCGTGCAGGGCATTGCGTGCGGCATGCGCATCAAGAACGGCTACCAGGACATGGTTGAGCAGGCCAAGGCTAATGTCGACGACATGGTTGCCGAGGCTGCCTACATCACCCAGAGCGAGGCCGCTGCTGACGAGGCAGCCGAGTAGCGCTCCCAGGCACAAGCTATGAGATTCTCGATTATCAGCGAGATTCCTGGCAGGACTCGCCTTCAGTTGGCGGGTCCTGTGCCAGAGAGCGATCTCGATGCGCTTCTAAAGCTTGGCGGCGACATCGATGGCGTGCGCAAGGTGCGCGTGTATGGCCGCATTGGCCAGATGGCGCTGGAATACGACGAGCCGCGCCGCGCAAGCGTGCTCGACGCCTTGGGCGCACTCGATGCTCAAGCTATCGCCGATGCCAAGTCGGGTTACGTGATGCAGCTTGAGCCACGCAAGCACAAATTCGTCATGGATCTTGCCACACTTATCGGCGCCCACTACGCACGTCGCTGGTTCTTGCCGACGCCTCTGCGTGCGGTGTTTGTCGTGGCCGGTTACATGGCATTTTTGCGCGCTGCCCTTCATGAGCTGGCACAGCCGCGCCTGACCGTTCCTGTGCTCGACGCTTCGGCCATTGGCATTTCGTTTGTCAAGCGTGATGTCGACACCGCGGGCCAGACGATGTTCCTGCTCAACGTGGGCGAGCTGCTCGAGGACTACACCCGCGCCATGAGCGAAAACGAGCTCATCAACTCGCTGCTCGATGTGCCCGACAAGGCACAAAAAGTCGTCGGCGACACCGAGGTAAGCGTTGCCGCCACCGAGCTTGAACCCGGCGATTTGGTCGCCGTGCGCACCGGCATGTCCATCTGCATCGATGGCGTGGTCGAGCAGGGGAGCGCTATGGTCAACCAGGCGACCCTGACCGGCGAACCGCTGGCCGTCGAGCGCAGCGTGGGCGACGACGTGTTCGCCGGCACCGTCGTGGAAGACGGCGGCATCTTGGTGCGCGTGCGCGCCAACACGGCGCAGACCAAACTGCGCTCGATCGTCTCGCTCGTGCAGACGGCCGACTCGCTCAAGTCCGAGGGCCAGTCGCACATGGAAGACCTCGCCAACAAGATCGTCCCGTGGAACTTCCTGCTCGCGGGCCTTGTCGCGCTCACCACCCGTAGCCTCATCAAGACCTCAGCGGCACTGATGGTCGACTACTCGTGCGCACTCAAGCTCACGGGTTCCGTCGCCGTTATGACTGCCATGAGCGACGCCGCCAAGATGGGCGTGATGGTCAAGGGCGCCAAGTACTTTGAGTCGTTTGCCAAGGCCGATACCATTGTGTTTGATAAGACCGGCACGTTGACCGAGGCGCAGCCGCGCCTGGCTTGCGTGCTGACGACCGACGGCTGGAGCGAGGACGAGATCCTGCGCCTTTCCGCTTGCTTGGAGGAGCATTTCCCGCATCCGGTGGCGCGCGCCGTGGTCAATGCGGCACGCGAGCGCGGGCTCGAGCACCGCGAGCGCCATGCTGCCGTCGAGTACATCGTGGCACACGGCATCGCTTCGTCCATCGAAGGACGTCGCGCCATCATCGGTTCCGCGCACTTTGTATTCGACGATGAGGGCGCGCAGCTCGAGTCCGACATTAAGGAGCAAATCGAGTCCCAGATGCAGGGCCTGTCGCCGCTGTATCTGGCGGTCGATGGTACCGTTGTGGGCGTGCTCGGTATCGAGGATCCGCTCAAGCCCGGGGTCCGCGAGGCCATCGCCGACCTGCATGCGCTGGGCGTTAAGCACGTGGTCATGCTCACGGGCGACTCGGAGCGCACGGCCGAGCGTATTGCTCGCGCGGCTGGTGTCGATGAGTTTAAGGCCGAGCTGCTGCCCGAGGACAAGTACGCCTATGTGGAGCGGATTAAGCGCGAGGGGCGCCACGTTGCCATGGTGGGCGACGGCGTCAATGACTCACCGGCGCTCGGTTTGGCCGACGTGGGCTTGGCGATGGGCGGCGGAAGCGACATCGCCAAGGAGGTCGCCGATATCATCCTGACCGATACGGATCTGGCCGCAATCGTGCGCCTGCGCCGCATGAGCCAGGGCCTCATTGATCGTCTGACGAGCTCCTACTCTAAGGTGATGCTTACCAACTCGGCGCTCCTGGCGCTGGGCATTACCGGCATGATCACTCCGCAGGCGTCGTCGCTGCTGCACAACGGCTCGACGATTGCCTACAGCCTGAGCAACGCGAAGGCTTACCTGCGTTAGGGTTTTCGATTGAGCTTATGGCCTGCATTCGGGCGGTACCGCAGCCGCCAGGGTGCAGGCCTTTTTAGGCAAGTGCAGCTTTGATGGTGGGACTTTCTGCGAGCTGCTCGGCTGCCTTTTCGTCGGAGCTGTTGAGTGCTGCCAGACTGCGGTAGACCCACTCGTTGACCTGGGTGTTCTTGACGCCCGCGGTCTGCATAAGGGTGCCTACCTCGCGGATTGCTGCGAACAGATCGGCTTTGGGACCCGTGAGCTCGACCTCGATGCCGTGGTAGGCGGGCACGCCGCGGTTCTCACTTACATGGTCGATAAAGCTCTCGACGGTCTCAAGCTGCTGGGCGAGAGCTGCATTATCGTCGGCGTCCAGCGCGACGAGTGCGTTTGATACCGTGAGGGCGGGATGTCCGCAGGGGACAAAGCCCTCGATGACATCCATAGCTTCGGTAATGGTTGAGCCCAGGCCTGCGAGGGCATTGACGAGTTGCTGCTTGGTATCCATAACGGTCCTTTCGACGGGTCAATTTTGCTTGGCGAAAATATACGTGACGCGATCGGTAGCAAAAGTGCGAAGTGCGGCGCACATTGGGGTCTTCACAGCTCGTGCATAGAACAGCTGTCCGCTTTCAGAACGTGGTAAGATAACACTCCACAAGCGGGGCTCGCCCCGTATGTTCCTTGAAAAGTCGACGGGCGTTGGGTGCTCGCGCCCAATGCCATCCAGACTTTCCCGACATTCGGGGGCGACTGGTTTCGACACGATAGCTCTGAGAGAGGAAGCAAGCCGAGGTC
>DXZX01000031.1:0-20666 GCA_019419445.1 Collinsella sp.
GGTCGCCCTTGGGCAGGACCGCGACCTGGACGGCCTGGACGGCGCGGCCGTAGCCGGCCGAGCCGGCCTCGGCGCCGTCGCACGCCCAGCCGAGCCACCCGAACTCGGCGGAGTGGACGCGGTACCAGACGGTGTAGCGCTCCGACAGGCCCGCGGACAGCCTGACCCTCAGGGCCTCGATGGCGCGGGCCTGGCCGGTGGTGCCGGCGGTGCCGCCGTTGCCGACGGCGGGCTGCCAGCCGACGTTCGAGACGTGGGCCTCGACGGACAGGGCGTCAGAGCCGAGGGGCTCGCCGGTCGAGGCGTCGGACAGGACGAGGCGCAGCGCCTCGAGGGGGAGCCCCCTGCCGGTCGTGCCGGCGGTCTCGCCGCCGGCGACGGCGCCCATCCAGCCGATATTGGAGACGTGGGCGGAATAAGACAGCGAGACGGCAGTGGCCCCATCGGACTGCGCGGCCTCCGCCTGGCCCCCGTCGGCCTGGGCGGTTTCGGCCTGGGCGGCCTCGTCCTGGGCGCCGGACTCCCCGCCGGCGGGCTGCGCCTCGCCGGGGAGCGGTTGCGTGTCCCCCGCCGCGGCGGGGGCGGCGTAGGCCGCGGGCCCGCACAGGGCCAGGGCGGCAGCGACCGCGAGGACGGCGGCGGCCCCGGAAACTCGTTTCATGGAGCGTTTCATGGAAAATCCCCCTAATCTAGCAACGGTTTAGAGTCTACTAGATTGGGGGGACGGGGGCCAAGCCCGCACAGTTAGCGTCGGCGTGACGTCCTTCGTCTACAGCACGGTTAAATGCATCGAACAAATGGGCTGCTTCCTCGGGACGCGAGGAAGCATCTAAAACAGTGTTGAGAATGTCTCCCGCATCACGTCCGTGTGTCTCCGTCGCAGGAACCGACGTGGTCTCGCCATCAAGAATGCAAATATTGTCACGAGGCACTGAAGCCACGACAACCGGCGAATGCGTGGTCACGACAAACTGCACGTTGGGGAAGATGCGAACGAGGTCCTCCAGAATTCGTGCCTGTCAACGAGGGTGCAAATGAAGGTCGATCTCGTCAATCATTACCACGCCCGGCGTCTTGAGCACACGATCCCCTAGTGCGGGGTTCAACATCGCCATGCGATATGCGATGTCCGCAAAAAGGCTCGACGTGCCACGATATCCGTCGCTCATAGAGTGAATCCTATCGCGATGGTAACTACCATCGGCAGTGCTTATATGTAAACACCAGCTGGCCGAGTTCGGCATCAAAATCGACCATCGCGTCCACGGTAGAAGCAGCGGCATCAAAACATGAGGCCGGTGCCTTTTTAACCGCAGAGAACAGTGCGCTGTCACGCCTATTCTGCTACTCCCAAATGGATTGAGATTTAAACCATGCATTCATACGTGCATCGTTCGAAGATGCCTGTAGGGCACCTTCGAACCCACGCGTCCTGTTGGGCAACGATTGGTCTTTAGGTTCAGTCCGCGTCCACAATCGATCGGTCCCATAACGAGCAAGAATGGGAAGGACAACCGTCTCGCCACTGCCGACATTTTTATTGCAGCCGATCGCTGACATCCATTACAGGCGCAGCGTCAGCAATAGTCGTGCAGCCCTTGGCAGTATTAGGCGAACGCAACTAAAACCGTTGCAAATGCAATTAGGTATAATTCTTCCAAATCGCCTAGAGAAAGTGTTTGAATGCTGACCGTAATCGTGCCTACTTACAATGCCGAGCCGTATCTTTCTCAGGCTATAGGCAGCCTATTAAACGAAAACAAAATCGAACTGGAAATCCTCGCCATCAACGACGGATCCACCGACAACTCGCTCGCCATTATGCAAGATTTCGCTGCGCGCGACTCACGCGTTCGAGTGATCGATAAGGCAAACCAGGGTTACGGCGCAACCTGCAATCTGGGCATTCGCGAGGCAATGGGCGACTGGATTGCCATCCTCGAGCCCGATGACTGGATCGAGCCCGGAATGTACTCCGACATGTTTGCCTTTGCCAAGCGCGAATTTGGCGGTCCGAACAAGCTCGATATTATTGAGACCCCGTATTGGATCATTCGCAACCCCGATACCCCCCAAGAGGTCAAACTACATTGCGCATATCGTGGTCGCATCAAACCGTCTCGGCAACCGTTCACCATTCACGACGCTCCACACCTGCTGGCCCATCATCCGTCCATTTGGTCGGCAATCTATCGTCGCGACTTCCTAATGCAAAACAATATCTGGTTTAAGGAAATCCCCGGTGCGGGCTGGGCCGACAATCCATTCCTTGTCGAAACGCTCTGTCAGGCAAAGGCGATCGCTTACTGGCCCAAGCCGTATTACTGCTACCGCGAGGAAACACCCGAAAAGGCAGCTGCTCTGGCAAAGCGTGACCCCTTGATGCCGTTTAATCGCTGGAACGACATGGTCGATATTCTTGAGCGGCTCAACGTCACCGACCCCGCCGTTTGGACACCCCAAATCACACGTGGCTTCACCTATATGGGCATCATGATTGAGCACACCGGAATTGATGGCCACCCCGAAATCGAGCGGGCGATCCACAGGATGTTCGAACGCATGCCGCAAGAGCTGGTATTTGCCAATCCTCGCATTACCCCTGCGGCCAAAAAGCTCTATGCCGAGTATATGGGCATCGCCAACCCTAAAATCAGCTACTGCGCATACGCCAAGGACCTCGTGGGCGAGGGCCTGTATAACGTATGGAACAAGGGGCCCAAGCAAACTCTAAAAATGATCACATCGCACTTTGGTTCATACAACGCACGCGCTGGAAAATAGTCTGATGGGCAGCAAAACAAGCAGAAACACCTCCATCGAAGCGCTGCGCTTGGTAGCGGTCGCTGGCATCGCGGTATTCCACACGTTTCAGTGGACCTTCCAGGCCGTCTGCATCAGCGTGCCGGAATATGCACCGCTCGCCGCCTTCCCCTATTCGGGACTGCTGGGGTTCATTAACTTGCTGGGCTGCTGGGCCAACGAGGTCTTCTTTATGATCTCGGGCTATTTTCTCATCGCTTCGGCCGCGCGTGCTTGGGACGGTGGAGCAACGTGGAAGTCGCAAATGCAACGGGCGGCGCAGCGCCTTGGCAAGGTCATCTTGCCTACTGCGTTTTATTGCCTCATGGCGCTCGCGTGGTCCACGGTCGTCTCACCCATTCCCGATGTCTCCCTGCACGCGCACTATTGGTACACGCTGGGGCTTGAGTTTATCTGGGTCTATGCCGCCACGGTCTTCATAGCGCCGCTGTTTGGCCTGGCCAAGAGTCGACTCTCTAAGAGGAGCTACACGGCAGCGGTCATCGTCGTTGGAATCCTCGCATTTGTTGTTAACGGGTATTTAGCCGCCATGAGTGCGACAAGCGCTGGCGAGTTTTCTTGGCTCCAGAAGTCCATGAGCGCTACCACGT
The DNA here is from genome assembly GCA_019419445.1 of Collinsella sp. Classification (GTDB taxonomy): domain Bacteria; phylum Actinomycetota; class Coriobacteriia; order Coriobacteriales; family Coriobacteriaceae; genus Collinsella. Next base: position 3,414 of record DXZX01000031.1, read on the forward strand.
ACGTAGTCGCATTTTTGATCGGCGGGCTGCTCCGCGACATTACCGATGTCATGGATTCGGACAGGGCGGGCGCCTTAGGCATGCGGTCGCTCGCAGCGGTTTTGGTGCTCACCACCATCCTGGAAGGCGAACTCTCCTTCACCGGCAACCTCACAGCAATGGCAGCCCTCTCCTACAAATCGACCTCGTTGATCTCGTTTGTCCTCGCTGCCACCTCCCTGCTCTTTGCGGCTACCCGACGCAGCGCCTCGGACAATCCACGAGCCGCAGGCGTCATCGTCACCCTTTCGACCGCCACGCTCGGTTTCTATGTGATGCAGTCGCTCACCAGTAGCCTGTGGCGTCCCGTCTTCAATACGTTGCTCGCAAACATACTGGTCAGCCAAAACAGCCCGGCAGCTATATGCATCGTCACGGGTACCGTCATTAGCATCGTCTTTGCCTTAGTGCTCCTCATCATCGACGCAGCTAGAAGCCTTATCGCTCGCAAGCTCAAGCGACAATAGACACGCTGCCGTAAGACGCTAAAGCCGCTACAGCCGTGGCAGGTTCCTGCGTTTTATTCAAAGCTTGCCGTCAAGGTGCGCCGAGCCTTTACAATAGGACAGTCCCAAGGACGTATTCGATAGCTTCCGCGCTGCACTCGCCCGCCGCGCGTGAAAGGATATATTGCCCCATGCCTTCAACCCTTCCCGCTCCCATCGATAAGCTCGCCATTGTCGTCGTTACGTACAAGCGCCAGGAACTCCTGGCCAACTTGTTCGACTCCATGACCGAGCTTACGGCAGCGCCCTGGCGCATCGTGATTGTCGATAACGAGAATTCGCGCGAGACCGAGGCCATGTGCGCCGCATTTTACGAGCGCCTGGCCAACCTGTGGGGCATCGACACCGAGCAGCCCGACGCGCAGGGCGGCACCGACCGCGTGATCTACGCCCCGCAGCTCGAAAACGGCGGTGGTGCGGGCGGCTTCTCCGCCGGTACCAAGTGCGCCTACGACCTAGGCGCCCAGTGGTTCTGGGTAATGGACGATGACGTGCTCGTCATCCCCGAAGGCATCGAGCGTCTTGCCAAGTGGACCGACCGCTACGATGTTATCCAGGGTTCGCGCCTGGACTTTGACGGCGGCGCCTTCTTTTGGCAGTACCAGCTCATCCTTTCACTTGGCATCCCTAACCCCATCGCTAAGTGGGATCTGGGTCCCGAGGGCTACCGCACCATGAACCAGCTGTGCTTTGAGGGCGGCATGTTCTCGCGCCGCGTGGTCGACAAGATTGGCCTGCCCGATGCGCGCTTCTTTATCTACGGCGACGATGCCTGCTACGGCTACGTGGCCAGCCAACACTTCCCCGCCGCCGTTGTTGCCGACGTGGTGCTCAAGCGCGCCCGCGCCGTCTCTAACTGGGATATCGCCGGCAAGCGCCAGCTCAACTCCACGAGCGACACCAACCGCTACTACATCATGCGCAACCGAGGCTTCCTCGCTCGCTATATGCAGATCTACGGTGACTACCACCCCATGCTGTTCCGCCTGGGCAATGCCGCGACCTTCTGCAAGGAATTCATTCGCCTGGCCGCGGTCGACAAGTGCTTTAAGACCGGCATTCCGGCGCTGCGTCGAGGCATGAAGGACGCCCGCAAGATCATCAAGGATCCCAACTGGAAGCCCATGCCGCCCATGAAGGACACCGAGTAACGGAAGCCGGAAACACCTCGGCGCTTAAAGCCGCTGGCACACCGTAGCCACATGCTGCCCATCAAAACCGAACCCCCAGCGCATGCGACCCACGCCGGGGCGTGGTACACGGATTTCGTCGATGCCGTCGCGCTCTATGTCGAGTAGCGACTGCACGGCCAGCAATTCCAACCCCAGCGCATCCACATCGGGGTCATACATCATGTTGATCGTTATCAGCGGACGTTCATCGAGCATACCGATCGTATCGGCTATGTCAAACACGGCGCCCGTAGGAAAAACCTGGATGTCCCAGCGATCCGCGCCACACTTTCGCCTCGAAGCAGGATTGGCATAGCCCGGCAATCCAAAGCAGAGTCCTTGCAAGAGTAGGTGATATGGCAGCGGTGTATCTGGGTCGGTCGCACCGATTCCCGCATCTCCCAAGATGCGGCTTAGCGCCCGCCTCACGGTGTCCTCGTTCCCATGGCACAGCCCGTCGCGAAACGCATCGACGTCTCGAATGTCTTCGGCAGCGCACTCAAACCACTCAACAATCACTAGACGCAAGGCCTGGCGAAGCTCTTTATTGGGCAATCGCAAAGCACGGAGACGATCGCCATGCTCTGGCTCCTCAGTCATATCCGTCGTGAGAAAACCAGACAGATACAGCGCTGTCCACATGCTATCGTCAGGCGAGACATCTGGCTCTGCAGTGCCCAAACAAAGCGGGACCTCAGCACACCCATGGGCCTCGAGCAAATCAAACAAGACCGAAAGGCGGTCGAGATTCCACCCGGCAACTACCCTACTCAGGCAATCCGCATACCCATACAAATCGGCGCGTACAGGCGCCGTGCAGCCTCGGTCCAGAAAACCGATCGCACGCGCCGGACTCGAGCAATAGACCCTACCAAACCGATATCCCTCGAGCCATTCACGCGCATCATCCAGGTATTCCTCGCGCCCAGCATGATTCAACAGAGCCTGAACCTCGGCATCCGAAAAGCCGAACCAACGGTCACACCAGGTCGAAAGCGGCGTCGTCAGACAATACGAGCAGCCATGCAAAGAAAGCGCCGCTTCAGCAGGACGGGGACACTCCCCCATCAGACACGTCAGCCGCAACGAATCGCCCGCAGTGGCAATGGCCTCGAAAAGCACGCGATCAAATAGATCCGCCGAATCGGCGCCGGAAGCGCCCCTCGCGCTCGCACGGCCCAACCACGCCGCGTCGTACCCATCAACGAGCAATACAACCTGCTCATCGCAGGCCATCTCCAGCAGCTCTATGAGCACACCGAGCACCGAGTCAACCTCGTCCGCGCTCGCCACGCCGCGCGCGACGCGTTCGATGTGACGCACCTTATCTCGAGCTAAATCCGGAGCCCCCAAGAGCGCCAACAAGCGAGCGCACTCGCCCGAAAGGACATCGCGCACGACACCGGCAACAGCGGGGCCACGCCTCGTAGCGCCAGAAAAGTCCAGCGATATCACCGGATAGCAAGCATACTCATCCCGATAACGCCCGCCGCCTGCATCCCAAATCTGAGCATCGGCAAACGAGCTCCGACCGGCGCGACCGACCGCAGGACGCTCCAGAAAAGCCCTGAGCATCGACAAGTTCATGCTCTTGCCAAAACCCTCGGGTCGACAGCACACCACAACGGACGCGTCGCAGTCCAACACATCGGCAATAAACATGGTCTTGTCAACCAGCACGCAGCAACCAAGGGCCTCCGCATAGCCGTGTATGCCAATGGGCAAAACCGCATCGTCGGCACAGCCGATCAAGCGCACGCCAAAGCCAGCAGCACAATCAACATTTGCCTGTTCAGACACCAAAACGTTCCCCCTAAATCGCAGCACGATGCCAATTGTAATGACCGCATCGCATGTACCGATGTCGCCGCGCGAACATATCGGGCAACGGTAGTCACAAGAGGTGTGAGGGGGCACAACTAATCGTTGCACAACAAAACGGGGCCCGACGCATTCGCACCGGACCCCGTCCCGATTCTTTAGTTATCTGGCAACCGAGAGGCTACTCCTCCGAGCCGTCCTCCCCAGAAGCCTTCTTCTGCTGATCGAGCTTATGCTTACCACTTACGATAGACGTAGCGCCCAGTGTGGCCAAGCTCGCGCTGGCAAGGCTCGCCATCACAATCAGATCGCCCGTCTTGGGCATGTTGCCGCCCGAGGACTTGGTAGTTGTAGTCGTCGTGGTCGTGGTGGTCACCGTTTTGGAGTCATTTTGCTCCTGGACTTGGTTGTCAGCACCGCTCTTGTCGTCGTCTTCGGACTGTTTCTTTTCGCCCTCGGTCTTGCTCTCGTCCTTCTTCTGAGCGAATTTGTCGTCCTTCTCCTCAGGGCTAGAACCCTTATCGGATTCGGTCTTCTCGGAAGCCTTGTCCTTGGAGTCGCCCTTTGAGGCTTCGGTCTTTTCCGTGGAAGCCTGATCAGAGTTGTCCTTGTTCTGGGTCGAACCGTTATTGACGCCAGCCATCAGCGAAGAGCCCAGCGTAGAACCAAGCTGCACGGAGAAAGAGGGCTTCTTGTCCGGCGAAGCAACGGGAGCGTCCGGTGCCTTATTCAAGTCGTCCTTGGAAGCATCGGAATCAGGGGTTGCGTCAGAGCCAGAGCCGTTGTTAGAGCCGATGCCAACGGACGAATCGCTCGAGCCGGTGGATGAGTTAGAGGAGTCAGCGTCGGTCGAACCAGAGGCGGCGCTGTTCGTATTGCCGGCAGAGTTTGAAGACGAATCGCCCGCAGCAGGGCCGTTCGAATCGGAGCCGTTCGAGGTAGAGCCGTCATTGGTAGTGCCACCAGCAGAGCCATTACCGTCAGCATCGGTCGAGGGCGCATCCATCCTGTCATCGTTGGCATCGTCACTCGAGTCGTCATTCGAATCAGGTGTCGGCGAGGGCGCCGGCGTAGGCTCAGGCTGCACGGGCGTCGCAGCGGCAGCCTCATCCTCGGCGATAAAAACCAAGCAGTCCTTCAGCTCATTTTTATAACGATTCTTCCAGCCCTCATGATACTGGGGCTGACTTGAAAACTTGGTGGCGACATTGTTGACCACGCTATTGGAGAGCGCCATCACAAACTCGCGGTCGGACATATCGTTGGAAAGATTCGCCCAGCGGAAAAAGTCCCTGCAGCCACCAGTGCCGCACATGTTGGTAATGCTCCACACCATGCCCTTGACGCAATCGGCGCGGCCCGAAATATCAATACCCAGGCCGCTCTTGAGCCACGCCTCGGTCACCGCATAGTACGAGTTGTACGCATAGGCATCTTGAAGTGCTGAGAACTCAACAGGATCGGTGTTGTAAGCACCCTGGAAAGCCTCCTGCGCGATACGGCCCAGCTCGGTGAGCTGACCGTTCTCGGACATGGGATTGTTCGCGTTGGAAATCTCGCTGCCGCGATCAATCGCATCCTTGAGCATGCTGTATTTTTCGGGGCTGTAGTTGTAGACCTGCTTCATAAACGGAATGAGCGACCAACGGCGGTCGAACTGGTAATAGCCCAGCGCGTTGTAGCCGTCACCATACGAAAAGCCCTGGTTATAGTTGCCATGGCTCTCATATTTGGTGAAGTACTTCATCTCGGGAGTCACGTTGACAAACGAAACGCCCTGGACCGACCTCAGCACGCCCGAGAAGGACTGTTGGGTGTAAAGGCCCTTATCGATATCGGTGGCATCCGAGGCAACGCCCGGCGTGGGCTCCTCGGCAGCGGCGGGTGCCGGCGCGGAAACGGCGCCAAACGAAAGCGCCAGCGTCAGACCCGCAACAATCGCGGAATGCTTGGGCTGCATAAGATCCTCCCTGCATTGGTATAGTTAAAGTGCAGTTTGCAAAGATAAGAGTAAGTATTGCAGCTCGCCCGTTGTTGCACAACAACCCCTCGGTAAACGGCAACAACCCTCCGCGAAATCTTAAGGAATTGCGCTCAACCTACAGCTTAATGTCAAAGTTGATCTCGGGGACGGCGGCCAGGTCGGCCAACGTCACGCCGTCGACGTACTTTTCGATCACGTCGTCCAAACCGCGCCAGAACTTGACGGTCGAGCACAAATCGCTGCGGGTGCAGCTGTTGTCGATGCCATCGCACGCCACCGGAGCCGTGCTGCCCTCGACGGCACGCAGGATGTCGCCGGCGCGCACCTCGGCCGGGTCCTTCGCCATCATGTAGCCGCCGCCCTTACCGCGCACGCTCCTAAGCAGGCCCGCCTTCATGAGCGGACGAACCAGCTGCTCCAAATACTTTTGTGAAATATGCTCGCGGTCAGCGACCTCGCGAAGGGCAATCTTGCCCTCGGCGTCACCAAGCGCTGCGATATAGATCATCAGACGGAGGGCATAGCGGCCCTTAGAAGAAATGAGCATACCTACCCTCTCATCGTAGCCGAGACAAAATACCAGGCTTGTTTGTCCCAAATCTTATGCACGCGGGGCAAACAAGCCTGATTATTATGTCCCACATCTAAAAAGTCGAGTGGATTAGTCGGGTTTTCCCTTGACTAACGCCGAACCCATAGTAACTTTATTCCGAGAAGATTCCTAGGGTTTAGTACACCTATGAGTACACCATATACAGAGAGGGACAGCATGAGCGCAAATCCGCTGCTTTCCATCGAAGGTCTCACCGCCTCCGTGGACGAGAAGACCATCCTCCACAACGTCAACCTCAACGTCGCCGCCGGCGAGACCCACGTGCTGATGGGACCCAACGGCGCCGGCAAGTCCACCCTCGGCCACCTGGTCATGGGCGACCCCGTCTACACGGTCAACGACGGCCGTATCGTCTTTGACGGCCAGGACATCACCGAGCTCACCACCGACAAGCGTTCGCGCGCCGGCCTGTTCCTGAGCTTCCAGGCCCCGGTCGAGATCCCGGGCGTGCCGCTGTCGAGCTTTTTGCGCGCCAGCATCGACGGCCGCCCCGGCCTGGAGATGAAGGGCAAGGAGTTCCGCCGTCGCGTCAAGGAACTCGCGGCCGAGCTCAACATGGATACCGCATACCTCAACCGTGAGCTGGGCGTGGGCTTCTCGGGCGGCGAGAAGAAGAAGGTCGAGATGCTCCAGCTTTTGCTGCTGCAGCCCAAGCTCGCCATCCTGGACGAGACTGACTCCGGCCTGGACGTCGACGCCCTTTCCACCGTCAGCCATGGCATGGACGCCTACCGCAAGAGCTGCGACGGCTCCATGCTCATCATCACGCACAACACGCGCATCCTGGAGCACCTGGATGTCGACCGCGTCCACGTTATGGTCAAGGGCCACATCGTACGCGAGGACGACGCCTCGCTGATCCCCTGGATCGACAAGAACGGCTTTGAGACCTTCGAGCGCGAGGCCGCCGAGCAGCGCGCCCAGGCCGAGGCCGCCGCTGCCGAGCAGCAGGCGTAAAGGGGCGACGCAATGACCAAGAACCGCACCGAGGTCGCGGACATCGACCGCAGCCTCTACGACTTCACCTATGGCGAGGAGGGATTCGAGCGCCTCGACGCCGGTATCACGCCCGACATCGTGCGCGAGATCAGCGCAAAGAAGGACGAGCCGCAGTGGATGCTCGACCTGCGCTTAAAGTCCCTCGAGATCTTCAATCGTTTCCCCGACCCGACGTGGGGCCCCTCCATCGAGGGCCTGGACATGGACAACATCGTCACCTACGTCAAGCCCAACACCGACCAAAAGCACGACTGGGAGTCGGTGCCCGACGACATCAAGAACACCTTTGAGCGCCTGGGCATCCCCGAGGCCGAACGCAGCTACCTGGCAGGCGTCGGCGCGCAGTACGACTCCGAGCTCGTCTACCACAACATGCAGGACACCGCCTCCAAGATGGGCATCGTCTACTCCGGTATTGAGGAAGCCCTGCACGATCCGCAGTGGGAACCACTCATCCACGAGAAGTTTATGACGCTCATCCCGCCCACCGACCACAAGTTTGCGGCCCTGCACGGCGCCGTATGGTCGGGCGGTTCTTTTGTCTACGTGCCCAAGGGCACCAAGCTCGATTTCCCGCTGCAGAGCTACTTCCGCCTTAACGCCAAGGGAGCCGGCCAATTTGAGCACACGCTCATCATCGTCGAAGACGATGCCGATCTGCACTTCATTGAGGGTTGCTCCGCGCCCAAGTACAACGTGGCAAACCTCCACGCCGGCGCCGTCGAGCTCTTTGTGGGCAAGCGCGCGCACCTGCGCTACTCGACCATCGAGAACTGGTCCAAGAACATGTACAACCTCAACACCAAGCGTGCGCGCGTGGACGAGGACGGCGACATCGAGTGGATCAGCGGCTCCTTCGGCAGCCACGTGGGCTACCTCTACCCCATGAGCGTGCTCAACGGCCGCCGCGCCCGTTCCAGCTTTACCGGCATCACCTTTGCCGGCGCCGGTCAAAACCTCGACACCGGCTGCAAGGTCGTGCTCAACGCACCCGATACCTCGGCAACCGTCGAGACCAAGGGCATCTCCAAGAGTGGCGGCATTCAGACCTTCCGCAGCTCTATTGTGGCGACACCCAAGGCCGAGGGCTCCAAGGCAACCGTGAGCTGCCAGTCGCTCATGCTCGACGACCAGAGCCGCTCCGACACTATTCCGGCCATGGACATCCGCGCCAAGAACGTCGACATCGGCCACGAGGCCACCATCGGCCGCATCGGCGACGACAAGGTGTTCTACCTGATGAGCCGCGGCATCTCGGAGGAAGAGGCCCGCACCATGATCGTCAACGGCTTTGCCAACCCGGTCTCCAAGGAGCTGCCGCTTGAGTACGCCGTCGAGATGAACAACCTGATCAAGCTCGAGATGGAAGGAGCGATCGGATAATGAACCAGACCACGAACACCGCTGCTACCACCCTTGAGCAGGTCAATGCGATGCCAGCTGCCACTTGGGGTTGGCTGAAGATGAACCAGACCAAGCTCGAGCTCTCTGACGAGCTTGCCGCCGCTCCCACCGAGGCTGTTAAGGTCGAGGGCTTGGACGAGCAGTTCCGCGGCGCTGCCGACGCATTTAACGCCGCCATGGACGCCATGGCCGAGCGCTTCCCCGAGCGCCGCGCCTCCGCCCCCGGCGACGCCGCCGACCGCGCCCGCATCACGCCCGAGACCGAGCTTGACGTGCCCGCCACCTCCATCTACCAGGCCGGTGCCATCAAGCTCGAGGAGGAGCTCTCCCCTGCTGAAGCCTTCGAGACCGGCATGGGCGAGGCTGCCTACACCTACTTGGCCGACCACGCCACCAAGCGCATCGTCATCGATGTGCCCGCATACAAGCACGCCACGGTTACCGTGCGCGTGAGCGGTGTCGATGCAGCCGCGGCCATCGCCGCCATCGACGTCGTCGCCCGTCCCCAGTCGACGCTCGATCTGCTTATTGCCCTGGACTCTCCCGTTGCCGGCCAAGGCGTCGTGGGATCCGTGCTACGCGTGTGCGCCCACGAGTACGCCACCGTCAACGTGACCTGCACGCAGACGCTCGACGATAGCTGGATCGCGCTCGACGACACCGGCCTGTTCCTGGACGAGGGCGCGCGCGTCAACGTGCAGCACACCGTCCTGGGTGCCGGCGCCAGCGCCACCGGCCTTGCCGGCGACCTGCTGGGCGATACCGCCAAGGTCACCATCGATACTGACTACCTGGGCGCCCGAGAGCAGGTGCGCGACTTTAACTACGAGCTGCGCCACCGCGGTCGCAAGACCGAGTGCGAGATCGACGCCAACGGCGTGCTGACTGGCACGTCCAAGAAGGTCTACCGTGGCACCATCGACCTCGTGCACGGCTGCAAGGGCGCAACCGGCACCGAGCGCGAGACGGTGCTTTTGGCCAACAAGGGCGTCGACAACAAGACCGTTCCCGTCATTCTCTGCGACGAGGACGACGTCGCCGGCAACCACGGCGCCACAATCGGCCACGTCCGCGACGAGCAACTGTTCTATCTCGCCTGCCGTGGCCTTGACCAAAACGCCGCCGAGGACCTGTTCATTCGCGCCAAGCTGGAGGACGCCGCGCTTTCCGCCACCGACGAGCGCACCCGCGCAGCCGTCGTCCGCTTGGGCAACAACCTGATCAACAACTTTGAAGAGGAGCTCGCATGATCGACACCGAGCACGTTAAATGCGATACCTGTACCGCACCGGAGCCTATGGAGTTCGACGCCAGTGACGAGGCCTCGCGCGGCTGGCCTACCGTCGACATCGAGACCAATCCCTACAAGGCACAGTTCCCGCTTTTCCAGCAGCACCCCGAGATCGCCTTCCTCGATAGTGCCGCCACCGCGCAGCGCCCCGCCTGCGTGCTCGACGCCGAGCGTGACTTCTATCAGCGCATGAACGCCAACCCCCTGCGCGGCCTGTACTCACTGTCCGTCGAGGCCACCGACGCCATCGCGAAGGTCCGCCAGCAGATCGCCGACCTCATCGGCGCCTCACAGGCCAACGAGGTCGTCTTCACCCGCAACACGAGCGAGTCGCTCAACCTGGTCGCCAAGAGCTTTGCACCCACAGTCCTCGAGCCGGGCGACGAGGTCGTCATCACCATCATGGAGCACCACTCCAACCTGATTCCGTGGCAGCAGGTCTGCCGCGAGACCGGCGCCAAGCTCGTCTACCTCTACCCCACCAAGACCGGTCAGCTCACCACCGAGGAGGTTCTTGCCAAGGTTGGTCCCAAGACCAAGATTCTGGCCGTGGGTCAGGTCTCCAACGTGTTGGGAGTCGAGAACCCAGTCAAGAACCTCGGCAAGCTCGTGCACAAGTATGGCGGCTACCTGGTCGTCGACGGTGCGCAGTCGCTGCCGCACATGCCGGTCGATGTGGCCGACCTGGGCGCCGACTTCTTTGCCTTTAGCGCACACAAGGCTATGGGCCCCATGGGCATCGGCGTGCTGTGGGGCAAGATGGACCTGCTCAACGCCATGCCGCCCATGCTCACCGGCGGCGAGATGATCGACTCTGTTACCGAGCAGGACGCCGTCTGGGCGCCCGTTCCCGAGAAATTCGAGGCCGGCACACAGGACGCCGCCGGCATCTTCGCCACGGGTGCGGCACTCGACTACCTGGTCAACACGGTGGGTTACGAGAACGTCCAGGCACGCGAGCAGGCACTCGTCCACTACCTGATGGGCGAGCTCATGCAGCTCGACTTTGTCCAGATCATCGGCTCCATCTATTGGGACAACCACCACGGCGTTGTGAGCTTTAACGTCCGCGGCATCCACCCGCACGACGTCGCGAGCATCATGGACATGGACGGCGTCTGCATCCGCGCCGGTCACCACTGTGCACAGCCGCTGCTCACCTGGCTGGGCGTCGAGAACCTTGCCTGCTGCCGCGCCAGCGTGGCCTTCTACAACGACAAGGCCGACATTGACAAGTTCATCGCCGGCCTGCATCACGTTTGGAGCACGTTCAATGGGTAATCTGTACACCTCCACCACATTTATGGAGCACAACTCGCACCCCGACTACAAGTACGAGATGGATGCTCCCACGCACGAGCACGACGGCATCAACCCCAGCTGCGGAGACGAGCTCACTCTGCAGCTGCGTGTCGAGAACAACGTGATTGAGGAGGCCTCCTTTACCGGCCACGGCTGCGCCATCAGCCAGGCCAGTGCCGACATCATGGCCGATCTCATCACCGGCGAGACCGTCGAGGAAGCTCGCCGCCTGGCAGAGCTCTTCCTCGCCATGATCCGCGGCGAGAAGCTCTCCGAGGAGGACCTGGAAGACCTGGACGAAGCCGCCCAGCTCCAGGACATCTCGCACATGCCCGCCCGCGTCAAATGCGCCGAGCTCGCCTGGCGCACCCTCGACGGCATGCTCGAGGGGCAAGCTAACCAGTAGCGTATGCTCCGAATCCAAGGTTTTTGATTGCCGAGCCGCCCAATACGGGCGGCTCTGTTTTCCTAATGAGCACGAACACACAAAATCAGCGCGCCCGGCGCCCCGTCTGTCATTTACCACACGGCCAGACGCGAACACGGGCGTTTTCCACAGCACCAAAGGCCTGCGGCAGGGCCCCGGGCCCGCCAAGCAATGCGCCAAGCCCCGTTCTGCTGAGCTCCGACTCGCTTCGCGCCTGCCGCAGACGGGTCCCATAGGGTGCGACGTGCATTTTTGCGAGTATTCAGCACGCCAAGCTGTATGTATACGCATCGAAAGCGTTAATCAACGTCTCCAGGCGCATATATATTGTGTTTTAGAACAAGCATCGCGGTCTCAGGGATCACATACATGCGCTTCGGAGGCGGATCGGAAGGCATAAATAGCTTCGGGACCCGTATGTTGCAAGATTGCGGCAGTGCCGACAGCACCACGATGCTGAAAACTCCGTTTTTTGCACGGCGCAGACGGGGGTAGGCACGGGCAAACCCGGACTGAGCTGTTATTTTATGCAAGATGACGATTGTTCTATGCATATTAAGAAGTGCAGTTACCGTACCAAGCTTTTGAACGCTGGTTGCGGCGTATGGACGACCCCAACTGCGGTGAACAGGCGACCTTACATCACGTTTCCGCCAGCCCGCATCGCCGTTCGCGCGCGGGCGCGCACGATACGAGAGACGGTACTTTTGCCAATCCCGGTATACCGCTCAATCTGGCGCACCGTAAGGCCGGCATTGCTCAATCCAACAATAACGGTATCGCGCTGCGCCGGCGGTGCAGTTTTAACCACATTGAGCGGAACCCCGAGGCTCTTCGCCATCTTGTCGGCAAAGGCGTGGCGTTCCCACTCTGTCTCTTTCATATCGCGCAGCGCCGGTTCGCCGCCGTCGGGCGTCGAAAGCGAATAGGCAATAAAGCCCTCGGCAGAACCAAAAAGCTCAAGCACGCAAGAAGGATCAGAAAATCCCCTCGCGACATCGGCCGCGTCACCGTCGTAAGCGCACAAATGCTCCGGAAAGCTGCTCCAGGGATAACGCTCAATGAGACTGATGCCCGCCTCCTGCGGATCGGCGTGAACGGAGCGAATAGCCTCCATCACCTGCCAGTCGGTATCGAGCGAGCGCCGGTCAAAACGGTTCTGGAACAGATGCCCTGTGCGCCCCGTGCGTTTATTGAACCGCCGCGCGTACGTCAAAAGCAGCCGGTGCATCGCCGCGCTCATCGCGTCCTCGTAATCTGCAAGCACCAGACGCACGTGATTGCCCATAAGGCACCAGGCGATAACCGTCACGCCCGCCTTGCGGCAGCACTCACGCATCAGCTCCAAGAACTCCCACCGGTCTTCATCGCCCTCAAAGATGAGCTGCTTGCCCGTACCGCGGGCACAGACATGGTAAAAGCCGGTAACCGTTCTCCAAACGCGCTGCATGGCGCTCCCTTCGCCGGGATCTGCTTGCCATCCAATACAGCACGATTGAAGCGTGCCATCAAAACATTCACGCAAAACAATTCGCTCGCGCGGCCAAAGGCAGTAAACAGGCGGCGAACGGCACCGTTGCAACAGGTCAACCCCTGCAACGCTTACAAAAGCTGACCAAAAGCTTGCCCAAGACGGACCCCCTCTACGGAAGTGCACGACCACAGAATATAGAGTTAAACCGTTTCAATTGAAAGTTCCGCGCATCTCGCTACGAAAACTGAGCCGTTCGCCGAATATTCCGTGCATTTCGCGGTATTATAGGGGCTGCATGTCATGTCCCTTTCGAAGGGTCGCCCGGCAATCGCCAGCCACGGCCCCCAGACGGGACGCCAACACGATAGAGAGGAGAGGCATGCAGTACTCACAGGAAGTGGAGAACATGTGCCCCGTTGCCAAGGGTGCATACCACGGCCCCGCACCCATCCCCGAGGAGGGCAAGTGGGTCCAGGCTAAGGAGATTTCCGACATCTCCGGTCTTACGCACGGTGTGGGTTGGTGCGCACCTCAGCAGGGCGCCTGCAAGCTCACGCTGAACGTCAAGGACGGCATCATCGAGGAGGCCCTCGTTGAGACCATCGGCTGCTCGGGCATGACCCACTCTGCCGCCATGGCTTCCGAGATCCTTCCCGGTAAGACCATCCTCGAGGCCCTCAACACCGACCTCGTCTGCGACGCCATCAACGTTGCTATGCGCGAGATCTTCCTGCAGATCGTCTACGGCCGCAGCCAGACCGCGTTCTCCGAGGGCGGCCTGCCCGTGGGCGCCTCCCTCGACGACCTCGGCAAGGGCCTTCGCTCTCAGGTCGGCACCATGTTCGGCACCAAGGCCAAGGGCGCTCGTTACCTCGAGCTCGCTCAGGGCTACGTCACCCGCATGGCTCTCAACGACAAGAACGAGATCATCGCATTCGAGTTCCTGAACCTCGGCAAGTTCACCGACGCCGTCAAGGCCGGCAAGACCCCCGAGGAGGCCATCGCCGGCGCTATGGGCCACTATGGTCAGTGGGAGAACGCTGCCAAGTACATCGACCCGCGCACCGACGAGGAGACTCACTCCGTCGCCAGCGTGTTCCCGGTTCACGAGTAGAAAGGGAGGGAAATAACTATGACTGTTACGTTCGAAGGTTACGAGCGCCGCGCTGACAAGATCAACAAGTGCCTCGCCGACAACGGCATCGCCTCCCTCGAGGAAGCTCTGCAGATCTGCACCGACAAGGGCTTCAACCCGCGTGAGATCGTCAACAACACCCAGTCCATCGCCTTCCAGAACGCCGAGTGGGCCTACACCCTCGGTTGCGCTCTCGCTGTCAAGCGTGGCGCCAAGTCCGCTTCTGAGGCTGCCGCCATCATCGGCGAGGGCATCCAGGCCTTCACCGTTCCCGGCTCCGTCGCCGAGGACCGCAAGGTCGGTCTGGGCCACGGCAACCTGGGCGCTATGCTGCTCTCCGACGACACCGAGTGCTTCGCCTTCCTGGCAGGTCACGAGTCCTTCGCTGCCGCTGAGGGTGCTATCGGCCTGGCTCTGAACGCCAACAAGGCTCGCAAGAAGCCGCTGCGCGTCATCCTCAACGGTCTGGGCAAGGACGCTGCTCAGATCATCGCCCGCATCAACGGCTTCACCTACGTGAAGACCCAGTTCGACTACTTCACGGGCGAGCTCAAGGTCGTCGAGACCATCCCATACTCCGATGGTCCCCGCGCCGCCGTCAACTGCTACGGCGCCGACGACGTCCGCGAGGGCGTTGCCATCATGTGGCACGAGAACGTCGACATCTCGATCACCGGTAACTCCACCAACCCCACGCGCTTCCAGCACCCCGTCGCTGGCACCTACAAGAAGGAGCGCCTCGAGGCTGGCAAGAAGTACTTCTCCGTCGCTTCTGGTGGCGGCACTGGCCGTACCCTGCACCCGGACAACATGGGCGCCGGCCCTGCCTCTTACGGCATGACCGACACCATGGGCCGTATGCACTCCGACGCCCAGTTCGCCGGTTCTTCCTCCGTGCCTGCGCACGTCGACATGATGGGTCTCATCGGCATGGGTAACAACCCCATGGTCGGTGCCACCGTCGCCTGCGCTGTCGCCGTCGAGGAGGCCCTCAAGGCCTAATCGCGCCCGTGCGATGCTCATATAGCTGAGCTTTGGAGCCGCTACCCACCCGGGTAGCGGCTCTTTTTGTTTGCCCCGTCCCAAATTGGTTACTCTTATTAGAAGGTCCGATATATCAGTTGCGGTGAAATACGGACTGAATTGCATCCATACAGGCCAAAACAGTCCGTATTCCACCGCAACTTACCAAATTAGCCGACCGAAGTGACCGAGTCCACCTGACGCCCACCTGCCATATTTGCCCTTTACCGATTTGCCGAGTCTTTGCGGCCCCATTGCCGATCACCCGTGCGACAATGCGCCGGACGAGAAAGGAATCCGATGGAATCGACTGATGTACTGGTAATTGGAGCTGGCATTGCGGGCCTTTGCGCCGCCATCGAAGCGGCACGCACGGGTGCAACCGTCACTGTGGCAAGCGCCGGCAAGACCATGAGTGGATCGAGCTTCTTCCCGGGTACCTGGGGCCTCGGCCTCATCGGTCCCGTCGACGAAGACGACGAGCAGGACCTCATCGACACCATCCAGACCGTCGGCGGCGGCGTTGCCGACCCCGAACTCGTCCAAACGTTCGTCCACGGCATTCGCCAAGCGATTGACTGGCTCGAGCAAGACCTGGGCGTTGAGCTCCAGCGTCCGCAAAGCGCCAAGAGTGCTCAACAAAAGCAGTTTATCCCCTGCTTTGACCACAAGACGCGCATGTGGCGCGGCCTCACCCGCAAGCCCCTTGAGGACGCTCTGACGACCTGGATCGAGTCGCTCGGCATTCGCCTGCTCCCCCGCCATGAGCTTATCGACCTTGTTGAGGACACGAACGGCAGAATAACCGGAACCGTACTCTACGACCTTACCGAAAATCGAATCGTGCCCTTTGCTGCCAAGGCCACGATCATCGCAGCCGGTGGCACAGGCGGCCTGTTCGAGCGCAGCCTTACGTCGGCTGATGTGCTCAGCTCCTCGCAGGCCATCGCACTGGTGCACGGCGCAACACTTACTAATATAGAGTTCATGCAGATGATGCCTGGCTTCATCGAGCCCAGGCGTAACTTGGTCTTCAACGAGAAAACCTGGCGCTACGTGCATGTAGACCAGCCGGTAGATATTGCCGACGACAAGCTGGACGACCTGCTCGAGCAGCGCTCTGGATATGGTCCCTTCACGTCACGCTTGGCCTCCCGCGCTATCGATCTCGTCATCGATCAGGCAGGTGCCGAAGGCCTGGCACTCCACTACGACTTCCCCCGCGAGGATGTCCCAGAGTTTGTGCAGACCTTTGCCACCTGGCTGCAAGACGAGCACGGCATCGCGCCGACCGACGAGATGCGCGTTGCGATGTATGCCCACGCCGCTAACGGCGGCATCAAGATCGATAAGACCGCGCACACGGGCGTTGAGGGCCTCTACGCTTGCGGCGAGGCGACAGGCGGCATGCACGGCGCCGACCGCATTGGTGGCTTGTCAAGCGCCAACGGCATCGTATTCGGACGTATCGCGGGCGCATCGGCAGCCCTCACAGCGCAGAAAGAGCCTGAGGCGGCCCTGAAGGCGGATATCACCCTCCCCCAGTACGGCATTGCCACAACAGATGCCGAACGCCTGACACACAGCCTTAGGCACACGATGAGCACCTTTTGCATGATCAACCGCACCGAGACGGGCCTATCCGAGGCACTACACGAGCTTGAGGGCTTGAAGACAGAGGCAACGACCTTGAGCACACAGAAAGCCCAGGACAGCGAAGTCGCAGCCCTCGCCCGCCTGCAATCGCAGATTCAACTAGCACAGGAAATGGTCAAAGCCATGCGTAAGCGGACCGAAAGTCTCGGATCGCACTATCGAGCAGACTAAATCGATTCTCACTTTGAGTTTGATCACAACTTTTCAACATGCATCGAGCCCTGTGAGCATGATTCCTCTAAGGAGAACACGCCTACGGGGCTTTAGCAGTGTTTTCCCTAAGGGAATCACGGTGCAGATTTCTCAGCTCCGCGCCCTTACGGGTTCGACCCCATGCGAGGTCAACAAAAAAGCGACCAGCCGAAGCCAGTCGCTTTAACATGCTTTGGTGGGCCGTCAGGGGGTCG
>DXZX01000031.1:20766-27146 GCA_019419445.1 Collinsella sp.
AACCCTGGACCTTGGGATTAAGAGTCCCCTGCTCTACCAACTGAGCTAACGACCCAAAGCTAAAGTCCGTTGTGGCGGACTTTAGAGGAGATATCGTGTGGTGGGCCGTCAGGGGGTCGAACCCTGGACCTTGGGATTAAGAGTCCCCTGCTCTACCAACTGAGCTAACGACCCGATATCAACACGAAGCAAGAACTGGGGTGGGTAAAGGGACTCGAACCCTCGACCTACGGGACCACAACCCGTCGCTCTAGCCAACTGAGCTACACCCACCGTGTCCTGTGCGCTTCGCGCTCGACTATTATTGCAAGGAACGCCACGCGATGCAAGCCCCAATTTTCAAGAATTTTGAAAAGAGTTTTTCGGATCCATTTCGAGCATTTCCCACCGGTTTCATAGGAGTAAACTTGCCCCACCCCGATGTTCGAAAGGACAACCATGAAAGAACTCTCCAATCGCACGGCAACGTTTACCGATTCGGTCATCCGCCGCATGACGCGCATCTCCAATAAGTACGACGCCGTCAACCTCTCGCAGGGCTTCCCCGACTTTGATCCCCCGGCGCAGCTGCTCAATAGCCTGAGCACCATCGCCAGCGACCCCAAGCCGCTCTACCATCAGTACTCCATCACTTGGGGCTCCCAGGCCATGCGCGAGGCGCTTGCCGCCAAGCAGGAGCACTTTATGGGCATGCCGATCAACCCCAATGAGAACATCGTGATCACCTGCGGCTCCACCGAGGCAATGATGGCCGCCATGATGACGGTCACAAACCCCGGCGACAAGGTCGTCATCTTCTCGCCGTTCTACGAGAACTACGGCGCCGACACGATCCTTTCGGGGGCCGAGCCCATCTACGTGCCGCTCAACCCGCCCACATTCGACTTTGACCGCGAGACACTCGAGGCGGCCTTCCGCGACAACGACCCCAAGGCCATCGTCCTGTGCAACCCTTCCAACCCCTGCGGCAAGGTCTTTACACGCGATGAGCTCACCTTTATCGCCGACCTCTGCAAAAAGTACGACACCTACTGCATCACCGACGAGGTATACGAGCACATCGTCTACGCGCCCCACGAGCACGTCTATATGGCCACGCTGCCCGGCATGTTTGAGCGCACCATCAGCTGCAGCTCGCTGTCTAAGACGTACTCCATCACCGGCTGGCGTCTGGGCTACACTATCGCCCCTGCCGAAATCACCGAGCGCATCAAGAAGGTCCACGACTTCCTCACCGTGGGCGCCGCCGCTCCCCTGCAGGAAGCCGTCGTCACCGCCCTCAAATTCGACGACAGCTATTACGATGAGGTCCTCGACCTCTATACCGCCAAACGCGACCTGTTCTGCCAGGGACTCGACAGCATCGGTCTTGAGCATAACGTGCCGCAGGGCGCCTACTACGTGATGATGGATATCTCGGAGTTTGGCTACGACAGCGACCTCGAGTTCTGCGAGGACCTGGCCTCAAAGGTGGGCGTGGGCGCCGTGCCCGGCTCGAGCTTCTTCCGCGAGCCCGTCAACCATCTGATTCGTTTCCACTTTGCCAAGCGAGACGAGACGCTTAACGCGGCGCTGGAGAACCTCAAGTCGCTACGTGATAAAATCAAGCCGCGCGGGTAAGGACGGCCCGCAACTAAAGCAACCAAAGAAGCCTCGCACCGCCCGCCGCGTTGCGAGGCTTCTTTCTATAGCGCTTTCTTAAATGGTTTAGAGCTCTATACTTTAGTCACGGAGCAACTCGTCCCAGAGAGAGGAATACTATGGCAGAGCAGCAGCTTATCGGAGCGCTCGAGGCCGGTGGCACCAAGATGGTCTGCGCCACGGGCTATGCGGACGGTACGGTCCTAAAGCGCGAGCAGATCGCGACCACGACCCCGCAGGAGACCGTCGAGGCCGTCAACGCATGGTTTGCAGACAAGGGCATCTCCGCCCTGGGCATCGGCGCCTTTGGCCCCACCGCGGTCAACCCCGCCTCGCCCCAATACGGCAAGATCCTGGAGACGCCCAAGACCGCATGGCGCTACTTTGACCTGCTGGGCACCATCCAAAACGAGCTCAACGTCCCCTGCGGCTACGACACCGACGTCAACGTCGCCTGCCTCGGCGAGGTCACCTTTGGTTGCGCCCAGGGCCTCACTGACGTTGTCTACCTGACCATCGGCACCGGCGTGGGCGCCGGCGTGCTCTCGGGCGGTCAGCTCGTCCACGGCATGATGCACCCCGAGGCCGGTCACATCCTGGTCACACGCGACCCGCGTGACACCATCGGCGAGCACAGTGCCTGCCCCTTCCATGACAACTGCCTGGAGGGCCTCATCGCCGGTCCCGGCGTCAAAAAGCGCTGGGATGGCAAGAGCGCCGGAGACATGGCCGATGACCCGGAGGCCATGGACCTGCTCGCCGGCTATCTGGCACAGGCACTCATGACCTACACGCTGTGCTACGCGCCGCAAAAGATCATCATCGGCGGCGGCGTGGCCGACCACACCCCCATCGTGCCGCTCGCGCGCAAGAAGTGCGCCGAAATGCTCAACGGCTATATCGTCACGCCCGAGGTCAACGACATCGATAACTACATCGTCAACAACAGCCTCGAGGGCAAGCAGGGCATCATGGGTTGCCTGGCCCTGGGCGCACAGGCGCTTCAGTAGCAGACGCACCCACAGGGCGTGGCGCGCCCGGTAAATCCGACCTACGGAACGACGCCACCACGCCTCATATAAGCCCTCAAATAAAAAAGGCCGCCTAGGACCAAACAATACGTCCTAGGCGGCTTTTTTGGCGTACATCAGCGACCGTAAGAAATATCGGAGCACAACGCCCGTTGCCGCTCCACAGCAGTCGATCATCACATCGGTGATCATGCCGGCGCGTCCCGGCACAAAGAGCTGAATCGTCTCGTCGATCGAGGGAATCAGCAGCAGGAACACCGCCGTGGGCAGCAGCACGTCAAAGGTGCGCCGGCCCTCAAAATCAAAGGCGTGCGTTGCCAGAATGCCGAGCACCATATACTCGGTAAAATGCGCACACTTGCGAACAACAAAGTTGGTCACCCATTCATATGGAAGTCCCACGCTGTGCAGGAAACCGCGGATAGCTTCCATGACCGTTAGGCTCAGCGAGCCCGACCCCGAGCCGGGAACCAGCGAATTGCCCCAGATCAAGAGCGCCATCAGGCAGGTCACGACCGCCCATTTTCGATTGATCTTAACCATGCAGAAGTTATGCCTCCGCGCGGAGCGGCGCGAAGCTGGCGGTACCGCCCTCGATAACGCTCAGATAGGCACGACCCGTACGCTTGGCGGTAGAGGACTGTAGGCGCTCGATCTCTTCCTCGAGGATCTGATTGACGCGCTCGTGACGACGATTTTCCATAATGCCGACGGCAATAGCCTCGGCCCGCTCGATGCTCTCGCGCGAGATGCGGGCGGTATCCTCGGGGAACACAGCGCTGTGACGGCCGATATAGGCGGGGGCAGCAGGCTGAGGGGCAGCGACGGGAGCGGGCGCTACAACAGGAGCGGGCTCGTCAATCTCATCCAGAATCGCGGTGGCGGCGGCCCACATGTCCTCGTGGCCCGAGTAATCGGCCATGGGGACATCAACCTCGAGCGAGGCGTCCGGAAGGTCGCCGGTGTCGATGCGATCTTGGGCATCAATCGATGCGGTGATGGCTGCAGGCTCATCGAGGTCATCGAGATCGATGTCCGCGGCACCGGAGATGATAGGCATGCTGGCGAGGTTTGCATTGTACGGCGCAGCCTCAGCCGCCTGCTGCTGGGCAGGAGCGCCCCAAAGCGAGCTTTCGGCGGCACGGCGGGCGGCAACGGCCTCCTCGTCCGCGGCCATGGCTTCATCAACGTACGAATTGTCGGCAAAAGCGTTCGCGTCCGCCGAGGTAGCGCTGTAGGCGTTATTGGCTGCCGCGTTGGCGACGAGCGCCACGAAAGCCGCCGTGCTGCCCGCAGGGGCGGCCTGGGAGCCAGACACGGCGCGTGCCGCGGCGGCGATGTCGTCGCGATTGAAGGAGCCGGTCTGCCCGCCGTTGGTGAGCTCGTCGATGGCGACTTGATAGACGTCGCGCGAGTGTGCAGGGTCGCAGCTCACCGGCGAATCGTCGTCGAGCATACTGTCGATCATGGACCAAGCCTCGTCCTCGTCCATAGCATCTGCGGCTCGAGCGATGGTAGGGACACCATCATCGGCATGACGGCGCTGGAACGCACCAGTCAGGCCGGAAAGGAATGCCGAGGTAGACTGCTCCGACTGAGCCTGAGAAGCAGAAACAGCAGCGTAAGGAGTAGCATCCTGCTGCTGAGCTGGAATCGAGGCGGTCTTGAATTCGCTTTGATGCTGATTGAGATTGGCGGCACCGCCCATGGCGTCGGGCTGGAACAGACGCTCTTCACGCTGCGCACGGTACTCGGAGATACCCAGCGAGGCGGCATAGATACCCACGCCCGCCACCGCGCCCACGGCGAAGGGAACCGCACCCGCCACGACCGTCTCGTTCACCGACGAAAACGGCAGCGTCGCGGCATACATAACCACGGGAGCGGCAAGGCCGATCCCGCACGAAAGTCCGGCAAGGACTGCTCGTTGTGTTGCATCAGAAGAAGCCATGAGCTCTCCCCATCTTCCAGCACCCAAATCGCATCATTCAGTTGGCTGCGCGAGAGAAGATGAAGCGGGGCTATGCCCCAAAGCAACGGTATATGGTTCGTTTCATCTGCGTTTTCCGTCGCGAAGCTTAAAAGCTATTATGCGAAACCGCCCCGTCGATTGCAAGCGACGATGTCGGATTGAAACGGGAAACCTGCTGCTCGTCGGTCTTATGGTTAAAAATAAGCGCGGAGCGGCGATATGGAAAAGGGCCAAGGCTCAAAGCCCCGACCCTTTATCGCATTGATGACTATCGCTGCGCGTGGATGACAACCTAGAACGTCTGCTCGTAGTCGCTGTGCTTTTTGGCCGAACGCACCAGGAACTCCTGGTTGGTGTTGGTGCCCTTAAGACCCTTGATAAACGACGCGGCTGCGCGCTCGGTGTTGTTCATGCCGGCAAGAATGCGACGCAGACCAAAGACAAACGGACGCATCTGCTCGTCGACCAACAGGTCTTCGTTGCGCGTACCGGAGGCAACGGGGTCGATAGCCGGGAAGATGCGGCGGTCGGCCAGGTCGCGGTCGAGCTTAAGCTCCATGTTGCCGGTACCCTTGAACTCCTCGAAGATGACCTCGTCCATCTTGGAACCGGTGTCGATGAGGGCAGAGGCCAGGATGGTGAGCGAGCCACCGTTCTCGATATTACGGGCTGCGCCCAGGAAGCGCTTGGGAGGATACAGGGCCGCCGAATCGACGCCGCCCGAAAGGATGCGGCCCGAGGCGGGCGCCGCCAAGTTGTAGGCGCGGGCAAGACGCGTAATGGAGTCGAGCACCACCACGACATCGCCGCCCAGCTCCACGATGCGCTTGGCGCGCTCGATGACGAGCTCTGCCACGCGAGTGTGGTTGTCGGCGGGCATATCGAAGGTCGACGCCACAACCTCACCCTTGATGGAACGCTGCATATCGGTGACCTCTTCGGGGCGCTCGTCGACGAGCAGGCAGATGAGGTGCACCTCGGGGTTGTTAATCGAGATAGACTGGCAGATCTTCTTGAGGATCGTGGTCTTGCCGGCCTTGGGCGGGGACACGATCAGGCCACGCTGACCCTTGCCGATCGGCGACACGATGTCGATGGCGCGACCGGTAATGGAGTCCTTGCCGTGCTCCATGCGCAGCGGCTCGTTGGGATAGACCGGAGTGAGGTCACCAAACTTGGGGCGGTTGCGAATCTGCTCGGGGTCTAGACCGTTGACGGTCGTGATTTTGGCGAGGCCGGCGCGCTTGTCGCCGCCGCGCGAAGGACGCAGTGAGCCCTCGATGACGTCGCCCGTGCGCAGGCGCGCGGAGCGGATGAGGTAGGCGGGCACGAAGGCGTCGTCGTTGGACTTCATGTAGCCATGGGCGTGGATGATGCCGGAGCTGTCCGGGCGAATCTGCAGAATGCCCTTGATGTCGCGGAAGCCCTCTGCCTTCGCGGCGGTGACGTAGATCTCCTCGACGAGCTCGGCTTTCTTCTTGCCGGTCGTCTCGATCTCGAACTCCTTGGCCTTCTCGCGCAGTTCGGCGACCTTCATGGCAGCGAGCTCCTCACGCGAAAGCGTGGGCTCGGTGGGGGCGGCGTTACGCTCCTTGTTGCGCTGTTTGCGATCGCGCTGGCGATTGCGACGGTCGTTGTTGCGCTCGTTGCGTTCCTCGTTGCGCTTGTGCTGGCGACGGTTGGAACGAGTGCCGTCTTCGGCCTCGGCGGGCGCGGCAACATCGGTTGTGGCGGCG
>DXZX01000031.1:27156-27507 GCA_019419445.1 Collinsella sp.
TCGGCATTGACCGCAGCGGCTTCATTGGCCTCGGCGCCAGAATCGACCTGCGCTTCGACATCAGCCTGATGCTCGGACGCCTTGGCCTTAGCGGACTTCTTACGACCGCGCTTGGGCTTCTCGGACGCAGGCTGCTCGACGTCTTGGGGCTCGGCGGCATCAGTCGATGCATCGGCGGTCGTCTCGTCGGAATCCTCGGACGTACCCTTCTTGGCAGCCTTAGCCTTGGACGTGCGCTTAACAGCAGTGCGACGGCTGCGACCGGGGCGGACGTCGGCGGGCTCGGCATCGGCGGGAGCGGCCTCGGAAGTCGCAGCATCCTGAACGGGTGCATCGGCAGCGGTTGCAGAC
>DXZX01000032.1:0-24491 GCA_019419445.1 Collinsella sp.
TTATTTTCCGGTTCGACGAACAGCCGATCGTGTCAAATTTGGTCTAACAGAGCCAAAGCAATAGCCTGCATCGTCGGTAGTGCCGGTCTTGCCACCGATGTTGCCATCTTGGCCCAGCAAATAGTTATGCGTGTCCATGGAATGCGAATGGTCGGAGCCGTCGGCGCCCGTGACCTCGATCCAGGAATCCTCGCTCGCTACGACCTCGCGGATCGTGTCGTTTTTCATGGCCTCCTGCATCATCAGCGCTATGTCGTGTGCGGTTGAGTGCATATCGCCAGCCCACTCATCAAAGTCCAGACCATGCGGGTTTTCAAAAAGCGTACCGGTGCAGCCGAGCTTCTTAGTGCGCTCGTTCATGGCCTTCACAAATGTGGCCTCGGCGTCTTTGGCCTTAGGGTCGATCTTCTTGCCCACATATTCGGCGAGCACGATGGCGGCGTCGTTGCCCGAGGGAATCATCAGGCCGCGCAGCGCCTGCTCCACGGTAAGCTCGTCGCCTTCGAGCAAGCCGGCGGTCGAATTACCCACGGTGGCTGCGGCGTTGCTTACCGTGACCTTCTCGTCCATCTTGCAATTCTCGACGGTTAGGATTGCGGTCATGACCTTGGTGATCGAGGCGATTTTGACCTGCTCATCGGCGCCGCGCCCGTAGTAGACGGTGCCGTCTTTGCCCATGACGAGCGCATTGGTCGCATCGATATCGGGCAGATTATCGGCCGTGATGCCGCGCGCATCGGCGGTTTTGCCGCAGACATTGTCGGTCGTGAGCACTTGGGCGCCGGCGACGGTGGGCACGCCAGCGGCAAGGGCGATAGCGCAGACAAAGCCGGCGGCAAGCTGGGCTGAGCGCTTTGCAAAAGAGGTGAGGGACTTCACAGATTTCGCTTTCGACGGGATGGTCTCTTCTGGAACTAGAGTATATCGTTTGCCGGTGTCGGCAATCATCGCGTGCGTGCGTGGCCCACATCCGCGCCCGAACGGGCACAAGGGTGCTTAAGGCCGACTTAATCACCCACGCTTGTTGTGTGTGGCATGCGCCCCCTCGGGCATAATGGAGCGCGAGAGGAGCACGCATGAACGAGCGCATTTTGGTAGTTGATGACGAAAAGGCCATCGCCGACTTGGTTGGTATCTACCTTACAAAAGAAGGCTTTGATGTACAGGTCGCCTATAGCGGGGCCGACGCTGCCAAGGCAATCTTGGAGCAGGAGTTCGATCTGGCGCTGCTGGATGTCATGCTGCCCGATATCGATGGGCTTGAGTTGCTGCGTACGATCCGTTCCAGCCATACCTATCCCGTGATCATGCTGACGGCGCGCGATGCCCAGCAAGACAAGATCGAGGGCCTTTCGCTTGGCGCGGACGATTACGTGGTTAAGCCGTTCCGTCCGCTTGAGCTCATCGCGCGCGTGCATGCTCAGCTTCGCCGCTACACCAGCTACGGTAGCCGCGCGCAGGTGGCCGAGTCGCCGATCATCCAGCTCGACGGCCTGGAGATCAACCGCGATGCTCGTTCCGTAATGGTGGACGGTGCGCCGGTGCGCCTCACGCCCATCGAGTATTCCATCTTGCTGTATCTGGTCGAGCATCGCGGCAGTGTGGTGGCCGTGGAGGATCTGTTCCGCGCGGTGTGGAACGAGGATTTTATGCCCGGCTCCAACAATACGGTGATGGTGCACATTCGCCACCTGCGCGAAAAGATCGGTGACGACGCTCAAAAGCCGCGCTTTATCAAAAACGTCTGGGGCGTCGGCTACATAATCGAATAACGCCTTTGATGGTGGGGAAGTGGATATGACAAAAGACGATAGGCAGGCATTCGAGGTGCCCGATCGACTCTTTGAATACGTGAGGTCGGTCGTCGACAACCGCGCGCTTGCAACGGTGCTGCTCTTTTTGCTGAGCCTGCTGCTGATTGGCATCGATAACATCGCTGGAATCTTGGCGGTGCTGCTTGTCGGCTTTTTGCTGATCGATCGATTTGAAATCGTACGCCGCTGCGTGGTGATTGGCGGTGCCGCGTGGGCCATGACGTTGGCGATTGGCGCCATGGCACTCGGCGGCATCGAAGGGCCGGTGCTGTTCGATGCCGGCTTTGTATTCAACATGCTTGGCTTTGTGCTGGCGCTTGCCGTGTGCGTGCTGTTCTTTTGCGGCCGCGCCCTGTACTACCAGGGCTATGAGCAGGGCGAGCAGCATGCCGATTGTGTGCTGGCCGCTCGTATTCAAGATCGCCTGATCGATCACCCCGACACCTGGGACAACATCGACGGCGACTTCCTGGAGGCCGAGGGCGCACTCAACCGTGTGCGCGATCGCGAGCGCAAGGTGCAACAGGCCTTGCGTGACGAGTCTCATCGCAAGGACGATCTGGTCACGTACTTGGCACATGACCTACGCACCCCGCTTGCCAGTGTGGTGGGCTATCTTTCGCTGCTGCAAGAGGCTCCTGAGCTGCCGGTTGAGCAACGTGCGCACTTTACGGGCGTGGCGCTCGACAAGGCGCACCGGCTCGATGCACTCATCGAAGAGTTCTTCGATATCACGCGCTTTGACTTCCACGATATCGTGCTCACGCGCGGCTATGTTGATCTGGGGTTGCTGCTGGCTCAGGTGGCTGACGAGTCCTATCCCATCCTCAACGAGCAACATAAGGAAGCCCAGGTTGATATTCGCGAGGACCTGACGGTGCTCGTGGATGGCGATAAGATGGCCCGCGTGTTTAACAACATCATGAAAAACGCCGTCGCCTATAGCTATGAGGGCTCGACTATCACGATTGAGGCCAGGCGCCAAGACGATGGCGACGTGCGCGTGCGCTTTATCAATCAGGGCGATCCTATCCCTGCGGCTAAGCTCAAGGTGATCTTTGAGAAGTTCTATCGCCTGGATGCGGCGCGTGCGACCAATCGCGGTGGTGCTGGGCTGGGTCTCGCCATCGCCAAGGAGATTGTATGCGCGCATGGCGGCACCATCGCGTGCGAATCGACGCCCGAGCATACCGTTTTTACCATCGAACTGCCCGCCGCGTAGCGTAGGCGCCCTTACAAACACCTGACAATGCGCTCACGTGCGTATGAGCCGCGGTTTCTACTATCGATACTGCTGAATTGATATCGACGTGGAGGTATGCGGTATGACGGCTGGTGTGGCTATGGAGCCCACGGAGCTCGAGGAGCTAATGGAGGCGCGAGCCGAGGCTGCGCACGAGCGCGAAGTCGGAGACGCGACGCGCCCCACGGCGCAGGACCTTGCCGCCTCGCCGACACGCATCGACGTCGAGGGCCTCGACCTGTTCTACGGCGACCATCATGCGCTCAGGGACGTGAATATCAAGATCCGTGACAAGCAGATTACCTCGTTTATCGGTCCTTCGGGCTGCGGAAAGTCCACGTTGCTGCGCTGCTTTAACCGCATGAACGACGGCATCAAGGATTGCCGCATCGAGGGCAAGATTGCGCTCGATGCTCAAGATATCCTGGGCGATTGCGACATCTGCCGTTTGCGCCAGCGCGTGGGCATGGTGTTCCAGCGCCCCAACCCGTTTCCCATGAGCATTTATGACAACGTCGCGTACGGCCCCCGTGGCATGGGCGTGCGTGATCGCGCTGTGTTGGATGAGCTGGTCGAGGATTCCCTTCGTCGCGCCGCGCTCTGGGATGAGGTCAAGGACAAGCTCAAGGAGTCGGGTCTG
The DNA here is from genome assembly GCA_019419445.1 of Collinsella sp. Taxonomy (GTDB): domain Bacteria; phylum Actinomycetota; class Coriobacteriia; order Coriobacteriales; family Coriobacteriaceae; genus Collinsella. Next base: position 3,698 of record DXZX01000032.1, read on the forward strand.
GGTCTTTCGGGTGGACAGCAGCAGCGCCTGTGCATCGCCCGCGCACTTGCCGTGCAGCCCGACATTCTGCTGATGGACGAGCTGACCTCGGCGCTCGACCCCGTGTCGACGCTGGTGGTGGAGCAGCTTGCCTGCGAGCTCAAGGAGACCTGCACGCTGGTGGTCGTGACGCACAACATGCAGCAGGCGGCGCGCATCTCCGACTCGGTCGCGTTTTTCTTGCTGGGTGAGCTAGTGGAACACGCGCCCGCCGCTCAGCTCTTCAAAAATCCGACCGACCCGCGCACAGCGGATTATTTGACGGGACGTTTTGGCTGATACCATCTCGTAAAGGTACCTTTAGGGTTAAGATGCGGTCATGCCGGCCGCAAAGGGGTTCAACATGATCTATTACGTCGAGGACGATGACAACATCAGGGATCTGACGGTCTATGCGCTGCGCAAGCAGGGGATCGAGGCCGAGGGCTTTTCGTGCGATGGCGAGTTTAAGGCTGCTGTGGCGCGACGGGTGCCCGATGCTGTCCTGCTCGACATCATGCTGCCCGATACCGATGGCCTGGCAATTATGCGTCGCCTGCGTGCCGACCACCTGACGGCGACGGTGCCCATCATGATGCTTACCGCCAAGGACACCGAGCTCGACAAGGTGATGGCGCTCGATGGCGGTGCCGACGATTACCTGACTAAGCCGTTTTCGCTCATGGAGCTTGCGAGCCGTTGCCGCGCACTGCTGCGTCGCGGCGGCATGGTCAAGCAGGCGAGCGATGTGCTCAGCGTGGGCGACATCGTGCTCTCGCCCAGCCATCGCGAGGTGACCGTTGCCGGCGAGCCGCTTAAGCTCACTCTGCGCGAGTTCGACTTGCTCGAGTACCTCATGCGCAAGCCCGGCGTGGTCTTTACCCGCGAGTCGTTGCTGCAGAGCGTGTGGGGCTGGGACTTCGACGGCGGTTCACGCACCGTTGACGTGCACGTGCAGACGCTTCGCCAAAAACTGGGCGAGCATGCCAGCGCCATCGAGACCGTGCGCGGCGTGGGCTACCGCCTGGCTGAGCCTTCTGCCGGTGATGGTGCCGAAGGTGACGACACCGCGTCCACCGCATCGGAGGAGTAACCCGTGGTCTTCGCCCCCCAGGGAAAACAAACGCTGTCGCACCGCGTTTTTGTGACGATCTTTGTTTGCGCCATGGCGGTTATCGTGGCGTTTACGGTGCTGGGTGCGTTCTTTGTGCAAAACACCTTGGCGGATGCCACGAGTGCCAATCTGGCGCAGGAAACCGAGCTCATTGCTGCCGCCCTCGACGAGCAGCAGGAGCCCATCCCGTTCTTGCGTAGCCTCGATCGCGAGGACTTGCGCATCACGCTGATTAACAAGGATGGATCGGTTGCCTACGACAACGTGGCGTCGCCTTCCACACTGCCCAACCATGGCGATCGCCCCGAGGTCATCGAGGCCTTTGAGAGCGGTTCGGGTTCCGCGGAGCGCGCAAGCTCTACACTCGACGAGATTATGCTGTATCGCGCCGTCGCCCTTGATAACGGCCAGGTTGTCCGCTTGGCGCAGGCCCAGCCTGGCGTTGCGGCGATTTTGCTGTCGATGGTGGCGCCGATGCTGCTTATCGCAGCAGCGGGTGCGGTACTCTCGTTTTTCATGGCGCGCCGCGAGTCCCGTGCCATCATCGCGCCGTTACAAGAGGTGGATTTGGACCACCCGCGCCGTAGCTATGAGCACGCCTATGCCGAGATGGTCCCCATGCTTGAGCGTATCGAGTCGCAGCGCCAGGAACTCAAGCGCCAAATGGCGGTGCTAGCGGACAACGACCGTATGCGCCGCGAGTTCACGGCGAATATCACCCATGAGCTCAAGACGCCGCTTACGGCGATTTCGGGCTATGCCGAGCTCATCGCAAACGGCATGGTTGAGGGCGAGGATGACCTGCGCAACTTTGGCGGTCGCATCTATCGTGAGGCGGGCCGCTTGGCAGCGCTTGTCAACGATATCCTTACGCTGTCTAACTTGGACGAGGCCGAGCGTGCAACTGAGGGCGAGGCGGTGCCCATTGGGTCCACGGAGCCTATTGAGCTCTCGCGTGCCATCTACACGGTTGAGCAGCGTCTTGAACAGGTCGCCCGTCAGGCGAATGTGACGATAAGTCATGAGACCAAGCCTGTGGTCATCGAAGGCGTGTCGCGCTTGATTGATGAGCTCATCTACAATCTGGCAAGCAACGCCATCCGCTACAATCGACCCGGCGGTACGGTTACGCTGCAGTGCGGCACCAACGACGAAGGCCATCCGTTCCTCGCGGTCGCCGATACGGGAATCGGTATCGCGCCTGAAGAACAGGGTAAGGTATTTGAGCGGTTCTATCGCGTGGATAAGAGTAGATCCAAGGCACGCGGCGGAACCGGCCTGGGGCTTGCCATTGTCAAGCATGCGGCCCTGTATCATCACGCCACGCTCGATCTATCGAGCGAGTTGGGCGTGGGAACCACCATTACGGTGACGTTTCCCATGCAGCAGGACGAGCCATTCGCATAGCGATACAACATAGATAATGATGTAGACGCCGCATCGGACTTTCGGGTGCGGCGTTGTTGTGCAATTTTACGATTGCTTCCGTCATTTTTACAGGAGAGCCTGTTTCTTATGTATAGAGTTTGGTCTCGGTAAAAAGATGCGATAACATACGGACAGTTTTGTCAATCCGAACTGGGGAAATGAAAGGCAAGCTGCATGACCCTTCTCGAACTGTTCCAGCTGCTGAAGAAGCACCTCAAGCTGGTCATCACCCTTCCGGTGGTCTGCGCGATCGCCATGGGCATCGTGTCCTTCGTTGCGATGGACAACACCTATACCGCGACGACGAGCATGTACATTCTCGCCAAGACCGACGATAGCGGTCAGATGAGCTACAACGATCTCTCGGCGAGCCAGATGCTTTCCAACGATATCGCCACGCTGCTGGATAGCGATAGCGTCAAGAGCGGCGCCGCCAATGAACTGGGCCTTACCGATCTGGATGACTACAAGGTGTCTGTTTCCTCCGAGACCACCACGCGTGTCATTACGCTTTCGGTTACCGGCACCGATGCCAAGGAGACGGCTAAGGTCGCAAAGGCCATGGCCAGCTCGGTGAGTACAGTTGCTCAGAACGTCGGCGCTGCCCAGAGCATCAACGTTATCGACGAGGCTAAGACCCCCGAAGCCCCCAGCGGTCCCAAGCGTATGCTGTACGTTGCTGTCGCGTTCCTCGCCGGCATCTTTATCGCAGTTGCCTATGTCGTTTTGGCAGACATGCTCAACACCCGCATCCGCGGTGCCGAAGAGGCAGAAGAGCTCCTGGGTATTCCCGTTGTTGGCCGAATTCCGGCTATGAAAGGTGGTAAATAGGCATGGCTAAGGCAAAGAACACCGACAAGCTCGTTGTACAGAATGCCGCCAAGACCCTTCTGGCCAACATCCGCTTTGCGAGCGTGGACGACCCCATTCGCACCATCACCGTTACCTCCTCGATTCCCAACGAGGGCAAGTCTACGGTTTCCATTAACCTTGCTCAGGCAATCGCCACGAGCGGCAAGTCCGTGCTCCTGGTCGAGGCTGATATGCGTCGCAGGTCCCTTGCCGATATGCTCGGCGTTCGTTCGCGCGGCGGACTCTATGCGGTCCTTTCCGAGCAGATTTCCATTGACCAGGCAATTGTCGAGACGGGTCAGAAGAACTTCTACTTCCTCGATGCCGAGCCGCATATTCCCAATCCTGCCGACATCATCGTCTCCCATCGCTTTTCCAAGTTGGTCAAGGCACTGTCTGCTAAGTTCCAGTACGTCATCTTCGACGCTCCTCCGGTCGGCACCTTCATCGATGCTGCCGAGATTGCCAGCCTGACCGACGGCGCGCTGTTCGTGGTGCGCGAGAACTTTACCAAGCGCGAAGAGGCGCTCAACGCCATCGGTCAGCTTAAGAAGTCCGAGAAGGTCAAGCTCATCGGTACCGTTATGAACTACTGCGAGACCGAGACCAGCGAGTACTACTACTCCTACTACACCAAGGACGGTAAGAAGGTGAAGAAGGGCTCCGACAATCAGGGGACTTCCAAAAAGGGCATCTTCACCAACCGAGCAAACGTTTAGTTGATTAAGGCTGACCTATGCGTGACATTCATTGCCATATCTTGCCGGGTGTAGACGACGGCGCCGCCGATCTCGATGAAAGCTTGGCGATGCTCGAGGCTGCCAAGCGGGCCGGTGTAACCAGAATCGTTTGCACTCCTCACTGCCGTGATCCCTATTTTGATTACGACAAGATGTGGGATGCCTTTGAGCTGCTGCGTGATAACGCTGACGGTTTTCCGCTCCAGATGGGCTTCGAGGTCAACCATCGAAAGCTCGTTGAGCTTGGTATCGATGCCGCGGAGCACTTGCATTTCGATGGGACCAACGAGTTTCTGCTCGAGCTTTCGACGCATGCCGATGCGTATGCGTTTAGAGAGTACGAGAACACGATTTACGATTTGCAGTGCCGTGGCTACCAGGTGATCATCGCTCATCCTGAGCGCTATCGTGCGGTTCAAAAGGATGTAAGCGTGGCGGAGCGCCTGGTCGATATGGGCTGCAAGCTGCAGGCTTCGGCGGACTTTATTGCCGGCGGTCGCTTTGGTCGCGAGAAAAAGCCGGCACAGCGCCTGTTCGATCAGAACCTGTACAGCTTCATCGCGAGCGATGCCCATAACGTGGGTCATTACGACTGCCTGGCGAAGGCTCGCGCGAAGTTTAGCGTGCGCGGAGCTCATTTTCGCTAAAATCTGTCCCTAACGTTCGCATTGAATGAAAGGGCAGCCATGGATATCCAACTTAAGACGGGATGCTTTGATGACGCGGCGTTGGTGCGCCGCGTCGTTTTTATGGACGAGCAGGGCTACGAGAACGAGTTTGACGCTATCGACGAGGATCCGAACTGCATTCATGTGACGCTCTATGTAGACGGCGAGCTTGCCGGTTGCTCGCGCGTGTTTCCCGAAGAGCTTGAGCGCGCGGCTGACGCAGAGGCTCCGGTGTCGCCGGCGTGCGACTTGGACGAAGGCGTCGCGGCGGGGGAGACCTACATTATGGGGCGCGTGGCCGTGCTGCCGAGCATGCGCCGTCGCGGTTTGGCGAGCAAGATTGTCGAGGCCAGTGATACGTGCGCGCGTGATGCCGGCGCCAAGCTCATTAAGCTGCACGCGCAGGAATACGTGCTACCACTCTATGCCAAGGCGGGTTACACGCAGATTGCCCCGGTGGACTACGAAGACGAGGGCCAGCCCCATGTTTGGATGGCCAAGCGCGTAGATGGCAGATAGGGACGTTCCTTTTCTGCCGGCAGTCGGGGACACTCCTTGGCAATTGGCGCATCGGAGCGCTCTGACATACAGTTTTTCGATTCCGTATGTATATATGCGCGCTAATGGGTTATAAAATCTAAGTCTGAACATAGCAGGTCTGCGATGCGGCTCGGGCAACCGGGCCGTTTTTGCGGACGGGGGTAGCGCGAAAGGACTGCACATGCGTCAATTTAAGACCGAGAGCAAAAAACTGCTCGACCTCATGATCAACTCCATCTACACCAATAAGGAAATCTTCCTGCGCGAGCTTATCTCTAACGCGAGCGACGCCGTCGACAAGCTCAACTTTAAGAGCCTGCAGGACCCGAGCGTCAAGCTCGACCAGGGCGACCTGGCTATTCGCGTCTCCTTTGATAAAGACGCCCGCACCATTACCATCTCGGATAACGGCATTGGCATGACCGCCGAGGAGCTCGAGTGCAATCTGGGCACCATCGCCCATTCCGGCTCCGAGGAGTTTAAGACCGAGAACGCCGAGCAACAGGGCTCCGATGTCGACATCATCGGCCAGTTTGGCGTGGGCTTCTACTCTGCCTTTATGGTTGCCAGCCACGTAAAGGTTGTCAGCCGCGCTTATGGCGAGGACACCGCTCACGTGTGGGAGTCTGATGGTCTTGAGGGTTACACCATCGAAGACGGCGAGCGCGCCGAGCACGGCACCGATGTCATCCTGACGCTGCGCGAGAACGAGAAGCTCGACGCCGACGGCGAGGCCGAGACCTACGATCGCTTCCTGACCGAGTGGGGCCTCAAGAGCCTGATTCAGCAGTACAGCAACTATGTGCGCTACCCGATTCAGATGATGGTGAGCAAGAGCCGCCAGAAGCCCAAGCCCGAGGACGCCGGCGACGACTACAAGCCCGAGTACGAGGACTACCAGGAGCTCGAGACCATCAACTCCATGACGCCGATCTGGAAAAAGCGCAGCTCCGACGTTGAGCAGAAGGATTACAACGAGTTCTACAAGTCCACGTTCCACGACTTTGACGATCCCGCGCGCACTATCAGCTTCCATGCCGAGGGTACGCTTGAGTACGATGCGCTGCTGTTTGTGCCGGGTCGCGCCCCGTTCGATCTGTACAGCAAGGACTACGAGAAGGGCCTGGCGCTCTACAGTTCCAACGTGCTGATTATGGAGAAGTGCGACGACCTGCTGCCCGACTACTACAACTTTGTGCGCGGTGTCGTGGACTCTGCCGACGTGACGCTCAACATCTCGCGTGAGACGCTGCAACAGAACCGTCAGCTCAAGGCCATTGCCAAGCGTGTCGAGAAGAAGATCACTGCCGATCTTGAGGACATGCGCGACAACGACCGCGAGGCATACGAGAAGTTCTTTGAGAACTTTGGTCGCGGTCTGAAGTACGGCATCTACTCGAGTTACGGCATGAAGGCCGACGAGCTCGCCGACCTGCTGCTGTTCTGGTCTGCCAAGGAGCAGAAGATGATCACCCTGGCCGAGTATGCCAAGGGCATGCCCGAGGATCAGAAGGCCATCTACTACGCCGCCGGCGACTCGCGTGAGCGCTTGGCCAAGATGCCCGTGGTAAAGGGCGTGCTCGAGCGCGGCTATGACGTGCTGTTGCTGACGCAGGATGTGGATGAGTTCACGTTCCAGGCTATGCGTGAGTACGTGGCCGCCGATATGCCCAAGATCTACGAGGACGACGCCGCCCGCGAGGCTGCCGAAAAGGCCGTTGCCGACGGTGCCGAGCCCGAGGTCGAGGATCGTCACCTGGAGCTCAAGAACGTTGCGACTGGCGATCTTGATCTGGCGACCGAGGACGAGAAGAAGGAGGCCGAGGACGCCACCAAGGAAAACGAGGTCCTCTTTAGCGCTATGAAGGAGGCGCTCGGTGACAAGGTCGAGAAAGTTGCCGTCTCCGCGCGCCTGACCGATGCCCCCGCTTGCATCACCACCGAGGGTCCGCTTTCGCTCGAGATGGAGAAGGTGCTCCAGAAGGGGCCCGAGGGCGCGCCCGACGGCATGCCCAAGAGCCAGCGCGTGCTCGAGCTCAACGCCAAGCACCCGGTCTTTGACAAGCTTGTCGCTGCCCAGAAGGCAGGTGACGCCGACAAGATCAAGCAGTACTCCGGCCTGCTCTACGATCAGGCCCTGCTGGTCGAGGGTATCCTCCCCGAGGACCCCGTTGCCTTCGCGGCGGCTGTTTGCAACTTGATGTAGTTAAGTAGTTACGCCTTTGGGTCCGCCGTTCTAACGAACCTATTGGTTCCGTCGTTCTAACGAACGACGGACCGGTCGACGCTGCAAACGCCCCTAAGCGGCAATCTGACGTTCAATCAAAGTACGCTTCCCTCCTCTTTCACGTCACCTTGCTCGCTCAGGGGCGTTTTCGCTGACTTATGCTCAACCTGCGACGCTTTCGTGGCCCTAAGTAGTCATCGGGGACGTTCTTGTTTGACTAGTCGTTTAAGAACGTTCCCAATGACTATTCGGATTGCTAATTTGTGCGGGCTGTGGTTTTGTGACCTGCTGAAATTAAAGATACTGTACAACTGTACACTAACTCATCTTCGTAGTATATTGCTACCCGCAAAACTCAGCACCATTGTGCCGCGAGGCACTAAAGCGCCTACGTACAATGGTTGTCGATAGTACGATTCGATTCAACGACAGGATGGATGGTCCAAGCGTGAGTCTCGGCAGCAAACTATCCAACGCAAAGGTCTCCTTTGCGATATTCAAGCGCGACATTAAGCGACTGCTTGTGAACCCCGTCGCCTTGGTGGTTACCCTGGGCGTGTGCGTTATCCCCTCGCTGTATGCCTGGTACAACATCGTGGCAAACTGGGATCCGTACGGAAACACCCAAGGTATCAAGATTGCCATCGCCAACAACGATCAGGGCACTCAGAATGACTTGGTGGGCGAGCTCAACGCGGGCGACCAGGTCGTCGATCAGCTCAAGGAGAACGATCAGCTGGGCTGGACCTTCGTCGATTCGGCCGCCGATGCCAAAGAGGGCGTCGAGAGTGGTGAGTACTATGCGGCCATCGTAATCCCCAAGAACTTCTCCGACAATCTTGTTTCGATGCTCGATGGCAATTACCATCAGCCGAAGCTCACCTATTACGTCAACGAGAAGAAGAGCGCTATTGCGCCCAAGGTCACCGACACTGGTGCCAATACCATCGAGGAGCAGATCAACTCGGAGTTTGTCTCCACGGTGGGCGAGACCGTCGCGGGCATTGCCAAAGATGCTGGCATCGACCTTAAAGACAAGGCGAACCAGACCCGGGATTCGCTGGCGGGCTCGGTGTCCGAGGCGTCTGATACCCTGGGCGAAGTACGCGATTCCATCGGCGACATGAACACCGCCATCGACAAGACGAGCAGCTCGATTGCTTCGGCCGATGCTGCGCTGGCGGGCCTGCAGGGGCAGGCGCCCTCTCTAACGCAGGCGATCTCCCAGGGCAACGACCTGCTGGGCGAGGCTCGCGCCACGGCGGGCAACTCTATCACCTCGCTCTCCAAGGCACTCTCGGAAGGTAGCCTTGCACTCACCAAGACGTCAGCCTCCGCGAACGCTGCGATTGGCAAGCTAACGGGTACGGTCACATCTACGACCACCCGCATCGACAACTCGCTCGAGTCTCTCCAGGCGACGATCGATCACAATAAGGCCGTTATCGGGCACTTGGAGATTCTCGTTAATGACACGTCGACAGGTTCCGAGGAAATTGACGCGCGCATTGTATCGACCATCGATTCGCTTCGCGAGCAAAACCAGAAGCTGCAGAGCATCAAGGATGGCCTTTCTGCACAGTCGAGCGCCATGGCAAACGACGCTACGGCAATCTCGAACGCGAGCAACGCACTCAACGCGGCAATTCAGACCGGTACGGCTAACCTCGGTCAGGCTCAGACCGATCTGGGTCAGAACGCACTGCCGAAGGCTTCGAGCGCGCTTGACTCCTTTGCCGCCGTTTCGGGCGATTTGACCGGCATTGTGTCGGGTATGACCCCCACGATAGCGAGCGCGCGCGGCACGCTAGCGCAGCTCGACGCCACGCTCAAGCAGGCAAAGACCACGCTATCCCAAACCGACGCCTCCCTTGCCAAGGTTCAGGACAAGCTCGCGACCGCCGCCAATGACATTGCGGCGCTGCAGACCTCTGAGTCTATGGGCGAGTTAGCCGACCTCATGGACGTCGACGTCAATGACGTGGCAGATTTCATGGCATCTCCGGTTGAGCTGACGTCCAAGTCAATCTATCCGGTCAAGAGCTTTGGCTCGGGCATCGCGCCCTTCTACACCAATCTGGCGCTGTGGGTGGGCGGCTATGTGCTCATCGCTATCTATAAACTCGAGGTCGACCGCGAGGGCATCGGTAGCTTTACGGCGCGTCAGGGCTACTTTGGCCGCTGGCTGCTGCTGGTGATCCTGGGCGCGTTCCAGGCCATTATCGTTACGGTGGGAGATTTGGTCATTGGCGTACAGTGCGTTAACCCGCTGCTGTTCGTGCTGGGCGGCATCGCGATTTCATTCACCTACGTCAATATCATCTATGCGCTGTCCACCACGTTTAAGCATATCGGTAAAGCCATTGGCGTCATCCTCGTCATTGTGCAGATCCCCGGCTCGTCGGGCATGTATCCCATCGAGATGATGCCCGGCTTCTTCCAATGGCTGCATCCGCTGCTGCCCTTCACTTATGGCATCAACCTGCTGCGCGAGACCGTCGGTGGCATGTATTCGTTCAACTACCTGTTCAACCTGTGCGTCCTGGGCGTGTTCCTTGCCATCGCGCTCTTTATCGGTCTGCAGCTGCGCCCGTTGCTGCTCAACCTCAATCTGCTCTTTGATAAGCAGCTTTCCACGACGGGCCTAATGATCTGCGAGTCCAACGACCTACCGCGCCAGCGCTATTCGCTGCGCACGGCCATGCGCGTCATGCTCGATTCGGATTCGTACCGTCGCGAGCTGCTCGATCATGCCGTGGCGTTTGAGCATCGCTACCCGTACTACATCAAGGGCGGTTTTGCCGCCGTGGTAGGCGTGCAGGTTCTGCTCTTTGTGCTTTCGACGGTGCTCGATATCGACAATAACGGCAAGATCATCCTGCTCGTTATCTGGATCATTTCGGTTATCGCCATCTGCGGCTGGCTCATCAACATCGAATACATCCGTGCGAGCCTCAATACCCAGATGCGTATCTCGGCGCTTTCGGACGAGGACCTTCGCCGCGAGATGCGCGAGCACACGGCGGCGATCCCTGCCGCCCGTCGCATGTTTGGTCTCAACGCCAGCGAGCGTGGCGCCAAGGGAGGCGAACAGCCTACGAGCCGTCTGCCGCATATCGGTGCGCATCGTAAGGCTCAAGATGCCGACGGCGCTGACAACGTAAACGGAAACGACGGGGACACCACCCCGCTTGGCAAGCACTCTAAAGGAGGTGAGGCATAAATGAAAAACATCCTGCACCTGTTTAAGCGCGATGTCCAAAACGTGTCTCGCTCCGTGATCGGCATGGTCGTCGTGATGGGCCTGATCATCGTGCCATGTCTCTATGCATGGTTTAACATCGCCGGAAGCTGGGATCCGTACGGCAACACCGGCAACCTTAAGATCGCCGTGGTCAACACTGATGAGGGTTACGAGAGCGATCTGATTCCCGTCGAGGTCAACGTGGGCGAAAACGTAACCGCCACCCTGCGCGGCAACGAGAACTTCGACTGGGTTGTGCTCAACGATCGCGATAAGGCCATCGATGGCGTCAAGTCGGGCGCGTACTACGCTGCCGTCGTTATCCCTAAAACGTTTAGCGCCGACATGATGACGCTTTTCTCGACCGAGGTGAAGCACGCCGATATCGAGTTCTACGAGAACCAGAAGGCTAACGCCATCGCACAGATCGTGACTGAAAAGGGCTCGAGCGCCGTCCAGAGTCAGGTCAACGAGACCTTTACCAAGACCATCACGACCATCGGCCTTAAGACCGTGTCCAGCCTGCTCGACTATATGAGTACCGACCAGGTGAGCAACTTTATCGCCAATCTGTCCTCGACGCTGGGCGATTCGGTCGAGGACCTGCAGGACGTTCAGGCGAGTGCGACGTCGCTCGCGGGCATTTTGAGCTCCACGTCCGATTCACTGACATCGGCGGGCGGCATGCTCAAGCAGACGGGCACCGTTGATGAGTCGACGAAGCAGCTGATGGAGCACGCCAAGAGCGGCATCAATGATTCCAAGGAAGCGCTCAAGGCCGCCAACGATGCCGTTGACGCGGCGATTGACGGAAGCGCGGGCTCGTTCGACAACGTGTCCGCCGAGCTTGCGAAGGCATTCTATGCCGCGAATCAGCATGTTCACCTTACGGTGTCTCAGCTCAACGAAGCCGCAGCGGCGCTCAATACGCGTGCTGACGATATCGATGCGATGGCCGATCAGCTCCGCAACCTTGCCGACCAGGTGAGTGATGACAAGCTCAAAGACGGTCTCGAGTCCGCTGCGACGTCGCTGGGCAGAATTGCCGTGGAGTACCGCAACAATGCGAAGGACCTGACGGCGACCGCAAAGTCCCTTTCGGACGGCATGGCGGAGGTCAACAACTCGCGTGCCGAGGTCGACCAGGCCATCGCCGATGCCAAGGCGGGTATCTCGGGTGCCAAGTCCGACTACGATTCTACGTTCTCGGTTAAGGCCAAGGAGCTCAAGAAGACCATTTCGGGCGTTCTGGATTCCCTGAACGGTATCTCGGGCGACTTGGATAGCGCCGTGAGCGGTCTGACCGACGCTTCTGGTTCGCTCGCTAAGGGTCTCTCCAAGGCTGCAAAGCTCGTCAACAAGGCTTCCGATCAGCTGGGCGAGGCGTCGGACAAGATCAGTGCCTTTAAGGACGAGCTTGATAGCGCTCTGATCTCGGGTGACCTGGCCACAATCAAGACGATGATCGGCAACGACCCCGAGGGTCTGGCCGTGTCGCTTTCCGGTCCCGTCGCGCTCGACCGCAAGCCGGTCTATCCGATCCGCAACTACGGCTCGGCCATGGCGCCGTTCTATACGATTTTGTCGCTGTGGGTGGGCTCGATTGTTCTGGCGGCCATGATGAAGGTCTCGGTTGACGATGAGCTTATCAACGAGCTCATTCCCGTGCGCCTGCACGAGATCTACCTGGGCCGTTATCTGTTCTTTGGCGGTCTGGCCTTGCTGCAGGCAACGCTCGTGTGCGCGGGCGACATTCTGTTCTTTGGCATCCAGTGCGACAACCCGTTGCAGTTTGTGCTGGCGGGCTGGGTTGCGAGTCTCGTGTTCTCCAATATCGTCTACACGCTTACGGTTTCGTTTGGCGATATCGGCAAAGCGCTCGCTGTCGTGCTGTTGGTCATGCAGGTCGGCGGTTCGGGCGGCACGTTCCCCATCGAGATGACCGGTCCCGTGTTCCAGGCGATCTACCCGTTCCTGCCGTTTACCCACGGCATCAACGCCATGCACGCCGCCATGGCCGGTGCCTACCATATGGAGTACTGGGTTGAGCTGGGTATTCTGGCGAGCTATCTGATTCCGTCGCTGGCCCTGGGCGTCGTCTTCCGCCGCCCAGTCATCAAAGCCAACGACTGGATTATCGAAAAGCTGGAGTCGACAAAATTGATTTAATACAGCAACGTAAACGCCGTCGGAACATCGAGACCTTCCAACCCGATGCTTTAGCGTAGTGAATTGCACGGGCTGCTTGGTTGTTGTTACAGTAGCGGGGCGTACCGGGGGTCCGGTGCGCCCTGTTTTTATTTGACCATGAGGCGGCACGCAGCCTTACGCGTGCGGACACCACGCCCAGTTTGAGTGTGAGGATGTTCCATGGCCCAATACGCTGCCAACGAAATCGAAAACTTGCCCGATAGCCCTGTTGCTCGCGAGGACCTAGGCGCGGGCGGCACCTCCCGCGGCGCCGGCGCTCGCTCGCCGCTGTTCTGGAAAGTTCTGCTGCTTTCGGTGGCGATTATCTGGGGCTACTCCTTTACCACTATGAAGGATGCGCTCGACACCATTCCGGTGTTCGAGCTGCTCTATGTACGCTTTCTGCCCGCAGCGTTGGTCATGTTTGCCGTCTTCCACAAGCGCATCATTGCACATTTCAACGCTCGCAACCTGATCGTTGGCCTGAGTATGGGCGTGCTCATGTGGGCGGCCTATGCGTTGCAGACGGTCGGTCTGGCACATACTACGGCGGGCAAGAATGCTTTTTTGACGGGCACGTACTGCATCCTTGTGCCGTTCGCGAGCTATTTTCTGAGCGGCGAAAAACTCACCCGCTATAACCTGGGCGCGGCACTGCTGTGCTTGGCGGGCATTGGTTTGGTGGCGCTCGATAGCGTTGAATTCAACATCGGTGACGTCATTACGCTGGCGGGTGCGGTCTTTTTCGCCATCCAGATGGCGGTGACTGCCAAGTACGGTCGCAAAATGGACATCAACGTCATCACGTTTTGGATGTTTGTGGGCAACGGCGTGCTGAGCCTGGCAACGTCGCTGCTATTCGAGACCCAAGCGCCTCTGTCCGTGTGGACGCCGAGCTTTATCACTGCGATGGCGTTTCTCTCGGTGGGCTGCACATGCGTGGCTCTGCTCATCCAAAACGTCGGCCTGGCGCATGTCCCGGCCTCGACGGGCTCGCTGCTCCTTTCGATGGAGTCGCCTTCGGGTGTGCTGTTCTCGGTGCTGCTGATGGGGGAGGCGCTCACCTCGCGTCTGCTCGCCGGCTTCGCGCTCATCTTCCTGTCGATTATCTTGAGCGAGACTCACTTCGATTTTTTGCGTCGAAAGCCGCGCCCGCAATTGTAAACAACTTGTTGCGCCGCCCTCCCGGGGCGGCATTTTTTATGCCTCGCCCTTAAAGTAGTACCTTGCACTTTATGCTATCAAAGTGCTTGCTGCAAAAACGATACTGGAGGGCATCTATGGCACCAGCTTTGTCCGATCTTCAACCGCAATCAGCGCCCAAGGCCACCGCAGCGGCGCAGACCGCTATCGGTGACGGTCTTGTTGCAGAAGCTCAGGCTTTTGCAGACGAGCTCGCTGCGTGGCGACACGATCTACACCAGATGCCCGAGCTGGGTAATAGCCTCCCACAGACCTCTGCGTATATCCAAGCGCGCCTGACCGAGATGGACATCCCGTTTGCCACGCTCGTCGATGGTTCCTGCGTTGTGGGCCTTGTCGGCGCCGGTGCCGCCGCGGCCCAGGGTAATGGCGTCTGCACGAATGAGCAGGCCGGTACGGTCATCATGCTCCGTGGCGACATGGACGCCCTGCCCGTTGCCGAGGAATCCGGCGAGCCCTTTGCATCCACCAACGGCTGCATGCACGCTTGCGGTCACGATATGCACGCGACGGCGCTGCTTGGTGCGGCTCGTATGCTCAAAGCGCGCGAGGCAGAGCTTGTTGATGCCAACGCCACGGTTAAGTTGCTGTTCCAGCCGGGCGAGGAAACCTTTGAGGGTGCCCGCGCCGCCATCGCCGACGGTCTGCTGCAGAACCCGCGTCCTCAGGTCGCCTTTGCCATGCATGTCAATAGCCAGTCGCCGCTTGGTTTGGTGCTCTACGGCAGCCCGGCGCTCTCGGGCGTGTACGGTTTTCGCATCACGCTTCAAGGCAAGGGCGGCCATGGCTCGAGCCCCGAGATTTGCATCGACCCCATCACGGCCGGCGTGCATGTGCATCTGGCACTTCAGGAGCTCATCTCCCGCGAGGTGCCGGCGGCCAAGGAGGTCGTGCTTACTGTGGGTAAGTTCGCCGGCGGTCAGGCCGCAAATGTCATTCCCGACACTTGTGTGCTCGAGGGGACGCTGCGTGGCTTCGATGTCGAGCTCATGGCTCATCTCAAGGAACGTATTGCCGAGGTCGTCAACGGCGTGGCCGCAACGTATCGCACGCCGGCGACTATCGAGACGCTCTCGGATGTTCCCCCGCTCGTACTCGATGACGACATGACCCAGGCGTCGCTTGGCTACGTGGGCGCGGTGCTGCCCAAGGCCGCCTTCCTGCCGCTGTTCCACGCCATGGCGAGCGAGGATTTCGCGCTGATCTCGAGCGAGATCCCGAGTGCGTACTTTACCGTGGGCGCTGCTGTGACCGATACGGACGAGCACTTTGCTCAGCATCATCCCAAGGCACGTTTTAGCGATGCCGAGCTGCCACTTGGCGCTGCGGCTTACACGGCGGTCGCTTTGGGCTATATCGCCGACCACCGGTAGCACCCAATCTTGCTACTCGTTTGTTTAAAAAAAGGAACAGTATGTCCCAGCAACGTAAGTTCTTCCCCGGTTGGCTCGTGGTGGCCTCCGGCTTTGTGATCATGGCCACGTGTTACACGATTTTCGTTAACTGCATGAGCCTGTTTCAGCCGCTCATCGTCAGCGACCTCGGGATCACGCTTACGCAGTACAACATCTCCAATGCCATCTCCACCGTGGTGAGCGTTATCGGCTCACTTGTCATTGGCCATGTTGCCGATAAAGTAAGCGGCCGCGTTTTGGGTTCCCCTCACTGTAATCGCCACCTCTGCCGTTCTTGCCGGCATGAGCTTTGTCGGTAAGCTATGGCAGGTCTACGTGCTCTTTTCTGTTCGCTCCGTTCTGTCTGTGGCTGCCCTGGAAGCCGAATGGATGCTCGTACCATCATTCGGTTTCCAAGGCGGCCACGGGCCTACGAAATGATCCGTTTTCCTCCGTCCCCAACAGATCACGTGATCCGAAGGGGACGGAGGAAAGCGGATCGCAAACAGCGGCGGTGCGTCAGGCCGAACGAGTCCCCATACCCTCGTTCGGTCAGGCGCGCCGCCGCGTTGCTGCTTTGTGCCGTATAATGTCCACTACCTATGACGCGATACAAAAGAAAGGTGTTTGCCCATGCAGGCACAGAAGGCGGAGGGAACCCGCGACCTTATCGGCGCCGAGATGCGCGCCTGGCAAAAGATGCAGCAGATTGCGGCCGGCGTGTTCGAGCCGTTTGGTTTTAAACCCATCGAGACGCCCGCGATCGAGCAGGTGGACGTGTTTGTCCACGGTATCGGCCAGTCGACCGACGTCGTGCGCAAGGAAATGTTCCGCGTGTTCAGCGGTGCCAACCTGGAGCGCGTCTTTACCGAGGGCACCGACACCAAACTCAAGCCCAAGCAGCGCCTGGCGCTTCGCCCCGAGGGCACGGCCGGCGTGGTGCGCGCTGTCGTCGAGAACAATCTGGTGCCCCAGGGCTCCACGCCGTTTAAGGCGTACTACGCCGAGGCCATGTTCCGCGGCGAGCGTCCCCAGAAGGGCCGCCTGCGCCAGTTCCACCAGGTGGGCATCGAGTGGCTCGGCGCTCCCGATCCGGCGGCAGACGCCGAGTGCATCATCATGCTCATGGAGTTTTACAAGCGCCTGGGCTTCGATCTTTCCAAGCTTCGTCTGCTCATTAACTCGATGGGCGACGCTCAGTGCCGTCCGGCTTACCGCGAGCAAGTCAAGCAGTTTATCCTCGATCACGCAGACGAGATGTGCGATGAGTGCCGCGAGCGCGCCGAGCTCAACCCGCTGCGTGCCTTTGACTGCAAGAACGACCACTGCCGCGAGATCATGGCCGAGGCTCCGCTGATGGGTGACAACCTGTGCGATGAGTGCCGCGAGCACTACGAGCAGGTCAAGCGCTATCTGGATGCCGCCGGTATCGAGTATGTCGAGGATCCCACCTTGGTGCGCGGCCTGGACTACTACACCCGTACTGTCTTTGAGGTCGAGGCCCCTGGCGCCGGCGTCGGCTCCATCGGCGGCGGCGGCCGCTACGATGGCCTGGTCGAGCTCGAGGGTGGCAAGCCCACGGCGGGCGTCGGCTTTGCTGTCGGTTTTGAGCGCGCCCTGCTGGCCCTGCAGGCCTTTGGCAGCGATTTGGGTGCCGATGAGGCCCCGTGCGTCTATGTCGCCAACGCCGGCAAGGAGCTGCGTCAGAACGTCTTTGCCATTACGCAGGAGCTTCGCGCCGCAGGTATCGTGACCGAGGCCGACTATCAGGGTCGTTCGCTCAAGGCCCAGTTTAAGCAAGCCGATAAGGTAGGCGCCAAGCTCATCTTGGTCCTGGGTGGCGACGAGCTTGCCGCCGGCAAGGTCAAAGTGCGCGACATGCAGAGCCATGACGAGGTGCTCGCCGATCTGGACAACGTCGTCGAGGCGGTTCGCGAGCGCCTGTAGCGCATCTTTTTGAGCTTCGGGCCTGCTAACGTGCCCTGCTCATGGAGAGCGATTGTTACGGGGGTGTTTCGCTTTTATGCGGAATGCCCCCGTTTACGTATGCCGCCCACCGAGAAATACGACCATTTAGGGCAAAAACCTTTGCAATGCAGAAAATACTTTTGTGTGGTAAAGCGCAATCAGTGTCGAAAGTATTTCTCAAGCGCCTATAATGAATACCGCATGTTACGTGCATAGAAGGAGGAATGGGAGGAAACGTGGCTGAGAACCTAAGCAACCAGTCTGTACCCGAAGCCGCGGCGCGCGTCGCTGCCGTGGTCAACCGCCTCGTTAACCGAATCGGCTCGAATGCCGAGTCCAGGGAGCGTCTCGCCGAGATCGAGATCCCCGAGGAGCTGCGCGACAATCTGGCGCTGTTCTTGCGCCTGGAGCGCCGTGTGCTTAGCGAGTATGATCCCGAGATCGCGGACCTGTTCGACAAGATTTTGACAGCCGAGATTGTGGTCAATGCCGGCAACCCCGGTACCTGCGCTGCCGACGAAGCCGTCGACGAGCAGGGCGTGCCCACCGCCGACGAGCCCACTGCCGTGGCATTTCGTGAGGTCGTCGATTTGATCGACAGCCTGCCGCTCGATAAGCAGCAGGTCATCGTTCGCGCCTTTACGAGCTTCTTCCATCTGGCAAACCTGTCGGAGGAGAACTACCGTGTGGCGCAGCTGCGCGAGCGCGAGGCCGGTGCGTCGACCGATACCGAGGTCGATCCTGCCAACGAGCTTACCGTTGCCTATCACCAGCTGGTGAATGAGCTGGGTGTCGAGGGTGCCAACGAGCTGCTCGACAAGCTCGAGTTCCACCCTGTCTTTACCGCACATCCCACCGAGGCCCGTCGTAAGGCCGTCGAGGGCAAGATCCGCCGTATCTCCAACCTGCTGGAGGAGCGTCCGCGTCTGGGCGGCTCCGACCTGGTGGAGAACGAGCGCCATATGCTGCAGGAGATCGACGCCCTGGTGCGTACGAGTCCCATCGCGCTCAAGAAGCCCACGCCGGTCGAGGAAGCCGATACCATCATCGACATCTTCGATAACACGCTGTTCGACGTTATCCCCGTTATCTATCGTCGTTTTGACGATTGGGTGCTGGGCGACAAGGCCGGTACTGTGCCGCCGCTGTGCCCGGCGTTCTTCCATCCCGGCAGCTGGATCGGTTCCGACCGCGACGGTAACCCCAACGTCACCGCCAAGGTGAGCCGTGAGGTCGCCGCCAAGTACTTTACGCACATGGTGCTCAAGCTCGAGGACAAGTGCCGCCACATCGGCCGCAACCTCACGCTCGAGGCTACCTACAGCAAGCCGTCGGCCGAGCTCATTAACCTGTGGAACCATCAGGTCGAGATGAGCCCTCGTTACACGGCCCGCGCCGAGCTGATCTCCGAGCACGAGCCGCATCGCGCCGTCATGCTCGTCATGGCCGACCGCCTGAACGCCACCGTGCGCCGCATCACCGACACCATGTACCACAGCGCCGACGAGTTCCTGGATGACCTGCGCGTCGTCCAGCGTTCGCTTGCTGCCTGCGGTGCCGTCCGTGCCGCCTACGGTCCGGTCCAAACCATCATCTGGCAGGTCGAGTCCTTCGGCTTCCATATGGTCGAGATGGAGTTCCGTCAGCACTCCGTGGTGCACGCCCGCGCCCTCAAGGATATCCACGAGAACGGTATCCATGGTGACCTGCAGCCCATGACGCGCGAGGTCATCGACACCTTCCGTGCCATCGGTTCCATCCAAAAGCGCTACGGCAAGAAGATGGCACACCGCTACATCATCTCGTTTACCAAGAGTGCCCAGCATGTGGCCGACGTCTTTGAGCTGGCCCACCTGTCCTTCGCACACGAGGAAGACGTTCCCGAGCTCGACGTGATCCCGCTGTTCGAGCAGCTCGAGGACCTCGAGGGCTGCGTTGACGTGCTCGACCAGATGCTTACGCTGCCCGTGGTGCAAAAGCGCCTTGCCCAGACCAACCGCCGCATGGAGGTCATGCTGGGCTATTCCGACTCTTCCAAGGATGCCGGTCCTACCACGGCCATGCTCGCGCTGCACTCCGCGCAGGAGCGCATCGCCAAGTGGGCAGAGAAGAACGATATCGACCTGGTGCTCATGCACGGTCGCGGCGGTGCCGTGGGCCGTGGCGGCGGCCCGGCCAACAAGGCCGTGCTGGCGCAGCCCAAGGGTTCGGTCAACTGCTTCTTTAAGCTCACCGAGCAGGGCGAAGTCATCTTTGCCCGTTACGGCAACCGCACGCTGGCTCAGCGCCATGTTGAGTCCGTTGCCGCCGCAACGCTTTTGCAGTCGGCCCCGAGTGTCGAGAAGACCAACACCGAGACCACGCAGAAGTTCTGGGATATGGCCGAGAAGCTCAACACTGCAAGCCACGAACGCTATCTGGACCTGCTGAACACCGAGGACTTTACACCGTGGTTCTCGACCGTGACGCCGCTGACCGAGGTCGGTCTGCTGCCGATCGGCTCGCGTCCCGCCAAGCGCGGTCTGGGCGCCAAGTCGCTCGATGACCTGCGTACCATCCCGTGGATCTTCAGCTGGAGCCAGGCGCGCATTAACCTGGCCGCTTGGTACGGTCTGGGCACCGCCTGCGAGCAGCTTGGCGATCTTGACCAGCTCAAGGCTGCCTACCAGGAGTGGCCGTTCTTCCGCACCTTTATCGACAACATCGAGATGTCGATCGCCAAGACCGACCAGCGCATCGCCAAGATGTATCTGCACCTGGGCGACCGCCAGGATCTGTCCGAGAAGGTCTTTACCGAGATGCAGCTCACGCGTAAGTGGGTCCTTGCCATCGTCGGTGACGAGTGGCCGCTGCAGCGCCGTCGCGTGCTCGGCTGCGCCGTCCGTGTACGTAACCCCTACGTCGACGCCCTGTCCATCGCCCAGGTCCGCGCCCTTCGCGAGGTGCGTATGAACCAGGACGAGATGGCCGAGGAGAAGAAGGCCGAGTACATGAGCCTGATTCTTTCGACTGTGACCGGCGTCTCGGCAGGTTTGCAGAACACGGGGTAATCGATAGCCCTGTAGTCGTCCGGGCCCGCCATCAGTTTACTTTTAGGCACGTCCTCGGACATGCAAGAAGCCCTCGCTGCGCACTTCGTGCGGCGAGGGCTTCTTGCGTCCTGACGCTCCTATTTGGCAAGGTGTTTTTTAGAATCCATTTTGCGCTC
>DXZX01000033.1:0-4547 GCA_019419445.1 Collinsella sp.
GGGTACCGCCTCGCGGTGACATCGTTTTTATGTCAACCTTGGTCTAACAGAGCCTATTTTATTGGGGTTTATTTTACGGGAACCCCAGTCAACATCAGCGAACTTTCTGGGGAATGTTGGGGAGGGGGAGGTAGCGGGGTTGTTTTAGTCCCCGACGGCGCTCTGACCCGAGCTGGGTTGACTACACGCGATGCGGCAGCTTCAACATGAGGCCGTCTTCCGCTTCTTCGAGGCTCGGCACTGAGGCCTTTCAGGAAAAGCCAGCGAGGCTGCTGCCTAGTTTATTGCGGCTTACGACCGGGCAATAAGCAGGCGTCTCAACATGTTGGTCAAGCAAAATCTTTTGTTAATTTCGAACAGGTATTCGATGTGGATGACTTTGTACCGGGCGAAAGTGATTGAGTCTAATTATGTTTTCATGCAGGTCAAGGGTGCTGTCTACAAGGGGATGAGTTGACTCGTAATTTCGCGTGAATAAGTTCCGCATTATTTTAGCTGCGTTTACCTGTTAAAACACAACATCTTGTGCTCATCATCAAAAAAGAAAACAGGATATGGAACTGGCGAAGGGCTACAATTGAAACAACGAGAAGCGTCGTTTCCCCATTACAACCTAATTGTTCGGAAGGAGTCGGATGGAATAGTTGTCAAAATCGAGGCCATATTGATGGTCCATTAAATTTCTTTAGGGGCGTGTGCGCTTATTGGTCAACAGCAGTATGCGCCCCCGTTTGTTCAAATCATTTCCAAATAGCTCTTCTTCAAGAACCTGACACTTGCGTGGCGGGGGGGGGTAGTTTGTAAAAAATGCGAAGGATGGCTTTTGGATTATTGGAGGTGCGTAATTATTGGCCAATAACTATCTAGATGATTTGCTTGGAAAAATCTCTGCTTACGATCTGTTCAATGTGCTCTTACCGGGTGCACTCGTAACATATTCCGTCAGTCAGATGCCGTTGGGCAGTTGTATCGACTGCTCTAACTGGCTGGCACTATTTGTGATGAGTTATGTTCTCGGTCTTATTGCGTCGCGGATTGGCTCTCTTTGCATTGAACCGTTGGTCCGCAAACTACAACCGACCGGAAAGCGGGACCATTCTGCCTTTGCATATGCTCAGAAACGCGATCCAAAGGTCGAGCAGCTCTTAATGATTTCAAATATGTATCGCAGCCTGGCGGGGGCCGGTGTCCTGCTCGTAATTATTCTGCTTGCATCATTGTTGCCGGAATCTCATCGGCTTCCAGCGGCGCTGTGCTCTTTTATCGCCTTATTTGTTGCCTCCTGGATCAAGCAGGAACGGTATGTAGAAAAACGAATCAACTTCAATCTTGAGGAGTGTGATAACCATGAGCGAGATTAAGTCTCTGTCCGTTGATAACGGCGACATGTTTTATATCAATCACAATACTGATAACTTCAGCATGATTGACTGTAATATTACCGATGAGCGTAAGTCGGAAATCCTTGATGAGGTCAAAAACCTTGCAGGGAAAAAGGGCGTCGTTCGTTTTATCAGTACGCATCCGGACCAAGATCATATTCAGGGTATTGAATATCTTGATGAGCTCGGGCTTATTAAGAATTTCTATTACGTTGACAATAATGTCTTCAAGTCCACGGAGACTGAGAGTTTCAAAAAGTATAAAGATCTGAAGGAGTCGTCGTGCGCTTACAAAATATACAAGGGGTGTAAGCGCAAATGGATGAACGTTTCTGATGGTGAGCGCGGTTCTGCTGGGATTAGCGTCCTCTGGCCCGATGTGAATAATGAGACCTTCCGGGATGCTTTGCGGGATGCCGAAAGCTCTGATAAACCCAATAATATTAGTCCTGCGATTGTCTACTCTCTTGATGAAGGGGTCCGTGCGCTTTGGCTTGGTGACATGGAGAATGACTACATGGAGGCGATCGAAGATGACATTGCGCTTTCGCCTGTGGACATTCTTTTTGCGCCGCATCATGGACGGAAGTCCGGTCGCGTTCCTAAGACATGGCTGGATAAGCTGGACCCTCGGTTGATCGTTGTGGGAAAAGCTCCGTCAGACGAGCTTGAGTATTACTCGAATTACAACACTCTGACACAGAACAGCGCTGGCGATATTTTGTTCTGTTGCGAGGCCGGTAAGACTCACGTTTACGTTGGATCTCCTTCTTACAGCGTCAATTTCTTAGACCGAGACCCTAACGCTTCGGTTGTGAAGGGTTCGCTGTATTATTTGGGCTCTTTTGATTGCGGTGATCGCTAGTCCTGCTGTTGCCTCGTTCAATCATGGTCTGTCTGTGCTTTTGCCTTACAGGCCATGATACGACCTTCAGTCTCCTTGAGATAGTGTAGAATGTCGTCCTAATATACAAAAGCTTTTTGGGAGCTTTAAGGGTGACGCTTTCTGTTGGAGAGTGTCGCCCTTTTTTCATGCATGTAATGCGACGTGTTAGCTGAACGCCATTCCGGCAATGGGATGGTCGAGTAAGGACGGTTTGCACCTTGCGCCTGCTTTCATTGATGTAGCAAGCACTTGATTTAGCATACTTAAAGTCTATAATCAAAGAAAAACTCTGATATACCTTTTCAAAACAATGAAAGGAATGTTGAGTAACATGCTTTGCCAGTTCACCTTTAAGAACTATCGGTCCTATCGCGACGAGGCGGAGCTTTCCATGCAGGCGACGCCGATGAAGGAGTTTGAGCGTTCCCTCATAGAGTGTTCTGACGGGCAGAGTTTCCTTCCGGTGGCTGCGGTGTACGGGCCCAATGCCGGCGGCAAGTCTAATCTGCTCGAGGCTCTTGACTACGTTCGTTCGGCGGTGGCCAGGCCGATCAGATTGCTGTCTGCCAGCACTGATGCGCCAGAGGGTAACCGTCCTTCGATACCCCGTTGTTCGGCGTTTGAGTTCGATGATGTGTCTGCTGCCGAGCCCACCGAGTTCGAGCTCTACTATCGCGCGGGTGAGCACGAGTACCGCTATGCCCTGTTCGTGCATGCGGACGAGATCGTGTCCGAAGGCCTGTGGCGGCGAAAATTGGGAGCGTCACGCACGGCGATGCTGTTCGAGCGTGAGGGCGCAGAGGTTGAGCTCGGTCCCACGCTGCGTAAGCTCGTGACGGCTGCGAGATTCAACCCGAGACTGCCGTACCTGTCGTTTCTCTGCATCAACTTTGACGCGCCGGTGGTCAAGGAGGCTGCCAGCTGGTTTCTTGACGGGGTGTTCCTGAACTATAACAGCTCCTATCTGGAGCAGATGCTCGAACAATTGCTCGACGAGGATGACTCACCCGAGGTCACGCGTTTTTTGCGCGCCGTTGATGTGCGTATTGATGGCTTCAGAGTGGAGAGGGCGCCGGAGTGGCGCGGCCAGCGCGTCTTCGTGAGGCACGAGGTGGGCGCCAAGGCGTACGAGCTGCGTTTATCCGAGGAATCTGCCGGAACCCAGAAGCTCATGGGGTTGGCTGCGTATCTGATGACAGCGCTTGAGCGTGGTGGCACCGTTGTGGTAGACGAGCTCGATGCCAAACTGCACCCGAAGCTTCTTCGCTATGTGATTCTGCTGTTTAAGGATCCTGAGGTCAACAAGAGTGGCGCGCAGCTCATCTTCTCGTCCCAGGATGTGTCAACCATGCGAAACGATGTGTTCCGCCGTGATGAGATATGGTTCGCTGCGCGCGGCGAGGGGGAGGCGAGCCAACTGTGGTCTCTCGCCGACATCCACGAGGCAAACGGTAATCTGGTAAGCAAGAACGCGGCTTTCGACAAGCAATACCTGTCCGGTCGCTACGGCGCCGATCCGTATCTCACCCGCATCGAGGAGTGGGATTAGCATGGTGGCGAAGAAGCCGAAGGGCTGGCGTAGCGGCAAACGAGAGGGCCGCTCGCGCATGGTTCAGATGACGCGTCATCTTGTAGTGAGCGAGGGCAAGGAGACCGAGCCTCGCTACTTTGAGGGTGTGCGCGCGGCGTTGGGTGCGGCGAACGAGCGTAAGATTGCCATTGTCGTTAAGGGGACCGGCAAACACACACTTGACCTACTTGACTTCGCCGTCGAACACTGTCGCTATGCTCCCGAAACATTCGACCATGTGTGGCTCGTGTATGACAAGGATGACTTTCCTGCGTCCGACTTTGACGCGATGGAGCGCAAATGCGACGAGCTCTCCGATGGTTCGAGGACCTTCCATGCGTTGTGGTCGAACCCCTGCTTCGAGCTGTGGCCGCTTCTGCACTTTCGCTACACGGCCGCGCATATGTCCGCGTCCGACTGCCAGCATGCCCTCGCACAGGAGATGTCGAGAGACCTGGGCATCGAGTACCGCAAGAACTTGGACGGGTTGTTCGAGGTGGTGGACGGCAAACGAGGCGAGGCATTGCAGCGTGTTGGGCGCCTCGTCACATACCATAGGGGGCTGGGTAACGTTAAGCCATCTGCGCAAAACCCTGCAACCAAGGTGGGCGAAATTTTCGATGTAATCGGGCCGTATCTGGTTGGCTAGTCGAGTCTGTGGATTGGCTTTCCGGTTAGGGCGATTGGCGGATTGTGATGCGCGATTGCA
>DXZX01000033.1:4557-24042 GCA_019419445.1 Collinsella sp.
TAGGAGAAGTGCGGAGAAAAATCGAAACTCGCCGAGCATAGCCCGATTTCAGGCAACAAAACCGCAGGTCGCGGGTGCCCAAAACTAGGGTCTGGTCGACAGGTCTCGGTTTTTCACCCCACTTCCGAATTGGTTGCTCATTTAGCACTCTCGATGTCCCCACATCCTCTAAAAAAGTTCTTAAAACAGCCTTAAAGGCGTTCCAACTCGCGTTGACAGCGTAAAATACGCATGTTTGACTATGAGTAAAGTGGATTTTAGGGGAGGGGTGCGCCATGGAGGTGCTGGTTGTTGGCAACACCGCATATGTTGACGATGACTTTTGCGTTAAGGCGTTCCCCGGGGACCACGTTAAGGTTGTAGCCGCGCAGGACACGCGCCGCGATGAGTCGTCGCCCCATGCCTCGTGGAAAGAGCTCCTCCAGCACCTGGATCAGGCCTACGAGTTCGACCGCGTGGTCTACCTGTCTAATTACCTTACCCCGCATACCGATACCGTGGGCGAAATCGAGCTGCTGCGCTCGGTCTTTCGTACGTGCGCGGGTCGCCGGGTCCAACTGCTGTATGTAGCGGGGCCCGCGGGTGCCGAGGGTGCCGCCGATGCCGCGGGGCGAACGGGCAAGGGCATTATCGCGCACGCAGCCAACGACCTGTGCCGCTACTACGCTGCTCGCGAGGGCGTTCAGGCCAAGATCCTGCGCGTGCCGTTCCTCTATACCGCGTCTGCCGCGCTGGAGGACCCGTTTTTGGTGCCGATGTTCGACGCATGCTCAACCGGATCGGCCGCTCTGCAGGGCGCGCAGGATGCGGCGTTTCCCCTGCTGTGTGCCGAGGAGCTTTCGGTGCTGGTACGCCGTATCTTCGACAGCTGGAATGCTAACTTTGAGACGCTCGACGTAGTCGATACCTTCCATCACACGGTGGGTGAGGTGGGCGACGCCCTCAAGGCGCTGTTCCCAGGGCTCTCAGTTGCCTATGGCGATTCTGCCGGCTACGCCCTGCCCGCCAGCGACGTCGCTCGCGTGCGCTATGGCTGGTTTCAGCGCTACGACTTGCTGCGCGACCTCTCGACCATTCAGGCTCGCTGGGATGCTGGCCGTGCAAAGAAGGTCAACCCCTTGCGCGCGGCCATCGACCGCATTCAAATGCGCACGCTGCCTGTCAAATGCCTGGAGACGGCAGCCGCCTGGGTGCTCTTTGAAGTGCTGGAGCGCTTGTTCTCCCAATCGACCCAGCTCAACGTGCTCGATTATCGCCTGCTCTACGTGGTGCTGATCGGCACGCTGTATGGCTTGGACTTTGGCCTGGTTGCGGCGCTGCTGGCGTCGGTGGGTTTGGCTGCGAGTTACTTTACTCTGTACGGCTATACCTTCCAGGGCCTGTTCTACGAGCCGTCCAACTGGCTGCCGTTTATTGCGTACTTTGTTGTGGGTGCCGTGTGCGGCTATGTGCAGCTGCGCAACAGCGAAGCCATTAGGGCGGAGCGCGATCAAAACGAGCTCGTGCGCAACCGCAATACGTTCCTTACGCAGCTCTATCACGACGCGATCGAGGACAAGCGTGCGTACAGGCGCCAGATCGTGGGTTGCCACGACAGCTTTGGCAAGATCTTTGCCGTGACGCAGGAGCTCGACGTGCTCAACCCACGCGACATCTATCGCAAGTGCTGCGAGCTTCTGGGCGAGATCCTCGAGAACGATTCGGTGGCGATCTACCATGTTTCGGGCGGGGCATTTGCACGCCTGGTGGCGGCAAGTCCCGCGATTGCCGAAGATGCCGCACGTTCGCTCACGCTTGAGCAGCTTGCACCTCTTTTGAGCGACGGGGGTCGTTCGAACCTGTGGGTGAACCTCGAGCTGACGCCGGGGCTTCCCATGTTTGGATACACGATCGAGCGCGACGGGGCACCCGCCGTGTTGATCTTTGTGCGTAGCGCGGCCGAAAACCAAATGACCCTCTATTATCAAAACCTGTTCCGCATCTTGTGCGGCCTGGTCGAAAGCGCGCTGGGCCGTGCCTTTGACTATGAGGCGGTGGCGCAGGATAAACGCTGCGTTGACGGCACTTGCGTGCTCAAGCAGGCGGCCTTTGGCCAAGAGCTCGCGGCGGAGCAGGCGTTGGCAGATAGCAAGATGGGGAGCTTTTTGCTCCTGCGCGTGGTGCCGGGCATGGAGCCTGTCGGCGAGCTGGTGGGCGCGATTGGTTCGGCTATCCGCGAGAACGATGCGGCGGGCTTGGTCGACGGCGACGTGCTCTACCTGCTTATGCGTCAGGCAAAGGCGTGCGATCTGCCCATTATCCGCGAGCGCCTGAGCGCAAAGCAGATTGCGGTGGAGCCCGTCGACGGCGAGGACATCGTGGCGCTGCTGCAGCACATCTCTTACACCGGTGACGGTGAGGGGGGTGCCGCTTGATCTCGCTTGTCGTTGCTGCCGTCTTGTTGCTGATTCATGCGCTGGTTTGCCTGGTGCTGTGGACGCTTATGAAGTTGGGCCTGCTGCCGGTTCGCGGGCACATGCTCGCCGTGATGGTGCTGGTGCCGCTGTGGGGTCCGCTGTTGGTGGCACTGCTTTCGGTTCGCAGCGCCGTGTTTGGCGAGGGACTGAAAGAGTCTGCGCTGGAGTCGCTGCGCTTCAACGACGACCTGCATCGCAGTATGCCGGTACCGAGTGGTGAGGACGATGCAGGCGTAGTGCCGCTCGAGGAGGCGCTCATCGTCAACGACCCGGCATACCGGCGCCGCCTAATGCTCTCCATGCTCACCGAGGATCCCGATGCGTACTTGGCGCAGCTGCAGGCGGCTAAGCTTAACGACGACGTTGAGGTGGCGCACTATGCCGCGACGGCGGTGGCGCAGATCTCCAAGGAGTCCGACCTTAAACTGCAGCAGCTGGAGCGTGCCTTTAAGACAGACCCGAGCGCGCAAAACCTCAACGAATACTGCGATTTTCTTGGTGAATACTTGAACTCGGGCTTGGCCGAGGGACGCGTGGCTCAGATTCAACGCCAACAGTACGCGCGCTTGCTTGCGCGTCGCTGCGAGCGCGAGGACACCCTTGAGCTTCGCATTCGATACGCGACGGCGCTGGCCGATGTCGGACAGATCGACGAGGCGCAGGCCGTGACCGACCAGCTGGTGCTCGACGTGCCCGAGGAGCAGGAGGTTTGGATGCTTTGCCTGCGCCTGGCGGTGATGCGCCGCGACGGTGACGAGGTCCACCGCGTGATCGATGCGATTGACAAACAGCATGTATACTTGAGCGCCGCCAACCGCGAGGAACTGGCGTTTTGGCGCAACGGAGAGGAGGCCCGATGAGCGTGGTGCAGCATATCCGCGACCGTGCGGGCCATTTTCGCTGGATGGGGCTGCTTGTGGTGTGGGCGGTCTTTATTGCCATGGCGGCCGTGCTGCTGGTGGAGCGCGCCGGCGTGCAGTACAGTGCGGGCCAGCATAAGCTGGGGATGCTTGCCGCCAACGATGCGGTGCCGGCTTCCTCCGCAATATTTGGCCAAAAGCCCACGTGCCTGGTCATTACCGATTCCGATCAAGCTGGCGTCGAGGACGTAAAGGAGCAGTTCGACCAGATTCTGCTCGACATGAAGATCGCGCACCGCGACGTGGACCTTGCGCTGGACGGCGCGGATGCCATTCCCTCGCTGACCTCCTACGATCGCGTGATTTTGCTCATGCCGTCGCTCGATGGGCTCGGTACGCACCTGAGCGACATTATGAGTTGGGTGAGTGCCGGCGGTTCGCTTATGCTCGCCATGCCTCCGGATAACTCGGGCTATCTGCAAGTGATTGCTCCCAAGCTTGGCATTGAATCTGCCGGATATGACTATGTAAAAGCCGAAAGCATTGTGCCGAGCGAGGACTTTATGCTGGGCGGGGGAGAGCGCTACGAGCTCTCGGACCCCTTTGATTCATCGCTTTCGGTTTCGCTGCGCGAGACGGCTCGTGTGTGGGCTAAGACCGGCGATGCGGGCGCCCCGCTCATTTGGTCGAATGACTGCGGTAGCGGTCGCACCGTGGTGTGCAATATCGGTATCTATGACAAGGTCATGCGCGGTTTTTACGCCGCGGCGATCAGCCTTCTGGGCAATGCCACGGCCTATCCGGTCATCAACAGCGCCGTCTTCTATCTGGACGACTGTCCCAGCCCCGTGCCCTCGGGCGACGGCACCTACATCAAGCGCGACTACGGGCTTTCTATCGCCGACTTTTATGCCAAGGTCTGGTGGCCCGATCTGCAAAAGCTCGCGCAAAAATATGGCGTTCGCTTTACCGGCGTGATGATCGAAAACTACGAGGACGCGGTCAACCAGACCGAGCCCGCGCGCCAGGCCGATACCACGCAGTTCCGCTACTTTGGCGGCATGCTGCTGCAGATGGGCGGAGAGCTGGGTTTCCACGGCTACAACCATCAGCCGCTGGCGCTCTGGGATACCGACTATGGCACACTGTACGACTACAAGACGTGGAAGAACAAGGAGACGCTCGTCGCATCGCTCAACGAGCTTATAGCCTTCCAGGACGAGGTACTGCCCAACGCGCACGGCTCGGTCTATGTGCCACCGTCGAATATCCTTTCGGCCCGTGCGCGCAAGATTATTGGCGAGGACGTGCCGCGCATTAAGACCATTGCCAGTACGTATTTTGAGGATGGCACCGACCTGCCGTACGTGCAGGAGTTTGGCGTGGCGAGCGATGGCATCGTGGAGCAACCGCGTATTGTCTCGGGCGGCATGGTCGACGATTCCTATATGCGCCTGGCTGCCGTGTCCGAGCTCAACATGCACTATGTGAGCACGCACTTTATGCATCCGGACGACCTGTTGGACCCCGATCGCGGCGCTACGGAGGGCTGGGAGGTCTACAAGGGCGGCCTGACCGACTACCTGGACTGGCTTACCAAGTCTGCGCCCGACCTGCGTCGCCAGACCGGCTCGGAATGCTCGGGCGCCATCCAGCGCTTTTCGTCCGTAACGGTGAGCGCGGATACCAGCGCGGATGTCTGGACGCTTAACCTGGGCAATTTCCACGACGAGGCGTGGCTCATGTTCCGCGCCAACAACGGCGAGCCGGGTGCGGTCACGGGTGGCGAGATTACGCATCTGACGGGCGACCTGTACCTGGTCAAAGCCACGGACAAGACGGTGACCATTGCGCGCAAGGAGGGTGGCGACAAATGAGAATCTGCTTGGTGCTCGAGGGTTGCTACCCCTATGTGCACGGCGGCGTGTCCACCTGGATGCACGGCTATATCCAGGCCATGCCCGAGCACGAGTTTGTGCTGTGGGTGATTGGCGCGCATGCTGCCGACCGCGGCAAGTTTGTCTACGAGCTGCCCGGTAATGTGGTCGAGGTGCACGAGGTGTTCCTGGACGACGCCCTGCGCCTTTCTGGCGAGCAGGAAGAGGCAGACTATAACGACCGCGATCGCGAGGCGCTGCGCCGCCTGGTGTCGCTCTCCAACCCGGACTGGGACGTGCTGTTCGATATCTTCCAGCGCCGCCGCGTGCATCCGCTCTCGTTTTTGCAGAGCCGCACGTTTATGGATATCTTTCGCGACGTGTGCCTGGCCGAGTACCCCTACACACCTTTTGCCGACGCTTTCCACACCATGCGCTCCATGCTGCTGCCCGTGCTCTACCTGCTGGGCAGCGAGGTGCCGGTGGCCGATGTGTACCACGCCATCTCGACCGGCTACGGCGGCCTGCTCGCCTGTCTGGGCTCGAGCGTTCACCATGCGCCGGTGCTGCTGACCGAACACGGCATCTATACCCGTGAGCGCGAGGAAGAAATTATTCGTGCCGACTGGGTGGTGCCCTCGTTTAAGGACCGCTGGATTCGCTTTTTCTACCTGCTTTCGGAGGAGATCTACCGCCGTGCCTTCCGCGTGACGAGCCTGTTCCATAACGCCCGCAAGACGCAGGTCGATATGGGCTGCGATGCGGATAAATGCCTGGTCATTCCCAACGGCATTCAGTTCGATCGCTTTAAGGACATTCCCTTAAAGCCCGATGACGGCTGGGTGGACATTGGCGCGGTGGTGCGCCTGGCGCCCATCAAGGACGTTAAGACCATGATCTATGCCTTCTTTGAGCTGCACGAGCGCCTGCCCAAGGTGCGCCTGCACATTATGGGCGGCGTTGACGACGAGGAGTACGGCGCCGAGTGCCACGCGCTGGTCGATACCCTGGGCGTGCGCGACCTGATCTTTACCGGTCGCGTCAACGTGGTCGAGTACATGGAAAAGCTCGACTTTACCATTTTGACGAGTATCTCCGAGGGCCAGCCGCTCAGCGTGCTGGAGTCGCTTGCGGCGCGTCGCCCCTGTGTGACGACCGAGGTGGGCTGCTGCCGTGAGCTGCTCGAAGGCGCCCCGGGCGACGACTTTGGCGTGGCGGGTTTTGTGACGCCGCCCATGTATCGCAAGGGCTTGGCCGATGCCATGGAGCGCATGTGCACAAGCCGCGCCCGTCGTATCGAGATGGGGGAGCGCGGCCAGCGTCGCGTTGCCACGTATTTTTTGCACGAGCAGATGCTCGCCAACTATCGCGCGCTGTACGACGAGACGGCGCGTGCGTTTGACCTGCCAAGAGAGGGGGAGTAGCCGGTGGCCGGAATCGGTTTTGAGCTCAAGCGCCTGTTTAGGCGCAAGGGTCTGTTTGCCACGATGCGCGCCTATGGCTACGCCGGCATTGTGTGCACGGGTCCCATGCTGCTGGGCGTGCTGCTCCAGGTGGGTATCTTGGTGCTGTGCGGTCTGTGGGGCGTGGGGCGCGCCAACCAGGATTTGCTGGTGTGCATGGTGACCTATACGCTGCTGGCGTCGCTTACGCTCACGAGCTTTTTTTCCATGCCGGTTACGCGCTTTTTGGCGGACATGCTTTTTGCCGAGCGCGAAGAAGAGATTCTGCCTTCGTTTTGGGGCTCCAACGCCATCATGCTGGTTGCGGGCACGGTGCTCTACGGCGTCTTTTTGCTGTTCTCGGGCGCCACGCTGCTGCAGGGGCTGCTGTGTCTGTGGCTGTTCAACATTATGATCGTCAACTGGAACGGCATGAGCTATCTCACGGCCATCAAGGATTACCGTGGCATTCTGTGTAGCTTTGCGGCCGCCATTGGCGTGGCGTGCCTGTTCGCCCTGGCCGCGCTTGCACTGGGGCTGCCGCCGGTCGAGGGCCTGTTGGCATCAATTGCCCTGGGCTACGGCGTCATGCTCGCCTGGGACGTGGTGCTGCTGTACCGGTATTTTCCGCAGAGCGACCGCAGTCCCTGGCTCTTTTTGCAGTGGCTCGATCAGTTTATGCCGCTGGCGCTCACGGGCCTGTTTACCAACCTGGGGCTCTTTGCGCACCTGGTGATTATTTGGGCCGGTCCCATTGGCGTGCAGGTCAAGGGCTTGTTTTATGGCGCGCCCTACCACGATGTGCCGGCGCTCATCGCGTTTTTGACCATTCTGGTCACGACCGTCAACTTTGTGGTCTCGGTCGAGGTCAACTTCTATCCGCGCTACCGCGACTACTACAGCCTGTTCAACGACGGCGGCGTAGTGGGCGATATTGTGGTTGCCGAGGAGGAAATGCTCGCCACGCTCAACCGGGAGCTGTGGTTTTGCGCGCTCAAGCAGCTGTTTGTGACCGCGGCGGTCATCTCGCTGGAGACCACGGTGCTCTCGGCCCTGCCGCTGGGCTTTAACAGTCTTATGCACGGGTATTTTCGCACGCTGTGCGTGGGCTATGGCCTGTATGCCGTGGGCAATACGGTGATGCTCATCTTGCTGTACTTTACCGACTACAAGGGTGCCGTGCTGGCTTCGGGCCTGTTTGCCGGTGTGGCCGGGCTGGCGACCGCCGTGTCGCTGCTTTTGCCGCAGCAGTTTTACGGCTTTGGCTTTTTGTTGGGTGCGGCGGTGTTTTTTATCGTGGCGCTGCTCCGGCTCGATACCTATACCGCCAACTTGCCGTATCGTATCCTGAGTCAACAGCCCATGGTGGCGACCGACAAGACGGGTCGCTTTACACAACTGGGCCGTTTGCTCGACCGTGCCGAGCAGCGCTATGAGGAAGGCCGCCATAAGGGTGAGCCGCATGGTGGTTTTGAGCGCATGGTGGTCCGTGTGTATCGCAACCATTGGGGAGGTTCTGATGACCGATAGGATGATGTCTCGTCGTCGCCTGATTGAGGCGGCTGCCGGTGCGCTGCTGCTTTCGGGCTGCTCGGTGCAGGAAGACCCCTCGATCAAAAAAGTCAAAAAGCAGGACAAGATTAAAAAGGCCGAGGCCTCGAACGGTACCAAGCACCTGCGCGATAAGGACGAGCTATACGAGGTCTACGATGATTCGGGCATTGTGACCATGTACCTGACGGTCTCTCGCGGCAACAGCTCCGAGAATACCGATCATAGCTGGGCCGAGATCAATACGTACTCTGTGTATGACTACGCCGACATGGGCGTGGCGCGCTATCAGGTTATGGGCCTTTTGCAGGCGGGCGACGAAGACGGCCCGGTGGCCGGCGAGGTTGGCTATGGCGAGGAAGCGCCCAATGCCACCGTGCAGGTTCGCGGTCAGACATCGAGCATGAACTCGCAAAAGAATTACAAGGTGGAGCTCAAAAAGGGCAAGGGTACCTGGCGCCACCAGCGCGCGATTGCGCTTAACAAGCACATGGGCGAGGGTATGCGTTTTCGCAACAAGATGGCCTACGACCTTATCCGTGGGATTCCCCAGATGATGGGCCTGCGCACGCAGTTTGTGCATCTGTGGGTGTGCGACCAGACCGAAAAGTCCAACGATACCTTTGAGGACTACGGCCTGTTTACGCAGGTGGAGCAGCTCAACAAGACGGCGCTTAAGGCGCACGGCTTGGATAAGAACGGGCATCTGTACAAGGTGAACAGCTTCGATTTCTATCGCTACGAGGACACCATTAAGCTTGCCGACAATCCCGACTACAACCAGGCAAACTTTGAGGGCATGCTCGAGATTAAGGGCGACTCGGACCACACCAAGCTCATCGAGATGCTCGATACGCTCAACGACGAATCGCAAAAGATCGATGACGTGCTCGACACCTACTTTGATACCGAGAATCTGGTCTATTGGTTGGCGTTTCAGATCCTGACGGGCAACTGCGATACGCAGAACCGTAACTGCTATCTGTACAGCCCGCTCAACTCAAATACCTGGTACTTTTTGGATTGGGATAACGACGGCATGCTGCGTAAGCTTGAGCTGAGCCTGAAGGGGTTCTCGGACTATGCGAGCTGGGAGCGCGGCGTGAGCAACTACTGGGGCAACGTGCTGTTCAACCGCGCGTTGCGCAGCAAGTCGTTCCGCAGCGAACTCGACCGTGCCGTCAAGGACTTGCGCTCGTATTTGACCGAGGCGCGCCTGGCCAAGATGATCAAACATTACCGCGAGGTGACCGAATCCCTGGTCTTTGCTTCGCCCGATATCGACAATCTGCCTATCACCAAGGATCAATACGAGCAAATCGCTACGGCGATTCCTTCTGAGATCGAGGAGAACTACAAGAGCTACCGCGAGAGCTATAAAAAGCCCATGCCGTTCTACATCGGTTTCCCGCAGATCGATAACGGTAAGCTGCGCATGAGCTGGGATGCCGCGTACGACTTTGAGGCGCGCGATATTCGCTATACCGTGGAGCTTGCGCGAGATTATGCTATCAAGGACGTGCTTTTTAAGGCCGAGGACGTGCTGCTTCCCGAGGTGACCTGCGATGCGCCCGATACCGGCCAGTATTTTGTGCGCGTGCGTGCCACCAACTCCGACGGCTATACGCAAGATGCGTTTGACTACTATGTGACCGACGACGGCAAGCACTACGGCATGAAGTGTTTTTACGTGCAAAACGGCGGCAAGGTCGTGGAGGACACGTATGAGGAGGGCTAGCGCGCTGCTTGAGCGCCTGGCGGCACCTCCTGCGCGTACCACGCAGGAGCGTTACCGCCACGAGCTCAAATATCTCATTAACGAGGGCGAGCACACTGCGCTTGCCTGTCGCATGGCGCCGGTATTTAAGCTGGACAAACATGCGCAAGCGGGCGGTTACACCATTCGCAGCCTGTACTTTGACGACTACTGCAACTCGGCCTACGAGGAAAAAGACGCCGGTATCCTCATGCGCAAAAAGTACCGCGTGCGCATCTATAACGGCGGCGACAAGGTGATTAAGCTCGAGCGCAAAAAGAAGTACGGTAGCTGGATCTACAAGGAGGACGCACCGCTCACGCGTGGCGAGTTTGAGCAGATTCTGGCCGGAGACTACGACTTTTTGCTGAGGAGCCCGCACCAACTCTGCCGCGAGTTCTACATCGAGTGTATCTGCAACGTGATGCGTCCGCGGACCATCGTGGACTACGAGCGCGAGCCGTGGGTGATGGACGAGGGCACCGTGCGCATTACGTTTGACATGAACGTGCGTGCCGCGGTGGGTAGCTTCGATATCTTTGACGCGACGCTGCCCGCGCTGCCGGTCTTGGAGCCCGGCAAGCTGGTGATGGAGGTCAAGTTTACGGAGTTTTGCCCGCAGCTGGTGCGCGATATGGTGCCGCCGGGCGCGGCCGAGCTTACGGCGGTCTCCAAGTACTGCCTGTGTTACGAAAAGACCGCCTACCTTCGCGGTTTTAGCTACTGGGAATCGGATTTTGAGAACCGAGGGGATATTTAGACCATGAGCACCAGGGATTTTTTTAAGAACTCCGTCTTGGAGGCGTTTGGTCAGGTCGACCCTGCCAAGATCGGCCTGTCGCTGCTCGTGGCGCTCGCCATGGGCATTCTGATCTATTACGTGTACAAGCGCTTTTTTACCGGCGTGGTGTATTCGCGCAGCTTTGCCGTGACGCTCGTGGGCATGTGCGTGCTCACCTGCATGGTCACGCTCGCGATCTCGACCAACGTGGTCATCTCGCTCGGTATGGTCGGTGCTCTGTCTATCGTCCGCTACCGTACGGCGGTCAAGGACCCGCTCGACCTGCTGTATCTGTTTTGGGCCATTACCACGGGCATTACGGCAGGCGCCGGCATGTATGCGCTCGTGGGGCTCACGGCAGTGGTGATCGTGGTGCTGATCGCCGGCTTTGCAAGCCACCAGGACAAGGCGCGCGTGTACATGATGGTCATCCACTACACGGGCCAGACCACCGGCGACGATATCGTGCGTGCATTTGGGCGCACCAAGTTCACCGTCAAGTCCAAGACCATGCGCGGCGACAAGGTCGAGATGGCCGTCGAAGTGTTCTCTGATGGTGTGGATATGCCCTATGCCGATGCCATCCGCGCACTCGACGGCGTGGAGGACTTGACGCTCATTCAATACAACGGCGAGTACCACGGCTAGAACCCTAGCGAGCAAATGGGCGCTCCTGGTCGAGCGTACGTCAGCGAGCGGGCAGCTGCCGTGGCTATTATGTTCCGGCGTTCTGCCGAATGCCGGACCGCTCGACGCTGCGCGGGCATCTGCCGGGCGATCTGCCGCTCTAACCGTCGCTCGCGTACATAAAGTACGCGTCGCTCCTCTTTCGCGGCACCTCGCCACGGCAGCTGCCCGCTCGCTGACGTTTGTTCGACCTGGGCTGTTGAAATGATCCGTGTGGTCCGTCTCATTTGCTTAATTTGCTGGGATGGGTTGGGTATCATGGTGAAAGCGATTTCAACGACAGGGGTGCTTGTGGTTAAGATGAAGGATGTGGCCGAGCTGGCCGGCGTTTCGAGCGCCGCCGTCTCGCGCTACCTCAATGGTGGATATATCTCGGCGGACAAGGCCGAGCGCATTAAGCAGGCGATTGAGCTGACCGGATACGTGCGGTCCAGCCAGGCTCGCGCACTGCGCACCGGTTCCACCAAGCTCATCGGCGTCATCGTGCCCAAGATCAACTCGGAGTCCGTGAGCCGCATTACCGCCGGCATTGGCCAGGTGCTCGGTCGCCGTGGCTACCAGATGCTGCTTGCCAACACCGACAACGCGGCAGATCGCGAGCTCGAATACCTCGACCTGCTCCAAAACCACCCGGTTGACGGCATTGTGCTGGTGGCAACTATGATTACCGACGAGCACCGTCGGGCGATTGAGTCG
The DNA here is from genome assembly GCA_019419445.1 of Collinsella sp. GTDB lineage: Bacteria > Actinomycetota > Coriobacteriia > Coriobacteriales > Coriobacteriaceae > Collinsella. The sequence continues at coordinate 16,664 of DXZX01000033.1, forward strand.
TGCCGTGTGCCCATCGTGCTGATCGGCCAGAATGTCGAGGGCGCGGCGTGCGTCTATCACGACGATTACGAGGCCGCCTTTGAACTGGGCCATGCGCTTGCGGGCCGCGTGGACGGCAAGATCGCCTACATTGGAGTTACCGAGGAGGACCGCGCGGCCGGTTATGACCGCCGTCGCGGTTTTGAGGCCGGCTTGCGCGCCGCGGGCGTGGCGCTTGATCCGAGTCTGATTCGTCTGGGCTCGTTTACGCTCGACTCGGGCTATGGTGCGGCGCGTGAACTGCTTTCCGTCGCACCCGATGTTTCGTTTATCGCCTGCGCGACCGACACCATGGCGGCGGGCGCGTTGCGTGCCATCGATGAGGTTCGAGGCATGGGCGAGGGCATGCACCGTGTGAGCGGTTTTGGCGACAACGCGTTTTTGCGCGCGCTGACGGGCGGCATTCCCACCGTGCATTATGGGTATCTGACCAGTGGCGTCGAGGCGACCAATATGTTGCTCAACACGCTCGATGGCGTGGAGGGGGAGCGCGGTCTCAAGACACTCAAGCTCGGCCATCAGCTTATGAATGTCTAGACTCTGGGCACGTCTGCCTGCCTCTGAGCCGCCTGTTTTTGCCGTAAAACTACCTTTCGCCGGCTTTTTACTACCGTTCGCCCTACTGTGAAAACGATTACAGACATATGAAACTGAAAACGATTACAGTGTAAGTGTCAAAGCTGGCCGGGTGCAAATGTGCCCGTTGGAGGAAAGGGAAGTCATGGACTACCGCAAATCAGCCCAAGAGGTGCTTGACAACATCGGTGGCGCCGACAACGTTGTTTCGGCCGCACACTGCGCCACGCGTCTGCGCCTGGTGATTGCCGATAACGCCAAGGTTAACAAGGAGGCCATCGAGAACGTCGATGGCGCCAAGGGCGTCTTTGAGGCTCAGGGCCAGCTCCAGATTATTTTTGGCACCGGCACCGTCAACAAGGTCTACGAGGAGTTCATCGCGCTCAGCGGCGTCGAGGCTGCCACCAAGGCCGAGGTCAAGGAGGCCGCGGCGCAGCAGCAGAACATCTTTATGCGCGCCATTAAGATGCTCGGCGATGTCTTTGTCCCCATCATCCCCGCCATCGTGGCTTCGGGTCTGCTGCTGGGCATTATGAGTGCCCTTAACTTTATGGCCTCCAACGGCTTTATCGCGCTCGACACCAATAACTTTATCTATAAGATCGCCGACCTGGTCTCGGGAACGTCCTTTGGCATTCTGCAGATCCTGATCGGCTACTCCGCGGCTAAGGCCTTTGGCGCCAACCCGTACCTGGGTGCCGTCGTCGGCGGTGCGTTCATCAACTCCTCGCTGCAGAGCGCCTATACGGTTGCCTCCGAGGGCGTGCGGACCATGGTCACCGTTATTCCCGGTGTGTACAGTTTTGAGTGGGTCGGCTATCAGGGCCATGTGATTCCCATCGTTATCGCCTGCGCCATTCTGGCCTTCCTCGAGAAGCGCCTGCACAAGATCGTTCCCGAGATGTTCGACCTCTTTGTGACCCCGCTCGTCTCGGTGTTCGTGACCGTGCTCGTGACGCTCGTTGCCGTCGGCCCCATCTTTGTCTGGGCCGAGAACGCCATTCTCGGTCTGATTCAGGCCCTGCTGACCCTGCCCTTCGGTATCGGTTCCTTTATCGTCGGCCTGTTCTACGCCCCCACGGTCGTTACCGGTATCCACCAGATGTACACCGCCATCGACCTGGGCCAGCTCGCCCAGTACGGTGTGACCTACTGGCTGCCCATCGCCAGCGCCGCCAACATTGCCCAGGGTGGCGCCGCGCTCGCCGTTGCCTTTAAGACCCGCGATGCCAAGATCAAGGGTCTGGCGCTTCCTTCGGCTCTGTCCGCCTTCATGGGTATTACCGAGCCTGCCATCTTTGGTGTGAACTTGCGCTTCTTTAAGCCCTTCATCGCCGGCTGCATCGGTGGCGGTTGCGGCGCCCTGGTCTGCGCGCTCACCTCGCTTGCCGCTTCCGGGACGGGCGTTACCGGTATCTTCGGTATCCTGCTGTGCCTGGCCCAGCCCGTGCAGTACGCGATCATGTTTGTGGTCGCCGCGCTGGTTTCCTTTGCCGTCTCGTTTGTCCTGTACAAGGACGAGCCCAAGGCTTCCGAACAGGCCTAAGAGCTTTTGATTGAGGGGATGCCCGTGGGTTGTATGCTCGCGGGCGTTTCCCGTATCTGGCGCCGATCTCTGGTGCCTTGTAACTTTCGATCCGTTAGGACTTTGATATGTCTAATGCACTTGGTCGCGACCTTGCAAAGCTGGTTGCCGCTGTTGACGCTGCCGCCTCTGAGTGCGGTCATGGCGCGTATGGCCAGCACTTCCATATTATGCCGCCAGCGGGTTGGCTCAACGACCCCAACGGTCTTTGCCAGGCGGGTGGCGTGTTCCATGCCTATTTTCAGTATGCGCCGTTTGATGTCGAGGGCGGCGTTAAGGTCTGGGGCCATGCGACCAGCCGCGACCTTATGACGTGGGATTACGTTGGTGCTCCACTGCTGCCCGACGAGCCGTTCGATTGCCATGGCGTGTATTCGGGCTCCGCGCTTGCCGAGGACGGCCGCATTCGCGTGCTCTATACGGGCAACGTTAAGCTTTCCGATGCGGACGGCACGTACGACTACGTCAATACCGGCCGCCGCGCCGATACTGTTTACGTCGAGAGCGTTGATGGCCTTGCCGGTCGGGAGTTCAGCCAAAAGCGCGTAGTGCTGGCGTCCGAGGATTATCCCGAGGATTTGACCTGCCACGTGCGTGACCCCAAGGTGTGGCGCGATGATGATGGGCGTTACCACATGGTGCTGGGCGCGCGTCGTCGCGTGGACGGGCCGCATGTCGAGAGCCGTTTTTGTGCGATGCACGGCGAGGGTGCCGGGCGCGATGTGGGCGAGATCCTGGTGTATGGTTCGGCCGATATGCTGAGCTGGGAGCTCGAGAGCCGTGTGTCTACGCCCGAGCGCTTTGGCTTTATGTGGGAGTGCCCGGGGTATCTGGAGCTTGAGGCGGATTGCGGCGTACCGGCAAAGTTCCTTTCCTTCTCTCCTCAGGGGCTCGAGGGCGGTCGTTGGGACCGCGGCAACGTATATGTTGCTGGCTACATGCCTGTAACGGGTGACATTACCGGTGGTGACGGTGCCTTTGAGCTGGGCGAGTTCCGCCTGTGGGACGCCGGTTTTGACTTCTATGCGCCTCAGGAGTTCACGGCCGAGGACGGTCGCCACATTCTGATCGGTTGGATGGGCATGCCCGATGAGCCGACCTATGGCAACGCGCCGACGTTGGTGGCGGGCTGGCAGCACTGCATGACGGTGCCACGTGAGCTTACAGCCGGTGCTGGTGGCGTGGTGCTGCAGCAGCCGGCGCGCGAGATCGAGCGCCATTATGCCTCGGTGCGTGTGGGGGAGGGCTCGTTGGAGGTTGCCGGCGATACCTGCTTTGACGTTGTTGTTGACGGTGCCGACGGCGCGTTTACCGCGACCGTTGATAGCGTGCTGAAGCTGGCGTTTGTGCCCGCCGAGGGCGAGCTGCCCGCGCGCTTTGAGATGCGATTTACCGATGAAGGTCGCGCTTCTGTCGGCTGTGGTCGCACCGTGCGCTGGGAGCCCGTTGACGAGGTTCGTAACGTGCGCATTGTTGGTGATGTCTCGTCGGTCGAAGTGTTTGTGAACGATGGCGCGCTCGTGTTTTCGACGCGCATCTATCCCGAGTCCTATGGCGTGACCGTTGACGCTCCGGGCGCGAGCGTGACCTATCACACGCTCAATATCTAGGCGATTCATCGCATATCGGCGCTATACTGCAGCCGTTACCCACGATGCGGGGAACACCCGCATCGTGGGTTTTTGTTTGTGAAGGGACGGTGCCTTATGGATGTACAGCGGCTAGAAGATGCCTGGGCTGCAAGGGCTGGCGCGCGTGAGGCGCGGTTGCTCGTGGCCTCGCATGTGCCGGCGGCGCTGCCTCAGCTGGGGATTGTGCGCCCCGGTGACCGCCTGGTGGCCTTTGCGGACGACTTTGCCGATGCGTTTGCGCGCGGCTTTGATGGCTGCGATGTTGTGCTGGTGGGGGATCCGTGCGCCGAGGCGTTTGCCGCCGCGTCCGAGGGTTTTGATGCATCGTTTGATGTCGAGGGACCGCATCTGTGGTGGTTCGTCAACTCTATCGGCGGGTTTGGTCTGCGCGTGCCCGATCTTCGCGCCCTGGGTCGCGCGGCTCGCGATGCCCGCGCGCTGCTCGTGGTGGATAATACCGTGGCTGGTGTCTTTGGGTGCGATCCGTTGCGCTTGGGTGCCGTGCTGTCGCTCGAGGCACTCGACCGCGTGTGTGCTGGTAAGGCACCGCGCAAGCTCGTTGCCGCTTCGGTGGCGCGCTCGCAGCTCAGGCGCCATCGTGTGGATGCCGCTGCCGAGTGCGCATATGCCCTGCTTGAGGGCTGCGGCTTGGCCAAGCTTAATTTGCCTGCTGATGAGGCCGGTGTGCTAGAGCGCGGGCTGGACTCGCTCGATACCCGCATGCAGGCGCATTTCGACCGCGCTCGTGCGCTGGCAGAGTATCTGGCCGCCAACGAGATGGTGCGCAACGTGCGCTATCCCGGGCTGACCTCGCATCCCGACCATGCGGTTGCAACGGGAATCCTCGAGCACGGCTTTGGCCCGGCAGTTGAATTTGACCTTATCGAGCGTAGTGCGGGAGAGCTGTTCGACGCTTTGACGGGAGAGTTTCGCACATCGCCTGCCGGCGGCGCAACGACGCGTCTTTCGGCCCCACGTGGCAAGCAGGGGGGCACCATCCGTCTCTTCGCCGGCACCGACGACCCCCTGCGGGTGGCTGCCACTCTCGATAACGCTCTTCGCAAGTAGCTAATTGGGGTCTTTGGCACGAAAACGGCCTATTTACTACGTTTAAGCCATAGGGGTCGACCATCCCCGCCTATTTTGAAAAATACCAAGCTGTCTACCAGCGGTTTTAATTTCATAATGTCCGGTATGGTCGAGGGTATTCAACTAAACGTAGTAGATGGGCCCGTTTTGTGGCGCGAGCCTCAATCCGAGGGCGCGGCGGACAGCATTTCAGCCCCAAAAGGACTACCCTGCGTTGATGCTGGCGATGAGGACGTCGGCTTTGGCAGCTATGACCTGGTTTATGTCGGTCTGCAGCTCCTCGTAGACCGCTATGGCACGCTCGCCGGCGGGGGTGAGGGTGGATCCGCGGGCTCCGTCGCGCTCGATGAGCTTGCAGCCCAGCTGGCCTTCGGCTTCGTTCACAATGCGCCAGGCCTTGGAATACGCCATGCCCATGCTCTTGGCGGCACGGTTGAGCGAGTGCTCGCGGGCGATACCTTGCAGCAGCAAGACGCAGCCGTGGCCGAAGACGCCCGGCAAATCCTTGTCGCACGCTTGAATGACCAGCTTTGCCGTCGTCTTGTACTCCATGTGCCTCACGTCTCCCCGCTAAAGTGTTTGCTGGGCAAACGCAAAGCCTGCGTCAAACCCTCGTGTGCTCTTCTTAAATCATGCATTGTAGCAGTCAAAGTGCGTTAAGATACTTCCCCAGTATTGGGCGCCCAAGGTTGGGCTGGGTCCTACGAGGCCTGCAGCCGACCGGTCGCATGGAAAAAGGAGAAACATGGCTACGTTCTTTCCCGGTGAGTCCCACACGTTTTCGGAGTATCTGCTGGTCCCTGGTTACTCGTCCTCGCAGTGCATTCCCAACAACGTCTCTCTCAAGACGCCGCTGACCCGCTTTAAGCGCGGTGAGAAGCCGGCAATCACCCTGAACATCCCCATGGTTTCCGCCATCATGCAGTCCGTCTCGGGCGTCGACATGGGTGTCGCGCTCGCTACCGAGGGTGGCCTGTCCTTCATTTACGGTTCCCAGAGCGCCGAGTCCGAGGCCGCTATGGTCAAGGCCGTCAAGGATCACAAGGCCGGCTTCGTTCAGTCCGATTCCACGCTGACCCCCGACATGACCATGGAGCAGGTCATCGAGCTCAAGGAGAAGACCGGTCATTCCACCATGCCGGTCACTGACGACGGCACTCCCAAGGGTAAGCTCCTGGGCATCGTCACCAGCCGTGACTATCGCCCCAGTCGTGATGACCACCAGACGAAGGTCTCCGAGTTCATGACCCCGCGTGAGCAGCTCATCGTGGGCGACAAGAACATCAGCCTCAAGGTTGCCAACGACGTCATCTGGGACAACAAGCTCAACGCCCTGCCCATCGTCGACGATAACGATCACCTCATGGGCATCGTCTTCCGCAAGGACTACGACAGCCACAAGACCAACCCCAACGAGCTGCTCGATAACGACAAGCGCTACATGGTCGGTGCCGGTATCAACACCCGCGACTATGCCGAGCGCGTGCCGCTGCTCATCGAGGCCGGCGCCGATGTCCTGTGCATCGACTCTTCCGAGGGCTTCAGCGAGTGGCAGAAGCGCACCATCGAGTGGATCCGCGCCAACTACGGCGAGGACGTCAAGGTCGGTGCCGGTAACGTCGTTGACGCCGAGGGCTTCCGCTTCCTGGCAGACTGCGGTGCCGACTTCATCAAGGTCGGTATCGGCGGCGGTTCCATCTGCATTACGCGAGAGACCAAGGGCATCGGCCGTGGCCAGGCCACCGCGCTGATCGACGTCTGCCGCGCCCGCGACGAGTACTACGAGGAGACCGGCGTCTACGTGCCCGTGTGCTCCGACGGCGGCATCGTCTACGACTACCACATGACGCTCGCCCTTGCCATGGGCGCCGACTTTATGATGCTGGGCCGCTACTTCGCTCGCTTTGACGAGAGCCCGACCGAGCGCGTCAACGTGAACGGCCAGTACATGAAGGAGTATTGGGGCGAGGGTTCTGCGCGTGCCCGCAACTGGCAGCGCTACGACCTGGGTGGCGCCGCGAAGCTCAGCTTCGTCGAGGGCGTCGACTCCTACGTTCCCTATGCCGGCTCCCTTAAGGACGGCGTGGGCGGCACGCTCTACAAGGTCAAGTCCACGATGTGCAACTGCGGCGCCCTCTCGATCCCCGAGCTCCAGGAAAAGGCGCGTCTGACCTTGGTCTCCTCGACCTCGATCGTCGAAGGCGGAGCCCACGACGTCGTAGTCAAGGACTCCCAACAGAGCGTAACGTATCGATAAGATAAGACCTGCACATAAAGGTTGAGCCTCAACCACGTTATTTAGATAAAGCGAGATGCCTGCAAGTCGCAGGCATCTCGCTTGTTGTATTTGCTATCATCAGTCGAGTTAACGATGTGGCGGGGCGTTCTTATCTTTGCTCGCTGCAAGTTCCGCACGAGCCGAAGAGCACTTAATGTGCTCTTCGTGCGAGCAGGACTGT
>DXZX01000034.1:0-15809 GCA_019419445.1 Collinsella sp.
TACGCGCAACATGGAGAAGATGGGCGGCCTGTTCCGCCGTATGCCGGTCACGGCCGTCTGCTTCCTCATCGGTGCCCTTGCCATCTCGGCTATCCCGCCGCTCAACGGCTTCGTTTCCGAGTGGTTCACCTACCAGTCCCTGTTCAACATCTCGACGCTCTCCGACCCGGTCGTCATGGTGTTCGCCGTCGCCTCTGCGGCCGCCCTCGCCATCACCGGTGCCCTGGCCGTCACGTGCTTCGTGAAGGCCTACGGCGTCTCGTTCGCGAGCAGCCCTCGTTCCCAGGAGGCCGCGAACGCCAAGGAGTCCCCGGCTCCGATGTTGTTCTCGCAGATGCTCCTCGCGGCCATCTGTGTGGTGCTGGGAATCGGCTCTCCCGTCATCGCCCCGGTTCTGGGCGACGTCGCCCAGAGCGTGCTTGCCGGCTCTGCCATCACAGCCACCTCGGGCGTGTCTCTGGTGAACGAGATTTCCGGTGCCGCCACCTCCACCCCCGCGATCGCCATCGCGCTCGTGGTCCTCACCGGCCTCGCGTTCGTGTTGAGGTCCTGCCTCGGCGCCAAGGCCCCCGCTAAGAAGACCGACCCTTGGGCGTGCGGCTACGAGCCCAACGAGCACATGCCCGTCGTCGCCACGAGCTTCGCGTCAGACGTAGAGCTCTTCATGGGCCCGCTCTACACCCTGCGCGAGGTATGCACCAAGATCTGCTGGTCCATCGCGCACGTGTTCCAGAAGCTCACCGGTGTCGCCCAGGGCGTTGAGCCCCTGCCCGACCGCTTCCTGGTCGATGCACCGAGCGAGGGTGCCGATAAGCTGGCCGGCCTCGCCTCCAAGATCGAGGGCGGCAACTACTCCGTATACATCTGCTACATCGTCGCGGCGCTCGTGGTCTTCCTCGTGCTCGCCGTGGTCATGGTCTAGAGAGGGGAGAGGATATTATGAACATCGTTCTTGCGATAGCGCAGGGCCTCGTGGTCATGCTGGTCGCGCCCTTCTTCTCCGGCCTCGCCCGTGTGATTCGCGCGAAGATGCACAATCGCCGCGGTCCGTCCATCCTTCAGGATTACCGGGACCTCGCGAAGCTCATGGCGCGTCCCGAGTCCGTGAGTTCCGACTCGAGCTTCGTGCTGCGCATCATGCCGCCGCTGTTCCTCGCGGTGTCGTTCATGCTCGCCATGGGCCTGCCCATGTTCACGCTCGAGAGCCCCATGCCCGTCTTTGGTGACGCCATCACCATCATGTACGCGCTCGCGCTGTCCCGCTTCTTCTTCGCGCTGTCCGGCGTGGATTCCTCCAACGCCTACGCGGGCTTCGGCGGTATCCGCGAGCTCCTCATGAGTGTGCTCATCGAGCCGTCCATGCTCATCGCGCTGTTTACCGTCGCCATCGTGTGCGGCTCCACGGACATTGCGACCATGGGTCAGCACATCGTTACGGGCAACGTCTCGAGCGTCGTCGCCGTCATCCTCGCCGGCGTCGCCTTCGCGGCCGCCTGCTATATGGAGCTCGGCAAGCTTCCGTTCGATCAGGCCGAAGCCGAGCAGGAGCTCCAGGAGGGCCCGCTCGCCGAGCTCTCCGGCCCGTCCCTGGCCATGATGAAGCTCGCCATGGGCATGAAGCAGGTCGTGGTCGTCGCTTGGTTCACCTCCATCTTCATCCCCTGGGGAGAGCCCGCGACCATCGGCGTCACCGCTCTCGTGGGCGCCGTCGTCTTCCTTGTCAAGTGCCTGGTCGATTTCGTTGTCTGCGGCGTGCTCGAGAACTCCGTTTCCCGTTCGCGCTTCAAGGTGCTCGGTAACCAGACCTGGGCCGTCGTCGGCATCGCGGTCCTCGCGTTCGTCTTCGTCGTCGTAGGCGTGTAGGGAGAAGGGAGAAACTATGTCAATCGAATCGAGCTTGTCCCTCTTTGCCATGGTGGCGATCGCCGTCCCCATGCTGGGCTCCCTGCTCATCGTCATGCTGCCGCGTCCCTACGCTAAATGGATCTGCGCCTTTGCCGGCGGCATCGCCACGGTCGCTTCCGTTGGCTTGGCCGCGACGTTTGCCGGAAACGGCATGAACGCGGTCGATGTAACCTGGGCGAGTATGGGCCAGACCTTGGTCATGGGCTTCATATTCGACCGGATGAGCACGCTGCTCGCACCCGCGTTCGTCGCTATCGGCCTGCTCGTCGTCATCTATTCGTTCCCGTACATGAGCGATAAGAACAAGGAGCATCCCGACGCGCCCCGTCGCCGCTTCTACGTGTACTTCTCCACGTTCATCGGCGCCATGGCCGGTCTCGCCTACAGCTCCACCATCGTCGGCCAGCTCGTTTTCTTCGAGATCACCGGCGTGTGCTCCTGGGGCCTCATCAGCTACTACATGACGCCCACGGCCAAGAAGGCCGGTATGAAGGCGCTCATCATCACCCATATCGGCGCTCTGGGACTCTACATCGGCGCGGCCTTCCTGTTCGCCGGAACCGGCACGTTCGCGCTGAGCGCGATCTCCCAGCTCGATTCCGGTATGAAGACCGTCGTGCTGCTGCTCATCCTGTTCGCCGCTTGGGCCAAGTCCGCCCAGTTCCCGCTCTACATGTGGCTGCCCTCCGCAATGGAGGCCCCCACGCCCGTTTCCGCCTACCTCCATGGCGCGTCCATGGTGAAGGTCGGCGTGTGCGTGTTCGCCCGCGCTCTTGCGAGTGCCGGCGATATCCCCGAGATCGTCGGTTGGGTCGCCATCATCGACGCCGTCGTGACCATGCTCTTCGGCTTCCTCATGTACCTGCCCCAGAAGGATATGAAGCGCCTGCTCGCCTTCTCGACGATCGCGCAGCTCGCCTACGTGTTCTTCGGCCTGGGCCTCTCCGTGTTCGGAAGCCAGATGGCGTTCAACGGCGCCGTCGAGCACATCTTCAACCACGCGTTCACCAAGACCCTGTTCTTCCTCATCGCCGGCTCCCTCAGCTTCACGCTGGGAACCCGTATGTTGCCCAAGATCCAGGGCCTCATGAAGAAGTACCCGGTCACGGGCGTGGGCTTCGCGGTCGCCGCGACCGCTATCGCCGGCGTGCCCCCCATGAGCACGTTCTTCTCCAAGTTCCAGATTATTTCCGGTGGCTTCGCGGTTGGTGCTTCCAACACGGTCATCTTCGTCCTCGTGTGCGTCATGGTCGTCGAGACCGTCGCCACCTTCGCATGGTTCCTGCGTTGGATGGGTAAGGTCCTGCCCGGTGAGCCGAGCGAGACCGTGGCCGCCGGCCAGCCCCTTCCGCGCGCCATGGCGTTCGTGTTCGTCGTCCTCATGATCATGGTCGTCGTCGCCGGTCCTCTGTCCTCTAGTTGGATGGGTTAGGAGGTAGGACATGGGTTATTCGTTAGTCAATATCCTGGGCGGTCTTCTGATCGTGACCTCCACCATGGTGGTCGTCTCGAAGACCATCCCGTCCGCCATTAAGTGGTACGCGATCCAGTCGGTTGTCCTGGTGGGCGTGCTGCTCACCCTGGGCCTCACCACCGGTGCCACCGAGCTTCTCATGTGGGCCGCGTCGGCCTTCGTCACCAAGGTGATCCTCGTTCCGTTCATTCTCAACCGTGCCTACAAAAAGATGGGTTCGCCTGCCGATAGCACGCTGACCTCCTCCATCAAGCCGGCCTGGACCATCATCCTCACCGGTCTGGAGGTGGCCATCTGCTTCGCGGTGGTCACGCGCCTGAGCCTGCCCACCGCTGAGGTGGCTACTCCGGCCCTCGCCATCAGCTTCGCGCACTTCTTCGTCGGCCTCACGTGCATCATCTCCCAGCGCAACATCCTCAAGCAAATCTTCGGGTACTGCCTTATGGAGAACGGTAGCCACGTGACGCTCGCCCTGCTCGCGCCCACGGCCCCCGAGATCATCGAGATCGGCATCGCCACCGACGCCATTTTCGCCGTCATCATCATGTCCGCCGTCGTCGTGAGGATCTGGAACGACACCAAGTCGCTCGACTCCCACGACCTGACCGAATTGAAGGGGTAGGCCATGGATGTTTCAATGCTGACGGTCGCCCTGCTCGCTTGTCCCCTCGTGTTCTCCCTGATTATGGCTGCGCTCCCCAAGACGACGTCCTACAGCGTCTTTGCGGGGCTCAACACCATCTCCGTCGCGGCGACCCTCGTCCTTTCGGTCGTCACCGCGGGAACCATGCTCTCGAGCGGGCAGAATATCGACGCTTTGGGCCTGTGGCTCCATCTCGATTCGCTCTCGTCGATCTTCGTCCTTCTGGTAGGCATCATCGGGTTCATCACCGGCGTGTACTCCATCTCCTATATCAAGATCGATATCGAGGAGAAGACCATGCCGGCCGAGCGCACCAAGCAGTACTACGCGCTGTTTAGCCTGTTCGTTTTCACGATGCTGCTCGCCTGCCTGTCCAACAACATCATCCTCACCTGGGCGGCGGTCGAGGCCACCACGTTGTCGACCGTGTTCCTCGTGGGCATCTACAAGAACAAGCAGGCGCTCGAGGCGTCTTGGAAGTACGCGATGGTCTGCACCGCCGGCGTGGCCTTCGGCCTGTTCGGCACGCTGCTCATCTACGCGAACGCCGCCGATATCATGCCCAACGCGCATGAGGCAGCCTTCCTCACCTCCATCATGCCCTACGCCGACCAGTTCGACCCGATGCTCGTGCGCCTCGCGTTCGCGTTCATCGTCATCGGCTTCGGCACCAAGGCGGGCCTGTTCCCCATGCACACTTGGCTGCCCGACGCGCACTCCCAGGCTCCGAGCCCGGTCTCCGCGCTGCTCTCGGGCGTGCTGCTCAAGTGCGCCATGCTGGTGATCATCCGCTTCTACTCCCTGTCCATCATCATGGTGGGCGACACCTATCCGCGTACGCTCCTGCTCATCCTGGGCACGCTGTCCATCCTGGTGGCCGCCCTGTGCATCTTTAAGCAGGACGATATCAAGCGCCGCTTCGCGTACTCCTCCGTCGACAACGTCGGCGTGGTCGCGCTGTGCCTGGGTATCGGTGGTCCGCTCGGTATCGCCGCCTGCCTGCTGCACTGCATCTTCCACGGTTTCACGAAGGCGCTCGCCTTCTGCATGGCCGGTAACATCCAGCACATCTACCACACCCGCGACCTGAACAAGATCAAGGGCGTCGTCGAGATCGCTCCCGTCACGGCAGCGCTCACCATCATCGCCCTGCTCGCGCTCGCCGCCTTCCCGCCGTTCGCCCTGTTCATCTCCGAGTTCCTCACCTTCGTGGCCGGCGTCCAGTCCGGTCCCATCTGGGTGGTCGTGCTCGTGGCCATTGGCCTCACCGGCGTGTACTTTGCCCTTACCGGCATCGCGCTCAAGTCCATCTTCGGCAAGGCGCCCGAGGGCATGAAGCGCCACGAGGTGCCCGCCCTCATGATCATCCCCGAGATCGCCCTCGCGATCGTGGTCATGTGGTTCGGTATCGCCACCCCGGTCGCCATCACGAGCGGCGTCGAGGATGCAACGTCCGTCGTTTTGAACCAGAGCGTCGAAGAGCTCCACGAGGCTCCTCTCTACCGCATGGTGTTCAGTTCCCAGACCAAGACAAGCGAGGTGAATTAGCACCATGGCAGAACCTGAAAAGAAGGACTACGCTCGTCGTTGCGAAAGCCACGTCGAGGCCCTGCGCGCCGCAGTGCCGGGCGCTATCGAGAAGGTTGAGTGGCTGTGCGAGGACCAGCTGACGATCACCGTCAAGCTGGACCGTCTGCCCGAGGCCGTCCACTACCTGTACTACGAGCGCTACGGCTGGATTCCCGTGATTGTCGGCAACGACGAGCGCTCCCTGTGCGGCCGTTACGCCGTGTACTACGTCATCTCCATGGAGGGGGAGGACCCCGGCTGGGTGACCGTGCGTGCCGAGGTCGATCCCGCCAAGATGACGTTCCCGTCCGTGACGCCGTTCGTTCCCGCCTGCGTGTGGGGCGAGCGCGAGCTGCGCGATATGTTCGGCCTGATCCCCGAGGGTCTGCCCGATCGTCGTCGCCTGGTGCTGCCCGACGATTGGCCCAGCGGCCTGTACCCGCTGCGCAAGGACTCCATGGACTACCGCTTCCGTCCCGCTCCCGCGAGCGACATGGAAAACTACGAGTTCTTGGCCGATACCAAGGGCAAGGAGACGACGCTCGTTCCCATGGGCCCGTTGCACATTACCTCCGACGAGCCTGGCCACTTCCGCCTGTTCGTTGAGGGCGAGACGATCGTCGACGCCGACTACCGTCTGTTCTACGTGCACCGCGGCATGGAGAAGGTTGCCGAGACGCGCCTGAACTATGACGCCGTGACGTTCCTCGCCGACCGCATCTGCGGCATCTGCGGCTGCGCCCACTCGGTGGCCTACGCCGAGGCCGTCGAGCGCGCTCAGGGCATCCATGTCCCGCCGCGCGCCCAGTACATCCGCGCCATCATGCTCGAGGTTGAGCGCCTGCACTCGCATCTGCTCAACATTGGCCTGGCGTCGCACTACACGGGCTTCGACTCCGGCTTCCAGCAGTTCTTCCGCGTCCGCGAGAAGTCCATGGACCTGGCCGAGAAGCTCTCCGGTCACCGCAAGACCTACGGCCTCAACGTGATTGGCGGCGTGCGTCGCGACATTTTGGCTGAGCAGAAGCTCTCCACGCTCACGACCATCCACCAGCTGCGCTCCGAGGTTCAGGAGCTCGTCGACGTGCTGCTCTCCACGCCCAACTTTATTGAGCGTACGAGCGGTATCGGCATCTTGGACCGCAAGATTGCACGCGACTTCTCGCCGGTCGGCCCGCTCATGCGTGGCTCGGGCTATGCCCGCGACGTGCGCTTTGACCATCCCTTCGACGGCTACGCCGATCCGGACGTCCAAAAGATGCACGCCGCCACGGCCGACACCTGCGACGCCTTCGGCCGTACCGCCGTCCGCATCCAGGAGGTCTACGATTCGATCGACATGATCGAGACCATGCTCGAGAACTGCCCGTCGGGCCCCATCCTCACCACGGATTGGGAGTACACCCCGCACAAGTACGCCATCGGCGCCACCGAGGCGCCGCGCGGCGAGGACGTGCACTGGGCCATGCTCGGCAATAACCAGAAGTGCTACCGCTGGCGCGCCAAGGCCGCCACGTACAGCAACTGGCCGGTCCTGCGCTACATGTTCCGCGGCAACACCGTGGGCGACGCGGCGCTGATCGTCGGCTCGCTCGACCCGTGCTACTCCTGCACCGATCGCGTGACGGTGACCGATGTCGCCGCCAAGCGCGACCACGTGCTCGACAAGGAGCAGTTCGAGAACGTCTGGCGCGACAAGTCGCCGCTTGCGGGCGAGGGCACCTTGGCCGCTCCGCTCGATGAGGAGGCACTCTAATATGCTGAAGCTTTGGAAGGTTAACGCCAAGGCCGGCGACGCGACGGTCAAGTACCCGTTTGCGCCGTTTCCCACCAACAAGGACATGCGCGGCAAGCCCGAGCACAATGCCGAGCTCTGCATCGCCTGCGGTGCCTGCGGCGTGGCTTGTCCGGCCGATGCCATTCGCATGGACACTGACCTTGCGGCCGATACCATTACCTGGTCGATCGACTACGGCCGCTGCATCTTTTGCGGCCGCTGTGAGGAAGCCTGCCCCATGGAGGCCATCAAGCTCACCGAGGAGTTTGAGCTGGCCGTCATGAGCAAGGACGACCTCACCAGCAAGAGCGTCTACACGCTCGAGCACTGCTCGCGTTGCGGCAAGCCGTTTGCCCCGCACAAGGAGATCGACTACGCCAAGCGCCTGCTGCAAAAGGCCGGCGGCATGGAGGCCGAGCAGGCCGCCCGTACCGTCGGTATGTGCCAGGAGTGCAAGCGCGAGCTCGACGCCCTGCGCGCCGCTTCGGCCGTAAAGACCGGCAACGCTGCCGGCATGGCTGCCAACGAGACGCTTGCGTCCGGTGAGCCCCAGGGCCCCGGCATGGAGTATCTGGGCGGCCACGGCGTGAACCCGGAGTATATCGACCGTGAGCTCAACCCCGATGCGCCCGAGATTCCCGCCGGTCCTGCGCCGGTCGAGGGCATCATTATGGATTTTGATACGAAGGAGGAGTAACCATGGCCGAACCCACGCTTTTACCCGAGCGGCTTCAGTACCGCCCGACCAAGATCGAGCTCGACGAGAGCATCGAGAAGGCCAAGGCGACCCTTCTTAAGAAGATCAAGCGCTCGGTGTACGTCTACCGTGTCGACTGCGGCGGCTGCAACGGCTGCGAGATCGAGATCTTTGGTTCCATCACGCCCGTCTTCGACGTCGAGCGCTTTGGCATCAAGGTCGTGCCCTCGCCCCGTCACGCCGATGTGCTGCTGTACACCGGTGCCGTGACGCGTGCCATGCGCATGCCGGCCCTGCGCGCTTTTGAGGCCGCACCCGATCCCAAGATCGTGGTGTCCTATGGCGCTTGCGGCTGCACCGGCGGCATCTTCTACGACAACTACTGCGTCTGGGGCGGCACGGACAAGATTCTGCCGGTCGATGTCTACATCCCCGGCTGCCCGCCCAGCCCCGCGCAGACCGTCTACGGCTTTGCCATGGCACTTGGTCTGCTGGACCAAAAACTCCATGCCGAGACCACGGTGGAGGCCGCCGGCGAGCAGGCCGATATCCTGCACCCCGGCGTGCCGTACAAGCTGCGCGTTGCCATTGAGCGCGAAGCTCGCGCCATGAGCGGTTACCGTTACGGCCGCGACTTGGCCAACGAGTTTATGGATACGCTCGAGGGCGCGCCCAAGGGCGATATCCGCGGTGCCATGGCGCTGCTCATCGACAAGCAGGACGATCCGCGCCGCGTCGAGGTGTACTCGGCGCTGCAGGATCTGGTGCTGGCCGGAGGTCGCTAGATGGAGCTCACGGACCGCTCTGGTTACTTTGCGGGCCCCGGCATGCTCGGCGGCTCTTTTGGCGATGCCTCGCGCGCAAGCGACGAGGCTGCCGAGGGCGTCGCCGACCCCTGCCTGGGCCATACGCCCGACCAGGTGGTCTTCTACGAGCTCACGCGTAAGTTTGTGGAGACCGAGGAAGACGTTCCCCAGGAGGCCTGCGACGTGCTGTACTACACGCTCGCCGTGGGCCACCATACCGGCGTGCTCGACTGCTTTGAGCCGCGCCTGTCGGTGCCGGTGAACGTGTTCTATACGCTTATCGACGCGCTGCCGGAGGGGGAGGCCAAGACCAAGTTCGAGGCCATCCGCTCCTTTGGCGAGTGCCAGCTCGACAAGGCGGCGGTGCCGTCGCTGCTCGAGGCCTGCGACACGCTGCTCGACGAGCGCGGTTTTCGCGGCTCGGCCAAGGCCGGCATCTCGGTGTTCGACGACGACTTTGGCCTGCATGCCCAGCAGGTCGCGTTTCTGATGAAGTTCCGCGATCTGGTTGAGCGCGTGCGCGATGTGTCGGGCGTGTACCTGACGGGAAGGTTGCAGTAATGGGTCACGTTGTGGATGGACGTGTGAACGGCGCCCCGTTTGCGGGTATCGTGCTCACGGCGGGAAGCGTGCTGCGTGCCGACGATGCCGCCGGCCCCGTGCTCTCCAAAAAGATGGAGGACGCACCCATCGCCGGTTGGTACACCATCGACGGCGGGCAAACGCCCGAGGACGACATCATCGAGGTCAAGCGCGAGCGTCCGCCGCGTCTGGTTTTGGTCGATGCCGCCGATATGGCGCTGCCCGTCGGCGCCATCCGCTTGCTCGACAAACGTGACGTGGCCCGCAAGTCGATGTTCACCACGCATTCGCTTCCTTTGTCGATTCTGATCGAAGAGATTGAGCAATCGTGTGATGATATCGTCTTCGTTGGGATTCAGCCGGGCGACACGGAGTTCTACAACCCTATGTCCCCGGAGGTCTTTGACGCCGTCGACGCCGTGTACGACGCCGTGGCCGCCAACGACTTTTCCCACTTTGTCCGCTTGGGGCAAGAGCAATAGGAGCGCTTGTCCCTGCTGATTAGGAAAGAAGTGATTGACATGGCAGATTCCAAGGCGGAGTACCCCGCTCCCGATTGCCTGGCGCCCGCCGCGATCGAGGCCAAGACCGAGGCCGCCGGCGTGACCAAGGCCAACCTGCCGGTCGCAAAGGCCTTTCTGTTGGCAATGTTCGCCGGTGCGTTTATTGCCTTCGGTGGTCTGTTCTTTACCGTGTTCTTGAGCGACAGCACGCTGGGCTGGGGTGCCCAGCGCGTCGTGGGCGGCCTGTGCTTTTGCCTGGGCCTGGTGCTGGTGCTGGTGTGCGGCGCCGAGCTGTTTACCGGTAATTCGCTTATGGTCTGCGCGCTCAAGAGTAAAAAGATCACCCTGGTCCAGATGCTCAAGGCTTGGGTCGTCGTATGGGTCGGTAACTTTGTCGGTGCCCTGTTCATCGTCTTTTTGGTGTACATGGCCGGCATTTACAAGCTCAACGGCGAGGCGGTCGCCAATTCCATGGTGAGCGTCGCCGCCGGCAAGGTGACGATCGACTGGGTGACGATCTTCTTCCGCGGCATCCTGTGCAACATCTTTGTGTGCCTGGCCGTGTGGATCGGTACCGCCGGCAAGACCGTGGTCGATAAGGTTGTGGGCATTCTGCTGCCCATCGCCGCCTTTGTGGCCTGCGGTTTTGAGCACTGCGTTGCCAACATGTACTTTTTGCCCATGGGTGCCGTGATGCACGCGTGCGGCTACGGTGCCGACGTCGCCGGCGCCGATGCGCTCAACGCCGCGGGCATTGCGTTTAACCTGTCCGCCGCCACGCTGGGCAACATCGTGGGCGGCGCGGTTCTGGTCGCGCTCGGCTACTGGTTTATCTACGCCAAGAAGTCCGAGGCGTAAGGTGCCGCCTGTTTGACGTTGGGCCTCCCGCGGGGCGTTGCCGTGCGGGAGGCTTTTTGGGTCTGGGGCTCGTTGCCGGGCTTTTGGCCTGTTGTGTTTGGCTGATGAAAGGGGTAATCGAGATGGCATCTGCTGTGAAGCGTGACGGTCGCGCCGTGGTGACCACATGCGGGGGATGCTATGCCGATTGCGCCTTTGCGGCACGCGTTGAGGACGGTCGCGTGGTGGCCGAGTTGCCGGTTGTGGGGCATCCGTGCGCGGCGCGTGCCCTGTGCGCCCGCGGACGCCATCGCCTGGCAATGCCGTTTGACGAGCGCGACCGCATCGTGCACCCCATGCGTCTCCGCCAGGATGGCTCGGGGTTCGATGCGATTTCCTGGGACGAGGCGTTTGCGCAGATCGCTGCGCGCCTTGGGGGGATTGTTGACGGGCATGGTCCGCGCGCGCTGGGCATGACGCTCGGCGTGCCCTCGTTCGACCGCTACTGGGCGTATCGCTTTATGCATGCGCTGGGCTCGCCCAACGTGTACGGTGCCGACGGTGCCTGCGAGGTAAGCCGACTTACCGGTTGGGAGCACAGCCTGGGCTATAGTCCCGCCTCCGACCTGGCGCATACCGATTGCATCATGTATCTGGGGCGTTCCATTGTCGATTCGTCGACGATGGGGGCCGTTGATGCGCTCAACGATGCGCGCCGGCGTGGGGCGAAGATCATCGTGGTCGACCCGCGGCGCAGTGGCTCTGCGGCGCTTGCCGACCGCTGGTTGCGCGTGCGCCCGGGCTGCGACTTGGCGCTGCTGTTGGGTATTGTCCACGTGTTGATTGCCGAGGGCCTGTACGATCACGAGTTCGTGACCCGCTATACCACGGGTTTTGACGAGCTGGCGCAGGCGGCGAGCGCTTGGACGCCCGAGTGGGCCGAGTCGATGTGCGACGTGCCGGCCGCAGAGATCGCCGCCACGGCGCGCGATCTCGCTGCCGCCGCGCCTGCCGCTGTGGTGGACGCGGGCTTTCATGGCGGCATCGGTATCGCGTATGCCAATAGCACCCAGACCGCGCGCGCTATTTGCTTGGTCGATGTGCTGCTGGGCTGCATCGGACACGCGGGCGGCGCGCTCAACCCGCCCACGCCGCTTGTGTTGGGCGACCTCGATCCCGCACGCTTTGCGACGCCGCCGGTGCCACGCGGGCCCAAGCTGGGGTCCGAGCGCTATCCACTGGTCGATCCGGTGCGCGGCCTGTGCACGACCATCGGTCAGTCGATTCTTGCTGGCGATTTGCGTGGGCTCATCGTCTATGCCAGTAACCCCGGTGCGGGCTATGGCAATGCGCAGGCTTGGTTGGGTATTTTGCAGCAGCTCGACTTGCTCGTGACGATTGATATTCGCTGGTCCGAGACGGCGCGTGCTTCTGACTTCGTGCTGCCCGACGTGACGTATCTGGAGGCCGACCGCGGTGTGGGCACGGTCGTTGGCGCCAACGATGCGCGCGTGTTCTACCGCAATGCCGTGCTGCCCGTGCAGCATGACGACACACGTCCCGGTCGGGAGATTTTTGCCGGTCTGGCGCAGGCGTGTGGCGTGGGCGAGTACTTCCAGTTTACGTCTGACGATCTGGCGGCTGCCCAGGTGGCGCCTTTTGGGATCAATCTGGACGAGCTCAAGGAGCGCGGCTGGGCCGATACGGGCATGGGGCTGCCGACACGCACGGGTGAGCCGGTGATTCCGCTTGCCGGCGGCAAGATTGCGCTGGCAAGCGACATATGGGAGCGAGCCGGCATGGGTCGTGTGCCCAACTGGATCGCTCCCATGGTGGAGCCCGGCCCGGGGATGTTTCGCCTCATTAGCGGCAACCGTCCCTTTGAGTCGCATACTTCGCGCAGGCTCGCGGCCCAAGGTGCCGCTGAGGCTGGATCGGACCTGGATGCCGTGCAGATGAATGCCGATGCCGCTGCGCACATGGGCATCGCCGATGGCGAGGTCGTCGAACTTGTGAGCGATTTGGGCCGCGACCGCGTGCGCGTGGAGACGACGCCGTATCTGCATCCGGCGTGCATCTTCACCTCGGCCGCCCCCGGCGGGCGTTCGTTTGGCGCCGATGCCGGTGGCGCTCAAGCCTTGGGCGTGGGCCCACTCGACCATACGCCGCTGCGCTGGGACCCGTTGACGGGTGCCGCGCTCACCCAGGAAAACGCCGTTCGCGTGGAAAAGATCGCGGCGCGCGAGGATAATAACGAGTAATTGACTCAGCTGATGCATTAGACTGATCCACGTTTCTTTTGAAAGGCCGTACATGAGCGATAGCCAGAACATGTCCGATGAGGTACGCGCCCGCCTGCGCGCCATTCCTTCCGTCAACGAGCTGCTTGCCGAGTGGCCGGTCGTGAAGGCGGCGGGGGAGACCTGCGACGCGGTGGTGCATGCCGCCGTGACGGCCGAGCTCGACGAGGAGCGCGCAGCCATTCGCGCCGGTGCTGCCCCGCGCTCTAAGCGCGACCTTGCCTCGGCCATCGAGTGGCGTGCGCACCGCTCCGCGTTGCCGAGCCTGCGCCCTGCCGTCAACGCCACGGGTGTGGTCATCCATACCAACTTGGGCCGCGCCCCGCTCGCGGAGTCGGCGGCAAAGGCCGTGGCCGAGGTCGCGCGCGGCTACAGCACGCTCGAGTACAGCGTCGACACCTGCTCGCGAGGGTCGCGCAAGGAGCATGCCGCGCAGCTCATCCGCTCACTCACCGGTGCCGAGGACGCGCTCGTGGTCAACAACAACGCCGCCGCGGTGCTGCTGGTGCTGGCGACCCATGCCGCGGGCAAAGAGGTTATCGTCAGCCGCGGCGAGCTTGTCGAGATCGGCGGCAGCTTCCGCATCCCCGATGTCATGGCGGCTTCGGGCGCCAAACTCGTCGAGGTCGGCGCCACCAACCGCACGCACCTGGCAGATTATGAGCAAGCCATCACACCCGATACGGCCATGATCCTCAAGGTTCATCCTTCCAACTATCGCATCGAGGGCTTTCACGAGGAGGTAGGCTCTCGGGAGCTTGCCGCCCTGGCCCACAAGCATGGCCTGCTGTTCTACGAGGACCAGGGGTCGGGCGCGCTGTTGCCCGACGACATCTTGGTGCGCGGAGGCGAAGAAACCACGCCGGCTTCGGTCGCGGCGGGGCTCGATATCGTGTCATGCTCGGGCGATAAGCTGCTCGGCGCCGCGCAGGCGGGCATTATCATGGGTCGTCGCGATCTGGTCCAGGCCTGCGGGTCGCATCCGCTTATGCGTGCCCTGCGTCCGGGTAAGCTTGCACTGGCGGCGCTCGAGGCTACACTGCGCATTTACATGGACGGGGCGGATGTGGCCCATCGCGAGGTGCCGGTACTCAACATGCTCACGCTTCCGCAGGCTCATCTGGAGCGTCGCGCACGCAAGTTGCGCGATCTGATGGTGGCGGGCCTCGATAAGGCTGGCTGCCCGTGCGCCGTTCAGGTGGAGATCGTCGAGGAGTCGTCGGCTCCCGGCGGCGGCTCGCTGCCTACCGTCGAGTTGCCCACCATGTGCGTTGCCGTGCGTCTTGTCGATGAGCGTCTTTCCGTTGACGCACTCAAGCGCTTGCTCGTCCAAGATTTCGACACTCCGGTCGTCACACGAACCTCGCACGATCGCATTTTGTTTGACGTCCGTACGCTCGTGGGCGACCGCGATATCGAGACGGCGGCATCGACGCTCGTCGCGTGCGTTGAGAAGGCGATTGCTCGATGAGTGAGGTTCAAGCGCTGGTAGAGTGTCCCGTTATCGTTGGCACGGCGGGCCACGTTGACCATGGTAAGTCGGCACTGATCGAGGCGTTGACCGGCAAGAATCCCGACCGTCTGGAGGTTGAGCGCCGTCGCGGTATGACCGTGGAGCTGGGCTTTGGCGAGCTGGCACTGCCGAGTGGCAAGATCGTTGGCCTGGTCGACGTGCCGGGCCACGCGCATTACTTGCGCGCCATGGTGCAGGGCGCCACGGGCATCGACGTGGCGGTGCTGGTGGTTTCGGCTGTCGAGGGCGTGATGCCGCAGACCCGCGAGCACGTGCATGTGCTGGAGCTGCTGGGCGTTACGCATATGGTGGTCGCGTTGACGATGTGCGACCTGGCCGACGCCGAGATGACCGAGCTTGCCGAGCTCGATGTCGATGACTTTTTGTCGGGTACCGTGTTTGCGGGCGCGCCGATGGTCCCCGTGTCGTCCAAGACCGGCGAGGGGATTGACGCGCTGCTGGCCGCGCTTGACGATCAGGTCGGTGCCTGCTGGGATTCCTGCCGCGACCGTGCCGAGCGCACCGATGCTGCGCCGCGCTTGCCGATTGACCGCTGCTTTACGATCAAGGGCGCCGGCACCGTCGTGACAGGGACACTGCACGATGCGCCGGTTGCGGTGGGCGATGAGCTCGTCGCGCTGCCGTCGCGCACGGCCTGCCGCGTACGCGGGATCCAAGTGCATGGCGACACGCAGCAGGCGCTTCCCGGTCAGCGTGTGGCGCTCAACCTGGTTGGTGACGGCGTCGCCGCGCTCGATCGCGGTGAGATGCTCAGTGTGGCGGGTCGCTTTGGCCAGACGCTGCGCTTTATGATGGCGTTTACGTATTTGGGTCGCGAGGGAGCCAAGCCGCGCGTGCTCGAGTCGGGTGCGCGTGTGCACGTGATGGCGGGTACGGCCGAGGTCGGCGGCCGCATCATGCTTTTGGAGGGCGAGGCCCCCATGGCGGTGGGCGAGACCCGTACCGTACAGGTGCGCTTGGAGGAGCCGCTGCCGCTGCGAGCCGGAGACCATGCCGTGGTGCTGTCGTATTCGCCCGTTATGCTTATTGGCGGCGGGCGTGTGCTGCTTTCGCGCTGCCGTCGCTCGCGCGAGCTTGCCGAAGGAGAGCGTGCGCTGTATGCGGCGATCGAGTCCGGCGATATCGCGGGCGGTGTGGGCGCTTGGCTGGCGCTGCAGACGCTGCCGGTTACGGCGGTTGATG
>DXZX01000034.1:15819-23114 GCA_019419445.1 Collinsella sp.
TTTGGATCTTGGTGTCGGCGAGGCCGATGTCGCACTGCGTGGGTTGGTGGCGCAGGGCGCTGCTTGCGCGCTGGCTGGCTCGGATGGCTCGCTGTATGCAGATTCTTCCGCGCTCGACGCCGCTATGGATGCCCTGGCGGCGACCCTGTCAGCCATGCACGCGGCAGCTCCCAAGGAGACGGGCTTTACGCCCGGCGCCGTTGCCCATGCTGCGTGGCCTGCCGCAGATGAAGGCGTTGCCGCGGCTCTGATTGCCGAGGGCTGCTCGCGTGGCGTGTGCGCCTCCGAGGGGGCCGAGGTGTTCGACCCGCATTCCGCAGCCGCCGCGGCGCGTGTGGTGCGCGAGGTCTGCGGGCGCATCGTTGCCTTGCTGGACGAGGCCGGACTCGATACGCCGACGTTGCCCGAGGTGGGCGAGCAGCTTCAGCTCGATTGCGACATCATGACGCGTGCCCTGCGCGAGCTTTCGCTCAACCGCTCGATCGTCAAGGTCGAGCGCGACGTTGCCCTGTCCGCTGCCGCTGAGGCTCACGCGCGCGAACTCGTCGCCGCCGCCATCGCCGAAGCCGGCGGTGCTGCCACCACGAGCGTGCTGCGCGAGGCGCTGGGTGTGTCGCGCAAACGTGCCATCAGCATCTTGGAGCACCTGGATGCCGTGCGCTTTACGGTGCTCGACAAGGATGCCGGCGGCCTGCGCTCCCTGCGCTAGATTGGCTGCTCGGTTTGGTAAAATACCGGCGCACTTGGGAACGGATGGGCTCCGGTGGGCTCCGCGGTCCTCAAAACCGTTGCGAGGCGTGCAAAACGTCTTGGATGTGTTCGATTCACATACGTTCCCGCCATACGCTACCAGCGCTTTTGTGCTCGCGGTCTTGCTGCGTGCCGCAAAGGCGCTGTTTTGTTTTTGCACAGGTTTGCCGTACCGCCCGCTTTATCGGCGACGGTATTTGGCTTCGCGTGCCGGGTTTTGAGCATGCCGATGGGGGTGGTTTGCCGTATGACTACCGTAAGACGGGCCGATCTTTCTTGCGTCGTTCAAGCGGGCGGGATGTCCTCGCGCATGGGCTGCGATAAGGCTCGCATGGCGTTTTGCGGCGAGCCGCTCATCGAACGCGTGCTGGGTCGGCTGGCGCCAGTTGCCGGCGAGTTGGTCGTGACGACGTCGCGTCCCAGCGAGCTTGCCTTTCTTGAGGAGTGCGCGTTTGGCGGCTTGGTGCCGCGTGTGGTGGCGGACCTAGAAGGGTCGGCGGGCGCCATGCGCGGCATCGCGAGTTCGCTGACTGCGGCCCGGCTGCCTCTCGTTGCTATCGTCGCCTGTGATATGCCGTTTGTCTCTTCGGAGCTAATCGGTGCCCTTGCTGGCTGTGTCGAGGCCCAGGCGCTCGACGTGTGCGTGCCGCGCGAGGAGCGGGGGATTGAGCCGCTTTGCGCCGTCTGGCGCCGTGACGCGTGTGCGCCGGTTGCCCAAGAGCTGCTCGCCGATGACCGTCAGCGAATCCGCTGCCTGATCGACCGGGTGAATGCCGGGTATTTGGACGAGCCTCAGATTGTCGCGGTCGCCGGCTCGACGCTCTGCTTCGAGAACGTCAATACGCCCGAGGAGTTTGCGGCGGCCGAGTTACTCGCCTAGACGATTGGAGTTGCCATGTCTCACGATATTTGTCCCGACACGGGAGAACCTTGCACTTGCGACGGGTCCGAACCCTGTACCTGCGGTTGCGGTGGCTGTGGACATACTGCGGAAGAGGAAGCGGCCGCCGCGGCGTATCGCGATGCACACCGCGAAGGCCCGTCCGGTGATGCTCTCGACCATGAACGCAAAATCATCGTGTCGTTCGACAGCACCTTCGATGTGATGGAATGCGAACAGCTGTGCCTTGCCGCCGGTGTTCCTGGGCGCATCATGCCGCTGCCCGGCTCCATCACCGCAGGTTGCGGCCTGTGCTGGGCCATTCCGTTCTCGGGCGATGCACTCGCCGCCTTCCGTGCTGCCATCGAAGGCCGCATAACCCCCGCCGACTACCATCAGCTCGTCCTCTAGCCACCGGCACCACCACACAGGTGTCTGTCCCCAATGTGGTGGTTTGGAACACGTGGACGAAACAGCTTCGAAACACGCGATTTGTGGGTCGGGTGCTCAAAAACGCTTCTACCTGCATCGTAATCAAAACGAAACATCTGCTTGTCGGCTTATGCGAAACTTTGCTGCAACAGTGCGATATTATCCATACTCGATAAAGCTCGCGGCGCATAGGGTGCCGCGACCGACACTTTTCTTTCCCATCATTGGAGGAAGCATGAGCTACACGCAGAAAGTTCTCGAAGAGCTCAAGGCCCGCTATCCCGAGCAGCCTGAGTTCATCCAGGCCGCGACCGAGATCCTCGGCACCATCCAGCCGGCGCTCGACGCCCACCCCGAGTACGAGGAGGCCGCCCTGCTTGAGCGCCTTGTCGAGCCCGAGCGCATCGTCATGTTCCGTGTTCCCTGGGTCGACGACCAGGGCAAGGTTCAGGTCAACCGCGGTTACCGCGTCGAGTTCAACTCTGCCATTGGACCCTACAAGGGCGGCCTGCGCTTTAACCCCACGGTCACCCTGGGTATGCTCAAGTTCCTGGGTCTGGAGCAGATCCTTAAGAACAGCCTGACCACCCTTCCCATGGGCGGCGGCAAGGGCGGCTCCGACTTTGACCCCAAGGGTAAGTCCAACAACGAGATCATGCACTTCTGCCAGTCCTTCATGACCGAGCTCTATCGCCACATCGGCCCCAACACCGACGTTCCCGCCGGCGACCTGGGCGTTGGCGGCCGCGAGGTTGCCTACATGTTCGGTCAGTACAAGCGCCTGACCAACGAGTGGACCGGCGTCCTTACCGGCAAGGGCCTCTCCTTTGGCGGCTCGCTCGCCCGTACCGAGGCCACCGGCTACGGTCTGGTCTACTTTGTGGACGAGTACCTCAAGAGCCGCGGTGAGTCCTTCGAGGGCAAGAACGTCGTCGTTCACGGCTCCGGTAACGTCGCCATCTACGCGGTCCAGAAGGTCGCCCAGCTCGGCGGCAAGGTGCTGGCCTGCTCCGATACCCACGGCTGGGTCGAGGATCCCGACGGCATCGACTACTCCGTGCTCGAGCACGTCTACAACCAGAAGCGCTCCGGCCACGACAAGGGCGTCACGCTCGCCATGTACGTTGACGAGAAGCCCGGTGCCGTGTGGCACGAGGGCGACGGCCGCGGCGTGTGGCAGCTGCCCTGCGACATCGCGCTGCCCTGCGCTCGCGAGAACACGCTGCTGCTCGAGGACGCCCAGGCGCTCGTCGCCAATGGCTGCAAGGTGGTCGGCGAGGGCGCGAACATGCCCACGACCATCGAGGCCACGACCTACTTCCAGGAGAACGGCGTCGCCTTTATGCCCGGTAAGGCTGCCAACGCCGGCGGCGTGCTCGTGTCCGGCCTCGAGATGAGCCAGAACGCCGAGCACCTGTCCTGGACCTTCGAGGAGGTCGACGGCAAGCTCGAGCAGCTCATGCGCGGCATGTTCCACAACGTGGACGACACCGCCAAGGAGTATGGCCAGGAGGGCAACTTTGTCATGGGCGCCAACATCGCCGGCTTCCTGAAGGTCGCCGACGCCATGCTCGCTCAGGGCGTCTGCTAAATTCAGCTTGACATAGCTCCGTACAGCACCCGCTGATGCGCTAAGGCTCCCGACCATATCGGCCGGGAGCCTTTTTCTATGGTGGTGAGGGTCGTGCGCCCTCGTTTGGTACACTTAGAGGTACTGGACAAGTAAAGAGATGGGGGAGAACGTGCTCAAGTTCGGTACCTACGTCCGTGTTGGAAACGCGGCCGAAGCCTATGAGCTCTTGCAGAAAAATCGCAACAACAAGATTGTGGGCGGCGGCATCTGGATGCGCCTGGGTTCGCGTCGCGTGGCGACGGCGATTGACCTTTCGGCCTGCGGACTCGATCAGATCGAGGAGACCGAGACCGAGTTTCGCATCGGTGCCATGTGTACCCTGCGCCAGCTCGAGCGCCATGCCGAGCTCAACGCGCTTGTCAACAATGTCTTTGAGTTCGCCGTCCACGACATCGTGGGCGTGCAGCTGCGCAATACCGCCACGGTGGGCGGCAGCATCTACGGCCGCTTTGGTTTCTCGGACGTGCTCTCGGCATTTTTGGCGCTCGATTCGTACGTTGAGCTGACGGGCGCCGGTCGCGTGCCGCTCGCGGAGTTCGTGCGGATGGGCTACGTGCGCGACGTGATCGAGCACGTCGTGGTCGTCAAGCACGAGTACCGTGCGAGCTACGAGGCCGTGCGCAAGGCTGCGACCGACTTCCCCTCGCTGAACGTCACCGCCGCCTGGTGGGACGGATCCTGGCACGTCACCGTGGGCGCCCGCCCGCTGCGCGCAACCTTGCTGCAGGGCGAGGCGTGTGGCCTCACCAGCGAGCAGCCTTCCGAGGACGAGCTGCGCGCCCTGGCCGCGTCCGTGCGCGCGCTGAGCTACGGCACCAACCTGTGGGGCTCGGCCGAGTACCGCCGTCGCATCTCGGCACCGCTTGCCGTCCAGGCCGTGCGCCGCGCCGCCGGCATCGAGCTTTCGGCCGCGCTTGCCCGCGAGCTCGAGGGCGTGCAGATTCCTAAGTTTGCCACGGACGAGTATTCCTGCCGCCGCGTGCCCGGCGTCGATTCTAGCGAGGTGCGCTAATGGCTGCCAAACTCATCGATCTTTCCTTTACGCTCAACGGCCGCAAGGTCAAGGTTCAGATTGCCCCCGACACCATGCTCTTTGCGCTGCTGCGCGAGCAGGGTTGCGCGTCGGTGCGCTGTGCCTGCGAGACCACCAACTGCGGTCTGTGCACGGTGTGGCTCGACGGCGACCCGGTGCTGAGCTGCTCGGTTCCCGCCGCCCGTGTTGAGGGACACACCATCACCACGCTCGAGGGACTCAAGGCCGAGTCCGAGGCACTCGCCCGCGCAATGGCTGCCGAAGGCGCCGAGCAGTGCGGTTTTTGCGCCCCCGGCCTTATCATGAACGTGCTGGCGCTTGCCCGTGCCGCCAAGGAGGACCCAAGCCTCGTCGCCACACGCGAGGAGCTCTCGCGCCAGCTCGCCGGCAACCTCTGCCGCTGCAGCGGCTACGAGAGCCAGCTGCGCGCTATCGTCCGCTTCCTCAACGAATCTGGCGTACAGGTGGGCTTTGAGTTGCCCGAACTGCCGGTCAACGACACCAGCTGCGACGGCGTCACTTACAAGCAGATCACCCACAAGCAGCCCAAGAAGGACTCGAAGGCTTTGCTCGAGGGCCGTCCCGTCTACACAGGCGATATGGTGCCCGCCGGCGCGCTCATCGTCAAACTCAAGCGCAGCCCCTATGCCCGCGCCAAGATTCGCTCCATCGACACGTCTCGCGCCCTGAAGGTGCCCGGCGTGGTGGGCGTCTACACCTACGAGGACGTGCCCAAGCGCCGCTTTACCATCGCCGGCCAGAGCTATCCGCAGCCGAGTCCCTACGACCGTCTGATTCTTGAGAACCTCGTCCGCTACCAAAACGAGGAGGTGGCAATCGTCGCCGCCGAGACCGAGGAGGCCGCCGATAAGGCGCTCAAGCTCATCAAGGTCGACTACGAGGTGCTCGAGCCCCTGCTCGACTTTACCCAGGCGCTCGATAATGACATCGTGGTCCACCCCGAGGGCGACGTGACCTTTATGTTCCCGCAGGGCGGCGACGTCCCGCGCAACTTGGTGTGCAGCGGTACCAGCGATTTTGGCGACTTGGACGAAGCGTTCGCCCAAAGCGACATCGTCTTTGAGCGCACCTACACCAGCCAGGCCACGCAGACCGCGCCCATGGAAACCTTCCGCGCCTTCGCGACGACCGACGCGTTCGGGCGTATCTCGGTTACCACTTCCACGCAGGTGCCCTTCCACGTGCGCCGTATGGTCGCGCAGTCGCTCGATATCCCGCAGTCGCAGGTGCAGGTCATTAAGCCGCGCATCGGCGGCGGCTTTGGCTCCAAGCAGACGGGCTGCTGCGAGATCTTCGTGGCATTCGTTACCCAGCAGACCGGCCGTCCGAGCTATTGCTGCTACACCCGCGAGGAGACCATCACCGCGGGCAACTCGCGCCACCAGATGCAGATGACCGTTAAGCTGGGCGCCATGAACGACGGCACCATCACGGCCATCGACCTGCACACGCTGTCCAACGCCGGCGCGTACGGCGAGCACGCTACCACGACGATCGGTCTTTCGGGCCACAAGAGCCTGCCCATCTACAACCATGTGAAGGCGAGCCGCTTTAGCTGGGACGCTGTCTACACCAATACTAACCGCGGCGGCGCGTATCGTGGCTACGGTGCTACCCAGGGCCAGTTTGCCGTGGAGAGTGCCGTCAACGAGCTCGCCGACATGCTGCACATGGACCCGGCCGACCTGCGCCTTAAGAACATCGTGCGCGAGGGCGAGATCATGCCGCAGTACTACAACGAGAAGCTCAACGCCTGCGCGCTCGACCGCTGTCTGCTACGCGCAATGGACATGATCGGTTGGCGCGACAAGCCGCTAGCCGTCGACCTGGGCGACCGCGTGCGTGCTCTGGGCTGCGCGCTCACCATGCAGGGCTCGGGCATTTCCAACGTGGATATCGCCGGCATCGATATGCGCCTGGAAGAGGATGGCTTCATTACCATCGGCACCGGCGCCACCGATAACGGTATGGGCGTCGACACGATCCTGGCGCAGATTGCCGCCGAGGAGCTGGGCGTGGAAAGCTCGCTGATCGTGGTGCGCGGCGTGGACACCGACGTGTCGCCGTTCGACGCCGGCTCGTACGCGAGCTCGGGCACGTACGTGACGGGCCTGGCAGCCAAGAACGCCGCGACCGATCTGCGCGATAAGATCTGCGCTAAGGCCGCCCAGATGTGGGACGTGGACGCCGCCGATGTGGTCTTTGATGGTCAGTATGTGCGCTTGTCCGACGAGCGTGCCGCGCGCGAGCAGAACCGCTACCTCACGCTGCGCGACTTTGCCAACCTGTGCGTCAAGAACATCGCGGGCGGCGACGCGCTCACCTCGCATGCCTCTGCCTGCCTGCCCGTTTCGCCTCCGCCGTTTATGGCCGGTATTGCCGAGGTCGAGGTCGACAAGGCCACCGGCAAGGTGACCGTGGTGGACTACGCGGCGGCTGTGGACTGCGGTACCGTGATCAACGAGGCGCTCGCGCGCGTCCAGGCCGAGGGCGGCATTGCCCAGGGTATCGGTCACGCGCTCTACGAAATCGTCGAGCACGACGAC
>DXZX01000035.1:0-3918 GCA_019419445.1 Collinsella sp.
GGCGGTTGCCGAAGTGGTCGATGTCGTCGACCTTGAAGCCCTGCTCGCCGGCAGCGAGGGACAGCAGGTAGCGCAGCGTCGCGACGATATCCTCGTCGGTGAGCACCGTGACCTCTTCCTCGGTGGTGAGGTTGAGCTTCTTGTTGACCTTGTAACGACCGACGCGGGCCAGGTCGTAGCGCTGCGGGTTAAAGAGCAGACCCTCGAGCAGGCTGCGGGAAGCGTCCACGGTGGGAGGCTCGCCCGGGCGCAGGCGACGGTAGATCTCGATGAGGGCGTCCTCGCGAGTGAGGGCGGTGTCGCGCTCCAGGGTGCGCTTGATCACATCGGAGTTGCCGAGCAGCTCGATGATGTCGTCGTTGGTGACGGCGATGCCAAGGGCGCGCAGGAACATCGTGGCGCTCTGCTTGCGCTTACGGTCGATGGAGACCATGAGCTGGTCGCGCTTGTCGACCTCAAACTCAAGCCAGGCACCGCGGGACGGGATGATCTGGGCCTTGTAGATCTGCTTGCCCGAATCCATCTCGGAGCTGTAGTACACGCCCGGGGAGCGGACGAGCTGCGAGACGACGATACGCTCGGTACCGTTGATGATGAAGGTGCCCTGATCGGTCATCATGGGGAAGTCACCCATGAAGACGAGCTGCTCCTTGATCTCGCCGGTCTCCTTGTTGGTGAGACGGACGTCGGTCAGAAGCGGAGCCTGATAGGTCATATCCTTCTCGCGGCACTCCTCGACGGTGTGCGCGGGGTCGCCGAACTGATGCTCGCCGAAGGTAACCTCGAGAACATGGTTCTGGCTCTGGATGGGGCTGGATTCCTTGAACGCCTCACGAAGACCCTCGTCCTTAAAACGCTCAAAGGATTCCCTTTGAACAGAGATAAGGTTGGGGAGCTCCATGGCCTCCGGGATTTTCCCGAAGCTGACGCGCTTGCGCTCAGTGGCAGTGTATGCGTAGGTCACCAGGTTTTTCCTCCTTCACGGAAATGCTCGGTGGGTTGGCGAGGCATAGCTTCGCCAGTTATCGCAACCTAATAGTTTATCAGGTACCGACCGTTGGGCAAGAAAAGCCTTGACGCGATTGAGTTTTTGGAGTAGCAAAGTTTTTCGACAGAAAAGGTGCAGGTAGATAGATATGCATCGAACATCTGTTCATATATTTTATGTGAACGAGCCTGCTGATACGGACAGCTGAATGGCGGAATGGCGGTGAGGGTTAATCGGACGGAAACTGCATCCCGTTTTGAGGCCTCAAACTGGGTCGCAGTTTCCGTTTGAACCCGGTTTGGGAAACTGTATCCCATTCTGAGCCGCCGATATTCTGGGTCCCACTTTCCGCTAGGGGCCTCAGCCGGAAAGTACATCCCAGAATTCGACCAAATTGTGCCGGGGCTAAGCCGTAGCTCGCTTAAAAAACGGGCGCGAACCGAGGTCCGCACCCGTAAATGTCGATGCCCGAAGGCTTACTTGCGCATCAAGCCGCCGCGCTCGTCGATGGCGTCCCAGAAGGCGCTTGCAAAGCGAGGATCGCTTGCAGCCATAAGAGCGTTGGTGGCCATCCAGCCAGACGGGGTACCGGTGTCGTAGCCCGAGAGCGGGTCGATGACGACAGCGTACATGGCCTCGCGGTCGAGCGAGCGGGCCATGGCGTCGGTGAGCTGGATCTCGCCGCCCTTGCCGGCCTGCTGGTCGGCGAGCAGGTCCATGACCAGCGGGCTCAGCAGATAGCGGCCGACGATGTACAGATTGGACGGAGCCGCCTCGGGAGCAGGCTTCTCGACCAGACCGCCGATGCGCCAAACGGCACCGGGCTCGTCGTCGGCAGCATTCTCGAAGCCCTCGAGCGAGCCAACGCGATCGCCGGCGATGACGCCATAGCGGCTGACTTCCTCGGGAGCGCACGCGGCAACGGCGATAACCGAAGCGCCACCGTGCTCCTTGGAGACAGCAAGCATCTTGTCGCAGATGTCGCGGTTTGGCACAACGTAGTCGCCCAGAAGAACCAGGAAGTTCTCCCCTGCCACGGCGTCGGCAGCAGAGCGAATGGCATGACCGAGGCCCTTGGGCTCGTACTGATAACGGAAGTCGACCGGCATGCCGCCCGCATGGGCAACAGCATCGGCGTAAGCATCCTTACCGCGCTCGCGCAGCAGATTCTCAAGCGAACGATCGGGCTGGAAGTAGCTCAGCAGCTCGGGCTTACCAGGAGAGGTAACGATGATGGCGTCATCGACCTCCTCGGGGTCGAGCGCCTCCTCAACGACATACTGGATGACCGGCTTGTCGAGCACCGGCAGCATCTCTTTGGGCGTGCACTTAGTGCCAGGCAGAAAACGCGTGCCAAGACCGGCGGCGGGGATGATTGCCTTCATGTTATTCAAGGATCCTTTCGCAGGCGCAGAATGCGCCCTGTGCGTGCGGCACGGCGGCCGCAGACCAAATTGCGATACCGAAGTATCTTACCGCCGGAGACATACGTCGCCGTAAGGCAAACGCAATTCTTCAGCAGGTCAACGCAAATTATTGCGCGAATGGTGCAATTTTATCGCCCAACGGTAGCGATTCCAAAGCGCCGCAAACGACAGCAATTTGCATACCGAGCCAGCAAAATAGAGGGGCCAAAACAAAAAAAGACGGGGCTCGCAATGCGAACCCCGTCTGCAAAGAAATCTGGCGAGAAAGCCTGATTACTTGAGGGTGACAGCAGCGCCAGCAGCCTCGAGCTTCTCCTTGGCAGCCTCGGCGTCCTCCTTCTTGGCACCCTCGAGAACAGCCTTGGGAGCGCCCTCGACGACCTCCTTGGCCTCCTTCAGGCCAAGGTTGGTGAGCTCACGGACGGCCTTGATGACCTGGATCTTGTTGTCGCCGAAGCCCTCGAGCACGACGTCAAACTCGGTCTTCTCCTCGGCCTCAGCAGCGCCAGCAGCGGGAGCGGCGACAACAGCGGCAGGAGCAGCGGCGGAAACGCCGAAGGTGTCCTCGATAGCCTTGACGAGCTCGGAAGCCTCGAGAAGGGTCATTTCCTTAAGAGCATCGATGATCTCATCGGTGGTAAGCTTAGCCATTTCTAAGTCCTTTCGGTTTCCGTGCGAATGCACGGAGATCAATTAAAACACGGCGCGAATGCGCCAGGGGTGCGGCGTTGCCGCCGCGGGTGAAAACAGCAACTAGGCTGCCTTCTGCTCGGAGACCTGCTGGATCGAACGAGCGAGACCAGAGGAAACGCCGTTGACGCAGACAGCGATGTCGCGAGCGAAACCGGAGATGAGACCGGCGATCTGGCCGAGAAGCTGATCCTTGGTGGGCAGCTCGGCGATAGCCTTAACATCATCAGCGGAAACGGCCTTGCCGTCGGAGATACCGCCCTTGATCTCAAGGACGCCCTTGGACTTAGCGGAGAAGTCCTTAAGGGCCTTAGCGGCCTCGACCGGCTCGGACTCGTAGAACACATAAGCGACGGGGCCGGCGAGGATCTCGTCGAGCTCGGGCTGCTCCTGGTTCTTGAGAGCGATCTTGACCAGGTTGTTCTTGTAGACCTTCATCTCGGCGCCGCACTCGCGAAGCTGATGACGCAGCTCCTGAGCCTGCTTAACCGTCAGACCATTGTAGTTGACGACGAACAGACCGGCGTTCTCGGCGATACGGGACTCGATCTCTGCAACCTTGTCGATTTTGTACTGCTGGGGCATGAATTACACCTCCTCGAATTCTTTCCGGGCACGGTCCGCCACAAGGACGTGACGGGGGCATGTCCAAAAAGAAAGCCCCCGCGCTGCATGAGCGACGGGGGCGAGAAGACATATCTACTCGACCACCTCGGCTGGCGGGATATCCCATTAAGCTCGCGGGCAAAGCCCGTTAGCGCCGGCTGTCTCTGGCAGCGGATTCGTGCGTGAACCGAAAGTATTATGGCGGGG
>DXZX01000035.1:3928-21809 GCA_019419445.1 Collinsella sp.
GGGCTGCACACAATTCCACCATCCGGCACGCTCCGCCGAAGGCCAGGCGCAAGGTTTTCGCTCGGTCAAGTCCTGGGCTCGCACGAAGGCCACATTAAGTGGCCTTCGGCTCGTGCGGAATCTACGAAAACCTTGCGCCTGGCCTTCGGCGGCGCGGCCTGCGTCAACTATGGGGCAGCCCGGTTTTCCGTTGGCCGGCGCGCCCCACTCATAATGCTTGGGTCGGTGGGCTGATGGTTTTGGGTCCCGGTGGGCTATAGGGTTGACACGAAGTTGGACAGGCGGCGGAGACCTTCGTCCAAATCCTTGTCGGAAACGCAGTAGCTTAGGCGGATGTGGCCTTCGGTGCCGAAGCAGTCGCCTGGGACTAGGGCTACGTTTGCTTCTTTGATGGCTTTGATGCAGAAGTCTTCGCTGGTTAGGTCGAACTTTTTGATGCTCGGGAAGGTGTAGAAGGCGCCGGCTGGTTCCACTACGTCGAGGCCCATGGCGTTTAAGGCTGCGAGCACGCGCTTGCGGCGGGTTCGGTAGACTTTGAGCATGGGGGTGGGGTCGACGGTCAGGGCTCGGGCTGCGGCGTCCATCTCAAAGGAAACGGCACTCGATACTAAGTATTGGTGAGTCTTGGCAATCTCGGCGATAACGGGGGCTGCCGCTGCGAGCCAGCCCAAGCGCCAGCCGGTCATGGCCCAGGGTTTGGAGAAGCTCTCGATGACGACCGTCTGCTCGCGCAGCTCCGGGTGTCGCTGGGCGAAGCGCTCGTAGCCGTCCACATAGACGAGTCGGTTGTACACGTCGTCACAGACCACGTAGATGCCCGCCTGCTCCGCTACGCGCGCCACGGCGTCGAGCGAAGCCGCGTCGAGAATGCAGCCCGTAGGATTGTTGGGCGTGCAGATGACGATGGCCTTGGTCGCCGGCGTTACGCAAGCACGAAGTGCGCCCTCGTCAATCTGGAATTGCGCAGGCTCTGTATCCAAAAAGACCGCTTTGGCGTGATTGGCCACGACGATGCTCTCGTACAGGCCAAAGGCCGGCGTGGGAATAATGACCTCGTCGCCGGGGTTGAGCATGGCCATAAGCGTAGCCGACAGGGCCTCGGTCGCGCCGTCGGTCAGGATGACCTCGTCGGCGGAAAACGTCAGGCCCGCGTCCCCCATGTAGGCAGACAGCGCCTCGCGCAGGGCGGGGCGACCGTTGTTGGGCGGATAATGCGTGTCACCGCGGTCCAACGAAGCAGTCACCTCAGCGCTAATCACATCGGGCGTGGGAAAATCGGGCTCGCCGAGCGCGAGCGCAATGCATCCCGGATGCTGCGCGGCGAGCGCGTTAATCCGACGGATGCCGGAGGGCTTGAGCGTGGCAAGCGAGATGTTCATGGGCAGACGCATGGCGTTCCTTTCGTAAGGGTTGCACTAGGATAGCGCGGCGAGGCGTCACCAGACGGTGTAACCTAAACGGAAACCAACCGGAAAGGAGGCGGCATGGAGACGACCGCACGCGGCGATGTACCAAAAACGTTGCAAACCATTGCGTATATCAGCATTCCCAATAGCGCCGATCTTGAGTTTTTGCTCTGGGACCTGCAGGATGCCATCGCCGCCTATGCTCAGCTTTCTGGCACCGCGCTCCCCCGCCCGGTTGACTTGAAGGCAAATGACGCCGGCAGCGTTGCCGATGGCATCGTACTGGCCATTGAAGATGTGGCTGACGATGAGACGTTGACAGCTATCGAGCAGGCTCTTGAGCGCTTTGGCGGTACGGGAACGCGTGTCTATGCCGCGATTCGAGCCGCGCAAGAGGGCGCTGAGCAGGCGCGTGGGACCACCGTTCGTCTGCACAAGGCATGCGAGCGCCATGACCAATTGTGGTGCGGCGGAGTTGTCATCTGCACCGGCAGCGGCATAGCGGCGCTTCGCCGCTCCCCGCGCATGGGCCTCTTGCGTCGGCCATTTTCGGAAGCGATGGATAAGCTTGTGGGCGCCGTGCGCATGGGCTGCTCCATTGGGCATGCGCAGCTGCTTGGCGGTGGCAATGCCGGTAGCGTCGATGCCGACGGCATGGTGCGCGTCAAGCCCGCACTGCCCGCACCGATCTGGCATGCCATCATGAAACACCTCGGCGCCCGCGCCCAGTCAGATATCTAAATTACAGAGCGCCCCAATCAACGGCCTCGCGCCAGCGCTCGATAAGGCGTTCCAGGCGCCATGCCGCATTGGCGGGACTTGTCGACGGCAGAGCGATGGCCGGCAGCCCGGTGCGTTCTTGTAGATAGCGCTTGTAGAGCCGGCCAGCTGTACCACCGTTGCATATCACCTGCTCAATGGGAGCTGCGCCGGTAATGCGCTCGATATGTGCCGGCACAACGTTTTTGATGCTGGCGTCGCTCGAGCCCTTAATGTCGCAGCTCTCGATCACATCCCACAGGGCCACACCGCCGTTAAGCAGCATGGCCCGCTTGGCGGCAATGGAGGCATCGAGCGTCGCGGGCTCACCGCTTGCCAAAGGATCGCCCTCGTTGGGCGGCACAGACACACCGAGGCACGCGGCCATCACGCGCCAAAAGCGGTTCTGCGGATTGCCGTAGTAGAAGGCATTGGCACGCGAGAGCACCGAGGGAAACGACCCCAGCACCAAAACGCGCGAGCGCTCGTCAAACACGGGTTCAAACCCATGCTCAATATGCTGATAGCCCTCGTCAGACGCAGCCATGGCCTAGGCCCTCAGCAGATAACGCACCTCGTAGGGCGCAAGCTCAAGGGCACCCGTCAGCTCGACCGTGGGCGCATCGTCGGCAAGCAGGTCGACGAAGGAGCCGTTGAGCTCGCCGGCTCCAAAGGTATAGGGCTCGTTCACGGCGTTGACCGCCACGAGCACCGTCGCGTCATCGCAGGCGCGCTCGAACAGCAGCTGCTTGTTCTGGATCACCACGTTGCGATAGGCACCGTAGTTGAGGGCACGGGCTGCCGCGTCGTTTGCCGAGCGCAGGTGCGCCAGCTGCGTGACAAATGCCGTCAGCTCGTTGGGCGCGGGCTCATCGAGCGCAGGACGTAGCGCCCAATCGCCATCGGGGCCGCCCTTTTCGCCGGCAATCCCCCACTCGCTGCCGTAGTAGACGCACGGAATGCCCGGCATACCAAAGAGCATGCCGTAGGCGGGGCGCAGGCAGGACTTGTCCGTCAGGATGCTCGCCAGGCGCGGCACGTCGTGGTTGTCGACAAACGACAGCAGATGCTTGCCGCGATAAATGCACCAGGGGTCGCCGCCAAACTGGCGATGAAGCGAGTGGGCAATCTCGAACATGTTGACCGAGTTAAAGCTGGAGTACAGGCCCTTGTAGCACTCGTAGTTGGTGCAGGAGTCGAGCATCTCGTCGTTGACGATCTGGTTGTAGTCGCCGTGGAGCGTCTCACCAATCAGCACAAAGTCGGGCTTGAGCTCACGGGTAAAAGTATGCAGGCGGCGCATAAAATCGCGATCGAGCATATAGGCGACGTCCAGGCGCAGACCGTCGACGCCAAAGACTTCGGACCAGCGGCGCACGGACTCAAGCAGGTAATCGACCACGGCAGGGTTTTGCAGGTTGAGCTTCACAAGCTCAAAATGGCCCTCCCAGCCCTCGTACCAAAAGCCGTCGCCGTAGCACGAGTCACCGTCAAAGCTGATGTGGAACCAGTCCTTGTAGGGCGAGTCCCACTTGCGCTCCTGCACATCGCGGAAGGCCCAAAAGCCACGACCGACGTGGTTAAAGACAGCATCGAGCACCACACGGATGCCATGGGCGTGCAACGTCTCGCACACGGCGGCAAAGTCGGCGTCCCCACCCAGGCGGCGGTCGATATGGCGCAGACTGCGCGTGTCGTAGCCATGGCTGTCGGATTCGAGCGGCGGGTTGATGAGCACAGCGCCAACGCCGAGTTCCTGCAGGTAGTCGGCCCATTGGGCAATCTTCATGATGGGCGCATCGGGGTTGGGCGCGACGTTGGCAGCCTGGGCGAGTTCATCCTCGGCGACGGGGGCGGCGTTTTCGCGCGGAGCTCCGCAGAAGCCCAGAGGATAGATCTGATAGAACGTCGTCTCGTATGCCCACATAGCAACCTCCCGGTAAGCTCAACACAACGACATCCATTGTATGCCCGGCTTGTATCCTCTTCCCCAAAATAAGTTGCGGAGGAATAGTTCCTGCTTGGGCCTTCAGAGGCCTTAAACAGGAACTATTCCACCGCAACTGATGAGGAAACGTGATTAGGCAACGGGCTTTGCGCGGCGAATGGCCGGGAACATTACCGTGATGGCGAGGATGACACCCACGGCGGCGATTGCGCCACCCGCGCAGCCGATCCAGGCGATACCGGGACCCGAAACCACGGCTCCGCCGATCGCGGTACCCGTGCCAATGCCCAGATTGAACAGGCCCGAGAAGATCGACATGGCGACGGCCGACGAATCTGCCGGCGTGTGCTTGATGAGCTCGGCCTGAAACGCCACGTTAAAGGCCGTGGCGCAGCAACCCCACAGTGCGCAGACGGCAAGCACTGTCACGAGCGACGATGCGGCCGGCCCCATGAGCAGCAGGGCCACCGGCACGCCGGAGAGCGTGATAGCCAAGAACGGGAAGCGATGCCCATCGAACAGGCGGCCGAACAGCCAGCTTCCGAGCAGACCGGAGCAGCCGAACGCCGTCAGCGTCATGGTGATAGCGCTTGCGTCGACATGGGCGACCTGAGCCAGGAAAGGCTCGATATAGCTGTAGCTTGCGTAATAGCCGGTCGCCATGAAGACCGTGACTGCGTAGAGCGCGATGAGGAGCGGGTTCTTGAGCAGCTCGGGCAGCTGTTTGACGGTAAAGCGCTCACCCGCCGGCATGGCCGGGAACACCGCTGCCTGGTAGACGGCCGCGATGGCTGAGAGGCCCCCGACCACGGCAAACGTCATGCGCCAGCCCACGGCCAAGCCAATGGCGCGACCGAGAGGCAGGCCAAAGATCTGCGCGATGGACGAGCCCGTAGCGATCATGCTGATGGCGAGCGCGCCGTGGCGAGTGTCGACCAGGCGCGAGGCCATAATCGAGGCGACTGACCAGAACACGGCATGTGCGCAAGCGACCACCAGGCGCGCGCAGACCAGGATGGGATAGGTCGGCGCCACAGCGGACAGGAACTGACCGAGCGAGAACACGGCAAGCACGCCCAGCAGCATCCGCTTAAACTCGAAACGCGAAGCGAACACCATGAGCGGCAACGACAGCAGCATGACGCCCCAGGCATAGACCGAGATCATGATGCCCGCCTGGGCCTCGGTGAGCGAGAACGACGCGGCGATATCAGTCAAAAGGCCGATGGGCATAAACTCCGACGTGTTGAACACGAACGCACAGCAGGTGAGCCCGACGAGTGGGAGCCACTGCCTGAGCGTGATGCCGTCTTGCCTTGCCTGACTCATATATAACATCTCCAATCATTTTGAGTGGAGGCGATTATATAGCAACGGTCCCGCATCCGTCAGTAACGGACACGGGACCGAAACAATTCGATACACAGAGGTTGCGCCGTCAATAAATAACTAAGCCAACCCCAGCAATATGCCCGCCGAATGCACGACAAACGCCACGATCCAGGCGACCGTCACTTGAAACGCGAACACGGCAACGGCATAGCGCGCGCCCAACTCGCTCCTGACGGCGCCGATGGCCGCCACGCAAGGCGGGTACAGCAACGTAAAGACCAGGAACACGTAAGCGGTAAACGGCGAAAACATGGTCGACAGTGCCGCGGGCGAGGTCGCGCCCAAAAGCACGGTGAGGGTCGAGATGACACTCTCCTTGGCGATAAGTCCGGTGACGAGCGCCGTGGATGCGCGCCAATCGCCAAAGCCAAGCGGCGCCAGCGCCGGCGCGATGATGCTGCCGAGGCCCGCAAGCAGGCTTTGCGACTGATCGGCGACCACATTAAAGCGGATATCGAACGTCTGAAGGAACCAGATGACCACCGTAGCGGCAAAGATAATGGTAAAGGCCTTGGTAATAAAATCCTTGGCCTTATCCCATGCCAGCATCACCGTCGTCTTGACGCTCGGCAGGCGGTAATTGGGAAGCTCCATGATAAACGGCACCGGGTCGCCCTTAAATGCCGTGCGATTGAGCACCAAAGCCGCGACGCAACCGACCGCAATGCCAATCAGATAGAGCGAGACCATGGCGGGGACCGTCGCCTGCGGGAAAAACGCCCCGCACAGCAGGCCGTAGACCGGCAACTTGGCCGAACAGCTCATGAACGGCGTGAGCATGACCGTCATCTTGCGGTCGTGCTCGGATGGGAGCGTACGGGTCGACATGATAGCCGGCACGGTGCAGCCAAAACCGACGAGCATAGGCACAAAGCTGCGGCCCGACAGGCCAAAGCGACGCAGCACCTTATCCATAACAAAGGCCACGCGCGCCATGTAGCCCGAGTCCTCCAGAATGGAGAGGAACAAGAAGAGCACGACAATAATCGGCAGGAAGGTCAGCACGCTGCCCACACCCGTAAGCACGCCGTCGACAGCCAGTGAGCGCACCACGTCGTTGGTGCCGAACGCCTTGAGGCCCGCATCGGCCGAGGCGATGATGACAGCGATGCCGTCCTCCATGAGTCCCTGCAACGCCGCGCCGATCACGCCAAACGTCAGCCAAAAGACGAGACCCATGATCAGCAGAAACGCCGGAATGGCCGTATAGCGACCCGTCAGAATGCGGTCGATCTTGACGGAGCGCACGTGCTCGCGGCTCTCGTGCGGCTTGACGACGCAGCGCCCGCACACGTCGCCGATAAAGCTAAAGCGCATATCGGCCAGCGCAGACAGGCGGTCGGTGCCGGCCTCGCCCTCCATCTGGGTAATGATGTGCTCGATGGCGTCTAGCTCGTTGCGATCCAGGTGAAGCGCCTCGGTCACCAGCTCGTCGCCCTCAACCAGCTTGGTCGCCGCAAACCGCACCGGAATGTGCGCCGTCGCGGCATGGTCCTCGATAAGGTTGGCGATGCCGTGAATACAGCGATGCAGCGCGCCGCCGTCCGGACCATCGGGTGCGCAAAAGTCCAGACGGCCGGGACGCTCGCGGAACCGCGCCACGTGCAAGGCATGGTCCACCAACTCGCCGATGCCCTCGTTACGCGCGGCGCTAATGGGGACGACCGGCACGCCCAACAGACTCTCGAGCAGGTTGACGTCAATGGCGCCGCCGTTGGTCGTCACCTCGTCCATCATGTTGAGCGCGATGACCATAGGGCGGTCGAGCTCCATAAGCTGCAGCGTCAGGTACAGGTTACGCTCAATGTTGGTGGCGTCGATGATGTCGATGATGGCGTCCGGGCGCTCGTCGAGGATGAACTGACGGCTCACGACCTCTTCGCCTGTGTACGGCGACAGGGAGTAAATACCGGGCAGGTCGGTAACGCTCGCCTCAGGGTGGTTACGGATGGTGCCGTCCTTGCGGTCGACCGTCACGCCGGGAAAGTTGCCGACGTGCTGGTTGGAGCCCGTAAGCTGGTTGAACAGGGTGGTCTTGCCGCAGTTTTGGTTGCCGGCGAGGGCAAAATGCAGGGGCGCGCCCTCGGGCACGGCCGTCTTTGCCGCACGGGGCGAATACGTCCCCTCGCCGAGTGCCGGGTGCTCCGTCGTGCCGATTGCGGCGTTAGCGCGCGGGCCCGTATCTGTGTCGTGAACATCTACGAGCTCAATGCGAGCAGCATCGTCCTTGCGCAGCGTCAACTCGTAGCCGCGTAGGCGAATCTCGAGTGGGTCGCCCATGGGGGCGTACTTCATCATGGTGACTTCGGTGCCCGGCGTTAGGCCCATGTCCAAAATATGCTGACGAAGCGCCTGGTCGTCTGATGTCACCGATGCGACAACGGCGTCCTTTCCAATCTCGAGCGTATCGAGCTTCACGTCCGTGTTCCTCCCCCGGCGCCCACAGGGCGTTGCATTTATGTTTACCATGGCTAACCGTTTGCCATGGCTAACCAATTTATCCATGCATGATAGCGCGAACATACAGCAACGTTCAATCGACAGATTGCTGCAAGGGGGACGGATTACTTTGCACCAAGCCCTTGACAGCCAGGGCGATGCCGATGTCTTGGAATCGACAGCGAAAGCCCGTCAGAGCGAGCAAGGTGCCTTGAAACGAGGCAGCATTGACCTTTTGGTCATGCCGCCGAAGTTGAAAGGCAGATTGCCGCCCTGGCGAGCTTGCAGCGTCATGCGGTTACGGCGTTTGGTAAAACGCCGTAACTAAAACCCGTGGCGCTCCAGGAAGCGGAAGGCCAGGCGGATCCAGGGACGGACGGAAACCTGCTTGTCCTCGTTGTCGACCGCGGTATTGGCGTTGCCGAGCGAAAGGCCGTGGCCACCCTGGTCAAAGACGTGCATCTCGCATGCAACACCCTCCTCGGCCATGCGCTGCGCAAACGGGTAGACCTGCGCGATCGGCGCCGTCTTGTCGTCCGAAACGCCCCACACAAAGGTCGGGGGCATCTGGCGCGTAACGTGCGTGGTAGGGCAAATGTCGGCCAGGTGCTCATCGGTCGCCTCGCCGCCCGTCACCATCGACAGATAGTCGTTGAGCAAATCGCGCCCCGTCTTGCCACCCGTCTTGGGCACGCGCAGGTCGATGCGCGGGTCGCGCGTCTACATATCGCGCACATAGGCAAGGTCGAGCAACGGATAGCCCAGCACCACGGCGTCGGGACGAATATCCTCCGGACGAGCCCCGGCAAGGCCCGCGAAGGGTCCGGTCTTCCACTGCGTTGCCAACGAGGCGCAGATCATGCCGCCCGCCGAGAAGCCCACGATGCACACGCGCTTGGGATCGACATGCCACTCGTCGGCGTTGGCACGCACGGTAGCGACCATCTTGGCGAGGTCCGCCTGCGGGTGCGGAAAG
The DNA here is from genome assembly GCA_019419445.1 of Collinsella sp. Lineage (GTDB taxonomy): Bacteria > Actinomycetota > Coriobacteriia > Coriobacteriales > Coriobacteriaceae > Collinsella. The sequence goes on from DXZX01000035.1 coordinate 12,849, forward strand.
CTCACGTCGCCCGTGCCACTCGTCACATAGTTGAGCACAAAGGCCTGGTAGCCGCGGTCCAAAAATGCAAACGCCACCGGGTCCTGCTCGTGCGGAGCGATATGCGTAAACCCGCCTCCGCCGCAGATGATCACCGCGGGGCGGCGGCCATTGGGCTTGTCGGGCAGCGGCTCGGCACCCAGATACGTAAACGTCGCCGGATAATCCTCGGTCGGCTCCTCGCCCCACAGCGCATGGTTCTCGACAATCATATGTGCTCCCTTCGCGCAGATTATGCGCACTCGTTTTTCGCACCTTAGCGTACCCCACTTGAGCCCGTGGCGCAGAAACACCCCCGCAATAAGTTGGCCTTCAACTGATATATCACAAAATCGCTGTTCAGAGGTATCGTTGGGCAGCGTAAAATAGGGGCGCTGACCGTGCTGGGAAACACGTACGAAACGTTTCCGGCAAACCACACGCGTGCAACATGCGCGCCTGATACGTTGGAGGCATCTATGGGTCTGCTCGATTCGCTCAAGTCCACGTTCACTTCGTCGGGCGAGGCGTCCGTTCCGCCCGCAGCAAGCTTCGCCACCCGCGAAGGCGTCATCTACGCTCCCGTCAACGGCGTGCTCGTCAATCTGAGTGAAGTTCCCGACGAGACCATCGCCTCGGGCATGCTCGGTCAGGGCTACGGCATCGAACCAATTACCGGCACCATCTACGCCCCCGCCAACGGCCGTATCGGCGCCACCACCGTCACCAACCACTCCATCGGCATGATTACCGAGGACGGTCTTCGCGTGTTCATCCATGTTGGCCTGGGCACCGTGGAAATGAACGGCAAGGGTTTTGCCCGCTTTGTCGAGATGGGCGATGTGGTCAAGGCCGGCCAGCCGCTCATCAGCTTCGACCGCGAGGCCATTAAGGCCGCTGGTCACGAAGACATCGTGACCGTCATCGTCTCCGAGCTCGACCGTCTTAAGAGCATCGACCATGTCGGCGAGTCCGGAACGCTTATCGGCGGCAACCCGCTCGTCAAGCTGGGCGACCCGCTGCTGGTGGCCAAGACCAAGTAGTCGAGCATCATCGCATAAAGGCTCAACCACCTGTGCATCGTTGCCGCATCTGTGCTGTTGTTTTTGCCTATGTAGAGGTTCTGAAACGTTTCTACATAGGCAGCTGAGCATCAACGCAGGTGCGGCTTTTGCGTAGCGAGGCATCGCCCCGCGGCATGTTGTTCAACCGCACGAACCCCCTTCCCTTGTCCGCGCAGAGCGCTAGACTGCTAGGTCGACATTGGAGGAAGATCGATGCAAAACACACCCACGGGCGCCGCACATGCCGCGTCTCAACGCAACCAACGCATCGTCGCGCTCGACGGGCTCCGCGCCCTCGCCATCGCCGGCGTCGTCCTATATCACCTTCGCCCCAGCCGCCTGACCGGCGGTTTTTTAGGCGTTACACTCTTCTTTACGCTGAGTGGCTATCTCGCCACCAAAAGCATTATGCGGGCCACGGCACGCGACGAATTCTCGTACCCACGCTATATCTGCCGCCGCATTGCGCGCATGATGCCGCCGATCGTCGTGACCATCGCGCTTACCGCCGTCGCCACCTACATCGCGGCCCCGAGCCTTCTCCCTAAGGTGCAGCAGGACGCCCTGCCATCGGCGCTCTTTTTGAGCAACTGGTTCTACATCTTCCGCAACGTCTCGTATTTCGCAGCCGCGGGGCTCCCCTCGCCGCTCACGCACCTGTGGTTCTGCGCTGTCACCATGCAGTTCTATCTGGTATGGCCGGTCATCCTTATGGCACTGTGCAGCAAAACCAGGTCGCGCAACACCGCCATCGGCATCACGATCGCATTCGCGCTTGTATCGACGGCAGCCATGGTCCTCATGTTTAATCCCACCGCCGACACATCGCGCGTCTACTACGGAACCGACGCCCGTGCCGCCGAGCTTCTATGCGGAGCCTTAGCCGCCATCGCCGCGCCGCGCCTGCGCGAGATGCTGAGCGGTGACATCCATATCCCCGGCGCCAACAAGGGCATCTCAAAGGTCAACGCGATTTCTATCGCGTGGCTCGTTGCCGTTATAGCCGGCGCACTCATGCTGACCGGAGAGAGCGCCTGGCTCTACCGCGGCGGCTTTTTGCTGTTTGCCCTGCTCACCGGGTTCCTTATCACCTGCGTGCAAAACACGGAATGTATCGTGCGTCGTCTGTTGTCGGTCAAGCCGCTCGTCTGGTTGGGACAGCGTTCGTTCTCGGTCTATCTGGTGCACTATCCCCTACTGCTTCTTATGAATCCCGCAACCCGCACTACCCGCATCGCCTGGTGGGAGCAGGTATTACAGCTTGTACTGATCCTTGCGGTAGCCGAGGTTTTCTATCGCCTCGTCGAACGCCCTTGGTCCCACAAGCCGGCCCAACAGGACAGCACGGCAAGAAAGCACGTCCTCGCGCCCGCCATGGTGCTCCCCGCGCTTGGCGCCGCATGCGTTGCCGCACTTGCCTTCGCGCCGCTTGACTGGGCAGGCATCGCCACCGCCCGCGCCGAGCAGCTCCGTCCCGAGCTTGCCCAGAACGCGACCTCGGCCCAGGACAACGGAGCCAACGACAAGGGCGCCGAGCCCGCATCCGGCAAAGATTCCCAGCCCAGCGACACCGCATCCAACGACGCCACCAAGCAAAAACCCAAAGAGGGACCTATCGCCGAAAAGGTCCCCAAGAACCTTGACTGGAAGAGCTTTACCTACGACGAGGCGACCGGAACCTGCGACGCCCGCGTACTCATGATCGGCGACTCGGTCACCGCAGGTGCCCAACCTGGCATTCAGGCGGTGCTTCCCAACGCGTACATCGACGGCGTGGTGAGCCGCCAGTTCTACACCTTCCAGGATGTCTACGCGCAGGACATCGCCAACTACGATCCAAGCGTGGTCATCTGCGCGCTTGGCACCAACGGCCTCATCCGCGACCCTCAGCAGGTGCAGGACGTGATTAATGCCGTGGGCGGCAAGCCCATCTACTTTGTGACCGTGCGTGTACCGCTCGAGCTACAGGACCGCAATAACCAGATGATTCGTGACGTCTGCGCCCAAAACGACAACGCCGGCGTCATCGACTGGAACGGTGCCTCAGAGGGCCACAGCGAATACCTTGTCGACGACGGCACACACCTCACCCAGGCGGGAATCGACACCTACGCTGCCCTCATACGCCAAGCCATCTGCGGGCACTAGGCAACGCAAAATCGGCGCTTGCGCGGTGCCCACGCCACGCCCATACATCACACCTGACGTTTTGCTACGCCCCCACTCGCGGGTTAGAATGGTTAACTGTTTGGAAATAATCCGTACAACCGTTATGGGAGGATACGTGAACCGCACCAAAATCGCGCAGCTCTATGCCGATGCCGAGTCACTCGGTGGCCAGACCGTCACCGTTGCCGGCTGGGTCAAGTCCGTCCGCGACATGAAGAACTTTGGCTTCGTTACGCTCAACGACGGCAGCTGCTTCCGCGACCTGCAGGTCGTCATGAACCGCGAGGCGCTCGACAACTACGACGAGATCGCCCACCAAAACGTCTCGGCCGCACTCATTTGCACCGGCACCGTTAAGCTGACCCCCGATGCGCCCCAGCCCTTCGAGCTTTCCGCCACCTCCATCGAGGTCGAGGGCGTCAGCGCTCCGGATTACCCGCTGCAGAAGAAGCGCGCAACCGTCGAGTTCCTGCGCACCCAGCAGCACCTGCGCCCGCGCACCAACCTGTTCCGCGCCGTGTTCCGCATCCGCTCTGTCGCGGCTGCCGCTATCCATCGCTTCTTCCAAGAGCAGGGCTTTGTCTACGTCAACACCCCCATCATCACCACGAGTGACTGCGAGGGCGCCGGCGAGATGTTCCGCGTGACCACGCTCGACCCCAAAAACCCGCCCCTCACCGAGTCCGGCGAGGTCGACTGGAGCCAGGACTTCTTTGGCAAGCATGCGAGCCTCACTGTGTCCGGCCAGCTCAATGCCGAGAACTTCGCCATGGCCTTTGGCGACGTGTACACCTTTGGCCCCACCTTCCGCGCCGAAAACTCCAACACCACGCGCCACGCCGCCGAGTTTTGGATGATTGAGCCCGAGATGGCATTTGCCGACCTCAACGACTACATGGATAACGCCGAGGCTATGCTCAAGTACGTCCTTAAGGACGTTATGGCCACCTGCCCCGACGAGCTCAACATGCTCAACAAGTTTGTGGACAAGGGTCTGCTTGAGCGCCTGGACCATGTCGCCAACTCCGACTTTGCCCGCGTCACCTATACCGAGGCCGTTGAAATCCTGGAGCAGGCCGTCGCCGCCGGTCACAAGTTTGACTATCCCGTGAGCTGGGGCATCGACCTGCAAACCGAGCACGAGCGTTTCCTGACCGAGGAGCACTTTAAGCGCCCGACCTTCGTAACCGACTACCCGGCCGAGATCAAGGCGTTCTACATGCGCATGAACGAGGACGGCAAGACCGTCGCCGCCGCCGACTGCCTGGTTCCCGGTATCGGCGAGATTATCGGCGGCTCCCAGCGCGAGGAGCGCCTGGATCTGCTCGAGGCCCGCATCAAGGACCTGGGCATGAATCCCGAGCAGTACAAGTACTACCTTGACCTGCGCCGCTACGGTTCTTGCAAGCACGCCGGCTACGGTCTGGGCTTCGAGCGCTTGGTCATGTATCTGACCGGCGTGGGCAACATCCGCGACGTCCTGCCGCACCCGCGCACCGTGGGCAACGCCGACTTCTAATCTCCACAGCGCACTCAGCGCATTGCAGCACATCGCGCCAGCGCCTCTCGGCAAGCCGAGGGGCGCTTTTTCAACAGTGTCCGTCAAGCTTTTGGCAAGGTTTTGGTCAGTTAGGCAGGGTTGTTGAAAACTCGACCCGCCGTTTGCCGGCAACCATCAACCGTCCAAGGCGTCACGCGTCCTTGGCCAGGCTCCGCACCCTAGGCTCTGATCTGCCATCACCAAAAACGGAAAGGACGTGGGCGCTATGACCGAAGCCGTTGTTGAAAACTACGAGACCACGACCAGGGGCTCCGCCTCGATGGCAGCCTATCGCGCCGTACGCATCCTGCAGCTCTTGAGCGAGAACACCGGCGAGGACAAGGCACTGCTTTCCGACGAGCTGGTCGAGCTCCTCGCCCATCCCGACGACCCCGCCCGCATGCCCATCTCGGCGGCACGCCGCAGCATCTATACCTCGATATCTGCACTTCGTCACGCCGGATACGAAATCGACTATAAGCGCGGCGTGGGCTATCGGCTCCTCACCCGCCCGCTTGCTGACGAAGAGATCATACGGCTCCACGGCATGGTCATGCGCAACCGGTCGACGCCCATAGCCATTCGAAAGAGCATGGCGCAGCACCTGGTCGCCATGGCGAGCGCCGATGTTCGCGACTATCTCGATATGCCCGAACCGGCACCGGCCGCCAACGACGCGCCCGTCAAGACAACGCGTCCGCACGCCAAGCGTATCGACACGTGCGAGCTCATCGAACAGGCCATCGACCATGGAACAACCGTCAGCTTTGATATCACAAACGTCCTGACCCGAGGCGAAATCGAGGTGGTGCGGATGACGGTCCGGCCCTTTGCCATCAGGCAGCGCGATGGCGTCTCGTATCTGCTGGGAACGGTCTACGACACCCGAGGCGCCGACGACACCCTGCGCACCGTTGAGGTCAGCCGCATGAGAAACGTCAGCACGCGTTTGCTCGACGGCAAGAAACTCTTTGCCGCGCTAGACGAAGAAGACAGCACCGCACCCGCAGCGTAAGCCCCGTTACCGTCCGTCGTTCCTCAGCACCGCCCATCCAGTTCAGTATTAAAAAACCCGCCAGGTTATTGTAAAAATGGACACTGGCGTTACTATAGTCCCACTTGCACTTTTTCCTAGTGCAGTGTTTCCAGCCATTTTTATACTGGGGGTAATGATATGAAGGACATCACCATCAGCCGCAGGAGCCTTCTTGTCTCCGCTGGCCTGCTCGCGCTCGCTCCGCTCGCCGGATGCGGCGGCAACTCTGGTTCCGGTTCCGCTGCCGCCGGTTCCGACTACACCATCGGCGTTCTGCAGCTCACCGAGCACTCCGCGCTCGATGCCGCCAATGACGGCTTCGTCAAAGCCATCAAGAAGAGCGGTCTCAAGGTCAAGATCGACCAGAAGAACGCCCAGAACGACCAGTCCACGTGTAAGTCCATTGCCGACAAGTTCGTAGGCGACGGCGTCAACCTGATCTATGCCATCGCTACGCCCGCCGCGCAGGCTGCCGCCGGCGCCACCGCCGATATCCCCATCGTTGGCTGCGCCATCACCGACTACGCCGCTTCCGGCCTGGTCCAGGACAACGACAAACCCGGCACCAACGTCACGGGCGCTTCCGACCTCACCCCGGTCGCCGAGCAGCTCGAGATGATGCAGAAGGTCCTGCCCGACGTTAAGAAGGTCGGCCTGCTCTACTGCACCGCCGAATCCAACTCCGACGTCCAGATCAAGGCCGCCAAGAAGGAGCTCGACAAGCTGGGCCTGGAGTACACCGACTTCACCGTCTCGAGCTCTAACGAGATCCAGTCCGTCGTCGAGTCCGCTGTGGGCAAGGTCGACGCGCTGTACTCCCCCACCGATAACACCATCGCCGCGGGCGCCTCGCAGGTGGGCCAGATCTGCAAGGAGAACAAGCTCCCCTTCGTGACCGGCGAGGAGGGCATGTGCAAGGCCGGTGGCCTGTTCACCCTTTCCATCAACTACGAGGACCTGGGCTATGCCGCGGGCGAGATGGCCGTCAAGATCCTGAAGGGCGAGGCCAAGCCCGAGGATATGCCGATCAAGCACCTCTCGAGCAAGGACCTGGTCGTCGTCAAGAACGACGAGATGGCCGAGGCCCTGGGCATCGACCTTTCCGCTCTGGACGCGTAGCGGCATGCGCGGCGACGCGTCTAGGGCCCGCACGCGCGCCACAGCTGCGTTATTCAATATCTGAGCCACAGGGGCGAACGCCAAAGACCGGCGTTCGCCCTGCTTGTTACGGATGAGACAAAACATCCGGCCGCAGCTCTTTCATGCATTGTTACCGCTATCATGGTGACTCACGTGTCCACCCTATCCTAGGAGGTATGAAGCATGCTCATTGCATTGCAGGGCGCCGTTTCGCAGGGCGTCCTCTGGGGCATTATGGTGCTTGGCGTGTTTATCACGTTCCGCCTGCTCGACATCCCCGATATGACCTGCGACGGCAGCTTTGCCCTCGGCGGCTGTGTTTGCGCCGTGCTCATCGTCAACAATAACGTCGACCCGCTGCTCGCCGTGCTGGCCGGCATGTGCGCCGGCGCCATCGCCGGTGCCGTCACGGGCATTCTGACCACCGTCTTCGAGATTCCCGCGATCCTTGCCGGAATCCTTACGCAGATCAGCCTGTGGTCCATCAACCTGCGCATCATGGGCAAGTCCAACACGCCCATCCTTGCCAAGGGCACTATCTTCTCATCCGTCAGCAACATGACGGGCCTGCCGCAGTCCACTGTTGCCATTATCCTGGGCATTGTGCTGGCCGTGGCCATCGTCGCCATCCTGTACTGGTTCTTTGGCACCGAGATCGGCTCGGCGTTGCGTGCCACCGGCAACAACGAGTACATGATCCGCGCCCTGGGCGTTAACACCAACACCACCAAGATGATCGCCCTCGTGCTCTCCAACGCCCTTATCGGCCTTTCGGGTGCGCTCATCTGCCAGAGCCAGAAGTACGCTGACATTGGCATGGGCACCGGCGCCATCGTTATCGGTCTTGCCGCCATTGTTATCGGCGAGGTGCTCGGCCGCCTGCTGCCCGGCGGTCTGACGCAGTTTAGCGTCCGTCTTGCTTCTGCCGTCTTTGGCTCCGTGGTGTACTTCCTCATTCGCGCCATCGTGCTGCAGCTGGGCATGGACGCCAACGACATGAAGCTGCTCTCCGCCGTGATCGTTGCCGTGGCCCTGTGCGTGCCCGTGGTTTGGGAGCGCTATAAGCTCCACAGCTCCTACACGAAGGGGGATGAGGCAGATGCTTAAGCTCTCGCACGTCAAAAAGACCTTTAACAAGGGCACCGTCACCGAGAAGCGCGCACTCACCGGTGTCGACCTCACCCTTAACGACGGCGACTTTGTGACCGTGATCGGCGGCAACGGCGCCGGCAAGTCCACGCTGCTCAACATGATTGCCGGCGTGTATCCGCTCGATTCGGGCGTTATCGAGCTCGACGGCACCGACATCTCGCGTCTGAGCGAGTCGCAGCGCGCCAAGTACCTGGGCCGCGTGTTCCAGGACCCCATGCGCGGCACCGCAGCCGACATGCAGATTGCCGAGAACCTGGCCCTCGCCAAGCGCCGCGGCCAGCGTCGCGGTCTTTCGTGGGGCGTCACCAAGGCCGAGAAGGACGAGTACGTTGAGCTGCTCAAGCGCCTGGACCTTGGTCTGGATACGCGTCTCAACGCTAAGGTCGGCCTGCTCTCGGGCGGCCAGCGCCAGGCACTCACCCTGCTCATGGCCACGCTCACCAAGCCGCGCCTGCTGCTGCTCGACGAGCACACGGCGGCCCTCGACCCCAAGACGGCATCGAAGGTGCTCAACCTGACCGAGGAGATCGTTGACGAGAACCATCTGACCACGCTCATGGTCACGCATAACATGAACGACGCCATCCGTCTGGGCAACCGTCTGATCATGATGCACGAGGGCCATGTGATCTACGACGTTGCCGGCGACGAGAAAAAGTCGCTCACCGTGGCCGACCTGCTGCAGAAGTTCGAGGAGGTCTCGGGCGGCGAGCTCGCCAACGACCGCATGCTGCTGAGCTAAAACCTGCCAATAAGTGCCAAAGAGGGACAGGTTTATTTTGGCAGGTTGGGACTGCGGACAAAAAGTTGGACCATCAGGTCCGGTTTGGAGTCCGCATGAC
>DXZX01000036.1:0-6283 GCA_019419445.1 Collinsella sp.
CCAGCCCCGGAGACCCTCCCGGAGGGACCGAAAAATTTTTTCAAAAAAGTTGTTGCGCGCCGGACAGACTTCTGTGTATACTAATCCCCGCAGCGCACGCGAGCGGAAACAAACGCGAACGACTGCCTGGGGAGTTAGCTCAGTTTGGTTAGAGCGCCGGCCTGTCACGTCGGAGGTCGCGGGTTCGAGCCCCGTACTTCCCGCCAACGCAATTAAAGCCACGTCTTCGGACGTGGCTTTTTGCGTTTGATGCACTTTGTTTCGATAGAACGATCGCCCTGGCGCATCTTCGCCCAGAATCCCCGCCCCTTCGGGAACGCAAGTAAAATCTAATAAGCATATCTGTCTAAACAACAGCTTTGTTGCGCAACACCTGTTCAACGAGACAGGGGGTTAGGTTATACTAAATCACACTGTAGGCCGCATCTGATGCATTTCGCTCCAAGCGCGGCACTCAGTGGATATCCGATTTACCATTTGGATGTCCTAGCGGTCATTTAGCGTCTCGACACAAGCTCGGCCCCGGAGCTCGTTCGAGCTGTTCGTATTCCTTGAAAGGGGAAAAATGGACATATCGAGGAAGACTGATTACGCCCTTCGTATGTTGGCGATGCTTGCCGAGGATCCGGAGCGTTTGCTTTCTGTTCGCACCGCTGCCGAAGAGGTCAATGTCCCGTATTCGTTTGCCCGCTCGATTCAGCACGGTTTGGTCCAGGCCGGTATTGTGGAGAGCTTGCGTGGCGTCCACGGTGGCATGCGTCTCAAGGTCAGTCCGGACGACGTCACTATCCGCCAGGTCGTCGAGGCTGTTCAGGGTCCTATGGTTATGAACGATTGCACCGCGCCCGATGGTGACTGTGCGCGCATGGGCACGTGCTGCTATCATCCCCTGTGGGCCGGAGCCCAGGCGTTGATGCGCGACTACCTCGATTCCGTTTCGCTGGGCGATATCGTCGCTCACCGCCAGTTCCCGGCCGTCGATCCCAAGTTCGCCGATCGCGATGCGTTTCCCGAGTACGCTGCCTGCGCGTACGCTTGCCGGGAGGAATAGCGCCGCATAAGGAGTATTGCTATGATTCAGGACCCCTTTCGTTCGATGATTCGTTCGGAAGGGGTCCTGCGTTATCGCGACCTTCCGTGGCGCCGCACGCGCGACCCGTATATCATCTGGCTCTCCGAGGTCATGCTGCAGCAGACGCAGGTGCCGCGCGTAGAGGCGCGCATGCCGGAGTGGCTCGATCGCTTCCCGACCGTCCAGGCGCTCGCTCAGGCCGCCCCTTCCGATGTCTTGGACGCGTGGCAGGGGATGGGCTACAATCGCCGCGCCCTGGCGCTTCACAGGGCTGCACAGTGCGTTGTGGAGGACTGGGACGGGGAGTTTCCGCGCGAGACGCATGATCTGGTCGCGCTGCCCGGTATTGGCCCGGCAACGGCGCAGGGTATCCGTTCGTTTGCGTTCGATCTTCCTGGTGTGTATCTGGAGACCAACGTGCGCACGGTCTTTTTGCATCATTTCTTTCCCGATGTGCCGGCCGTTCCCGATCGCGAGCTGGTGCCGCTGATTCAAGCTGCCTGTCCGGCGGCCCCTGGTGCGGTGGCGGATGAGATTGCGCCCTTTGCCGCGCCCCAAGACGATGCCGACACGCCGCGCGCGTGGTATTACGCGTTGCTGGATTACGGTGCATATCTTAAAAAAACACTGCCCAATCCGTCCAGGCGATCGGCGGGCTATAGCCGTCAGTCCAAGTTTGAGGGCTCGCGTCGCCAAAAGCGCGCCCACATTGTGCGCATGTTGCTGGCGGCGCGCGACGGGCAGCCCGCAGGCATTACGCTCGATGAAGCTGTTGCAGGTGTTAACGAGATGGAGACGGCAGCCGGCCGAGAGCCGGTTGAGTGCGAGCTGGTCGCAAGTATTCTTGCCGATCTGGAGCGCGAGGGCTTTTGCCGCTCCGAGGGCGATCGTTGGTTGAGTGTGTAGCCCGCTCAAATCTGAAGAACAGGATTGTAAGGTTTAAATTCACGGCTTGAGGGCATCCTAAAGACAGGGCCGCTCAAAGCCTATGGGCGGCACGTGTTGAAGGGAAGTACACCTATGGATTTTGAGAACTCTCAGACCAAGAAGAACCTCGAGACCGCTTTTGCCGGTGAGTCCCAGGCACACACCAAGTATCGCTACTATGAATCCAAGGCCAAAAAGGACGGCTACGTTCAGATCTCGAACATCTTTGCCGAGACGGCGGGAAACGAGTCCGAACACGCCAAGCTGTGGTTTAAGTATCTGCATGACGGAGCCGTTCCGGGCACTCTGGACAACCTGCGCGACGCTGCCGCGGGCGAGAACTACGAGTGGACCACGATGTATGACGAGTTTGCCAAGACCGCCGAGGAGGAGGGCTTTGCCGAGATTGCCACAAAGTTCCGTGGTGTCGCCGCCGTCGAGAAGGCCCACGAGGAGCGCTACAACAAACTCGTCGAGCGCATTGAGTCGGGCGAGGTGTTTGAGCGCGAGGGCGTAAAGGTGTGGAAGTGCCTGAACTGCGGGCACCTGCATGTTGGTGCCGAGGCGCCCGAGGTGTGCCCGGTGTGCAACCACCCGAAGGCGTACTTTGAGGAGCAAGTGGTGAACTACTAGCGCGTGGCGCTGGCTGCTGCGGAGCGCAGGGCGGGGGAAATACCTTTCCCTCTCGCTCACGGCTCCGCAGGGTCGCGCGAGGCAAAGGTATTTCCCCCGCCCTGCGCTCCGGCTTTGGGTCGTCGCGTGCTCGTTACTGAAAAGCTGATTAGAAGTTTGTGTGCCGCCCCTTTTGGGGCGGCACGTTTTTGTGTGGGGTCCCTGTCTCCACACTTTTCGTCAAGCTTTTGGTCAGCTTTTGGTTAGTTTGCGGGTTGGCGGAAGGGCAAAAGATCATTCGATAAAAAAGCTCAAAGAAAGTGCTGGTAGGGGAGTTGTTGAGGTTTTCGACAGCTTTTGTCAACAAGAAACTTTGCAGCTATTGCTACGGATTGCGTTGCCGTGGCCTTGGCGGTGCGGGATGCTGGGCGTAAGCGTCGAATGCTCCGATTGAGGAGGCCAACATGGATCTGTTTCTTGAGACCCCGCAGCAACAAGCCGAGCGCATGTTACGCCAGCAGCAACGGCTTATGGAGATGCAAATGCAAGGGGTGGCCGTCCAGCCTCGTGCGCAAAACGCTGCGCCCCCGGTTTCGCCTGCGGGCGGATCGGCGCCAGAGAACTATTCCGTACAACAAGATTCGTATGCGCAGGAGCTTGCGTTCGACAAGCGACGTTCGCGTCGCCGTCGCTGGGGCCAGCGCCTGCGTACGCTGGCGATGATCGTGCTGATCCCGTTGGGACTCGCGGCAATCTTCTTGGCCTCATATGCCCTTACGTGCATTCTCAACGGCGCCTCGCCCAGTGAGGTGCTTGAACACTTGGCGGCTCTCGGCCAGCGCCTAGGCGATGTCGCAGCAACCATCCACGCCAGCTGGGAGAGTTAGCGTTTGTCACATTAGGACTTCTAGGGTGTAGGGATTATCGCCACGAGTAAAATTCTTGCATCCTGCGGGTCCTGCCGTGCGATTGAATAGTATTATTAATGATGAATAATAATAGGATTTTGCTATGTATAAGCAGGATTTAGAGCAGACTCTTTTGGGCATTGACGAAGAGACGGAGCTGGAAATAGGTCCAAGAGACGATAGGCCGAGCGTTGTATTGGTGGGAGGAAGCGCCTTCATGCTAAACGATGTGACGAATCGGTCGGTTACACATGACATTGATGTGTTTGAGGCAGACAGGTGCCTCCGCGAGATCATAGCTCGATACCCCGAGGTGAATGGTATGGCGGTAGCATATTGTAATCAGATGCCATTCAATTACGAAGATCGTTTGATTCCCTTGGATATTGGGGCGCGTTTTATCAGGTACTTTACGCCATCCTTGGAGGACCTGGCGGTAATGAAGCTCTATGCCTACCGTCCGAACGACATCGTCGATCTTCATAGTCAGGCATTCGTCGACCGACTTGATTGGGGGCTGCTCGAACGGCTTATATTCGACGAGGGCGAGGCGCTGGCGTCGTCGCCTTCGGAGCGGAGTTATCAAGAGATGGTCTGCGCATACAGGCAATACAAAAAGGAGGTGCTCGGTTGAATCTGACCTTTGAGGGATTCTTAAAAGGCTATTGCCGAGAGCTGTCCGGACAGCAGTCACTGAGTTTTAGAAAACTGGTTGAGCAGGCGATGACGGTTGCGCCGCGCGTGGCGGAGCCTCTGTTTTTGCTCGCTTTGGCGCAAGGAAAAGCCGAATACGTTCTGGGTTTATCCGAGGGCTCGTGGATGGAAGAAGATTACCGAGGCGTTTTGTCCTTGTACGGTCAAGCGGGTAGCATGGCGTCTCTATGCACCAAAAGTGAGCTCCCTAATCGTTATGCCAACGTTTGGCGTGCGTATAGAGCGGTGAAGGAAAAGTCGGTGGCGGACAGAAGGATCAACGCCCTGATGCGAAAAAGAACATTGGGGGCGCTAGGGGAATCGGGCGTAACGCGTTACGGTCTCTGCCGCGATTTGAATCTGAATAAGGGAAACGTTTACGCATACTTAGCCGGTGATGACTCAAAAGTGAGCAGGGAAACGGCGCGCCGCATTATGGAATATGCGGAGGGGGGCGGCACCAAAGAAGGGGCCGGGCGTCCGGTGCGTGTGGCGGGGGAAGATTGATCGCGGTTTTGATTGATGATCGATTGGGTTTGTTGGGCGGAGTTTATGTCTGCTATTGATATCGTGCTTGTTGTGATCGCCTTGGTGGCGGTGGGGGTTGCTGTGGCTTGTGCCCTGCAGCTCAAGGGCCTTCGCGCCGAGCTGCGGGAGCGTGGCGATAGCGGAACAGAGATGCTGGCTGCGCTCGAGCAGGCCAATAACGCGCTCGACACCCTGAACGTCGCGTTGGCAGAAACCCGCCGCACAGCAAATGCCATCGCGCAGCAGCAGACGACCGATGCGGCCGTAGGGCAACAGCGTTACCTGACCATTGCGCGCGAGTTCTCGCAGGCCGGCGACCGTATGGATGACCTGCGCCGCGAGACGGCCCAACAGCTCGGCGCCAACCGCGAGGGTATCGAGCACCGCCTGGACAAGGTGCGCGAGACGGTCGATGCCCAGCTGAGCGCCATCCGCAAGGACAACAACGTGCAGCTCGACCAGATGCGCGCGACGGTGGACGAGAAGCTCTCCCGTACGCTCAACGATCGCCTGTCTGCATCGTTTAAGCAGGTGAGCGACCAGCTCGAGGCTGTGTACAAGGGTTTGGGCGATATGCAGTCCATTGCCACCGGCGTGGGCGACCTCAAGCGCGTGCTGGGCAATGTAAAAGCGCGCGGCATTTTGGGCGAGGTACAGCTGGGTGCAATCCTGGCGGACATCCTTACGCCCGACCAGTATCTGGAAAACGTCGCCACCAAGCCCGGCGCCTCGGAGCGCGTTGAGTTTGCCGTCAAGCTGCCGGTGGACGAGGGCGATCCCGTGCTGCTGCCGATCGACTCCAAATTCCCGGGCGACGCGTACGAGCATCTGCTCGACGCGCAAGAGTCGGGTGATGCCGAAGCTGTGGCCACCGCGCGCAAGACACTCGACGCTATGGTGAAACGCGAGGCAAAGGACATCTGCGAAAAGTACCTGAGCGTGCCCGCGACCACCAATTATGGCATTATGTTCGTGCCGTTTGAGGGCCTGTACGCCGAGGTCGTCAGCCGCCCCGGGCTTATCGAGACCCTGGGCCGCGACTATCACGTCAACGTTGCCGGCCCCAGCACCATGGCGGCCATCCTCAACAGCCTGCAGATGAGCTACCAGACGTTTAAATTGCAAAAACGCACCGATGACGTGCTGCGCGTGCTCTCTGCCGTCAAGGCCGAGCTGCCGCGCTATCAGGCGGCGCTGCGCCGCGCCCAGCAGCAGATTGAGACCGCAGGAAAGACGGTCGAGGGCATCATCACCACGCGTACCAACGTTATGGAGCGCAAGCTCAAGGATATCGACGCGCTGGAAGACGCGCGGGAGGCCGACGAGATCTTGGGACTCACGTCTGCGGAGCTGCTCGCAGACCAAAAAGACGAGGACTAGCTGCATCTGACGGCGGGGCGCCTGCGCAAGCGCGGGACGCGGGCGCTTTTCGCGTTGCACTTGCCTGAAGTGCGCTTTAGTGTGCAACAATGGCGTTTCGCCCTATCAGACGCGAAAGGAAGCCCATGTCTCAGAGAAACACCAGTCCGCTCAAACGCTCCAC
>DXZX01000036.1:6293-8423 GCA_019419445.1 Collinsella sp.
GGCTGCGTGCGCGTGACGTCCCAAAAACGCTCCACCGTGCGCCGCACGCTGCAGCGTTTTTGGGACGTCACGCGCACGCAGCCGCTGATCGTCTTTCTCTCGGTGTTCTCGTCGGCGGGCTACATCTTTTTGCTCACGTTTGCCAACACCTACGTGATGGCCCTCATCGTCGACCGCGTCCAAGCGGGTTCCGTGGCGGGCGATCAAGTATTCGAGGTCTTTGGTCCCTACATTCTGGCGCTCGTGCTCGTTAACCTAGTGGGCCAGATCCTCTCCAAGCTGCAGGACTACACCGTCTACAAGCTCGAGATTGCGGGTAACTATCACTTGGCGCGCCTGTGCTTCGACACGCTCTCCAATCAATCCATGACATTTCACACCAGCCGCTTTGGCGGATCGCTCGTGAGCCAGACGAGTCGTTTTATGAGCGGCTATACGGGGCTGGTAGACGTGACGGTGTATTCGCTCATTCCCACCATCACCTCGGTTGTCTGCACGGTGGCGGCGCTCGCTCCGGTGGTGCCGACGTTTACCGTGATCCTGGTGGGCATCATGGTCGTCTACATTGCGTTTGTCTGGCTTATGTACAAGCGCATCATGCCGCTTTCGGCCGCGACGTCCGCCGCGCAGAACAAGCTGTCGGGCGTGCTGTCCGACGCGGTCACGAATATCCTGGCCGTCAAGACCTGTGGGCGCGAGGACTTTGAGCGCGACCTGTTCGATGCCGCCGACCGCGCCGCGCGCGACGCCGAAACGGTTTCGATGCACGCCATGATGCAGCGCAACTTTACGACCTCGGGCCTTATCGTCATCACCATGGCCGTGGTGAGTGTGTTCGTCGCGGGTGGCAACGCGTGGTTTGGCATTTCGGCCGGCGCGCTCGTCATGATCTTTACCTATACGTACAACCTCACCATGCGTCTGAACTACGTAAGCTCCATGATGCAGCGCATCAACCGCGCGCTGGGCGATGCGGCCGAGATGACGCGCGTGCTGGACGAGCCGCGTCTGGTGGCAGACGACGAGAACGCTCCCGAGCTTAAAGTGACCGAAGGTGCGATTGATTTTGAGCACCTGAGCTTTGCATACCGTGACGCCGCGGCGAGCGAGAACGTGTTCGACGACCTGACGCTTCACGTGGCGGCGGGCCAGCGCGTGGGCCTGGTGGGTAAATCGGGCTCGGGCAAGACGACGCTCACCAAGCTGCTGTTGCGCTTGGACGATGTGCAGGGCGGCCGCGTGCTCGTGGACGGCCAAGACGTCTCGCGCTGCACGCAGCAGAGCCTGCGCCGCCAGGTTGCCTACGTGCCGCAGGAGGCGCTGCTGTTCCATCGCTCCATTCGCGAGAATATCGCCTACGGCCGCCCCGACGCAACCGACGAGCAGATTCGCGAGGCCGCGCGCCTGGCCAATGCGACCGAGTTTATCGACCGCCTGCCCAACGGCTTTGACACCATGGTGGGCGAGCGCGGCGTCAAGCTTTCGGGCGGCCAACGTCAGCGCGTGGCCATCGCCCGCGCTATCCTGACCGACGCGCCGATCCTGGTGCTCGACGAGGCGACGTCTGCCCTCGACAGCGAGTCCGAGGCGCTGGTGCAGGAGGCGCTCGAGAACCTGATGCGCGGTCGCACCTCCATTGTGGTGGCGCATCGCCTGTCCACCGTGGCGGCGCTCGATCGCATCGTGGTGCTGGCGGACGGCGAGATTGTCGAGGACGGTACGCATGCGCAGCTTGTCGAGGCAGGCGGCGAGTATGCGAGCCTGTGGGGCCGCCAGACCGGCGCATTTTTGGAGGCTTAAGGCCCCCGTACGTGGGACAATCGTTTCCGTGAAGTTATGTTTCTGCCGAGCCGAGGAGTCGTTATGCCACGCGAGACCAATGCCGCCAAACGCGAGCGCGCCGTTGAGGTGTGCGAGCGCCTCAACCGTCGCTATGGCCCGGTTGAGTGCTTTTTGGACCACGAGAATCCCTTTAGGCTGCTCATCGCGGTGCTGCTCTCGGCGCAGACGACCGATGCACAGGTCAACAAGGTGACGCCGCGGCTGTTTGCCCAGTGGCCCACGCCCGAGGCCATGGCGGGGGCCACTGGGCAAACAGCCGCGGCGTCACCTTGTTGACCTGTGCATCGG
>DXZX01000036.1:8433-14465 GCA_019419445.1 Collinsella sp.
TTAAGTCACTCGGCTTTTATAAGAGCAAGGCCAAGCACGCCGTGGAGGCCGCGCAGATGATCGTTGCCGATTACGGCGGCGAGGTGCCGGCCGACATGAAGGAGCTCGTCAAGCTACCGGGTGTGGGGCGCAAAACGGCGAACATCGTGCTCAACGTGGGGTATGGCATCGTGGAGGGCATTGCGGTGGACACGCACGTCAACCGCATTGCGCACCGCCTGATGCTGAGCCCCAAGACGCATGCCAAAGAGCCGCTCAAGACCGAGCAAGATCTGCTCAAGATTTTGCCGCACGAGTATTGGGAGTCGGTCAACCACCAGTGGATCACCTTTGGCCGCGAGATCTGCGACGCTCGCAAACCTAAGTGCGACGAGTGCCCGCTGGTAGACCTTTGCCCCAGCGTACGGGTGAGCTAGGTTACAAGGGCAGGCCGCCACTCTTGCGTATCTCAGGGCGGTACAAATCGGGACGCGGCCGGTGACCACGGCGCTCGCTATGACTCCCGAAGCAAGAACTCTTCTGCCGGCACAACCGATGCCCCCTCGGTATCGTAGCGCTCGGAGCCGTGATATACGACGGCTCGGTCCTTTGCGGGAATGCCAAGTTCGGAACCAACAGAGCGTAGGTGTCGAGCGAATGTGTCGCGGTAGGTAGCGCCCGATTTGATTTCGAACGCCTGTGGGCGAGCCGGCTCTGTTAGATCGATAAGGTCGATCTCTCGTTTGCTGTCGTCGCGATAAAAGGCAAGCGTGGGCTCGAGGCCTCTGTTGAGGTATGCCTTCTGGCGTTCCGAGACAACGAGGTTTTCGAATATTTCCCCGCTTAGGGGGTGGTTCATGAGACTGCGCTCGTCTTGAATGCCAAGCAGATGGCAAAGTAGTCCCGTGTCGTAGAAGTACAATTTTGGCGCTTTGGTAAGCCGCTTGCGCATGTTTCCAGCATATGGTTGAAGCAGGAACACCAAATAGCTTGATTGCAGGATCGAAAGCCACGAGCTGATCGTCGCCGTGGCGACTCCCACATCAGCGGCGAGTCTTGATAGGTTGAGCAGCCCTCCCACGCAAGCCGCGCACAGCCCGATCATTTTTCTAAAGGAGCTCAGGTTGCGCACGTCGAGAAGGCCGCCCGCGTCGCGTTCCACATAGGTCATAAGGTAATTTTGGTAGAACATATCGGTGGGGATGCCCGCATCGTATATGCGCGGGTATCCCCCGCGAATCAGGTAGGTGTCAAGCGAGATTTGCGTGTCGCTGAGCTCCTGGTAGGAGAGAGGCAGGAGTTTGAGCATGCCGACGCGCCCGGCAAGCGATTGCTGGATGTTGTGCATGAGCAAAAAGTTTTGCGAGCCGGACAATACATACTGGCCGGTCTTTCCGCGTTCGTCGGAGGCGACCTGAATCATGCTGAACAGCTCCGGTGCATATTGGGCCTCGTCGATGATCAGATGATCGGGGCGCCTGCTGATAAAGCCGACGGGGTCATCGAGTGCGGCGCGACGGACTTCCGGGTTCTCGAGGTTGAGATATTCATATTCAGGAAAAACGGCCTTGATGAGAGTTGACTTGCCGCTTTGGCGTGGCCCCGTAAGCGAGACGACGGGAAACCATTCTGACATGTCGCGTAGCTTCTGGGCCATGGTTCGCTCAATCATTTTTAACGCCCTTCGTGTCTAGCATCGCATGCTCGTAGGCATGCTTTTGGTTCGAAAGTCTCGTACCGAGTTTGTCGGTATCTGCCGGGTTGCGTGGCAGGTCTTTGGGATTTGCCACATCGGCAAGGCAAAAAAACCATAATTACTAACTAGAAGTTACCACAACTGTAAAGTAGGAATTGCCATAATTGCAAAGTAATACAGGTAGAAGCTGGTAATTGGTGCTGTCCGATCAGGCTGTTTTGTGCCGAGGGCGTTCAGGCATGCGCGTTTTGGGGTAGCTGTTCGGCGCGCGCTGGCGTGTCCATCTCATGCGCTACCATGACAGGCAATGAAATCCGCCGCATACCCGCCGAGCTTGCCCCGGCGGGCTTTTGGCGTTGCAATGCCGGAGGAACAGCATGCTCATTCACCGTATAGCCGCGCAGCTCTACACTGCCGAGGCCTTGCAGACCGTCGAGGCCGGACTCGATGCCGGCGAGGACGTGACGCTGGCCGTGTCGCAGTCGGGCCGCACGCTTATGGCGGCCGCCCAGTTTGCGCGTCGTCCGCGCCCGACGGTCTATATCGTGAGTGGCGAGGATGCGGCTGATCGCGCCGCGCGTAGCCTTGCCGCCTACGTGGGCCTGGCACACGTGTGCCGCTTTCCCGAGCGCAAGGACTATCCGTGGCGCGAGCAGGCGCCCGACGACGCCGTGGTGGCGCAGCGCTGCGAGGCTCTGGGGCGCATCGTGCGCGGGGACAACTGCATCATGGTTGCCTCGGCCCGTGCGTTGCTGCGCTGTGTGCCGCCGGTCGAGAGCCGCTACTGGGAGTCCATCACTTTTGCGGTGGGCGAGGAGATTCCTTTTGACGAGGTGCCGCATCGCCTGGTGGGCATGGGCTACACCAATGCCGGCGCCGCCGACGCGCCCGGTCTGTTCCGCGTGCACGGCGACACCGTCGAGGTGTTTCCCGCACAGGAAAAGGCGCCCGTGCGCATCGAGTTCTTTGGCGACGAGATTGACCGCATCCGCCGCATGGTGAGCTCCACGGGGCAGACCATTGGCAACGAGGACAGTATTGAGATCTTCCCGTGCCGCGAGTTGGCGCTTACCGACGAGGCCGTCCACAACATGCATGTGGCGCTCTATCGCGCCAGCCAGGACGATAGCAAGCTGGCAGCGCTGCTCGAGATGGTGGATGCGCGTATCGTCACGCCCGAGCTCGACCGCTTTTTGCCGGTGATGTACGGCCAGACCGTAAGCCCGCTGGCGCACGTGAGCGGCAAGGCGCTCGTGGTTCTATCCGAGCCGCGCTCGCTGTTCGACGACTGCCTGCGTGCCTACGAGGATATCGAGGCGCGTGCCGGCGAGGCGGGGATTGACCGCCTGGACGGTCTGTACGTGCGCGCTCAACAGCTCGATTTTGGTGCCCAGCAGCGCCTGAACTACGTAAGCCTCATTCGTGCCGGCGGCGCGGTGACGGCCGAGCTCAAGATTGAGCAGCCTGCCATCGCAGGCTCGGACAACCGTTTTATGACGCGCATCCAGGAGGTCGTGGGCAAGCGCTATGCCTGCGTGTTTGCCATTCCCGACCGCGGCGCGCGTGAGTCGATGGAGCTCACCTTTGGCGACGAGGGCATTACCTTTGAGGAATCGCTGACCGCGGCGCCCGAAAATGCCGGCGCTATCGGCGACCGCGTGCGCGTGGCAGCGGCGGATTCCGCCGACCGTGCCGCACGCCAGGAGGCCCACGTTTCCATTCGCGAGCGTAAGGCCGACGCGCTCAACGCCCGCTCGCTCGAGGCGGGCGCGGCCCAGGCTGCCGCCGGTGCCGCCGTGCCCACCATCTCGCGCGGGCGCGTGACCTTTGTCGATGCCGCCCTGCCGCAGGGCGTGGTGGTGCCCGATGCCAACCTGGCCGTGTTCTCGATCGCCGACCTCAACGCCCGCATGGATGCCAATCGCGCGCGCAGCCGCCGCAAGGTTGACATTACGCAGATCACCTTCCCGTTTAAGCCGGGCGACTATGTGGTGCACGCTACCCACGGCATCGCGCTCTTTAGCGAGATCGCGCGCCAGGAAGTGGGCGGCAAGGAACGCGACTACTTTTTGCTGGAATATGCCGACGGCGACAAGCTCTACGTGCCGCTCGAGCAGGTCGACCGCATCACGCGCTATGTTGGCCCCGACGGCGACAAACCGCGCCTGACCAGGCTCAACACAGCCGACTGGACGCGCGCCACCAACAAGGCGCGCAAGAACGCCAAAAAGCTGGCGTTTGACCTGGTCGACCTGTATACGCGCCGCTCATCAATCGCGGGTATCGCCTGCCCGCCTGACACGCCCGAGCAGATCGAGATGGAGGAGAGCTTTCCTTACGACGAGACGCGCGACCAGCTGGAGGCCATCGCCGACATTAAGGCCGATATGGAGGCGCCCAAGCCCATGGACCGCCTGCTGTGCGGCGACGTGGGTTTTGGCAAGACCGAGGTTGCCCTGCGCGCGGCGTTTAAGTGCGTGGACTCCGGCCGCCAAGTCATGGTGCTCTGCCCCACGACCATTCTGGCCCAGCAGCACTACGAGACGTTCTTTGAGCGCTTTGCCCCGTTTGGCCTCGAGGTCGAAGTGCTCAGCCGCTTCCGCACCCCGGCGCAGCAAAAGCGCGCGCTCAAGGCGTTTGCCGAGGGCACGATCGACGTGCTCATCGGCACGCATCGTCTGCTTTCGGCCGACGTGAACCCCAAGAACCTGGGCCTGGTGATCATCGACGAGGAGCAGCGCTTTGGCGTGCAGCACAAGGAGCAGCTCAAGAACCTGCGCGAGCAGATTGACGTGCTCACGCTTTCGGCAACGCCTATTCCGCGAACCATGCAGATGGCCACGAGCGGCGTGCGCGACATGAGCCTGATCACGACGCCGCCGACTGGGCGTCGTCCCGTGATCGTGCACGTGGGGGAGTACGACCCCGATGTGGTGAGCGCGGCGATTCGCCTGGAGGTGGGCCGCGGCGGTCAGGTGTATTACGTGTCCAACCGCGTCAAGACCATCGACGACGCCGTGGCGCGCGTGCACGAGGCCGCGCCCGAGGCGCGCGTGGGCGTGGCGCACGGCAAGATGAGCCCGCGCGAGGTCGAGGACGTGATGATCGAGTTTGCGAGCAAGAAGATTGACGTGCTCATCGCCACGACCATCGTGGAGAGCGGCATCGACAACGCGACCGCCAACACGCTGATCATCGAGGATTCGCAGCGTCTGGGCCTGGCGCAGCTCTACCAGCTCAAGGGCCGTGTGGGCCGTTCTGCCACGCAGGCCTACGCGTACTTTATGTTCCCGGGCGAGTTACCACTCACCGAGGAGGCGACAGCGCGCCTGACCGCACTTTCCGAGTTCCAGGACCTGGGCAGCGGCATGCGCATCGCCATGCGCGACCTGGAGATCCGTGGTGCCGGCTCGCTTATGGGCGCCGAGCAGCACGGCAACCTGTCGAGCGTGGGCTTTGACCTGTTTACGCAGATGCTGGGCCAGGCGGTAGCCGAGGCGCGCGGCGATGACGATGCCGGCGTGGAGGCGGCGAGCGTGGGCATTAACCTGCCGGCCGACTACTTCTTGTCCGAGGAGTACCTGCCGGCGGTGGATCAGCGCGTGCTCGTGTACCGTAAGCTCGCAGCGGCCGAGGACCTGGAGAGCATCGATGAGGTGCAGGAAGAGACCGAGGCCGCGCATGGCGAGCTGCCGTTGGCAGGACTCAACCTGTTCAATCGCGCACGAATCCGCATTCGCGGCGAGCGCCTGGGGCTCGAGAGCGTCACGCTCAGCGGCGGTCGCATCACGTTTTTGGGCGTCGACGTGCCCAAGAAGGTGGCGTTTGAGCTAAAGACCCGCTATGGTGCGGTGAACTTTCCCAAGAGCCGCAAACTGTCGGTGCCCTACAAGGCGGGCGCCGGCGCGGGCAGCGGTCTGGGCCGCGGTCTCGACGCCAACGACGGTACCGGCCCCGTGGCCGCGGCACTCATGCTGTTGCAGCAGTTGGGTGCGAGCGACGACGACTAACGGGTCGACGCTGCAAACGCCCCATTTGGGCACTCTGGTTCCATCGAAAGGAAAGCATGTTCGGATACATCTATAAGAAAGACGTCGCCATTATCGCGGTTGTCCTGTGTCTTTGTCTGGGCGTGGGCAGTTTCTTCGACTATCAGATTTCGAGCGCGCTGTTCAACATCGGCAGCATGTACGGTCGCTTTGTCGAGGCGGCCGGCGAGCTGCCGTTCGAGCTGACGGCGAGCATCGCGGGCGTTATGCTCGTGCGCTCGGCACGCCCCGATTCCAGGGGGAGCAAATGGCTCGCTGCGCTGGGCGTTTTGATCAACGTGGGTCTGGTCGGCTACGAGATTATCGGA
>DXZX01000036.1:14475-19866 GCA_019419445.1 Collinsella sp.
AAGCTCATCGCGTTTCAGCTGGTGCTGACGTTTGTGCTGGTCATTGCGGTTAACGTTATTGCCTATCGCCTTACGCGCGACACCGCGCCCGACGAGCTCACGCGCTGGGCGTTGATGGTACTTGCCGTGTGGGTCGCTCAGGCCATTATCCTCAACGTGATCGTCAAGCCGCTGTGGTCGCGCCCGCGCATGCGCGTGATCGAGGTCACGCCGGGGCTCAATTTTCAGCCGTGGTGGGTAATCGGCAATCCCGACAAGTGGACCTATATCACCGCCGGCGTGATCAAGGACGGGTTCAAGTCGTTCGCGAGCGGGCACACCGCGCATGCGGCGATCGGCCTTATGCTCGCCGGGCTTCCCGCGGCAGCCTTTAAGGAAAAACCTTCGCGTCGCCGCGTGATCTTTTGGGCGGCGGCTGTGGTCGCGGCGCTCGTCGCCTTTGGCCGTATCGTGATCGGAGCTCACTTTTTGAGCGACGTGAGCTGCGGCTTTGCCCTGGTGTTGGCGCTTGAGTGCCTTGCCGCGCGCATTGCCTATCCCAGCGGCGTACAATAGCTCCGTTTGAATCATCTGACCGATACCCGGTAAGAGAGGATTGCCATGCTCGCGTTTAACAACGATTATTCCCACGGTGCACATCCGGCAGTGCTGCAGGCACTCGTCGACACCAACATGGAGCCGCAGCCCGGCTACGGTACCGATGCGCACACCGAGCGTGCCAAGCAGCTTATCCGCGAGGCTTGTCAGGCCCCCGATGCTGACGTGTTTTTTCTGGTGGGCGGCACTCAGGCCAACGCGACGGTGATCGACATGCTGCTTGCGCCCTACGAGGGCGTCGTTGCTGCCGAGACTGGCCACGTCGCCTGCCATGAGGCGGGTGCTATCGAGTTTGGCGGCCACAAGGTGCTCACCATCCCCGGCTACGAGGGCAAGATGCACGCCGAGGACCTCGAGAACTATATCCAGGTGTTCTACGAAAACGAGAGCTACGAGCACACGGTGTTCCCGGGTGCCGTGTATGTGAGCCTATCGACCGAGTACGGCACGCTGTACTCCAAGGCCGAGCTCGCGGCGATTCACGCGGTGTGCCAGAAGCGCGAGATTCCGCTGTTTGTGGATGGCGCCCGCCTGGCCTATGCGCTGGCGGCCGATGAGTGCGACATTACCCTGCCCGAGCTGGCGCAGCTGTGTGACGTGTTCTACATCGGCGGCACCAAGTGCGGCGCGCTTTGCGGCGAGGCCGTGGTGTTTTGCGGCATGCGCGCTCCGGCGCATCCCATTCCGCGCATTAAGCAGCACGGCGCGCTGTTGGCCAAGGGTCGCCTGACGGGCGTGCAGTTTGAGGCGCTCTTTACCGATGGCCTGTATTTTGAGATTGGTCGCCAGGCGATCGAGACGGCGCAGGCGCTTCGTCGCGTGCTGCACGAGCGCGGCTACCAGTTCTTCTTGGAGACGCCGACCAACCAGCAGTTCGTGATTCTGCCCAACGAAGACATGGCCCGCATTCGCGAGCATGCCTCGATCGAGTACTGGGAAAAGTACGACGATACTCACACGGTGGTGCGTTTTTGCACCAGCTGGGCCACGACGCAGGAGGATATCAACGCGCTGGCGGCTGTCCTGTAGCCTGATGTAATGACGAGGGGCCGCCTTGCGCTGGGTTTGGCGCAGGGTGGCCCTTGCTTTTGGGGGAGAAGGGTTGTATGACCGAGATGTCCGAGCCGACGATTCGCCTGGCGGCGCCCGATGACGCGTCGGCGTTGCTTGCCATCTATGAGCCATATGTGCGCGAGACGGCGATAACCTGCGAATACGAGGTGCCGAGCGTTGAGGAGTTCGCCGGGCGCATCGAGCGCGCGCTCGAGCGCTATCCGTATCTGGTGATGGAGCTGGACGGGCGTCCGGTAGGCTATGCCTATGTGAGTCCGCTCAACAGCCGCGAGGCATACGACTGGTCGGTCGAGACATCGATCTACCTGGCGCGCGACGTGCGCCACGGCGGGCTGGGCCGCAAGCTGCACGATGCGCTCAAGCAATGCCTGATCGCGATGGGCATCACCAATATGTGCGCGCTCATCGCCGTGCCGCACGACAAGGACGACGAGTATCTGACGCACAACAGTCAGGATTTCCATGCCCATATGGGCTACCGCCTGGTGGGTACGTTTGACCGCTGTGCCCAGAAGTTCGGCCGCTGGTACGACATGTGCTGGATGGAGTTGGTCCTGGCCGAGCGCGTCCCTAACCAACCCAAACCAACCTGGTTCCCCGACCTCCTCGCCTAAAACCACCACAAAGGGGACAGGCACCTTTGTGGTGGTTTTGGTGTTGGTTAGCCGATGGGCTCGGTGTATTTGGCACGGTCGGTGCGTTGGATGCGCTTGGAGACATGGAGCGGGCGGCCGTCGGTGTCGTAGACGTAGTCGGTGATTAGGATCAGCGCCTGCCCGCGCTCAACGTTGAGCAAAAACGCCTCGTTTTGCGAGGCATAGCACACCTCAAAGGTCTTATGTCCCTGTGCTGGCGCTCGATGGAATTCTTGGCGCAGCGTCGCGTAGAGCGAACCGTTGATATCGCGATCGATGAGCGTCTCGAAGCTTGGCGGCAGGTAGGTGGTCTCCAGGCACAGCGGCACGTCGTCCAGGTAGCGCAGGCGGACAAGTTTGACGAGCTTGCTGCCCACGGCGGCGTCAAAGAACTTAGCCATGCTGCCGGCCGCCTTGGCAAAGCCCGAGTCCACGGTGCGCGTGGTGGGCTTCATGCCCTGGCCTTCGACCTGCTTGGTATAGCTCGAAAACACCAGGTTGTTCTCGTGGAGCGCCGGCGTGTCGGCCACAAAGGCGCCACGCCCGCGCTCGGTGCGCACCAGACCCTCGTCAACGAGCACCTTAAGGGCGTGGCGTACGGTGCTGCGCGACAGCTCCGATTCGTCCATGAGTTCCATCTCGGACGGCAGCTTGTCTCCGCGCGCGTAGGTGCCGGAGGCGATGCGGTCGCGCAGCATGCCCGCCAAGCGCTCGTATTGGGTCAGTCTCTTTTTAGATGAAGCGTTCATGCGATCAACCTGTATCTAACCTGTATGCGTATCTAATCAAGCATGTATTCAATACAACAACAAAACCGCTGGTAGCAAGTTATCGAAAACCGTATCAGCGAATTTTCTAAGACAAATATAGCATACAACTAGTCGACATAACCAAAACATGTATGTAACTTGTATGCCATCGAGAGCATCAAACGAGAAGAAAGGCTGATGCACGATGACTACTCAGGAACAGGTTAAGGACGTCGTCTCCCAGGTTTTGGCTGACAAAGCTGACAAGGGTGGCATCAAGCGCGTCGTGTGGATTGGCGCCGGCGGATCCAACGGCGGTAACTATCCTGCCCAGTACTTTATGGAGCACGAGGCCACGCAGGTCGTGAGCTCCAGCTACACCAGCAACGAGTTCGTGCACGCCACCCCGGCCTACGTCAACGAGAACACTCTGGCCGTCGTCGTGTCCATGCGCGGCACCAAGGAGACCATCGTCGCCGCCCAGGTCGCCAAGGACCACGGCGCCAGCACCATCGCCATCTATGTTGACGAGTCCGGTCTCACCGAGGTCTGCGACTACAAGATCCAGTACGACAGCCTGGCCGTCGACGAGTCCTGCATGGGCCGTACCAACTCCGCCGTCGTGACCATGATCGCCATGGAGCTCACGCAGCAGACCGAGGGCTATGCCGAGTACGAGACCGCCATGGCCGCCTTCGACCTGATCGATCCCATCTATCGCAAGGCCGTCGAGTACACCCGTCCGCTCGCTGCCAAGTGGGCCGAGCAGAACGCCGACAAGCCCTGCATCAACGTCATGGCTCAGGGCCCGCTTTTTGGTGCCGCCTACGTCTTTAGCATCTGCAACGTGCAGGAGATGCTGCAGATCGACTCCTGCACCATCAACACCTGCGACTTCTTCCACGGCCCCTTCGAGATCCTGGACAAGCGCACCTCGCTGTTCCAGCTCATCAGCGTCGGCCGCAGCCGCTGCAACGACGAGCGCGGCATCCGCTTCGTCAACCAGTACGGTGGCGAGCGCGTCTATCAGCTCGACGCCAAGGAGCTCGGCCTCAACGACATCAAGGACAGCGTGAGCGAGTACTTCAACCACCTGATCTTTGCCCCGATCCTCAACAACGTGTACATGCGTGCACTCTCTGCAGTCACCCACAAGGACTACATGACGCGTCGCTACATGTGGAAGCTTGAGTATTAGTTACGCGGTTTTACCAAACCGCGTAACGGCTCGACGCTGCGCGGTCCGCATTTGGGCAATCTGACGTTCAACTTCAAGGGCGCGACCAGAAGGTCAGCGCCCTTTCGTTTCACGTCACCTTGCCTCAAATGCGGCCCGCTCGCTCATATGACCCAATCCGCTGTCAAGAGCCACAATGGCCCCGCCGACCGCTTGCAATCGGTCGGCGGGGCCTGCCGTTGAACCCGTCCCGGTCCGCCCCCGGCATGTCGTCGACGCCTTCGGCTCAGTCTCATATCCGCGGATACCGTTCTGTCGGCCCGCACTCCATTCCTTCGGCGGGGCTCCCCAAGTCTGACTACGCGCATGCGGCCGCTGCCGCGCGCCCAGCGAAAGCGGGGGTATCCCCGAAGGCTGCCCGGCTCGCCGGGACGGGGGCTATGTCTATTCGGTTGCCTCCCGGCACATCGCGCCGAGGGCCCACAGCCACCTCACGAGCTCGGCGGCGGTGGCGGCGTTCGCCTTCGCCTGGGGCATGCCCCTGGCGAGCATCTCCTCGCGGCGCCGGAGCAGGCGCTCGGAACCCTTCCTCCCGTGCATCCTCACCTCGAGCGGGACGCCGCTGCCCTTGGGCATCAGCTTCGGTTGGTGGCTCGCCTGGACGTAGCTCCAGGACCCCTCGACCGCCAGCCTCCTGACGAGCGCGTCGCCGGCCCCGCTGATCCCGCCGAGGCGCACGGAGTCCGCGCTCGACCTCTGCTTCGGGGCGAGGCCGAAGTAGGACGTCACCTGCCTGCCGGAGCGGAACCTCGAGAAGTCGCCGACCTCGGACGCGAAGGCGGCGGCGAGCGCGAACCCGCACCCCTTGATCGACTGGAGCGCCTCGACCTCCGCCGAGAGGGGGCCCGCCGCGACGGCGGCCCTGTACTCGGCGAGGAGGTCGTCGCGCGTCTCGGCGGCCGCCTCGACCTCGTTCCTCAGCGCCGCAAGCGCCCGGATGCCGCCGTCGTCGGCGGGCCGGACCTTGTCGAGCCGCCTGAGGAAGTCGTACGTCCAGTACCTCCGGGGGTTTCCGGCCGGCGTCGTGCCGCCGTGGCTACGCCTACGGCGGGCCAGGAACGCCAGGAGCCGCTGCTTCGCCGCCGCGAGCCTCGCGGTC
>DXZX01000037.1:0-18798 GCA_019419445.1 Collinsella sp.
CGCAACGCGTTGCGCTGAGTCCTGAGTCTGTTGCAATGAAAATGAGAATCAAGGGTCGACGGTAAATAATCCGTGCTTTACCGATAATCGGTTTAAACAACTTTAAGAAATGCTATCGTGCCTAGCCATACATATTCATTAGAGGTGAAATCATGCCAAAAGCGATTTACGAAGGAATCTACCGCGAGATCCGTTCGCGCATCATTAACGGGACCTATGCGTTTCAGGAGATGCTGCCAACCGAAGCCGAGCTGACCGCGGAGTTTGGCTGCACGCGCAATACCGTTCGACGCGCCTTGAGCATGCTGGCCGACCAGATGTTTGTGCAGCCTATACACGGTAAGGGCGTGCGCGTTATTTGGCTTAAGGGCGAAACCGACATGCTGGGCGCACTCGAAGAGGTTGAGTCGTTTGGCGAGTTCGCAAAACGCAACAATGCCGTCGCATCGACCGAGGTCAAGTCTTTTGAACATTTGATTTGCACTGAGCAACTCTCTCGCCGCCTGGGCTTTAAGGTGGGCGAGGAGCTGATTCGCGTAGTGCGTGTCCGAAGCCTCAACGGCAGCGCGCGCCAAGTGGACCATGGCTACTTTTTGGCGTCGGTCGCCAAGGGCCTGACCCCCGAGATCGCGGCGGATTCTATCTACGGCTATCTGGAGCACAAGCGCGGCGTCAAAGTGATGGCGAGCCGTCGTACGGTGAGTGTCGAGCTCGCCAACGATGAGGACTGCAGCTATCTGGACCTTGGCAAGTACAACTGCGTCGCCGTTATGGAGAGCCAGTCGTACACCTCGGACGGCATCTTGTTCGAGGTCACGCATGCCCGCACACACCCCGAGATCTTCCATTACCGCGTCAATTCCAAGCGATAGCCGGCTAGCTCGCAGCCTGACGAGACTCATGCCCTCAAAGCGAAAACGCCCGGTCAAACCGACGATGCATCGGCTTGATCGGGCGTTTTCTCTGCATTCGATAACAAATAATTGTTTATACAAAACTTGTCAAGTATCAAGTCGAAATTACCGTTCACCGAAGTTTTTCTACCGCTCTAGTAATACTTGTTCAAACAACTAGCCAAATAGCGTATTGTACAAATCAGCAAAAGGGGCAAAGTCCCCGAGCCAATCTCCGAAGGCGGCGGCAAAGGGTGCCGCCACGGTGTGAAAGGGTGGATTGTAATGAAGAACGAAATGAGCAGAAGGCAGTTCCTGGGCTTTGCTGGTTCCGCGGCTGCGGTTCTTGGTCTGGGTCTCGTGGGCTGCGGTGGTTCTGCCGGCTCCGGCTCCTCTGCTTCTGGTGACGCTGCCGAGGTCTACTTCCTCCAGTTCAAGCCCGAGGTCGACAAGGAGTGGAAGGAGATCGCCAAGGCGTACAAGAAGGAGAAGGGCGTCGAGGTCAAGATCGTGACCGCTGCCTCCAACACCTACGAGGAGAAGCTCAAGTCCGAGATGTCCAAGAGCTCCGCTCCGACGCTGTTCCAGGTCAACGGCCCCACCGGCCTTAAGAACTGGAAGGACTACTGCGCCGATCTTTCCGACACCAAGCTCCGCGGCGAGCTCATCGACGACTCCCTGGCGCTGCAGTCCGACGGCAAGGATCTGGGTATCGACTGGGTTCAGGAGAGCTACGGCATCATCTACAACAAGGAGCTCCTCGAGAAGGCCGGCTACAAGGCCGAGGACATCAACTCCTTCGACAAGCTGAAGGCTTGCGCCGATGACATCCAGGCCCGCAAGGACGAGCTCGGCGTTGACGGTGCCTTCACTTCCGCCGGCATGGATGACTCCTCCAGCTGGCGCTACACCACCCACCTCGCCAACCTCCCGCTCTACTACGAGTTCGAGAAGGAGCACAACCAGGAGGACGACGAGATCAAGGGCGAGTATCTCGACAACTTTAAGCAGATCTTCGACCTGTATATCACCGACTCCACCTGCGATCCTTCGCAGCTTGCCTCCAAGACCGGTGACGACGCCACCAACGAGTTCGCAACCGGTAAGGCCGTTTTCTACCAGAACGGCTCTTGGGCCTACGCCGACCTCACCAAGGCCGGTATGACCGACGACCAGCTCGGCATGCTGCCGATCTACATCGGCGTCGACGGCGAGGAGAACCAGGGCCTGTGCTCCGGCGGCGAGAACTACTGGTGCGTCAGCTCCCAGGCTTCCGAGGATGCCCAGAAGGCCACCGAGGACTTCATGTATTGGTGCGTCACTTCTGACACCGCCACCAGCATCATCGCTGACAAGATGGGTCTGACCGCCCCGTTCAAGAGCGCTAAGGAGACCACCAACGTCTTCTCTCAGCAGGCCGTTGCTATGGCCAAGGACGGCAAGAAGACCGTCGCTTGGGACTTCGTTTACATCCCCTCTGAGGAGTGGAAGAAGAACCTCAAGCAGGCTCTCATCGCTTATGCTGCCGACAACACCAAGTGGGACGGCGTCAAGAACGCCTTCGTCGATGGCTGGAAGACCGAGAAGGCTGCTTCCGAGTAAGCAGTTGCTGCCCAAGCTATCTGATTAGCGACAGGGGGCGGGCAGACGTAGGTTTGCCCGCCCCCTGCATATTGAAAGGACCCTTCTATGGGCAAAGCACTCAAGCGCTGGTGGCCGCTCTTTATGCTGCCCACGTGCCTGGCGTTTATGATCGGGTTCGTGATTCCCTTTATCCAGGGTTTCTATCTCTCGTTCTGCCAGTTTATTACCATCAATAACGCGCACTTTGTCGGTATCGAGAACTACGTGCGCGCACTGACCGACCCGCAGTTCTCCACGTCGTTCTTCTTTACCGTGGCGTTTGCCTTCCTGTCGACGGTGCTCATCAACGTGATCGCGCTGGCTATTGCGCAGGCGCTCACTCGCAAGGCGCTCAAGGGCACCAACATCTTCCGTACGATCTTCTTTATGCCTAACCTGATCGGCGGCATCGTGCTGGGCTACATTTGGCAGATTCTGATCAACTGCCTGCTCTCCAACGTGGGCGCCCAGCTCATCGCCCTCAACTCCGCCGCTGGCTTCTGGGGCCTTATCATCCTGACCCTGTGGCAGCAGGTCGGCTACATGATGATCATCTACATCGCTGGTCTGCAGTCCATTCCGTCCGACTACATCGAGGCCGCCAAGGTCGACGGCGCCACGGCATGGCAGACGTTTTGGAAGGTTAAGATCCCTAACCTGATGCCGACGATCACCATCTGTCTGTTCCTGTCCATCACCAACGGCTTTAAGCTGTTCGACCAGAACCTCGCCCTTACCGGTGGTGCCCCGGCGCACTCCACCGAGATGCTCGCCCTGAACATCTACAACACGTTCTATTCGCGTGCTGGTATCGCATGGCAGGGCATCGGTCAGGCCAAGGCAGTTATCTTCTGCATCCTGGTTGTCGCTATTTCTATGATCCAGCTTAAGGCCACGAGGTCCAAGGAGGTGCAGCAGTAATGAAACGCGATAAGGCTATCAACCGCGCGCTCTCGATCTTCTTTACGATCCTGTCGCTCGCATGGATCTACCCCGTGTTCATGATTGCGCTCAATTCCTTTAAGAAAGCGACCGCAATCAGCACCACCACGGCGTTCGACCTGCTCACGCCCGAGACGTTCAACGGCCTCGCAAACTACGTGCACGCTCTGAACGAGCAGGGCTTTGCCTCGGCGTTTATGTACTCGCTTATCATCACGGTCACGTCGGTCGTGCTGATTCTGGTGTGCTGCTCCATGTGCGCTTGGTACGTGGTGCGCGTCAACAGCAAGATCTCGAACTTCTTCTATTACCTGTTCGTCTTCTCGATGGTCGTACCGTTCCAGATGCTCATGTTCACGCTGTCCAATTTGGCGGACCGCATCGGCTTCAACACGCCGTTCAACATCTGCTTTATCTACCTCGGCTTTGGCGCGGGCCTGGCGGTCTTTATGTTCGCCGGTTTTGTAAAGAACATCCCGCTCGAGATCGAGGAGGCGGCCATGATTGATGGCTGCAACCCGGTCCAGGTGTTCTTTAAGATCGTCCTTCCCATCATGAAGCCCACCTATCTTTCGGTCGGCATCCTCGAGACCATGTGGGTCTGGAACGACTACCTGCTGCCCTACCTTACGCTCGACTCCACCAAGTACAAGACCATTCCTATCTTGATCCAGTACTTCCGTGGCGGCTATGGCCACGTCGAGCTCGGCCCCATGATGGCCTGCATCATGATGGTCGTTGTCCCCATCGTCATCATGTACATCTTCTGCCAGAAGTACATCATTGACGGCGTTGTGGCAGGTGCCGTCAAGGGCTGATGCCGTAACTGTTTTGCAAGTTTTGGCGGCGCCTCTCAGCGCGGCGCCGCGTATCGAAAGGTAAAGACATGGCCGAGATCGTTCTCAAACATGTTCAGAAGGTGTATCCCAACAACGAGTCCAAAAAGAAGGGCTTCTTTGGCAAAAAGAAGAAGACCGAGGAGAAGAAGCACAACCTCAAGGTTACCGAGGACGGTGTGCTCGCTGTAGAGGACTTCAACCTCACCGTTCACGACCAGGAGTTCATCGTCCTCGTTGGCCCCTCTGGCTGCGGTAAGTCCACGACGATGCGCATGGTCGCTGGCCTGGAGGACATCACTTCGGGCGACGTGCTCATCGACGGCAAGCGCGTCAACGACGTGGCGCCCAAGGACCGCGATATCGCCATGGTGTTCCAGAGCTATGCTCTGTACCCCAATATGACGGTGTACGAGAACATGGCGTTTACGCTTGAGCTCAAGAAGGTCCCCAAGGACGAGATCGACCGCAAGGTTCGCTCCGCTGCCGAGATCCTGGGTATTACCGAGTACCTTGACCGTAAGCCCAAGGCACTCTCCGGCGGCCAGCGTCAGCGTGTCGCCATCGGCCGCGCCATCGTGCGTGACCCCAAGGTCTTCCTGATGGACGAGCCCCTGTCCAACCTGGATGCCAAGCTGCGTAACCAGATGCGCGCCGAGCTCATTAAGCTGCGTCACGAGATCAAGGGCACCTTCATCTACGTTACCCACGACCAGACCGAGGCTATGACCCTCGGCGATCGCATCGTGGTCATGAAGGACGGCGTCGTCCAGCAGATCGCCACCCCGCAGGAGGTCTTCAACCATCCCGCGAACATCTTCGTCGCCGGCTTTATCGGCGTGCCGCAGATGAACTTCTTCGATGCCCAGCTGGTGCGCTCGGGCAACGGCTTTACGGTCAAGACCGAGGATATGAACGTGGCGCTCGCCCCCGAGACCTGCGCTCAGCTTGCTCTCAACTGGGACGGCGGCGACGTGAAGGAGATTACGGCCGGTGTGCGTCCCGAGCAGATCTTGCTTGCCGACAAGGGCGAGGAGGGCGCGCTCCAGGGCACCGTCGAGGTGACCGAGCTCATGGGCTCGACCGAGCATGTCCACGTGACTGCTCCCGACGGCCAGTTTGTCCTGATCATTCCCGTCGTCGACCTCGAGGCCAAGGGCGCGCTCAAGGCGGGCGACCCCATCTGGTTCAAGTTTGAGAAGAACGCGACCCACCTCTTCGATAAGGTCTCTGGCAAGAACCTTATCTAGGCCCGGTGCAACCAGGCCCTTCCTTTGGGCGACTGCGGTATTGCCATCCTTTTGCCGCGGTCACATATAAGGCTCCCCTCCCGTCCACTGGGCGAGAGGGGAGCCTTTCTTTGTGTTGGGACTGTCTGACCGGTCGTTTGTCTCGATCTGTAACGGATAGGGCCGATTTCGGACGTTAGATGTTACAGATCGAGACGGTTCCGCTGTGCCAACCATTTCATCTAAATCTGTAACACCAAAGGCGAATTACACCTGCTAGATGTTACAGATTGAGATAAACCCAAGGGGAGGGGCCGGTATGTCTCAATCTGTAACGGCTGGGACCGTTTTGGTTGAGTAATTGCTACGGATCGAGATTGTTTGGCCGAGTCGGATCACAGGGTAACGTGCGGGCACAAAAAACGGAGCCGTGTTGCCACGACTCCGTTTCTCAAGAGGATGGGTAAGGGGAATGAGCTAGCTCAGGTGCCAGATCTCGTCGTTGTACTGGGAGATCGTACGGTCGGACGAGAAGGTGCCGGCGTTGGCGATATTGATGAGCGCCTTGCGCATCCAGGCGTCCTGGTCCTCGTAGTCGGCCAGCACGCGCTCCTTGGTCTGGATGTACTCCTCAATGTCGAGCAGGGCCATAAACCAGTCCTTGCCCTTAATGTCGTCGTGCAGGCGCTGCAGGCGCTCGGCGTTGCCGGTTGCCATAAAGGCCGGGTTGGTGATGAAGTCCACCAGCAGTTTAATTCCGGGCTTGCGGTAGAGCGCACCGGCGTTGTAGGTGCCGTCGGCGTAGAGCTGCTCGACCTGTTTGGACGAGGCACCAAAGGTATAGATGTTCTCGTCGCCCACGAGCTCGGCAATCTCCACGTTGGCACCGTCGAGCGTGCACAGGGTTAGGGCGCCGTTGAGCATGAACTTCATGTTGGAGGTGCCGCTCGCCTCCTTGGAGGCCAGGCTGATCTGCTCGGAGATGTCAGCGGCGGGGATCACGCGCTCGGCGGCGGTGACGTTGTAGTTCTCGATCATGACAACCTGCAGGTAGGGAGCCACGTCGGGGTCG
This sequence comes from Collinsella sp., assembly GCA_019419445.1. Taxonomy (GTDB): domain Bacteria; phylum Actinomycetota; class Coriobacteriia; order Coriobacteriales; family Coriobacteriaceae; genus Collinsella. The sequence goes on from DXZX01000037.1 coordinate 6,596, forward strand.
TTTGCAATCCACTGCGACAGCGTCAGGATCAGATGGATGATGTCCTGCGCGATAGTGTAGGCAGGCGCCGCCTTGCCGCCAAAGATGATGGTGACAGGGTGCTTAGGTCTGTTGCCGTTCTTGATATCGAGGTACTTCCAGATGATGTAGAGCGCGAGCATCTGCTGGCGCTTGTACTCGTGGATGCGCTTGACCTGGACGTCGATGATGGCGTTAGAGGGGATCGTCACGCCCTGTTCGAGCGCCATAAACTCGCGCATGATGGTTTTGGCTTCTGCCTTGGTGGCGGCCAAGCGCTCATGAATGCTCTTATCGTCGGCGAAGTTGGCGAGTTTGCTCAGATCGCCGGTGCTGCGCCAGTCGGTGCCGATCACATCGTCGAGCAGGCTGGCGAGCGCAGGGTTGGCCCCATGGATCCAGCGGCGGAAGGTGATGCCGTTGGTCTTGTTGGAGAACTTCTTGGGATAGATCTCGTAGAACGGATGAAGCTCGGTGTCCTCCAGGATCTTGGTGTGGAGGGCGGCTACGCCGTTGATGGAGAAGCCAAAGTGGATGTCCATGTGGGCCATGTGGACGGTATCGTGTTTGTCGATGATGGCGACGCGCGGGTCATCGTGCTCGGCCTTCGCGATCTCATCGAGCTTGACGATAATGTCGGCGATGGCAGGGGAGACCTTCTGTAGGCTGGCGAGCGGCCACTTCTCGAGCGCCTCGGCAAGAATCGTGTGGTTAGTGTAGGCGACCATGGAGCGTACGATGGTCACGGCCTCGTCAAACTCGATGCCATGCTCGGTGGTGAGCAAGCGAATGAGCTCGGGAATGACCATGGTGGGGTGCGTGTCGTTGATCTGGACAACGGCGTAATCGGCCAGATCGTGCAGGTTGCTGCCGCGCTCGACGGCCTCGTCGATCAGGAGCTGGGCGGCGTTGCTCACCATGAAGTACTCCTGATAGATGCGAAGTAGGCGGCCCTGCTCGTCGGAATCGTCGGGGTAGAGGAACAAGGTGAGGTTCTTGGCGATCTCGGTCTTGTCGAAGTCGATGGAGCTGCCGGGGACCAGGCCGTCGTCGACGCTCGCCAGGTCGAACAAACGCAGGCGGTTCTTGGTGGGCTGGCCGTAACCGGGCACATCGATGTTGACGAGCTTGGAGGTAACGGCAAAATCGCCGAACTCGACGGTGTAGGAGCGGTCATCGTCGACTAGGATGTCCTGCTCACCGAGCCACTCGTCGGGGACGGCCTTCTGCTGGTTGTCGACAAAGCGCTGACGGAACAGACCGTAGTGATAGTTGAGGCCCACGCCATCGCCGGTCAAGCCCAGCGTGGCGATGGAATCCAGGAAGCATGCGGCCAAGCGGCCCAGGCCGCCGTTGCCGAGTGACGGCTCGACCTCGAATTCCTCGATCTTGTTGAGGTCGTGGCCTGCGGCGGTGAGCTGGTCCTTAACCTCGTCGTAGATGCCGAGGTCGATCATGTTGTTGATGAGCAGCTTGCCGATCAAAAATTCGGCGGAAATGTAATAGAGCTTTTTCTTGCCGTTGTTGAGCGGGCAGGTGGCAGAGCGCTCCTGCACGAGTTTGACCAGCAGCTTGTAAATGCGACGGTCGTCGAGCTGCTCGAGCGAGGTGCCAAAAGACTGCTCGGCGAGTTCCGTGAGGTTAATTTGGGGCATGTTTTCTCCTGTGATGGGTTGTTTCATGTCTGCAATTCATAAGAAGCCCGCGCGAGGGGATTGGGGTGGCCTCGCGCGGGAAAAGCAAGCGCGTCCGCACGGTGGGGAGGGGCCGGGCGCGGTAGCTCCTATTGAGGAAGCTTGATTTCGGCTTCCGACGGGATGCGGAAGTAGGTCTCGGTCCAGTCGGTGAGTTTGTGCTCGAGCTCGCGGGTGATGGCGCCGTCGAGCATGCGCCAGGTCCAGTTGCCGCCCAGCGTGGCAGGGGTGTTGATGCGCGCCTCGTTGCCCAGGTTGAGCAGGTCTTGCATGGTGTAGATGCAGGTATCGCTCACGCTGGCGGCGATGGTGCGGTTGAGTGCATCGGCCATGGGCTCGCCGGCCTGCTGGTGGGTGTACAGGGCCGCCTGCTCGCGCTGACGCGGGGTGGCCGTTCCCTCAAACCAACCGCGCGCCGTCTCGTTGTCGTGTGTGCCCACATAGGCGACGGTGTTGGCAATGTAGTTGTGCGGCAGGTAGTACGAGTTGGTGCCCTCAAAGGCAAACTGCAAGATCTTCATGCCGGGGAAGCCCGAGTTGACGCGCATGTCGATGACGCCGGGGGTGAGGAAGCCCAGGTCCTCGGCGATGATGGGCAGCGTGCCGAGCTTTTCCTCGAGTGTCTTGAAGAACTTGAGGCCGGGCCCCTGCGTCCACGAACCGTAGGACGAATCGGGCGAGGAGAACGGCACCTCCCAATAAGCCTCGAAGCCGCGGAAGTGATCCAGGCGGATGACGTCGTACATGTCGAGGGCGGAGCGAATGCGGCCCTCCCACCAGGAGAAGCCGCACGCCTCCATGGCGTCCCAGTCGTAGATGGGGTTGCCCCAGTACTGGCCGGTGGCCGAGAACTGGTCGGGCGGCGTGCCGGCGACGCTCACGGGATTGCCGGCGGCGTCGATCTTAAAGAGCTCAGGTGTCGCCCACATCTCGACGGAGTCACGCGAGACATAGATGGGCAGGTCGCCGATGATGAGAATGTCGCGCTCGTTGGCATAGGCCTTGAGGCGGCTCCACTGGCGATCGAAGAAGTACTGCGTCATCTGGTGGTAGAGCATACGCGCCGGATGGTCGGCGCAGACCTTGGCGGAAGCCTCGCCGCGGGTGCGGAGCTCCGCGGGCCACTCCCAAAACGCCTTGAGACCGCACTCCTCTTTGACGGTCATGAACTCACAGTAGGGGATGAGCCAGTCCTCGTTGGCCTGGATAAAGTCATCGAAATCGGCCGGCTTGTCGGCAGCAAAGCGCTCGGCGGCGCGGTCGAGAATCTGACGGCGGCCGCCAAAGATAGCACCGTAGTCGACATTGCTGGGGTCGGATCCCAGATACACGCCATCGATATCGCGCTGCTCCAGATACCCTGCCTCGATAAGCTCGGCAAAGTCGATAAAGTTGGGGTTGCCTGCGCGGGCCGAGAACGACTGATAAGGCGAATCGCCATAGCTGGTCGTCGTAAGGGGCAGAATCTGCCAGTAATGTTGTTTGCACGAGGCGAGAAAATCGACGAAGTCGTAGGCATTCCAGCCAAAGCCGCCGATTCCGTATGGTCCGGGCAGAGATGAGACGGGCATGAGGACGCCGCTTGCACGCTCCATGAATGCGCTCACCAACCTTCTTGTTGTGGGGTCGGCCTGCCGATGGGTGTGCAGTCCGCCTCCGATGTTCTGATTCGATACGCCTATTGTAAAACATGTTGTTTAAACATGTACAGGCAAGATAAAAAAGTTGGTCGATTTTCGGCGAATGGCTACATGCCATGAAAAAGCCCCGACCTCACAACGTGAGATCGGGGCAAGAACGGTATGTAGGTTTTTGCTACTCGGCGTCGGCGAAGCCGTTGGGGTTGTGGCTCTGCCAGTTCCAGCTATCGCGGCACATGTCCGCGATGTCGTACTGGGCCTTCCAGCCCATCATGCGCTCGGCCTTGGAGGCATCGCACCAGTTGGCAGCGATGTCGCCGGCGCGGCGCTCGCGGATCACGTAGGGCAGCTCCTTGCCACAAGCCTTGGAGAAGGCGGCGACGACCTCGAGTACCGAGGTGCCGGTGCCGGTGCCCAGGTTAAAGATCTCGACGCCGGTCTTGCCGTTCATCCAGTTAAGGGCGGCAACGTGACCAGAGGCCAGATCGCACACGTGGATGTAGTCGCGCACGCCGGTGCCGTCGGGGGTGGGGTAGTCGTTGCCAAAGACCTGAACGGCCTCGAGCTTGCCCACGGCGACCTGGGCGACATAGGGCACCAGGTTGTTGGGGATGCCCTTGGGGTCCTCGCCGATCAGGCCCGACGGATGAGCGCCGATGGGGTTGAAGTAACGGAGCAGCACGACGTCCCACTCGGGGTCGGCGGTGTGGACGTCCATAAGGATCTGCTCGATCATCCACTTGGTCCAGCCATAGGGGTTGGTTGCGGGCTTCTTGGGGTCTTCCTCGGTGACGGGCGGGTTGTCCGGGTCGCCGTAGACGGTCGAGGAGCTCGAGAAGATGATGGACTTGCAGCCATGGTTGCGCATGACGTCGATGAGCACCAGGGTGTTCTCGATGTTGTTGTGGTAGTACTCGACGGGCTTGCTCACCGACTCGCCGACGGCCTTAAAGCCGGCAAAGTGGATGACACGATCGATCTGATGGGTATCGAAGATCTTGTTCATCGCATCGCGGTCGAGCACGTTGGCCTCGTAGAAGGTGAGGTTCTTGGCGGCCTCGTCGCCCACGATGGTCTTGACGCGGTCGACGGCGACGGCGCTGGAGTTGGAGAGATCATCGACGATGACGACCTGGTAGCCACCCTCGAGCAGCTGAACGACGGTGTGCGAGCCGATAAAGCCGGCGCCACCGGTAACGAGGACGCAGGTGTCTTTGGGGTCGAGTGCTTTGGACATGTAGTCTCCTATCGAATCAGGAACACTTCTAGAGGGGAGTATAGCGCAGGCGGGGACGCCCAAATGGTGCACTGTAGGAAAAGCAGAGGATTATGTTAACGTACTCATATAAGAGCTTGCTCAATTGTTACCTCAAATTTGACAATTGCTTACGAGCCGCCGACCTTGTAGTTTCCTGCCGTTCGTGGAAATCGTTGGGACGCGCCATATGTACGCTAATATGTATGAGTTGAGCGACATATAAATAAGCATGTAACGGAGTACATATGTCACCAAACAGCGATTCCATCCTTTCCCAGGAGCTCTCGCGCCGCACTGCCCTTAAGGCCCTGTTCGGCGCCGCTTCTGCGGCAGTTCTTTTTGGCCTGCCCACTCGCGCCCATGCGGCGGAGGCTTCCAAAGAAACCACCGATAAATTGAATGCCGCCCAGGCCCAACTCGACGAGGTTCAGGCCCAGCTCGACAGCATCGCAAATGAGTATGCGGCGCTGGCCAACAAGAATGCCCAGACCCTCAACGACATCGAGAATGTCCAGGGCAAGATTGACGACACGCAGGCCCAGATCGATGAAAAGAAGGCCGAGCTCAAGAAGAAGCGCAACGACCTTTCCGATCGCGTGGCCGCCAGCTACAAGTCCGGCGGTACGAACATCCTGTCGCTGCTGCTGGCCTCTGGCTCGTTTGAGGAACTCGTCGCCAACGCGCATTACGTTGAGAAGATCAACAAGAGCGACCGCGATGCCATCGAGGATATCCAGACGATTCAGGCCGAGCTCGACGCACAGAAGACCGAGCTCGAAGCACAAAAGGCTGACCTGGAGAAACTCAAGGATCAGCAGACGGCTCAGATGCAGGATATGCAGGCCAAGCAGCAAGAGGTCCAGACCGTGCTGAACGGTCTTTCCGACGACGTCAAGGAGCTCATGGCTCAGCGTGATTCCGAGATTCTCGCTGCCGCCCAGGCCGAGGAGGCCGCTAGGAAGGCCGCCGCTGCCGCGGCTGCCGCGAACAAGAACAATTCCTACTCGGGTGGTTCGAGCTCGGGCGGTGGATCGTATGCGCCCGGAACTCCGCAGCAGAATGCCGGCTCGGGCAAGCAGCAGGCCGTCGTCAACGCGTGCTACTCCACGCCTTCGCCGGGTCAGAACTGGTGCGCGGCGTGGGTTACCAATGTCTTCCGTAACGCCGGCGTTGGCTACTTTGGCGGCAACGCGTGTGACATGTTCAACGCCTGGTGCTATAGCTCCGACCGCTCGGCGCTGCAGGTGGGCATGATCGTGGCCGACTCCTCGCATAGCGGCACGGGTGCTCCGGGCCTTATCTACGGTCATGTGGGTATCTACGTTGGCGGCGGCATCGTTATGAGCAACGAGGGCGCCATTACGTCTAAGTCGCTTGATGCGTTTATTCGGTTCTACGGCACTGGCTCTGGCGTGCGTTGGGGCTGGCTTGGCGGTATTGCGCTGTCGTAAAGCCGACGGGGCCGTGTGCCCGCCCGCAATATATTTGATTGCCTGCTCGGGCAGTCCTGCGCAAGACGAAGGCCACATTAAGTGGCCTTCTTTGCGTGCGGAACTCGCGATCAATCAAATATATTGCGGGCGGGCACGCGGCCCTCTCGGGTTCGGGGCGCTACGCACCGGATTGGTTGTCTGAATAAAAGAAAGTGAAGGCCCCTTTCGGGGCCTTCTTTTTTAGAGGAATTCGCCGACTCGGTGGACTTCGGGTTCTAGGTCTACGTTGAATTGGTCTTTGACGGTTGTTTGGATGTGGCGGATGAGTTCGTCGACGTCGGCGGCGGTGGCGTGGTCGGCGTTGACGATGAAGCCGCAGTGCTTCTCGCTCACCTGCGCGCCGCCAACGGCGTGTCCTCGCAGGCCGGCATCCATGATGAGTTTGCCGGCAAAGTAACCCTCGGGGCGCTTGAAAGTGGAGCCAGCACTCGGCATGTCGAGCGGCTGCTTGTCCTCGCGGCGCTGGTGGTAGTCGTCCATGTCGGCCTTAATCATCGCGGCGTTGCCCGGGGCGAGATTGAAAGTGGCCGAAAGTACGATGAAGCCGTCGTCGGCGATGCGGCTCTTGCGATAGCCCAGGTTGAGTTCGTCGACATCGAACTCGATGATGTTGCCGCTGCCGCGGGTGCCATCGTCGAGCTGGCGAGCGGGTTTGTAGACGCGCACGGACTCCAGCACATCGGCCATGCAGGCACCGTAGGCACCGGCGTTCATGTAGCAGGCGCCGCCGACCGATCCGGGGATACCCGAGATGGGCTCCATGCCGGTGAGGCCGGCCTCGGCTGCCGCCGCGGCGACATCGGAAAGCAAGGCGCCGGCTGCCGCCGTGACGTGCGTGCCGTCGACCGTAATGTCGGAGAGGCCCTCGCCCAGCGCTACGACGACGCCGCGGATGCCCTTGTCGCCGACGAGCAAGTCGGAGCCGTTGCCCACGATGGTGAGTGGTAGATTGCAGCGATAGCAGGTATCGAGCGTGGCGACGAGGCCCTGCTCAGTATCGGGCGTGACAAAGACGTCGGCCGGACCGCCGATCTTAAACGTGGTGTGCTCGCGCATGGGCTCGCTCATCAGCACGTTGTCCTCGCCGGCAACGCCAGCGAGCGCGCACAGCAGGTCCTCGTTAAAAAAATCGTTCTCGTGCATACGGATATCCGCCTTTTGGTGGTCGTTGTCATCAATCGATTGCAATATACCCCACCCGGACGGATTTGGTGCGCTGGCGGCGATAAAACAGCCGTCTACCGGATTGGTAAAGTGTTTATCACCGAGGTAGAGGGGTAGTCGCTATACTTTCAAGAGATTGCGCGTAAACCCGGAAGGAGCGAGATGGCCAACAAAGTCACCCTCAAGCAGATCGCCCAGGAGGTGGGGCTTTCCCCCTCGTCGGTCTCGCTTGTTCTCAATAATCGGCCCTGTCGCATCTCGGAAGAAAACCGCAAGCTCATCAAAGAGGTCGCGGCGCGCAACCACTATGTTCCCAACCAGATTGCGCGCAGCCTGGTCATGCGCGAGTCGCGCACGCTGGGCCTTATCGTCCCTAACATCGAGAGCCGCTTTTTTGCCTCGCTCGCCGGTAGCCTGGAAAAGCGCTGCCGCGAGGACGGCTATGCGCTCTTCATTACCAGCTCGGGCGGAAGCGCCGATGACGATCTGGAGCTGCTGCGCCAGCTGGTGACGCGCGGCGTTGATGGCGTCTTCCTGGTGGTGGGTGACGAGTTCTCCGATGACCGCGCCCTGCGCGAAGAAGTCAGCCACCTGCCCATCCCGGCCGTGATGGTCGACCGTGCCATTGAAGGGCTCGAGTGCGACAAGGTGATGTTCGACCACGAGATGGGTGGCTACATGGCCACCCGCTATCTGATCGAGCAGGGCCACCGTCGCATTGCCTGCTTGGTTAACGCGCGCCGTTCCAATACGGGGCGTAAGCGACTTGCCGGCTATGAGCGCGCACTGCGCGAGGTTGGCTTGCCTATCGACGCGCGTTTGGAGTTTGAGAGCGAGTACTACATTCCGAGTGCCTACGAGGCCTCGGAGGCGGTGCTCGCAACTGATGCCACCGCTGTGTTCGCAAGTTCGGATAACATCGCCCTCGGTCTGCTCAAGCGCTTGCACGAGATGGGGAAGAGCATCCCGGGCGATATTTCGGTCGTAAGCTATGACAACTCGGCGGCCGACGTTCTCTTTGAGCCGGCGCTGACCGCGATTGAGCAGGATCCTGGTGTCCTTGCGGAGCATGCTTTTGGCTGCATGTCCAAGCGTCTTGCCGGTAGGGGCGGTAGGCGTGCCGAAGAGGTCGTCCTGGAGCCGGCACTTATCGTGAAGGGCAGCGTGCTCGATCTTACCGAATGTAGCTAAGCGTACTTGTTTGTTTGCATAGATTGCATGCGGAGTGTCCGCTATTTGCCGGCGGGGCCGGGGTGCCTGCCTTGTTTTGAGAAGTTCGCGGAGCCCACTTCTCAAAACAAGGCAGGCACCCCGGCCCTCGTCCGTGAACTCTTCCGCTGGGCGAGCTATAGACGCCGCGCACCGATAGGGTAAGGCGGCGGCTTGAAATTGGTGCTATATTCAGCTTGAGTTGTTTAATGCTAGTACGGGAGGCTGATATGGGGCTGTTCAAGAAGAAAAACCCGCAGGATGCCTTTGATCCCGATGTGTTTACCATCACGGATACGATTTTGGACCCGCCGCGGTTTACGTTTTTGCCGGCTATCTACCAGGATGCCACGCGTCGCAAGTGGGCCGTGCATCAGCGTGGTGCAGAGCCTAAGATTTTTGACTATGCGGACGTGTTGCAGTGCGAAGTAGCCGAGGCGGGCGATCCGGAGGCCGAGGAAGTGACTTCAAAACAGGAATTTGCCCAGCGTATCCTGGCAAATCCTGCCAAGGCGGCGAAAATAAACGCTGCCAAGCGTAATATGTGTCTTGGTATGGGCGTTGTTGTGGCGGTTCAGACGGGAAAAGACGAGGTTTCCAAATTAGAGATTCCCGTTATGACCGACGAAGTTAAACGCGATTCAAGTCTATATAAGTCGTATCGGAATGTCGCCGAGAAGATCAAGGCCGAATTTGATGCCATGGGAGGGCTGGCCTAATTTTGGCGGCATACGTTTCTGAATGAGGAGTCTGTGCAATGGCAGGCGAATCTTATGCAATTCCCCCCAAAGATCGTGCTGTTGAGGGAATTCTTTGGTATATCCAGCACCATCAGCTTGCCGGCGGGGATCGCCTGCCGGCCGAGCGCGTGCTGTGCGAAGAGATTGGCGTTTCGCGTACAGCGTTGCGTGCCGGTATCACGCGGCTCATCTCGTGTGGAACGCTCGAGAGCCGTCGCGGATCGGGTACGTATGTGTGTCCTCCCAAGCCGCTAAACATCTTTCAGGAAACGTATAACTTTTCCGATGCTGTGCGGACTGCCGGTCTGCACCCCTCTTCTCGTCTGGTTTCCACCGGGACCATCGAGGCGGATGAGGCGCTTGCCGACAAGCTTGGGGTGTCTGTAGGCGCTCCTTTGCTCCGCATGCAGCGCGTTCGACTTATTGAGGGCGAGCCGGCGTCAATCGAGACCGCTCACGTTAACCTGTCCCTGTGCCCATCGCTTACCGAGCACGATTTTGAGTGCGAGAGCCTTTACGATGTCTTGCTCAAAGAAGGCGGCGTGCGTGTTGAGCATGGACGTGAGCATATCTCTATCTCGCGTTTGAACGTCGAAGAGGCCGAGCTGCTCCAGCAAGAAGAGGGAACGCCGGTGTTCTATGAGAGCTCGATTGAATTTGATAAGGACATGCGTTTTGTGGAGCATTGCAAATCGGTGATTTTGCCCACAAAGTTTCGCTTTGCCGATAACGGCGAAGAGAACGGCATGAGGAGTGTGGCAGGTGAACAATGGCTGAAACAGTAGATGCCACCCCGGTTTATATGCGCATTCGACGCCGCATCGAGGAGCGTATCGAGCGCGGTACATATCCCACGGGTTCCATGATTCCGTCCGAAAAAGACCTCGCCGAGGAATTTGGTACGACACGCTTGACCATCCGAAGCGCTGTCGATGAGCTGGTTCGGCGCGGGCAGATTCGTCGTGTTCGGGGGAAAGGTGCCTTTGTGGCGCAGAAAGTACCTGCTTTTTTTGAACGCACGGGCGGTTTCCGTGAATCGGTCCGTGCTTCGGGCGGCGAGCCGTCCGTCCGTATTCTCGCACGTTCCAAGCGTTATGCGGGGCCATACTACGCTGACCTGTTTGGCATCGCCGAGGACGACCTGCTCTATTCCATTCGACGCCTGAACTGCATAAACGGTAGCCCCGTATCGATCGAGACGGCGCTGATTCCCTGCCTGCTGTTCCCAACCATCGAAGATATTGACGTGTCGGTCTTCAGCTTGTACGAGACCTATGAGATGCTGGGCCGAAAGCCAGTTATGGCACAGGAAAAGCTCGATATCGAAGCGCTGGGCGCACGAGATGCCGGCCTGCTTGGACTGGAGCAGGGTGATCTTGCCTTGACGCTGGAGTGCGTAAGCTTCGATGCGGGCGGCCAGGCGATCGAGTACGTCAAGTCGTTTAACCGCGGTGATGCGGGTGGATATACCTATACGTACTAGCTGGTTTTTTGCATAACGGGCTGAAAAGTTGACGGAATTTTGATTCGTTGAGCAGACCGTATATACAACCTTACATGGCTCAAAATCGACCGTTCGCCGATGGGGATAAATTAATCGACAAAGAGGTATCAAAAAGCCGTAATCTGTAACTGTGATTGGTATCAAATACTAATGATTTGTTACGAGGTGAGACGATGAAGATGCTCGATTACGTTCAGCTTGCCCATGTGCGTATGGGGGAAAACCTCGAGCGTTCGTCTGAGCTGGTAGCGCAGCTCGTTGATATTTTCCAGTCCGGTTCTTTTGATGCACTGCGCATCGTTGCTTCGGGTTCGTCGCGCCATGCCGCCGATTGCGCCCGCGATTACCTGCAAGATGCGCTGCAGATGCAGGTGTCCGTTGTGACGCCCGAGGCCTTCGTCGATTTTGAACACACCTATCCGCAGCATGCGCTCAACATCGCCGTCTCGCAGAGCGGCTATTCGACCAATACGATTGCGGCGCTCGATTACATGCGTGCACACGATATGGCTGCAGTTGCGCTCACGGCAAACGTCGAGGCACCCATCAAGGAACACGCTGACATCGTTCTTGACTACGGTGTGGGTGTCGAGTCGGTGGACTTTGTGACTCTGGGCGTCGAGGTTCTCGTTGAGTACCTGGTGCTCTTTGGTATTTACGGCGGTCAGGCGCGCGGAACGATTGACGCCAAGGGCGTTGCTCAGCGTCTTGATGACCTGCGCGAGGCTATCCAGGCTAATGCCGTGATGTGCAAGACCGCCGAGGCATATGTCCAAGATCACATGCTCGAGCTTTCTGAGCACATGCCCGCCATGGTCGTCGGCAACGGCCCCAACTATGGTGTTGCCGAGGAGGCAGCGCTCAAGCTGAGCGAGACCATCAAGATTCCTGCCATGCATCACGAAGGCGAGGAGTTCGTCCACGGTCCCGAGATGCAGATCGTTCCGGGCCATCTGGTGTTTATCGTCGACGATCCGCAGGGGTCGGAGCGTCTTGCGAATATCGCCGATGCGCTATCGAACGTTACGGCAAAAACGGTGCTGCTCACGGCCCATCCCAAGGGTAGGGCTCACGAGGTTGCGGTGCCTCAGGTGGCTCCGCTGCTCAGCGCAATTCCCAATCTTGTGTTCTTCCAGACGATTGCGGCCATGATCGCCGAGCGTCTGAAGTCATGGAACGTGCACCCGTATCTCGATACCGTCTCCAAGCAAATGGAGGTCAAGGCAGAGGGCTACGAAGAGTCAGTCAATGCGCTTAAGGCCAAAGCGGCTGAGTGTTACGGAATGTAAGCGGGTTTTGATGCCCGTTGGCATGGGGGATGTGGAAACAACCCCAGAAAGGAGAGACAAATGAAGGAAACCGAGAAGATCGAGATCATGCATTTCGACCAGGAGGGCTATCTCGAGGACGGCAAGGCGCTCTACGAGACCGGCAAGAAGATGACCGCGCTCGCCGACAAGGTCGCCGACGAGGGCTACGACGC
>DXZX01000038.1:0-3923 GCA_019419445.1 Collinsella sp.
GCCGAGCGCAAAATGGATTCTAAAAAACACCTTGCCAAATAGGAGCGTCAGGACGGAGGAAGCCCCCGCCGCACGTAGTGCGCAGCGGGGGCTTCCGACATGTCCGAGGACGTTTTCAGAGCTTTACCCTGTAGGGTCCCGAGGGGATACGTTCGCTACTCAGCCATCTGAGCCTGGACGGCGGTGATGGCCACGACACCCACGATGTCGTCGGCAGAGCAGCCGCGCGAAAGGTCGTTAACCGGCTTGGCGATGCCCTGCAGGATGGGGCCGTAAGCGTCAGCGCCGGCGAAGCGCTGGACCAGCTTGTAGCCGATGTTGCCGGCCTCGAGGTCGGGGAACACGAGCACGTTGGCCTTGCCGGCAACGGAGGAGCCGGGAGCCTTGAGCTGAGCGACGGTGGGGACGATAGCGGCATCGAGCTGCAGGTCGCCATCGATGGCGAGCTCGGGAGCCTTCTCCTTGCAGAACTTCACGGCCTCCTGGACCTTCTTGGCGACCTCGCCGCCAGCGGAGCCCATGGTGGAGTAGGAGAGCATGGCCACGTGCGGCTCAACATTGCCCATGAAGGTGGACCAGGAGTGGGCCGAGGCGATGGCGATCTCGGAGAGCTCGTCGGAGGACGGGTTGATGTTGAGGCCGCAGTCGGCGAAGATCAGCGTGCCGTCGGTACCGAACTGCGGGGTGTCGGTGCACATCACGAAGAAAGCCGAGACCAGCTTGGTGCCCGGAGCGGTCTTGAGGATCTGCAGCGCGGGGCGCAGGGTGTCGGCGGTGGAGTGACAGGCACCGGAGACCAGGCCGTCGGCGTCGCCCATCTTGACCATCATGGTGCCAAAGTAGGTGGCGTCCATCACCTGGGCGCGAGCCTGTTCGATGGTAACGCCCTTCTTGGCGCGGAGCTCGGCAAACTTCTGCGCGTACTCCTCGTGCTTCTCGGCGTTGCGCGGGTCGATGACGGTAGCGCCGGGAACGTCGATCTCGTCGGGGTTGCCCAGGATGACGAGCTTTGCCAGGCCCTCCTCGATGATTTTGTTTGCCGCGACGATGGTACGCGGATCCTCGCCCTCGGGCAGGACGATCGTCTTAAGGTCGGCCTTGGCGGCAGACTTCATACGGTTTAGGAAATCGCTCATGTTACTCCTTACAAGCGTTTTGCTAAGCTCCAGGCCCTCGGCTGTACACGAATAAACCCGCTGCTAGCGGGTTTACCTTTCAATAATGTACGCCGCGGTGCTTGAGCTTTCCTTGTGTGGCAAGCTCATTATAGGACGCATTAGCGCTATAATCGCTCTGATAAATATGTCTCGACGTATGTTCGAGAAAAAGCCCAGTTAAAAAGCGTGTGGCTTTTGACAAGGAGTATCGATGCAGATTACCTCAGGCCTGCCTGAAGGCTTTAATGCCGGTGCGTACGACATGATCGTTGTCGGCGCCGGTTATGCCGGTGCCGTTTGCGCCCGCCGTCTTGCCGAAACTATCGGCTATCGTGTTGCCGTTTTGGAGCGTCGCGGCCACATCGCGGGTAATGCCTACGACTGCACTGACGAGGCCGGAATCCTGGTCCACGAGTACGGTCCGCACATCTATCACACTTTTAACGAGCGCGTCCATAACTTCCTGTCGCGCTTTACCAAGTGGACGGACTACCAGCACAAGGTGCTCGCCAACATCAACGGCACCCTCATGCCCGTACCCTTTAACCATGCGAGCCTCAAGCTTGCCTTTGGCGATGAGCGCGGCGAGGAGCTGTATCAGAAGCTCGTGGAGACCTTTGGCAAGGACGTCAAGGTGCCCATTATGGAGCTGCGCAAGAAGAACGACCCGGATCTTGCCGAGGTCGCCGATTATGTCTATGAGAACGTCTTTTTGCATTACACCATGAAGCAGTGGGGCCAGACGCCCGACCAGATCGACCCCTCGATCACCGGCCGCGTTCCCGTCTTTGTGGGCGATGACGATCGCTACTTCCCGCAGGCTCCTTTCCAGGGCATGCCGCAGGACGGCTATACCGCGCTGTTCGAGCATATGCTCGATCACGATCTGATCGACGTGTTCTGTGACGTAGACGCCCGTGACCTCTTTGAAATCGACGAGACCACCGTCAAGATCGACGGCAAGGTCTATGGTGGCGAGATCGTCTACACCGGTCCGCTCGACGAGCTGTTCAACCTCGACCTGGGCGCGCTGCCGTACCGCACGCTCGATATGAAGTTCGAGACGTTCGATATGGATCAGTTCCAGCCCGTGGGCACCGTCAACTACACCACGAGCGAGGACTATACGCGCATTACCGAGTTCAAGAACATGACTGGTCAGGTCCTGCCCGGCAAGACCACCATCATGAAGGAGTACTCCAAGGCCTATACGCCCGGCTCGGGCGAGACGCCGTACTACGCCATCCTGGAGCCCGAGAACCGCGAGCTCTACGAGCGCTACCTTGAGCGCGTCCAGAACCTGACGAACTTCCACCCAGTGGGTCGTCTGGCCGAGTATCGTTACTACGATATGGACGCCGTGACCAATTCTGCCCTCGATCTTTCGGATGAGATTATCGCCTGCCATGCATAAAGTCATAACATTCGGTATTCCCTCGTATAACGCCGCCAAGGATATGGACCATTGCATCACCTCCATCTTGGAGGGGAGCAATTACGCCACCGATATCGAGATTATCGTGGTGGACGACGGCTCCAAGGACGAGACGGCCGCCAAGGCCGACGAGTGGGAGGCCCGTTACCCTGGAATCATCCGCGCGGTGCACCAGGAGAATGGCGGCCACGGTATCGCCGTCCTCTCGGGCCTGCGCGAGGCGCATGGTACGTACTATAAGGTCGTTGACTCGGACGACTGGCTCGACGGTGCGGCGCTTTCGACCATGCTGTCGATTCTGCGTGGCTTTGAGGAGCGCGACCAGCGCGTCGACCTGTTTATCTCGAACTACGTGTACGAGAAGGTTTACGAGGGCACGCATACCGCTATTGGCTACAAGTTTGCCCTTCCGCGCAAAAAGAT
Organism: Collinsella sp.; assembly: GCA_019419445.1. GTDB lineage: Bacteria > Actinomycetota > Coriobacteriia > Coriobacteriales > Coriobacteriaceae > Collinsella. Next base: position 3,016 of record DXZX01000038.1, read on the forward strand.
TTTCTCTTGGGACCAGATCGGACACTTCCGTCCCGATCAGAACCTGCTCATGCACAGCCTGTGCTATCGCACCGACGTACTGCGTGAGTCCAATCTGCCTATGCCGGCGCACACGTTCTACGTGGATAATATCTACGCATACGTACCGCTGCCGCGCTGCAAGACCATGTACTACGCCGACATCGACCTCTATCGCTACTTTATCGGTCGCGAGGGCCAGAGCGTCAACGAGGCCACGATGGTCAAGCGCCTGGGCCAGCAGTTCCGCGTAACGCGCATCATGATGGAATCGTTCCACCTGTACCAGGACGTTGAGTCCTCGCGTCTGCGTTCGTACATGATGGGCTACTTCACCATGATGATGGCAATCTGCTCGGTGCTTACGAAGCTTTCCGAGGAAGATTGTGCCGATGAGCGCCTGAAGACGCTGTGGAAGGACCTGAAGGAGTACGACGAGCGCATGTATCGTCGCGCTCGCTACGGCGTGGTCGGATTCTTTACCAACCTGCATGGACGGGCCGGAGACAAAACCACACTCGGCCTATACCGTCTTGCCTCAAAGATCTTCAAATTCAACTAGCTGCCGAGTAATCGCTGCTGATAGGTTGACTGGGCCCCTTGGCCTTTAGTTTGCTACTGCGAACAGTCCTGCTCGCACGGAAAGCACATTAAGTGCTTTCCGGCTCGTGCGGAACTTGTATCAAACTAAAGGCCAAGGGGCCTCTGCTATAAGAATCGATTGTCAGGTTATTTGAATTTGAAGATCTTCGACGCGCGGTACACAGGGGCCTGGGCTGAAAAAATATTAGTTGGTAGTCGGTCGGAGGCGGGCGGGCATTACGTTTGTCGCGAGTTCCGCATGCAAAGAAGGCCACTTAATGTGGCCTTCGTCTTGCATAGGACTGTAG
>DXZX01000038.1:3933-7335 GCA_019419445.1 Collinsella sp.
GCCTCCGACCGACGGTCGAGTGAGATTACTTTGCAGCACCTGGGATTCCGTGGGAGGTTTTGGCGGTTTTGGCTCCGTTTACGATGGCGGTCTGTAGGGCCCTTACGGCGAGCATGCCCAGCAGGTCTAGGGGAACGGCGGCGCTTGCCTGGGCGCCTAGTTTGCCGCTGGCGAGGGTGTAGATGGTGTCGCCGTCGTTGGTGGTGTGCGTGGGACGGATGGCGTGTGCGTAGGCGTCTGCGGCCATCTGGGAGACCTTGGTGGCTTGTGCCTTAGTGAGTTCCACGTTGGTGACGATGCAGCTGATGGTGGTGTTGGTGCGGTCGAGCGGCATCTGCATGGATCCGGCGGCGGCAAAGGCTGCGAGTTCCATGTCGACGATCTGGTCGCTATCGGCTGCGGCGCGCATGCCGGCGACCCACTCGCCGGTGAAGGGGTCGACGACGTTGCCGCAGGCGTTGACCGAAACCACGGCGCCTACCTTAACGGGACCGAGCGCCACGGCGGCAGCGCCAAGGCCGGCCTTCATGCAGGTGGCGGGCCCCATGAGCTTGCCCACGGTCGCACCGGTGCCGGCACCTACATTGCCCTGCTCGAGCGTGGTGGGGGTGTTGTCGAGTGCCTCGCGCACGGCGGCGATGCCGGCCTCTATGTCGGGGCGAACGGTGGGGTTACCAAAGGCGAGGTCGAAGATACAGCTGGAGCACACGATAGGCACCTGCGTGGGGCCGACGGGAAGGCCGATGCCGCGGCTCTCAAGCTCGCGAGCGACGCCGCTTGCGGCCTCCAGGCCAAAGGCCGATCCGCCCGAAAGGCAGACGGCGTGGACCTTGTCGACGGTGTTCTCGGGTCGCAGCAGGTCGGGTTCGCGCGATGCTGGAGCACCGCCGCGAACGTCAACGCCGCCGGTGGCGCCCTCGGGTGCCACGATTACGGTGCAACCGGTGCCGGCCTCCTCGTCCGTATAGTTGCCATAGCAAAAGCCATCGACATCGCAGACGTCAATGGCCTCGAGCAGTGTATCCATGTTTAACTCCTATCGGTTTTCCGCCGCGCCATGTGCCCGGTCGGGATCCGTACGGTACGCCAAAATTGTAGGCGCTGGGGGATACCCAGCGCCAGATGCAATTACGAGAGCTTTTGAATCGCGCGCGCGACGCGAGCGATGGGTAGGCCCACCACGTTATAGAAGTCGCCCGATATATCATGCACGAGCATGCGTCCTCCTGTGCCCTGAATGCCGTAGGCGCCGGCCTTGTCCATGGGCTCACCCGAGGCGACGTAGTGCTCAATCTGCTCGTCGGTGAGCTCGTAGAACGTCACGTCGGTCACATCGACAAAGGACAGGCTCTCGGCGGCATGTGGGGCGGCCGTATCGCCTGCCTTAACGATGCAGACGCCGGTTGCGACCTGGTGCGTGCGGCCCGAAAGCTCACGGAGCATGGTACGCGCCTCGTCCTCGGTTGCCGGCTTGCCCAGAATCTTGCCGTCAAAGGTGACGATGGTGTCGGCCGCGACCGTCAGCTCATTGGGCTCGGCATGCTCGGCGGCAACGGCGGCGGCTTTGGCGCGTGCTAAGCGTTCAACGAGCGTAAGCGGGGCCTCGCCATCAAAAGGCGTTTCGTCGATATCTGCGGGAATCACGCGAATGTCATAGCCCGCCTCGCGCATCAACTCGATGCGGCGCGGTGATTGCGAAGCCAAAATCATAGCTGAATGCCCTCGGCGACCTTCTCGACGGCCTTGTCGCCGGCGAGCGTGCGCAGCAGCTCAAGCGCAAAGGGGAGCGACTGGGCCATGCCGCTGGCGGTGATGATGTTGCCGTCTTGCGTAACCTTCTCGCCGGTATAGGCGCCTTCGGGGAAGCTTTTCTCAAAGCCAGGGAAGCACGTGGCGTGGCGCCCCTCGAGTAGGTCGAGCTCGCCCAGGATAAACGGGGCAGCGCAGATGGCGGCAACGTGCTTGGTCGCGGCGAACTCGCAGACCACGTCGCAGACGCGCTGATCGGCGCGCAGGTTGGTGGCACCGGGCAGGCCGCCGGGCAGCACGACGCAGTCGTACTCGTCAAAGTTGATCTCATCAAAGAGCGCATCGCAGGTCACGGGGATCTGCAGCGAGCTTACGACCTCACGCGTGGGCATGATCGAGGCGAGCGTGGCACGCACGCCGCCGCGACGCATGACATCGACCATGGTCAAGCATTCAATAGTTTCAAAGCCATCGGCGGCGAGAACGGCAACGCTGGGCATGAGGGTTCCTTTCATAGGCGGCATACAATTAGCCGTCTTATACCCCGAAGATCTCCGCTTGCCACGCTCGATTTCCCAATGATTTTTCTGAGCAATGATTAAGTGGCTAGTTGCGCCTAAGGTGGACGACGGTCTCGCAGTGGAAGGTTTGCGGGAACAGGTCGACTGGCGTGATCTTTACGGGGGAGAAGGTGCCTTCTTCGACAAAGCGTTTGAGATCGCGCGCCAGGGTGGCCGGGTCGCAGCTCACGTAGGCTACATCGCGAGCACTCGTGCTGGCGATAAGGTCGATCGCCTCGGGGGCGAGGCCTGCGCGCGGCGGGTCGACCACCAAGACGTTGGCATCCTGGTCGGGGAACTCGCGCACCGCGTCGCCGCCGATGACGTCGACGTTATCGAGCTTGTTGATCTCCAGGTTACGGCGTAGATCGCGCACGGCCGGGCCATAGGCTTCGACGGCGGCGACAAAATCGCAGCGGCGGGCGAGCGGCAGGGTAAAGGTGCCGGCGCCGCAGTACAGGTCCACGGCCAGCTCGTCTTCCTGCGGGTCGAGGGCGTCCATAACGAGATCAATCAAAATCTCGGCGCCCTTGGTGTTGACCTGGAAAAACGACGGGGCAGACAAGCGCATCTGGCCCTCGGCGATGTTCTCGGTCCACGAGCCCTCGCCGGCGAGCATTTCAACCTTGGAGACGCGACGGGCCTTCTTTTCGCCCTTGCTCATCACGCGCACGATGCTCGTGGGATGAGCGGCGTCCGCCAGCACGCGGGAGACCTGCGAGCGCGGAAAAGAGCCCGTAGGCGTCCAGAGTGCGACCTCGAGCGCCTTGGTGCGGCGCGATGCGCGAATGCCCACGCGTTCGAGCCCCAAGTCATGGCTGCCGCTTAGATAGTTGAGTGCGCCGACGACCGATTTGAGCGCCTTCGGGAAGCGCTTATCGAACAGCGGGCACGCATCGACGGTCACGATTTTGCTGGGGTCGACACCGTGCATGCCAAGGCGCACGCGACCGTTGACGACGGTCGGTTCGAGCTCGATTTTATTGCGGTAGCCCCAGTCGTCCTTGGTGCGGCGGATGGGCTGCACCAGCTCATCGACCTGCTCAGGAGCGAACTTGCCGATGCGCTCGAGCGTGGAGCGCAGATTTTGCTC
>DXZX01000038.1:7345-17996 GCA_019419445.1 Collinsella sp.
CGGCAAGCTGTGCCGTGCGTGAGAGATTGCCCCACGAACAACCGCCGCAGATGCCAACGAAGGGGCAGGGGGACTGAATACGATCGGGGCTCGGCTCCAGAATCTCGGTGGTGCGGGCGCGCATGAACGACTTGCCGTCCTGTACGACCTCGGCCTCGACGGTGTCGCCTGCCACGGCGCCCTGCACAAAGACGGCCTTGCCGTTGTCGGCGTGCGCCAGCCCGTCTGCGCCGTAGGTCATCGATTCTATAGTGAGCTTCATATCCCTGCCTGTCATTCGTGTTGTTGTTCGCACCATGGTAGCAGGGAAAAGCGCCCCGCATCCGAGGCTTTCCTCAAATGCGGGGCGCTTCTACAAACAGCTTCTACAAACGACTATTTCGTCTTGCCGGTAATGAGCGTCTTAAGACCCAGGCCGATCAGGCCCAGGCCCATGCGCACACGACCGGGGCGATGGCGCTCGATGGCCTTGGTCTTGCCGGCGGGCTTATCGCGACGGGCGCTCGTCTCGGGCGCGGGCTTAGCTGCCTGCGGCTCGGGCTGAGGTGCAGGCTCGGGCTCAATGACGGTCGCCTGGACCTCTTGGACCTTGGGTGCTACCGGCTGCGGCTCGGGCTCGGGGGCGGGTTTCGCCTCAATGACGGGCTCGGGCGCGGCCTCGGCGTTGCGATAGGCACGCTCCAGCAGGGCTTCCTGCGAGTTGAAGGGTTTCTCACCCTCTGCACGCTCCACGGGGACCCAGGTGCCGTCGCTCGTGAGGCTGCGGGCCTTCACGTTGTCGCGCAGCTGCATGCCCATGTACTCGTGTACCAGGGCGCGGCAGGTGGGGTCGAGCACGGGGAAGGCGATCTCCACGCGGTGCTCGGTGTTGCGTGTCATCATGTCTGCCGAGCTCAGGTAAATCATGTCCGAGTCCACGCCAAAAGCGTAAACACGGGCGTGCTCCAAAAAGCGTCCGACGATGGAGCGGACATGCACGTTCTCGGTCTTGCCCGGAACACCGGGCTTGAGGCACGAGATGCCGCGGATGATCATGTCCACGCGGACTCCAGCGCACGATGCCTCGGCGATCTTGTCGATGACCTCGCGGTCGGTGAGCGAGTTGAGCTTAAAGAACACGCGGGCGGGCTCGCCAGCGAGAGCGCGCTGAATCTCTCGATCCAGACCGCGCATGATGAGCGGCTTGAGGCCTACGGGCGCCACACCCAGGAAGCGGTAATCGCCGCGCAGATTGCCCAGCGACAGGTTGCGGAAGAACAGGTTGGCGTCCTCGCCGATGCCGGGGTGGGCGGTCATGAGCATAAAGTCGCTGTAGAGTTTGGCCGTCTTCTCGTTAAAGTTGCCGGTGCCCAGCAGCGTCAGACGCGTTAACGCCATGCCTTCGCGATAGGTGAGCTGGCAGATCTTGGAGTGGCACTTAAAGCCCTCGGAGCCGTAGATGACGGTGCAGCCGGCCTCTTCCAGGCGCTCGGCCCACTCGATGTTGTTCTGCTCGTCAAAGCGCGCGCGGAGCTCCATGAGCACCGTGACTTCTTTGCCGTTCTCGGCGGCATCGATCAGTGACTCGCACAGGCGGCTCTGCTTGGCCACGCGGTAGAGCGTGATGCGCAGCGAGATGCACTCGGGGTCATAGGCGGCCTCGTGCACCAGGTCCAAGAACGGATTCATGGCCTCGTAAGGGTAAAAGAGCAGCTTGTCGTGCTGCAGCACCTGCTCGCGGATGGAGCGGGTCATATCGATGGTGGGGTTGGGCTGCGGCTTAAACGGCGTAAAGAGCAGCTCGTTGCGTAGATGCTCGGGAATCTTGCCCTCAATGCCGAAGACGTAGCCCAGGTCGAGCGGGATATCGCAGGTAAAGACCGAGCGGCGAGAAAGCTCGAGCGCCTTGCGGATGGTCTTGAGCGTCGCCTTCTCGAGCGACCCCGAGACCGCGAGCACTACCGGCTGCAGACGCAGGCGCTTCTTGAGGATGCGCTTCATGTGCTGGCGGTAGTCCTCTTCCTCCTCGACGCCCTCGCCGTCCGGATCGATGTCGGCGTTGCGGGTGACGCGGATGAGCGCGCGGTCGAGCGGCTTATAGGAGCCAAAGCAGCTGTCCAGGCAGGCGAGGATGACGTCCTCGAGCAGAATGTAGGAGTAGGTGCCGGTGGGCGAGGGGATCTCGACCACGCGGTTCATCGAGGCGGGGATCTCGATAAGGCCCAGCAGGCTCTCCTCGTCGGTGACGCCGTCCAGGCCACAAGCCAGATAGAGTGCACCGTTGCGCAGGTTGGGGAAGGGATGGCGCGGGTCAATGACCAACGGCGAGATGACCGGCGACACGTAGGCCTGGAAGTAGCGGGTTACAAAGGTGCGCTCCTCGGGCGTAAGCGAATCGATGTGGGCGCGGTGAACGCCCAAGGTGTCGAGCTTGCCCTCGATGCTCTTAAAGATGGACTCCCAACGGGTAAGGAGCCCGGGCAGCTCTTCCATGACAGCATCGACCTGTTCGGAGGCGGTCATATTGCTCTTGTTGTCGACAGGTTGTTTTTTGAGCTCCGCCAGATCGGACAGGCCGCCCACGCGCACCATAAGGAACTCGTCGAGGTTGGACTCGAAGATCGAGACGAACTTTAGTCGCTCGAATAACGGAACGGTTTCGTCGAAGGCTTCGTCGAGCACGCGGTTGTCAAAGCGTAGCCAGCTGAGCTCTCGGTTTTGCGTGCATGAGAAGTCGCGCGGCGGTTTGCGCAGCTTTGCGGCGGCTTGCTTCTTTTCGATTTTGCTCGGCATATGCATCTGTCCGTTCAGTCCCCACAGGGGACGGTAGCCTAACACTATTCACTATTGTCTCAATTTAGTCGACCTGTGGCACGGACGTATCGCGTGAACGGTATCTTTACCTACTTCTTACGCTGCCAAGGCATGCAACTAACTGCCCAACTCGTTTAGAAACAATCTATATCCATACTCAATTGGTGAGGATGTATGAATAAGAATGATTGCGAGCTGAATATAATCGAATCCAAATTGAATCATGGACAAACGACATATATATGCAGAAAACCGTTTTAGCTATGCAATTCCTAAACATGAAAATATTTGTGCAATCTAGCTTAATTCCTTAGAAAAAAGAACATTTACCTTTGAAAACCTGCTTTAGAGAACCGAAGTGCATCATGGGGGAATCATATGAGATATACCGTTCATCGCACTTTGCTGACCGTTCGGGGGCGAGGTGGAATTGCAGGTGGTTTTTGGATATAACTAGAGCTGTCAGCAAGCAGCGTCCCATACGGAGGGGCGCTGATACATTCGGCCAGTAAGGCCCGAAAGAAAGGTAGGAGGCCATGACGAAAGGTCTGCACGTGCCTTCCGAGATCGGCAAGCTCAGGAAGGTCTGCCTGCACCGTCCCGGCGACGAGCTCCTCAACCTGCCGCCCGACGAGCTCGAGCGACTCCTGTTCGACGACGTCCCGTTCCTGGAGGTCGCGCAGCAGGAGCACGACACCTTCGCCCAGATCCTGAGGGACCAGGGCGTGGAGGTCCTCTATCTCGAGAACCTCGTCGCCGAGGTGTTCGACCAGGTCCCCGGCGCCCGCGCCGAGTTCACCGACCAGTACATCGCCGAGGCCGGCATCCGCGGCCAGCACATGCCGCAGATCGTCCGCGAGAAGCTGGACTCCATCGAGGACAACCTCGAGTTCGTCAAGAAGACCATGGCCGGCATGACCAAGTCCGAGATCGACATGCCCCTCACGGCGTCCACGACCCTCGACTCCCTGGTCAACTCCGAGTCCGAGTCCGACCTGATCATCGACCCGATGCCCAACCTCTACTTCACCCGCGACCCGTTCGCGGTCGTCGGCGAGGGCGTCAACCTCAACCGCATGTACTCGGTCACCCGCAACCGCGAGACCCTGTACGGCAAGTACATCTTCAAGTACCACCCCGACTACAAGGACGTCTCGCTGTACTTCCGCCGCGACTGCCAGTTCCACACCGAGGGCGGCGACGTGCTGAACATCAACGAGAAGACCCTCGCCGTCGGCATCTCCCAGCGCACCCAGGCCGCCGCGATCGACGTCATGGCCCAGAACATCTTCTGGAACTCCGACTCCAAGGTCGAGCGCATCCTGGCCTTCGACATCCCGGTCTCGCGCGCCTTCATGCACCTCGACACGGTCTTCACCCAGATCGACGTCGATAAGTTCACGATCCACCCCGCCATCATGGGCACCCTGCGCGTCTACGAGCTGACCGCCGGCAAGAACCCGGGCGACGTGAACATCCGCCTGATCGAGGACACCCTCGAGCACGTCCTGGAGGACGCCACCGGCGTCGACCAGGTCAAGCTGATCCCCTGCGGCGGCGGCGACCCGATCGCGGCCTCCCGCGAGCAGTGGAACGACGGCTCCAACACCCTGTGCGTCGAGCCCGGCAAGATCTGCGTCTACGCCCGCAACACCGTCACCAACGACGTGCTGTACAAGGAGGGCCTGGACCTTCTCGTCGTGCCCTCCGCCGAGCTCTCCCGCGGCCGCGGCGGCCCGCGCTGCATGAGCATGCCCTTCTGGCGCGAGGACCTCTAAGGTCTTTCAGGACCCGTACAGGTCATAATACATTCATCTAGCTGCCATTAGATGTCTCCCATTGGGGCGGTGCGGGTTTTCGCACCGCCCCAATCTTGTATGAGGGACGTCAACACGATTGGATGACTGCTTTTGTAAGGAGCTTGGCCATGGACATCAAGACGATTGGCGTTGAGGAATGGCTCAACGTTTGGGAGAAAAGTGCCACGTGGGACATCGCCCAGTCGACGATCTCGTCGCTCACCATGGGCGAGCTGCGCGCGCTCGATGAGCAGGACGGCGCCACGTTCTACGAGCGCTTGGACCGCGAGAAGATGAACTACGGCTGGATCGAGGGCTCGCCGGAGTTTAAGGCCGTGGTTGCCAAGCTGTATCGTCGGGAGGTCAATCCCGACCACATTCTGCAGACCAATGGCTGCACGGGTGCGAACCTCAACGCCATCATGGCCGTGGTCGAGCCCGGCGACCACGTTATCGCCGAGTGGCCCACCTACGCGCCGCTCTACGAGATTCCGCGCACGCTGGGCGCCGAGGTCGAGTATTGGGAGCTTTGCGAGGAACTCGGGTGGAAGCCCGATATCGAGGAACTCAAGCGCTTGGTGCGCCCCAACACCAAGCTTATCTGCATAAACAACGCATCGAACCCCATCGGTACGGTGCTCGATACCGATATGCTCGGCCAGATTGCCGAGATCGCCCGTTCGGTGGGCGCCTACGTGCTGTGCGACGAGGTGTATCTGCCGCTCGAAAACACTGAGTCCTTTATGTCGATGGTCGACGTGTACGAGAGGGCCATTGTCACCAACTCGTTGTCGAAGACCTATTCGACGCCTGCGGCCCGCGTGGGCTGGGTCGTGGCAGACGAAGAGGTGTCCAACCGCATCCGTACCTATCGCGATTACACCATGATCTGCGGCGGTGTGTTCAACGACGCCTTGGCGACCTATGTGCTTGAGCACAAGGACAAGATCCTCGAGCGCAATCGCAAGATCGTGTTTGGCAACCGCGATATCGCGCAGGCTTGGATCGATACGCAGCATCGCGTTTCCTGGACGGCCCCACAGGGCGTGTCTACCTCGTTTATCCAGCTGGATATTCCCGAGGACGACGAGGAGTTCTGCAAGCGCCTGCTGTCCGAGAGGGGAGTGCTGCTGGTACCCGGCAGCCGCTTTGAGCTTCCCTGTGGCGCACGCCTGGGCTACTGCGCGAGCGAGGACGTTCTGCGCGAGGGCCTGAGGCTTTTGGGCGAGGCGCTGGCGGAGTTTGATCGCTAGGATTCCGATGATCTTCGAGGGCGTTATCTAAATTGGCCGAAGATAATCGAAAACGGACCCGTTTCCCTAGTGAAGCGGGTCCGTTTTTCTATACCGAGAAGTCAAGTTGTTACAAATGGGGCCGTAAAGCGAGCCGGTATCCGCTGGGCCTTATACTGAGTTTCCGGTGAACGGTATCAAGCGTCTGGTAAACGGTAATTTATTTACCAGAAATGAATAGGACAAACTTTTTTCTGAATAAAAATGAAAATGGTTGAGACGCGATATGAACCACTAATTCTATTCATAGCTTTAGTGGAAATATGCAATTTGAGGATGGTTTAACAAAGTTAAGTTCCATTTGATTTTAGGATTGAAAACGCGTTTAAGCACGTAAATACGCTTTATTAAGATGAAGTGTGCCATGCGTGAAGTATATGTGTATGCCGTTCACCCCCTATAAAAAACCGTTCGGGGGCAAGGTGGAAGTATGGGCTGATTTTGGATATAAATATGTCGTCAGCAATAACGCCTCACACGGAGGGGCGCTAACGAATCGGCCCTGACAAGGGCCCGAAAGAAAGGTAGGAGGCCATGACGAAAGGTCTGCACGTGCCTTCCGAGATCGGCAAGCTCAGGAAGGTCTGCCTGCACCGTCCCGGCGACGAGCTCCTCAACCTGCCGCCCGACGAGCTCGAGCGACTCCTGTTCGACGACGTCCCGTTCCTGGAGGTCGCGCAGCAGGAGCACGACACCTTCGCCCAGATCCTGAGGGACCAGGGCGTGGAGGTCCTCTATCTCGAGAACCTCGTCGCCGAGGTGTTCGACCAGGTCCCCGGCGCCCGCGCCGAGTTCACCGACCAGTACATCGCCGAGGCCGGCATCCGCGGCCAGCACATGCCGCAGATCGTCCGCGAGAAGCTGGACTCCATCGAGGACAACCTCGAGTTCGTCAAGAAGACCATGGCCGGCATGACCAAGTCCGAGATCGACATGCCCCTCACGGCGTCCACGACCCTCGACTCCCTGGTCAACTCCGAGTCCGAGTCCGACCTGATCATCGACCCGATGCCCAACCTCTACTTCACCCGCGACCCGTTCGCGGTCGTCGGCGAGGGCGTCAACCTCAACCGCATGTACTCGGTCACCCGCAACCGCGAGACCCTGTACGGCAAGTACATCTTCAAGTACCACCCCGACTACAAGGACGTCTCGCTGTACTTCCGCCGCGACTGCCAGTTCCACACCGAGGGCGGCGACGTGCTGAACATCAACGAGAAGACCCTCGCCGTCGGCATCTCCCAGCGCACCCAGGCCGCCGCGATCGACGTCATGGCCCAGAACATCTTCTGGAACTCCGACTCCAAGGTCGAGCGCATCCTGGCCTTCGACATCCCGGTCTCGCGCGCCTTCATGCACCTCGACACGGTCTTCACCCAGATCGACGTCGATAAGTTCACGATCCACCCCGCCATCATGGGCACCCTGCGCGTCTACGAGCTGACCGCCGGCAAGAACCCGGGCGACGTGAACATCCGCCTGATCGAGGACACCCTCGAGCACGTCCTGGAGGACGCCACCGGCGTCGACCAGGTCAAGCTGATCCCCTGCGGCGGCGGCGACCCGATCGCGGCCTCCCGCGAGCAGTGGAACGACGGCTCCAACACCCTGTGCGTCGAGCCCGGCAAGATCTGCGTCTACGCCCGCAACACCGTCACCAACGACGTGCTGTACAAGGAGGGCCTGGACCTTCTCGTCGTGCCCTCCGCCGAGCTCTCCCGCGGCCGCGGCGGCCCGCGCTGCATGAGCATGCCCTTCTGGCGCGAGGACCTCTAAGTCTTTCCGTTTCCGGTGCGGTCCCCCTACAACCGCACCGGCTTCGCCCGTTAAACGGGCAACACTAATACTTACGTAATTCATTTCTTCGAAAGGAATCGAACCATGGGTGTTAACCTCTCCGGCCGTAGCTTCCTCAAGCTTCTCGACCTCACCACCGAGGAGATCGAGTACCTGCTCAAGCTTTCCAAGAACTTCAAGGATATGAAGCGCGCTGGCGTTCCGCACCGCTATCTCGAGGGCAAGAACATCGTTCTGCTCTTCCAGAAGACCTCCACTCGTACCCGCTGCGCCTTCGAGGTCGGCGGCATGGATCTGGGCATGGGCGTCACCTACCTCGATCCGGGTTCGTCGCAGATGGGCAAGAAGGAGTCCATCGAGGACACCGCCCGCGTTCTCGGCCGCATGTATGACGGCATCGAGTTCCGTGGCTTTGCCCAGGACGACGTCGAGGAGCTCGCTGCTAAGTCCGGCGTGCCTGTCTGGAACGGCCTGACCACCGAGTGGCATCCCACCCAGATGCTCGCCGACATCCTGACCGTCCAGGAGAACTTCAACTACGACATCAAGGGCAAGACCCTCGTCTTCATGGGCGACTGCAAGAACAACGTCGCTCGCTCCCTCATGGTTGTCTGCTCCAAGCTCGGTATGAACTTCGTGGCCTGCGGCCCCGAGGAGTGCATGCCCGCTGACGACGTCATCGAGGCCTGCAAGCCCATCGCCGAGGCCAATGGCTGCACCATCAAGCTGACCACCGACGTCAAGGACGGCGTCACCGGTGCCGACGTTATCTACACCGACGTGTGGGTCTCCATGGGCGAGCCCGACGAGGTCTGGGCCGAGCGCATCGCTCAGCTCACCCCGTATCGTGTCACCTCCGACGTCATGGCTATGGCCAACCCGGGTGCCATCTTCCTGCACTGCCTGCCCAGCTTCCACGACACCAACACCACCATTGGCGCCGAGAAGTGCGAGCAGTTCGGCATCACCGAGCAGGAGGTCACCGACGAGGTCTTCGAGAGCCCCGCTTCCAAGGTCTTCGACGAGGCTGAGAACCGCATGCACACCATCAAGGCTGTCATGTACGCCACGCTCAAGTAAGAGCATCTAGCATCTCGCTCGGGGTGTATTGCTGCACACCCCGAGCGGTTTTATCTGGTAATAATCTCGCATCAAGCGGCAGGCACGGCACGGAAGAGCCGCTTCGGGCGAGATCAGTAAATGATTTATGAAGGGGGGATGAGAACTATGACTGAGACCGCTAAGAAAAAGCGCGGTATGCCTTCATCGTTCACCATTCTTCTTGCTCTGCTGGCAATTGTCGCAGTGATTACCGTAATCGTCTCCGGTACGTCCGGCGGCGCGGTTACTGCAGCCCGTCTGAGCGATTTCTGCACCGCCCCGATCCTGGGCTTCGCTGACGCTCTGCCCGTCTGCCTCTTCGTTATGATCCTGGGCGGCTTCCTCGGCATGATGACCGAGACCGGCGCCCTGGACAACGGCATTGCCGTTCTGGTGCAGAAGCTTAAGGGCAACGAGATTATGCTCATTCCCGTGCTGATGCTCATCTTCTCCCTCGGTGGTACCACCTATGGTATGTGCGAGGAGACCGTTCCCTTCTACGCCCTGCTCGCCGCTACCATGATGGCCGCTGGCTTCGACCCCATGGTCGGTGCCGCTACCGTCCTGCTCGGCGCTGGCTGCGGCTGCCTGGGCTCCACGGTTAACCCGTTCGCCGTCGGCGCTGCCGTCGACGCTCTGACCGGCGTTGGCATTGAGGTCAACCAGTCCATCATCATCGGCCTCGGTGCCGTCCTGTGGATTGTCACTACCGCTATGTCCATCTTCTTCGTGATGAACTATGCCAAGAAGGTCAAGGCTGACAAGGGTTCCACCATCCTGTCGATGCAGGAGCTCAAGGACGCCGAAGAGGCTCACGGCAAGGCTGCTTCCGAGGTCCACAAGGAGGTCAAGCTCACCGGTCGTCAGAAGGGTGTTCTGATTGCCTTCGCCTTCACCTTCGTCGTCATGATCGTCGGCTTCATTCCGCTGGCCGACCTCAACGAGGGCGTCGCCAACTTCTTCGACGCTGGCGCCGTCTACGACGCCGACGGTAACGCCGTCGTCCAGGGCTGGTCTGCCCTGATCACCGGCCTGCCCATTGGCCAGTGGTACTTCGACGAGGCTTCCACCTGGTTCTTCCTCATGGCCGTCCTGATCGGTATCATCGGTGGCCTGTCCGAGAAGCAGATCGTTAACACCTTCATCACCGGCGCTGCCGACATGATGTCCGTTGTTCTCGTCATCGCCCTCGCCCGTGGTATCTCCGTCCTCATGGCTAACACCGGCCTCGACGTCTACGTCCTCGACGCTGCCGCCAATGCTCTGGCTGGCCTGTCCGGCGTGATCTTCGCTCCCATGAGCTTCCTGGTCTACTTCGGCCTGTCCTTCCTGATCCCCTCGACCTCTGGTATGGCTACCGTCTCCATGCCCATCATGGGACCGCTGGCTGTTAAGCTCGGCTTCTCGCCCGAGGTCATGGTCATGATCTTCTCCGCTGCTATCGGTGTCGTGAACCTGTTCACCCCGACCTCCGGTGCCATCATGGGCGGTCTCGCCCTGGCCAAGATCGAGTGGACGACCTGGCTCAAGTTTGCCCTTAAGCTCATCGTCGCGCTCTCCGTCGTCTGCGCCGTCATCCTGACCGTCGCCTGCGTGCTGCTCTAAGTACCCAACGGGTACCCCACGGAAACCTTGACGATCCTGTAAAGGATCACCTGGTCATCGTCTGTCCGGTGGGGTCAACCCACCGGTAGACTCCTACCTTTAGCCCCCTCCCGTTCCGTGCGCGGGAGGGGGCGCTCTTGTGTTCCGGCGTTTTACCAAACGCCGGAACCGCTCGACGCTGCAAGCCCGCCAGAGCGGCAATCTGACGTTCAATCGTCGGGCATGGCCAAAAGGCCTATGCCCTCCTCTTTCACGTCACCTTGC
>DXZX01000039.1:0-17462 GCA_019419445.1 Collinsella sp.
CTGCGGAAACGCGGGGACCGTTCAGGCTGTTGCGTTGAGATTGAAAATCAACCATTTACCGTCGACGGTTCCCCCGAAACCCAAATCGGACCGAATCAAAACCGTCAATGCGGCAAGCAGCCAGTCCTCTACAATGAGTTCATTGTTTAAACGTTCTTGCTCGCACAGCATGTTGCATCCGGAAGGCATATTATGCTGCAGAAAATCCAACGTTTTGGCGGAGCCATGTTCGCGCCCGCCATGCTGTTTTCTATATCAGGCCTCATGGTCGGCATCTCCGCCCTCGCCACGACCGTAGACATCGTCGGCGATCTCGCCGTATACGGAACCCCTTGGTACGTTTTCTGGACCATCATCCAGCGCGGCTCGTGGACGGTCTTTAAACGTCTCCCGCTCCTTTTTGCCGTAGCGCTGCCTATCGGTCTTGCCCAAAAGCAACCGGCACGCTGCTGCCTCGAGGCGCTCGTAGCCTATTTTGCCTACTGTTTCTTTTTGAGCGAGATCATTAAGCTGAGCGGCGACAACCTTGGACTTAAGTACCCGTCGTCTTTAACCCCCGCCAGCGGCATCACCGTCATCGACGGCATCAAGACGCTCGACACCGGCATTATCGGCCCGCTGGCGGTGTCGGCAACCGTCGTCGCCATCCATGACCGCTTCTACGATGCCAAGGTTCCCGATTGGCTCGGCACCTTCTCGGGTTCCTCGCTGGTCTACCTCATCAGCTTTTTTGCCGTGTTTGCCCTTGCCGCCATCTCGGCCGCCATCGTGCCCTTCGCATACGCTGTGACCGAAACGCTGCGCCACGCACTTGCGGGCGTCGGCCCCTTCGGCGTGGGCATCTTTGTGTTTTTGGAGCGAGCGCTCGAGCCCATGGGGCTGCACCATCTGCTCTATATGCCCATCTATTACGACAATCTGGTCATTCACGACGGTATTTACGCCACGTGGACCAACCTGCTCCCCATTCTCTCCCATAGCACGCGCCCTTTAAATGAACTTGCGCCCTGGGCAGGTTTTACCGCCACCGGCTGGGGCAAGCTCTTTGGCCTTCCCGCCATCGCGGCAGCATTCTATTTCACCGCCAAACCCGAACGCCGCGCCGGCCTTAAGGTCATCCTTTTGCCCGCCATCGTCGCCTCGGTGGTCTGCGGCGTCACCGAGCCGCTCGAGTTTCTCTTTATGTTCACCTATCCCGGACTCTTTTTGCTCTACGCCGTCCTGTCCTCCTGCCTTGCCATGACCATGAACTTCTTTGGCATCGTCGGCATCTTCTCGGGCGGTCTCATGGAAATGACGGCCTTCAACTTCATCCCACTCATGCGAATGCATGCCGGCTCCTACCTTTTGGCGCTCGGTATCGGTCTTGCCTTTAGCCTCATCTTTTTTGTTAGTTTTCGAGCACTCATCTTGGTCTATGACCTTAAGACGCCGGGCCGCGAGGATCATGTCTCCAATCGCGCGGCAATCGATCGTTTAACGGGAAGCGGCTTTGCCAAAGAGCAATCTCCCAATGGCGAGGTCGGTATTCAATCCGATCAAGATCACGTCCTCGCCGAGCGGGTAATTCAGCTTTTAGGTGGCGTTGGCAATATCGTGGGCGCAACCAACTGCGCCACGCGCCTGCGCGTCGAGGTCGCAGACCCTTCCATCGTTGCAGATAATGCGTCGTTTGTCGCGGTGGGCGCCAAGGGCCTCATCATTACGGGCAAGACCGCCCAGGTGATTATTGGCATCTCCGTTCCCCGCGTTAAAGAGCATTTTGACCAGATCATGGGCCTCGAGCCGGGATTTGTGCCCACCACCTCGGCCTCCCCTGCCGCCAGCGCAGCCCATAAGCGCGGCGATATCTGCTTCTTCGATATCGACGGAACACTCGCCTGGCAAGACCCTCGAGTGGCACAAGGACTTCCCGAGAGCGAGCGAGACCTCTCCCCCTATCCCAATGAAGCGGTCTCGCAAGCCATCCGTGATTTTGTTGCCAAGGGCAATATGGCGTTTATCTGCACAGGGCGCACGCTGAGCTGCATCCATCCAAAGCTGCTCGAGCTGCCCTGGACCGGCATCGTCTGCCTCGCGGGTGGCTATGTCGAACTTGAGGGACACGTGATTCGCGATTTGGCGATGACGCCCGGCATGCTGCAGCGCCTTGCTCCCATTCTTGAGCAATCGGACGAAGTGATTCGTTTTGAGGGACTCAATGGCGTCGTTCGCATGAGTGCTGATGCACCCGACGCCCCTGGATACGCCCGCACCGTGGGCGATGCAATTACGCAGCTGCAACATTACAGCGCCTACAAGATCTTAATGTCCACGTCGCTTGCCAACTGCATCGCCCAGAATCAAGCGCTTGAGTCGCTGCTCTGCTTTAATGAGCTCGAGCTCGAAGTGACCGAGATTTCGCCTCGCGAATGTACCAAGCGCGAGGGTATCCAGTCCGTACTCGACGCTCTCGACCCCAACCATGGAACAGTGTATGGCATCGGTGATGCCAGCAATGACATCTCGCTGATGAATGCCGTCGACGTCGGCATCGCCATGGGCAATGCGCCGGACTATCTCAAAAAGCGTGCTGACTACATCACCGATTCGGTCGATAACGACGGCGTTATCAAGGCGCTTGAGCACTTTGGACTGGTCTAACTATGAAACTCGTCCGGCATGCGCCGTTGCCTTAAATCCCCAAACCTGCCACGCAGGCAGGCACAATGTGGCAATATGTTGCCTGCGAACTACATCAATGCAACCTTTAGAAAGAATGCGAGAGCCCGTGTCCAGTCCGTTTACCAGCTTTTTAGCCCAGCACTTTAGCCAGATCAACGATTATCTGGCCACGTTCTTTGACGGACAGGCGACCTCTGCCGATATCGAGCGTTACCTGTACGCGCCGCTCTCGGCTTTTACGGCCAACGCCGGCAAGCGCCACCGCCCGCTTATCTGCATGCTCGCCGCAACCGCAGTGGGCGGTAGCTTTGAGAGCGCCCGCAGCGCCGCGGCAGCTATCGAGCATTTCCAGTCGGGCGCGCTGATCCACGACGACATCGCCGACAACGGACAGCTTCGTCGAGGCAAGCCCTGCATGCACCTTACCGAGGGCACGGGCCTTGCCATCAACTGCGGCGACCTGGCACTCACCATGGTCACCAAGACGGTTCTCGACGACCCCACGCTCGAGGCAGACGTGAAGCTTCGCGTGCTCCACGAGCTTACCGAGATGATCGTCCGAACCATCGAGGGCCAGGCGCTCGACCTGGGCTGGGTCCGCGACGGACGTTTTGACATCTCGGTCGACGACTATCTGGACATGGCCACGCACAAGACCGCGTATTACAGCGGAGCCACGCCACTTGCCTCCGGAGCCATTATCGGCGGCGGCAGCGATGAGCAAATCGAAGCGCTGCGCGCCTTTGGCCTGCACACGGGCCTTGCCTTTCAAATTCAGGACGACCTGCTCAACTTGGTCGGCACCAAAGAGGCCGCCAACAAGGACTTCCGCACCGACATCACCGAGGGCAAGCGCACGCTCGTCGCTGTGCATGCCCTGTCCAATGAGCGCTATCATGACGAGGTCGAGGCCATTCTTTCCTCGGGCACCGAGGACCCCGCACAGCTCGCGCGTGCCGTGGAGATCTTCCAGCAGACCGGCTCCATCGAATATGCTCACGCCTACGCGCTGGACCTGACCGCAAAAGCCAAGGCTGCCATCGAGGACGTTGAGCTTGACCCGCACGCACGCGAGCTGTTCCTCTCCATGGCAGATTTCTTTGTGGAGCGCCTCAACTAGCGGGGGTCATAAAACCTGTGGGCAGCGCGTTTGGGTACAAGTTGCTACACTGTTGAGTGCATGTTTATGCATTGTCTCGCGTTGTCCGTCCGACACGCGCTCAAAATAGTACGAATGGTACGCCGAAAGGGGTTCGTTCATGGAACCTATTACAACGGGCATGCGGGGAGCAGCCGTCGAGGACGTCCAGTCCCGCCTTCTGCAGCTCGGCTATACAATCGATGACACCGAGGTCGCCGATAAGCGCTTTGGCGCCACCACCGAGCAGGCCGTTGGCACCTTTAGGCTCGACAGCGGTCTTGCCGCCGGTCACGCCGTTGACATTCCCTGCTGGAGTGCCCTGGTCGACGCCTCGTATAAACTGGGCGATCGTACGCTCTATCTGCGTATGCCCAATTTCCATGGTGCCGACGTTCAGGCCCTGCAGAGGGCGCTCAACGTTTTGGGCTTTGCCTGCGGTGAGGACGACGGCTATTTTGGCCCGCACACCGAGGCCGCTCTGCAGCAGTTCCAAGAAAATGTCGGCCTGTTTGCCGATGGCATGGCGTTCCAGGATACCTACGCCTATATCAACCGCCTGCATCACGTGTGGGAGGGCAAGCCCTCGGTTACCGAGGCCGAGTCGCGCATCGGCTTTGCCCGCGCCGCCAACGTTCTCGAGCGCTTCCAGATTGCCGTCATCGGTGAGGACCCCATCGCGCGTAGCGTTGCATCGCGCATGTGGAACATCGCCACGGCGACGACCGACAGCAGCGGCATGATGCTTTGCGATTCCGAGGTTCCGACCGACGTGGATCTGGTGCTCGAGATCGCAAGCGATGAGCTGCCCGCAGATGCTGCGCCGCGCGCCACGATCGCCCTTGCCGAGTGTCACAACCTTGCACAGCGCATCCGCACCGCCAATGTCGCCGCGCAGCAAAAGCCCGCGCGCATTCGCATTGAGCTCACGGGCATGACGCGCTACAACGGAACCTTCACCGCAAGTGATGCGCAGACACTCGCCGTACGCCTGCTCGATGGCGTTTGCGATGCCCTCGCAGATTAGGTAAACTAAACGGGTTGCTTTTGGGCAACACCACACATTGGGACGTAGTTCAACGGTAGAACTCCGGTTTTTGGTGCCGGCTGTTGGGGGTTCGAATCCCTCCGTCCCAGCCAAAGAAACAAGCCTCTCGAACGCATAGCCGATCGGGAGGTTTTTCTTGTGGGCAAGCGGAGGGATTCGAACCCGCAAGGCAACACAACTTCTCGTCCAGCACGGGAAAATCTACCTTCAAAAGACAGGCGCCCCAAGCCCATTAGGACCAAGAGCGCCTTACATCTAGAAAATATAAGCCTAGTTCCGAAAAGCGAGCCGCATGCAACAACCAAGTAACCACAGGCCCCGGGAGAGTGGGGACACCGGCTTAGGTTTATCGCGAGTTCCGCACGAACAGGAGGCCACGTGACCTCGATGTTTTGGACGTGACAGCGAGAGGAGTCCTGGTATGGCAAGGTGACGTGAAACAAGGCGGCGCTGACCTTCTGGTCGCGCCGCCGAAGTTGAACGTCAGATTGCCGTGCCAGGACCCCTCGCAGCGTCGAGAGGACCGCCGTTCGGTAGAACGGCGGAACTAATTATTCAGCATGCGGTCGAAGCTTCCCGAGTCACCATCCCGATAGTCGGCGGTCATCAGGATCTCCTGCGGAATACGCCCACCCTCGCGCAGCACGTTTCGGAACTGCACGCGCGTAACCATGGGCAGGTCTTTGATCGTAGCCGCCAGATTCTGCGGCACGCCCTGGTTGGCCGCCGCGGGCTCGCACTCGCCGCCCGCCTTCACGCGACGCTTATGCTCGGCAAGCATGGCGCGATACATTCCGGCATGCAGGCGAATCTCAACGACGTTGGCGTTGCGAGCCTGCTCGACAATACGCGCGCCTTCTCGATCGATGTCGCCCACGTAGTAGACATAGCTAAAGCGATAGCCGATCTCGGCCAGATAATCATCAAGTGCGTGCGAGACGCTCGCCTTGCAGCCGCCGCCAAAGATTACGCCGCCCACCTTGGTACCAAAGAGCTTGGCATGTTTGCGTCCACGCAGGAGCTTGACGATCTCGTCATAGGTATCCAAGTTCTCGACCATAATGAACGGCTTGTCGGCGCCCAACGTAAAGAAGCCCGTAAAGTGCACAGGACGGTTGGGAGCGACCTTGATTGCCTGCATGCTGATGCCCTTTTCGGTCATGCGCCTGATCAGACGCTCACCATGCTTGCCGTCGAAGGCCTTCTCATCGTTGAAGATCTGGTAGGCACGCTGGCGACGCGAGGCAACTGGCGTATCGGCACCGCGGTTCTGTTCAATCCATGCCTGGATAATCGCAATCTCCTCAGCGATTTTGCGATTGGACATTTCGTTGTGCTGAGCGCGCTGCGGCGTCTTTTTACCGTCCTTGTCTTCAACCTTTACAATCTGGGTCTGCTGCTCCTTGATCTTGGAGAGTGCCATAGGCGTGGGGACAACCTTGAGCAGCTGCCTGCCCAGTACGCGGGCCAGAGCAAATGCCGAGACCTCGCCGTGGACGGTCGATTCAGACCGCTGGGCAGCACTATCAGCCACGGCAGGCTCAGCCTGTGCATGAGGCTTACGCTTGGAATCTGCCCGGGTATTGCGTTCCTGCTTGGGCGCGGACGAGCGCTTTTGCGGACGCTCGGGCTTATCCCCCTTCGTCTGCTGGCGCTTGAGCTGCTCCACCGGGGTCTCGACCTTCTCATCTCCGTTTTGTGTCGCTGCCTTCTCGGCCACGGCCTCGGCATTTGAGCCACGACCGCCGCGGTGACGACGACGGCGGGGCTTGCCTGAGGCGCTCTCCCCCGCCTGCTTATCAGCAGTCTGTTGAGCTTTGACCTCGGTGTCAGCCGCAGGCTGTGACTCGGAAGCTTGCTGCTCGCGAGCCGCCGGCTCAACGGTTTTCTCGGTTTGTTCGGCCTTCTCGGCCTGAGCGGTCGAAGCCGGCTCGCCCTTCTCCTGACGCTTTACGGGATATGCGCGTCCCGCAAAACCGCGGCCGGGACGACACGAACCCGGAGCCCTCTTGGCAGACTCTTCAACATCGTCTGCAACCTCGGAAGGCTCTTCGACCTCATGCACGACATCCTGCTGTGCAGCCTTAAAGTGAGCACCGCGACGGCGCTTGGGCTCTTGGGCCTCCACGGGCTTTTGCTCCTTCGCGGGCTTCTGCGATTCGGCAGCGACCTCGATCTCAGCAGCCTCGGTATCGAGCTCATCCTTTTGAGCAACGGCGCGACGGAAGCGCTCCTGCTGAGCGCGGCGCTGCGCATCGCGCTTGCCGCCCCCGCCAAAGCCACCGCGACCCGCCTTGGCGGTAAAGGCGCGAACGACGTTCTCATCGAGCAGCTCATCGGTATCGATATGCTCGCGCGAAGCAGCTTCTTCCACGGTAGCCGTCTCAACGGAACCCTCAGCGCCAGCCCCTTCGGCAACCTCGACGGGCTGCTCCTGGGCATCGTGGATCTCGGCATTAATGGTGTAGAAGGCAGGGCGACCATTAATGCCGCTGCCCTCGATCTTGGTAACGATCTTTGCCGCGATGAGCTCATCGCGCATCGCCTTGGTGTCACATTCCTTATCGACGGAGCGGAAAATCTGTGCCAGCGCGCTCGACTTAATCTTGAGCGCCTTGCGGCAGAGCAGGTCGTAGGCAACCAGCTTTGCCCGCTCGGCAGAAAGCGACGTTTGTCCGCTCAGACGCTCAGCCAGAGCATCGACATTTTGTTGGTTATCGGAATATACCGTCTTGGCCACGGGGCCCCTTTCATATGCACACATATACGTCTATATGGTACAACGCGCGAGCCTATCCACGCAAAACATCTGCGAGGACGCCCTTGCATCACCCATTCTCGCAAGAAAAAAGACCGAGTCCGCATCGTTGCGGACTCGGTCTTTCCGAGTCATAGAGATAGAGGATTCAATCCGTCCGATCGGCTAAGCCTTGGCAGCCTCGGCGTCGGCAGGAGCCTCGGCGGCAGCGGCGCGGCCGTACTCGGCCTTGCCCATCTCGGACCACTCGGGCTCCTCGTCGGGCATGGAGCCGGCCTCTTTGCCGAAGAACTCCTTAAGGCAGTTGACGGCAACGATGAGACCCAGGACCATCAGCAGGACGGCAAAGACGAGCTGCAGGCCCTTGGTAGCGGCGACGGAGACGGCAGCCGTGGTGGCGGTAGCCGGGATGGTGCCGAAGAAGCCGAACTGCTGAACGGCAGTCATGCAGCCCATGGCGCTCTGGACCAGCGAGGTGAAGGTGCAGCAGAGCAGGAAGGCGACGGGCACGTAGAGCATCCAACCCTTGCGGCCAGTGCACTTGCAGAACACGGCGAGGGTGATCATGGTCATACCGCCGAGCAGCTGGTTAGAAGCACCAAAGAGCGGCCAGATGTTGGCATAGCCACCAAAGGCGAGGGCGAGGCCGGGAAGCAGGGTAACGACCGTGGCGAACCAGGGGTTGCCGAGGACCTTCATGTAGCCGGCCTTGGACTCGATGGCCAGGGCGTCGTTGGTCTGGGCAAAGAACTCGGAGAACGAGGTGCGGGCGATGCGGGCGACGGCATCGAGCGAGGTCAGGGCCAGAGCGGAGACGTTCATGGTCATGAAGACGGTTGCAAGCGTGCCGTTAACACCGAAGGCCTGCATACCGCGGGAGATGCCAGCGGCGAAGATCTGGAACGGGGTGGAAGCGACACCGGCGTTGAGGGCGCCCGTACCGGCAGTGTTCATATCGGAGAACATGATGCCGGCGACGATGATGGCAAGGATGCCGACGAAGGACTCGACGATCATGGCGCCATAACCGACCTTGACGGCGTCCTGCTCCTTCTCGACCTGCTTGGAGGAGGTACCGGAAGAAACGAGGCTATGGAAACCGGAGAGAGCACCGCAGGCAACGGAGACAAACAGGACCGGGAACATCATACCCGAAGCATTGCTAAAGCCGGTAAAGACCGGAGCGGTGATGGTGGCCTGGCCGTTAACGCCCAGGACGACGATGCCGAGGACGGCGCAGACGATCATGACAATCATCATGATGGAAGTGAGGTAGTCGCGAGGGGTCTTGAGCATCTGGATGGGCATGGCACCGGCAAAGACCAGGTAGACCATGACGACGGCAAACCACTGGAACTTGTCCAGGTAGACCGGGAACTGCATACCGACGGCGAACATGAGGACCATGAGCACCACGCCGGTGACGAACTCGGCAGCACCGGTGAGGTTGAACTTCTTCTGTGCCCAACCAAAGGCGATAGCGACGAAGGTGAACAGGATGGAGATGGTGCCAGCGCAGCCGGCGGCATAGGACTTGGTGAAGTCGATGGCACCGGTAGCAGCGCCAGAAGCGTCAACGACCGAGGTGAACATGAACGTCTTGCAGACCATGTCGGTGAAAGCGGCGATGACGATGATGCAGAACAGCCAGCAGAACAGCAGGAACAGGCGACGGCCGGTCTTGCCGATGTACTTCTCGATGAGCTGAGCCAGCGACTTGCCGTTGTTCTTCATCGAGGCGTACAGGGCGCCAAAGTCGTGGACGGCGCCAAAGAAGATGCCGCCGACGAGGACCCAGAGCACGACGGGAAGCCAGCCGAAGGCCATAGCGACGATCGTACCCGTAACAGGGCCGGCACCGCAGATCGAGCTGAACTGGTGCGAGAACGCGGTGAAGGCGGAGACGGGCGAGAAGCTGTTGCCGTCCTTCATGCGCTTGGCCGGCGTGAGGGCCTCTTTGTCAACGCCCCACTTGTTGGCCAGCCATCGGCCATAGCCCAGATAGCCGCAGGCGAGCACCGCCGCGGCCACAACCATGAGCAAAACTCCGTTCATTACATTTCCTCCTCTAAAAAGAACTTCCCAGACATAAAAAATGAGGGCCGTCGGTTGCGCTCGACGGCCCTCATCTTCATCAGCCGCCCGTTATCGTACGGGCTAGCTGTATGTGCTAACCCGCATCAGATAATTACTACGCTGATAATGTTTAGCTGATGCGTGAACATGTCTAAGAAATCCTCTTCAATCATGATGTGAACGATCCGTGCGTGTTCACATCCCCCAGTGGTTGAAAAGGAGTATGAAACTTTAGTTACCTAAAGTCAACGCAAATATGTAATGAATTTTCCACTTTTTTGAATTTCTCGGTATAAAACGCCACTGACCTCGGACTTTACCCCACGACAGTTTTTGCATGAGAGATGCTCCTCGGGGGCGGGGCGGGCGCCTGCCGCCATATATGAACTTTCCTGCTCGGACAGTCCTGCTCACGACGGAGGCCACATTAAGTGGCCTCCTGTTCGTGCGGAACTCGCGATAAAGTTCATATATGGCGGCAGGCGCCCGCCCCGCCCCCGAGGAGCTCCCATCCCAAATGTGCGGAGCAAAGCTCCGCACACCAACTTATTCTTTCAGCCAAAGCACGCCGGAAATTCGATGCAGGCTGGCTAACCTTGCCGGACGCTGTCGACGCCGAACCAGCTCAGAAGCTATATCGATACAGAAAGGTCCCCGACCGGAGGGGCCGGATATAAGGTTTATCGCGAGTTCCGCACGCAAAGAAGGCCACTTAATGTGGCCTTCGTCTTGCGCAGGACTGTAGAGCAGGAAACCTTATATCCGGCCCCTCCGGTCGGGGACCGCACCCGTACGACTACAGCGTCATGTTTGGATCGGCGTCGACATCGAACGGCGAGATTTCACCTCGGTCGAATTTACGGCGAGCGACCTCCGCGATCATGGCGGCGTTATCGGTGCAGGCAGACAAGGGCGGCACCGTTACGCGGATTCCCTGACGCCCGAGTTTCTTGATCATCATCTCGCGCAGATGCGGGTTGGCCGAGACGCCGCCGCCGATGCAATACTCCTTGCACCCGGTAGCATGCAGGGCGTTTTTGGCCTTCTTGTACTGCACGTCAAAGACCGCCGCCTCAAACGAAGCCGCCAAATCGGGCAGATGAATCGTGCGCCCGGCCTTGGTCTCCTGCTCGATGTAGAGCGTCACCGCCGTCTTGAGGCCCGAAAGCGAGAAGCGGTAGTCGCCCCTGCTGTTCAGCGCGCGGGGGAAATCAATCGCCTTAGGGTTGCCCGTCTCGGCAAGCTTGGAGATGATGGGGCCTCCGGGATAGCCAAGGCCCAGTGCCTTTGCCACCTTGTCGAAGGCTTCGCCCACGGCGTCGTCAAGCGTCTCGCCAAGCACCTCGTAGTCGCCCCATGCCTTGACGTGAACAAGCATGGTATGACCGCCCGAGACGAGCGTGAAGATAAACGGCGGCTTGAGGTCGGGCTGCGCCAGCAAGTTGGCAAACAGGTGCCCCTCCAGATGGTTGACGCATACGAGCGGCTTACCGGCAGCGTAGGCAAAGCCTTTAGCAAAGGCAACGCCCACCACGAGGGCGCCCACCAGGCCCGGACCCTGTGTCACGCCCACGGCGGCAAGCTCGCTAGGGGCAATGGCTCCACCCTCAAGACCAAGCGATGCTGCGGCGTCCTCGAGCGCCGCGTCCACGACGCTCACGATGACCTCAACGTGCTTGCGCGAGGCGATCTCGGGCACCACGCCGCCAAAGCGAGCATGAAAATCAATCTGTGTCGACACCTGGTTGGCCAGTATATTGCCATCAGCATCGATAATTGCCACGGCTGTCTCGTCGCAGGAGCTCTCGATGGCAAGCACCAGGCGGCGGCGCTCGATTTCGGCACGCTCCTCAGCGGTGCGTTCGGGCGCGGGCAGCGGCCATACACGCTGTTCGGCAGCCGTCGGCTCGGGCGAGGCATTGTCGAGAGGAAGCACCAGGGGCAGCGGCGCCGTCATGACGATGGCATCCTTGCCGGCACCGTAATAGCCACGGCGACGACCCGCCTCGGTAAAGCCCAGAGCGGCATAGAGCGCAATTGCGGCCTCGTTGCCGTCCTCAACCTCAAGCGAAGCCGTGGTGCAGCCGAGCATCTGCGCGTCATAGCTCACGTGCGACAGAAGCTTGCGGGCGATGCCCTCGCGGCGATGCGCCGGATCGACGGCAACGTCCATAATCTGCACGTCCCCGTCGACGACCATACCGCCGGCAAGACCCAGCAGACGGCCGTCGTCGTGCGCCACCCACCAGCTACGTGGCGCGGCAACGTCCTCGCCCAGCTCGGACAGGAACATGCCCGGCGTCCACGCCTCGTGTCCGGCGCCTTCAAAGCAGGCGGTCTCCAGTGCGCTCGCGCCCTCGGCATCCGCCGCGCCCATGGGGCGGAATTGCAGATGACGTCCGGCAAGCTCGTCGGCAACACCTGTCACCTCACTCTGCGCGCTCTCGGCAAGGCCCAGACGCTTGCGCTCGTTTTCCTCGGCGTCCGAAAGGCGCGTATAGATCGGCAAGACGCGAGCCGGATCGCCATCGCCTGCGGCGTGCGCCATCAGCAGGCCCTCGCCCGAGGGCCACCACAGGTCTCGCTCCACGCAGCGCGCCGTCTCATCCTCGCCCAGCAGTTTGCCATAACGCACGAGACCGTCACCAGTCAGCTGAACCTGATCCCAGTCCGCGGTCTGGCGCCACTCATCAAGCGCCACGGCGGCCTTGACCACGCGCTCGCGCTCAAACAGACGCTCGGGGCCCTCATCCCCCAGCACATAGAGCGCCGGGTACACCTCGCCGCGCATGGCATCGGCAAGAACACCAAGCTTGCCGCGCACGCCGGCCTTCCATGCCGTCCAGGCGCAAGCATCGAGCGTCGACACGCCCAGCAACGGCACATTGGCACCGTGCGCCAGACCCTTTGCGGTGGAGATGCCGATACGCACGCCCGTAAACGAGCCGGGACCGCGACCGACCACATAACAGCCGACATCGCTGCGATCCAGGCCGGCCTGCTTCAGTAGGTCATCAACAGTATTCACGAGCTCCACGTTGGCATGGCGGCGACACAGATGGTCCCCACTTACCAGCTTTGCCTCGCCTGTCTGCACGTCAATCCAGCTTGCCGCGCAGGCAAGCATGTCGGTCGATGTGTCGAGCGCCACCACCAGCGCGTTGTCGTTATGCAAGCTCATCTTGTACAGCCTTATCTATCAAATGGGAAAGCTCAATCGCGCGCTCGCCGTGTGCCTCGAGCGTTATCGTTCGCACGTCGCTGTCGTCCTCATCGCGCTTAAGCGTCACCGAAAGATACTCATCTGTCAGTTCATCCTGAAACTGCTCGCCCCATTCCAGCAGGCAAACACCCTCATAGCCCAGCACGTCAAAAATGCCCGTATCCTCAAGCTCGTAGGCATGCTCCAGGCGGTACAGATCAAAATGGAACAGCGGAATACGCCCTTGGTCATGAACGGCCATGAGTGCGAACGTAGGGCTTGTGACCATATGCTCATCGCCCAGAGCGCGCGAAACGCCCTTGGTAAAGTGGGTTTTGCCCACCCCGAGGCCGCCGGTCAAGATCAGCACATCGCCATCTTCTAGACACGGTGCGACCAGCTCGCCAAAATGCTCCGTATCGGCAGTACGGGCCGTTCTATAGGTACCTACCCCCAGGCGCTCCAGGGACATATATGCTCCTTATTATTCCGAGGCGTCCTCTGGTGCGGGATGTCGCTCCAGATAATCGCCCAGCATCTTAAAGTCTTCCTCCAGTAGCTCCTGCCACGCCGGATTGCGCAGCGCTGCTGCCGGATGGAACGTGGGCATTACTACAAAATGCCCCATCTGGTGGAACCTGCCGCGCAGTTTAGTAATGCCAATCTCGGTCTTAAGCACAAAGTGCGTTGCGGGGTTGCCGAGCGTCACGATGATATCGGGCCAGATGCTTCGAATCTGCTCACGCAAAAACGGCGAGCAAGCCAGCACTTCCTCGGGACGCGGATTGCGGTTTCCCGGCGGGCGGCACTTAAGCACGTTGGCAATGTAGACGTCTTCGCGTTTGAGCCCCGCCAGCGACAAAATGCCGTTGAGGTCCTCGCCTGCCGCCCCCACAAAGGGCTCGCCCTGCAAATCCTCATTACGGCCCGGCGCCTCGCCAATAAACATCACGCGAGCGCGGGGGTTTCCCACGCCAAACACGATGTTGTGGCGCGACTGGTAAAGCTGGCAACGGTGACAATCGCCCAGAACGGCCTCGATCTCCTCGAGTGCGACCTCACGCGGCGCCTGATGGCTATGGCCGGGAATGTGCATGACGCCCATAGCGACTCCTACACGTAGACCTTGTCGAGACGCATACCAAAGCCGCAAGCGACCTCGTAGTTAATCGTGCCGCGTAGGCGCGCCATCTCGTCCATGGTAATCTCGGCATCTCCATCGCGGCCGACAATGATCATCTCGTCACCATACTCGGCCTCGGGAATCTCATGCGCCGGGTTGGACTGAATGGCGACCATAAACTGGTCCATGCAGATATTGCCCACCTGACGCACACGCTCGCCGCGATACAGCACGTCCATACGATTGGAAAGCGTACGCGAAAGGCCATCGGCATAACCGATCGGAAGGGTGCAGATCTGAACGCGCGTGCGCGGTACGCGGTAGGTAAAGCCGTAGCCCACGCCCTCGCCCATCGCAGGATGCGCCACGCGCGTCACACGCGCGTGGACGCTCATGACGGGATCAAGCTGCATCACACGACCACTCAGCTCACATGGCTGCAGACCATACAAACCGATGCCGGCACGAATCATGTCAAAGTGCATTGAAGAATCGAGCATCGAGGATGGCGTATTGGCACAATGCACGATACCGCATTCAAAACCTGCGT
The DNA here is from genome assembly GCA_019419445.1 of Collinsella sp. GTDB lineage: Bacteria > Actinomycetota > Coriobacteriia > Coriobacteriales > Coriobacteriaceae > Collinsella. Next base: position 14,560 of record DXZX01000039.1, read on the forward strand.
CCTTAATGGCCTGAACGGCCTCGGTAAAACGCTGGCACTGCAGCTTGTAGTCCCAACCCGAAGGTTCATCGGCCGTGGCAAAGTGCGTAAATACGCCGTCGCACTGAATACCGCGATGGAAGCTGATGCCGCGGACAAAGTCGAGCACCTGTGTGTAGTGAACGCCGATACGATTCATGCCCGTCTCGATGGCAAGATGGTACTTGCCCACCTTGCCCGCCGCGACGGCGCATTCGCCATACGCGAGAGCAAAATCGGACGTATAGACCGAGGGCATGATATCGAACTCGAGCAATGCAGGAATAGCCTCGATAGGCGGCTCGCTTAGAATCAGGATGGGCTTAGTAATTCCGCCCTGACGGAGCCCAACGCCCTCGTTGACCGTCGCCACGGCAAACATGTCGGCACCAGCCGAATACATGATCTTAGCGCACTCAACAGCTCCATGACCATAAGCATCGGCCTTGACCACGCAGCACAGGCGCTGACGCGGATTCAACAAGTTCTTATAGGCTCTCGTGTTGCGACGGAGCGCCCCGCGGTCGATCTCGACCCAGGACCAGCGCGTCAAATCGGCTTTATTCATGATTAGTCATCCGACCCTTCGTCCATGATTCCCAGATCTTCGAGCGCATCCTTTGCCGCCAGCTCCATGGCAGGACCGATCAAGTCGATAAGATCGGTCGCGATAACGCTCTTCTCACCATACTCCGTCGCCGCGGCAAAACCGGCGTAGCTGTGAAGTGCGACGGCGTACGAATACAGCAGCTCCCAACGATCCATCTCGTCGCGCATGGTGGCAAGCGTGCCGGCCAAAATACCCGCGAGAACATCACCAGAACCGGCAGTTGCCAGAGAAGCCGGACCCGAGAGTGGCAGCAGCACGCGCTCAACACCACAGATAGCCGTCGTCGGCCCCTTGGCTATGACCACCAGATTGTCGGAGCCTGCAGCCCAGACAACCTTCTGCGCGGCCGCAATCGCGGTACCAAGGTCGTTCACCTCGTCACCGGCAACCAGGCGCGAAAGCTCACGATAGTGCGGCGTCATAACCAACGGCTGCTCGCGGCGATACATCTCGGGGTTACTATCAATACCGTCAATGGCAATCTTAGCAAGGCAGTTGAGTGCATCGGCGTCCAAAATTAGCGGTACATCAAGCTCGAGCAAGCCCGAAACCACCTGCATAGCGCCGGCAGACGTCGTCATACCGGGACCGCACAGCACGCAGCTGTACTTCTTTGCGATCTCGCGCACCGTCATGCGCGCAGCGGCGCCAAAGGAGCCGCGGGAATCAGACGGAATAGCAAAGACCGGAATCGAAGGAAGTGCCATGCGAATGAGATTGGCGCAGGCGTCAGGAGCCGCGACTGCCACGTAACCAGCACCCGCGCGAGCTGCAGACTTGGCCGCCATAATGGCAGCACCAGGATATTGCGCAGATCCGGCGACAATAAGCACAGAGCCACGGGAATACTTATCGATATTCGATGGTAGCGGAGCAAAGTAATCAACTAAGTCACCGGGCTCGACAATCTCGGCGGCGTGGTCGACATCATCGATGACCTCGTCAAGACGGTCGTAAAGATTGCCGCAGATCAAATCGCCAGCATACTCAGGACCATCAGCGCTATACAGACCAATCTTGGGCGCAATCATCGTCACCGTGCGCTCGGCACGAATGCAGTCGTCATCAACAACGCCCGTCTCGGCATTCAGGCCCGAGGGGACATCAATGGATACGACACAATCGGCGCATTCATTGACCGTAGGAATCCAAATGGAGAACGGCGCACGCAGATTCCCGTGGAAACCGGTACCAAAAATGGCATCGACAACAACATCGGCCTTATCGATCAAAACCTCGAGTTCGTCACGCGAGGGACCGACGCAAACGTGCACATCGCGGCCGGCAGTTCGACGAGCAACATGACGTGCCAGAGCAGCAGGAATCTCATCCGGCTCAACCGGAGAAACGATATCCACGTCCACACCCTTGTGGCTCAGGATATCGGCGGCAACCCAACCGTCGCCGCCATTATTACCAAAACCGACCAGAACGAGAACCCGATCGGGATTGAGCTTCAAGACCTCGTTGGCGGCAAACTCACCCGCTAGCTCCATAAGCTCGGCCTTCGAAGTCCCTTCGCGTTCGATGATATCCTCGAGACGAACGACTTCTTCGGTACTCAAAACCGGTTTCATCTATGCTCCTAGCGTATCTTGCGAAGCATCGCCCAGGTGCTCCGTCAATGCTGAATTCTGCAGCTGCTCAAGCTCATCTAAAACAGAGCGAGCCTCTTTAAATGTCTGCGCAACGCGTTTCTTGTTGCTCACTTTTTCTTCCTTAGGCTTAGGTCGAGCATCCTCGGTGATTGCAATGGCATTAGCGACAGCCAAGTCACCCGTAAGGGTAATAGAAAGAGCGACCTCGACAACACCCAAATCCTGGGCGATTTCGAGAGCACGACCAGAAAGCAGAGCCTTCGGTTTGCCGAGTTTATCACGCGTTACCGAAACATCCTTGCGACCTACACCTTGACTAAAACCCGTGCCGAGAGCTTTAAGCACCGCCTCGCGCGAAGCAAAGCGGCTCGCATAGTGAGCAGCGGGACGCGATGATGCATCGCAATACGCACGCTCTTCTTCGGTAAACACACGCCGAGCAAACGACGGCGTCTTTTCAAGAATTGATTTCATGCGGGAAATCTCGACGATATCAACGCCGATACCAGCTTCAGCCATGTTCACCTCCATATCGCACAGACTAAGTTATTGTAGCCCGTTCACAGAAGATGCGACAAACGAGGGTTATAAAACACAGCTACTATGTGAGACAAAACCCGTAAACTCAAAAAAGGGGGGAGGCCGCGAGGCCTCCCCCTTCTCAGTTCAAGCGTACG
>DXZX01000004.1:0-22417 GCA_019419445.1 Collinsella sp.
CGAGGCCGAGCGCAAAATGGATTCTAAAAAACACCTTGCCAAATAGGAGCGTCAGACCAGTGTGGCGCCTTGTCCGCGGCTCCGAAGGAGCAGGACAAGGCGCCACACATGGTCGAGGACGTTCTGAAAACTAAGCCCGGCCCCCGCCGGACAGGTCACACTACTCGCAGAGCAGCTTAGCGATCTGGACGGCGTTGGTTGCCGCGCCCTTACGGATTTGGTCGCCGCAGCACCAGAAGGTGATGCCGCGCGCGGCCTCGGGATTCGAGATGTCGCGGCGCACGCGGCCGACCCAGATCAGGTCCTGGTCGGAGGTATCCATCGGCATGGGGAAGCGATCGTGCGTATCCTCGGCGCTCATATCGTCAACCAGCTTGACGCCGGGAGCGGCAGCCAGCGCAGCACGGGCCTCCTCAACCGTAATATCACGCTCGAACTCGAGCGTAATGCTCTCGGAGTGCGAGCGCAGCACAGGCACGCGCACGCAGGTGCAGTTCACGCGCAGCTCGGGCAGGTGCATGATCTTGCGGCCCTCGTTTTGCAGCTTCATCTCCTCGGAGGTAAAGCCCTCCTCCTTGACGCCACCGATCTGCGGAATCAAGTTGCTCGCCAGCTGGGCGGCAAATGCGCGCGGCTCGGGAATCTCCTCGCCACGACCCAGGGCGGCAAGCTGCGCTTCGAGCTCGGCCATACCGGGAGCGCCGGCACCCGAAGCCGCCTGATACGTCGAGACGATCATACGCTTCACGCCGGCGAGCTGATGCAACGGCCATGTGGGAACCAGGCCGATGATGGTCGCACAGTTGGGGTTGGCGATAAGGCCGTGATGCCACTTAATATCGTCGGCATTGATCTCGGGCACGACCAGCGGCACCTCGGGATCCATGCGGAAGGCGTGGCTGTTGTCGACCACGACGGCGCCGCGCTTGACGGCCTCGGGCAGTAGCTCCTTCGCGATGTCGTCGCCGGCGGCTCCAAGCACAATGTCACAACCCTCAAAGGCCTCGGGACAAGCCTCTTCGATCACGATCTGCTCGCCGCGGAACTCGACGGTCTTGCCCGCAGAACGCGCGCTCGCCAGCAGCTTGAGCTTGCCAACCGGGAACTCCTGCTCGTTTAGGCACTCGAGCATCTGGGTGCCCACGGCTCCCGTCGCGCCCAAAATAGCAACCGTGTACTGTTTCATGCTTCCCCCTTTAAAGGTTATGGCTTTTGCCCGCACGCCGAGCAGGCCGATTATTGTTGCCAGTGTATACAAGAACGGGGCGGACACGAAACCCGCCCCGTCGAAACGAAACCGAAATGAAACGCCCCGCCGTAGATTTTTGAGACATGACCCCAAAATCTACCGAGCAGTCGCTACTTTTTGAGCGCAGCCAGAGCGGGATCGACCGGCGCGGGAGCCTCCAAGTCGGAGACCTTCACAATGCCGTTCTCATCGGAGAAGGCACGGTAAATGGTCTGAATCGCCAGGTCGAAGTCTTTCTCCTCGACACCGATAATGATGTTGATCTCGTCGCAGCTCTGCGAAATCATACGCACGCTCACGCCGGCCTGGCCAAGCATGCCAAACAAATGGCCCGAGATACCCGCGCGACCGCGCAGGTTACGGCCGACGGTCGCGATGAGCGCCAAGCCCTCGACAACCTCGATCTCGAGCGGCTCGACCTCCTGCTGGATGTCGCCCACGAGTGAGTACAGCGAATCGTGCACATCCTGCTCCTGCACCACGGCGCCAAAGCGGTCGACGCCGGTGGGCATGTGCTCGACGGAAACGTCATAACGCTCGAAGACCGAAAGCGCGCGGCGCATAAAGCCGACACGGGGCTTGGTGCGGTCGCGGGCCACGTTGATGGCGACAAAGCCACGCTTGCCGGTCACGCCGGTAATGATGGGCTCCGCCTCGCCCTCATCAGCCGTCTCGCTAATGATGGTGCCGGGGTCCTGCGGCGCATTGGTGTTCTTGATGACCAGCGGAATGCCCGCCTCACGCACGGGGAACACGGCTTCCTCGTGCAGAACGCTTGCGCCCATGTACGAAAGCTCGCGCAGCTCCTCATAGGTAACGCGCGCAATGGGCTGAGCCTCGGGAACAATACGCGGATCGGCAGAATAGAAGCCCGAGACGTCGGTCCAGTTCTCGTACAGGTCGGCGCCTAGGCACTTAGCCAGGATCGAGCCCGAGATATCGCCGCCGCCACGATCGAGCAGCTTGATCTGGCCCTCTCGCGTCGCGCCGTAGAAGCCGGGCATAACAAAGCCGCCCTGCTGGCCGTACTCCTGCACCAGCTCGGAGGTGCGGTTCATGCTGAGCGTACCGTCGTGATGGAATGCCACAACCGTTGCGGCGTCCAGGAACGGCAGGCCCAGGTACTCGGCCATCAGGCGAGCGGTGAAGTACTCGCCGCGGCTCACAAGCTCCTCGGTGGAGTAGCCGCCCGAGCGGGCGCGCTCGGCAAAGGCCGCGAACTCCTCGCGGATGGGATAGGTGAGCTCCAGCTCGTCGGCAATATCAAAGTAGCGCTGGCCGATATCCTCGAGCAGCTCCTCACACGACACGTGGTACTTAACGTGAGCATTAACCAGGTAGAGCAGGTCGGTCACCTTGGTGTCGCCCTTAAAGCGGCGACCGCAGGCGGAAACCACCACAAAACGGCGGGCAGGGTCGGCATCGACGATGGCCTTGATCTTCTTGAAGTGTTCGGCGTCGGCGACCGACGAGCCGCCAAACTTGGCAATCTTAATCATGGGCTGGAGGTTACCTTTCTAAAAAGCCTCTGCGAACCTATTTTGCGCGCTCTGATACCATGGTTTCACCGATTGGGACCAAGGCATCCGAGGAGCAGTGTTATATGGGAACTTATCATAGTACACGAGGACGCACTTTATCGTGCTCAAGTAAGGTGGCAATCCGCACCGGCATCGCTCCCGACGGGGGTTTGTTTGTCTCGGACGAGCTCGGCACCCAGCAGGTCGATATCAGCTCGCTTGCAGATAAATCGTACTTTGAAATCGCTCAAGATGTGTTGGGAATGTTACTGAATGATTACACGGCCGAAGAAATTTCGGCGTGTGTCGACGAGGCATACCGCGGCACGTTCGCGAGTGAAGAGGTTACGCCGCTCGTCAAACTCGACGCTGCGCCGGGCGCTGACGTCCCTCAGACCTATGTGATGGAGCTCTTTGGCGGCCCCACGAGCGCCTTTAAGGACGTCGCCCTGCAGATGCTCCCCCGTCTCATGGCCCGCACTTCCGCCAAGGACGGCGGCGCCGAGCGCATCATGATCGTCACCGCTACGTCGGGCGACACGGGCAAGGCAGCACTCGCCGGCTTTGCCGACGCCCCGGGCACGGGCATCACCGTCTTTTATCCCGAGGGCAAGGTTAGCCGCGTCCAGAACCTGCAGATGTCCACGCAGGAGGGCGACAACGTCGCCGTCTGCGGCATCCGCGGCAACTTTGACGACGCCCAGAGCGCCGTCAAGCGCATCTTTGCCGATAAGGAGCTTGCCGAGCGCCTGGAAGCCGCCGGCACGGTGCTTTCGAGCGCCAACTCTATCAATGTCGGCCGTCTGGTACCGCAGGTCGTCTACTACTTTGCCGCCTATGCGCAGCTGCTGCGCGCCGGCGCTATCGAGGCTGGCGACGCCGTAGAGTTCTGTGTGCCCACCGGCAACTTTGGCGATATCTTGGCCGGCTACTACGCCAAGCGCATGGGCCTGCCCGTCGCCAAGCTCATCGTCGCGAGCGACAAGAACAACGTGCTTGCCGACTTCCTGACCACCGGCGTCTACGACCGTAACCGCCCGTTCTTCACGACCATCTCGCCGTCGATGGACATCCTCATCAGCTCTAACCTGGAGCGCATGCTGTACTTCCTGTCCGATGGCGACTGCGAACTCGTTGCCGGCCTTATGGAGCAGTTGGCACAGACCGGTCGCTACGAGGTACCCGCCGAGCTGCTGGCCAAGATTCAGAGCGTCTTTGGCTGCGGCTGGGCCAGCGAGGACGAGGTCCGCGCTGCCATCAAGAGTTGCTGGGACGCCAACGGCTACGTGATCGACCCGCACACCGCTTGCGGCTATCACGTCTTTGAAAAGGTCGCTCCCGCCGAGGGCGCCAAGGCTCGCGTGCTGCTTTCGACCGCCAGCCCCTACAAGTTCCCGCGCGCCTGCTGCGACGCCCTGGGCCTCGACGTTCCCGAGGATGATTTTGAGGCTATGCGCGTACTCGAGCAGGCCACCAACACGGTCGCCCCGACCCAGCTCGCCGAACTCGAATCCAAACCCGTCCGCTTCGAAGACGTCTGCGACGTCGATGAGATGGCCGGCTACGTCGAGTCTGCAGCAAAACGAATGAGCACCGACTAGATCCCTTATTAAGCGCCGGCGAAAGCCGGCGCACCTTCTTTTTATTTAGCTTTCGGGATAATGACGAGCATGCGAGCGGGTCTGGCCGTTTAGTTCGTCGCGAGTTCCGCACGAGCCGGAAAGCACTTAATGTGCTTTCCGAGCGAGCCAGGACTGCCCGAGCAGCGAACTAAACGGCCAGACCCGCCCAGGAGGACCCACATGATCAAAATCACCGTCCCAGCAACCAGCGCCAACTTGGGCATTGGATACGATACCCTCGGCATGGCCGTCAGCCTCTACTCGCACTTTACCTTTGAGCGTGCCGACAAGCTCACCATCACGGGCTGCCCCGAGGAGTTTCAAAACGAGAATAACCTGGTCTATGTGAGCTTTGTCGATGCTCTGGCCGCCTGGGGCGAGCCGGCCTTCCCCGTCGCTATCGACATTCAGACCGACGTGCCCGTCGCCCGCGGCCTGGGTTCCAGCTCCACCTGCGTCGTCGCCGGCATCATGGCTGCCGCCGCGCTGACAGGCCACACCGTCGACCGCGCCGAACTCGTCCGCATCGCCACCGAGGTCGAGGGCCATCCCGATAACGTCGCCCCCGCCATCCTGGGCGGCGCCGTCTGCTCCTTTACGCCGACCGATTCGCTCCCCCAGTGCCTGCGCTACGAGGTGAGCGATCGCCTGCGTTTTATTACCGTGATTCCGCCCTACGAGGTACACACGAGCGAGGCCCGCAAGGTTGTGCCACAGGAGATTCCACTCTCCACCGCCGTATGGCAAATGGGCCGCATCGCCGGCATGACGCGCGGCCTGGAGACTGGTGACCTCGACCTGATTGCCGCCGCCAACGACGACCGCATCCAGGAGCCCTATCGCCGCCGCCTCATCCCCGACTACAACGCCGTGCGCGACACCTGCCTTAACGGAGGCGCCAAGACCATCTGGATCAGTGGCTCCGGCTCGACCCTCATGGCCGTGACTGACGACACCATCGTGGCGAAGTTCCTGCAGGTCAAGCTGCGCGAGCAGTTCCCCAAGTGTGACACGCACATTCTGACGTGCGACACCGAGGGCGCTCAAATCGAGTACCTGTAGCGCCCTGCCTCATTGCTCTCACCGGTCCCCTTGGGGCTTCCCCTGAAAACGTCCTCGATCATGAATTGCCCCGTCGTGCGCTTCGCGCGACGGGGCAATTCGATCTGCGGATTGTTTTCAGGGGAAGCCCCAAGGGGACCTTCGCAGCCTCGACAGGATAATCGCATTCGCTGATTTAATTATCGCCCGATTCGCGGCGCAATCTATTTATCTCCGCTGCTCAGAACCGCCTCAAGTCTTTGCACGAGAACTCCGACGGTAATTCCAAGTGCCTCTGCATAGGCGAACTGCTCATAAACCCTAAGACTGCGTTCCCCGGTTTCGACTTTCGAGATGAACGACTGAGGTACCCTCAGTTTCTTTGCGAGTTCAACCTGAGTGATACCTTGTTCCCGACGAATCTGGGAGAGGCACTTTCCGCATGTCCTATTAGCATCAACGTTCATACCGTTTACGCTATATTCCATTTTGATATATCCCAAACTAGGATATATTCATGTGAGTATCTGTTTCACTTATCGCAATTGTTCGCATCGCACATTTGAAACGAGAGAGGGGACTCGATAAGCATGGATGACGAGATGAAAGAGCCCAATAGTGAGCAAACGCCCAGTGCATCTGATGAACAGAAGCCGAATATCGAAGGGAAGCAGGTTTCTGATGGTGCTGACGACACCACCTCCCCTGACGATCGATCATCAAATGAAGACGGTGCCACATGCAATAAGGAAGAGGACGATTTACTTCTAACGAGTGCCATTAACAAACTTGGTGGTAATAAACGAGCGGCTATCGCAACTGCTGCGATAGTTGCCGTCATCTTCTGCTTACCCATGCTGTTTCCTCAAATGTTTTGCACCCACAAACTTTGGACCAATGCAAACTGTACAAGCCCTCGCACCTGTAAAAGTTGCGGCAAAACCGAGGGGAAACCGCTCGGACATGAATGGGAAGAAGCAACATGCACGGTTCCGAAGACCTGTCAACGCTGCGGCAAAACCGAAGGGAAACCCCTTGGGCATCAACCAGGTTCTTGGACTACCGAAGTCGATTACGTTGACGCCACCTCGAAGGAAATTCGAGAATGCGGGAGATGCGGAGAGGTCGTTGACACCCGCAACGAAAAGGAAATTACTTCCTTTCTTGGCGACGGATCGTTTTCAATTTCACCTGAAGGCTTTATTGAACGACTTAACGAGGAATTCTCCGATATTCCCAATTGCAGCAGTATGAAGGCGAGTTACGAGTTAGACGATAGCGGCACGGGACTCGAGCTTCAGATAAAAAATGGCTCTACGCTTGCCGGTATTGGAGGTTTTTTCTCGGACTCGAGCAGTCAACTACTATTCAGCTATCTTGGATCAGAAAACTGCTTCAAAAACATAGTCATGTACTTCGAAAATTCAGATTATGCCGCGGCGACAGCATTAGCAACCATACAAGCAATTGATCCAACACTCTCATTTTCCGACGCTAAGGAGATTGGCGCTGCCTGCGTAGGTACGCCAACTGTCAAAAATGGAATTACGTACGCAATCTTAGCTTCAAATGGAGAATACTGGCTGAGCACCCGAATTGAATAATTTACTTTAATTGCTAAATGCAGACGCCTCTTACTCGCGGCATATTAAAGTTCAACCCCTGTTAGCATCGTCAATCGAAATATGCCCCGCCGAGCACTTTAGCTTGGCGGGGCATTTCGATACGTAGGCGGATTTTGATACCTAGAAGGCCCACATGCCCCCACTAGGCAGCCGGCTTCGCTGCTCAAATTGCTCGAACTGCAACTTGAGCAATCAGCGGCCAGCATCTCTTTTAGGCTGCGCTAGTTTCTTTGTATTCAAAGACTGGCTCTAAGATGTCTTCGATGCTGCAGTGCAGGACTTTCGCCATATCCCTTACGGTTGTTACCGATGCTTCGTTGATGTTTCTCTGGCGCTGTTCGTACATTTGGATTGAGCGGAGTGATACGCCCGATTCGTATGCCAGGTCTTGTTGGGTTTTCTTGAGCCTCTTTCTTGCTTGCGCCAGTTTAGTTTGACGAGGTGTTTTCTTCGCCATATCGCAAATAAGACGCGCCACACGTTCCTCTGAGGCTTCATGCCAGGGATAGTACAGACCGCGCAGCGCATCAAATGGAACGACATGCAGCAGATCTTCGAAAGACTCCCCTAAACGCCACTGCAGGTATGCCAGCATCCAGCCCGCCCAATATTCCGGCGTCTTCTCAAATCGATAGGTGCAGTCCGGTATAGGCCTGTTTTGATAGCCCGATCTTTCAGCGATAAGCGCGAACAGCTCAACGCCCGATTTTCCCGATACGACCCATGCGTTGCCGCGTTCGAACTCGCGAGCTACGCCGCTGAGGCAAAAGAGTTCAGCAACTTCCGATCCCTCTGCTCCATAATCATTAACGGCATAGTCAAAGCAGTCGCCTAGGTTGTTCATTGCGTCCTCGAGGTAATAGACGGGATATGTCCTACTCGGCCCACAATCCGTTAACTCTTGGATCATTTAAATCGACCCTCCCTGCCATCAAATCCCTAATGTCGACACCCTCGGTGTCAAATCCGTTTATCGTATCCAGATACTTACGTCGAGCATTCTGTTCTCGCTCAAATCGTTTGGGATAAAACTCAGCTCCCGAGGCCTGCTTCCAATCGCGGAACCTGATCGCCGAGAACGCGCGCTCACTCATAAGAGCGTATTGGATGCCCAAATCGCCCAAACGCATAATGAGTTGCAGTTGCCTGAGCGAGATCATGCCGTTAACGAACTGTCTTGCAAACGAAAAGTAGGAATCGTCGGCGCGATAGCCTCGAATAACGTCATAGGGAGAAATATCAATCAGGCAGTTATCCAGCAGATAACGAAGCCCCTCGCGTGCTACTGGCGTCGAGACATTAAACTCCCGGTTGTCGGCCAAAATCGCAAGCCAATTAAGAATTGAAAACTCCCCGGACTCCAAATCCAAGACCGCGAGACCATCCATATCGAGCTCATATCGATTCGCGATACCATCGGACTCGGTCCGGCATGCCCATTCCATCGCCATTTCCTCATGTGGCGTGCAATAAAACCCACGTCCATAGTCGTTGAACTGCTTACATCTATCCAGCGACGGATGCTCGACAACAACCTCCGACCCGTGCCAAAGCTCCATATCGACCTCCTAAAAAATATCACCCCAGTGATAGTTTACCAATAACTATCACTGGGGTGATATAGATGAGAGCTTTTGAGGGGATGCTGCCCGATTAGAGGCAGGCCTCGGCGATGCGCTTTTTTAGTTCATCGATGCCGATACCGGTCTGGGAGCTTGTGATGATCACGTTCTCGGCCGGAACGTTGAGCTGTTTTTTGATGGCTGCTGCCTGGCGGGCCTGCTGGGTGCGGCTGAGCTTGTCGGCTTTGGTGAGGCAGACGATAAAGTTGAACTCGTTGCCCTGCAGGTAGTCGATCATGTCATGGTCGAGTTTACTGGGGTCGTGGCGAATGTCCACCAGCGACACAACCAGGTTAAAGCTGCGCTCTGAGTCGAAGAAGTCGCCGATAAGCTCGGCCCAGCGGTCGCGCTCGGCCTTGGAACGACGGGCGAAACCGTAGCCCGGCAGGTCCACAAAGTGCACGTCGTCGGCCTCGAAGAAATTGATGTTGCTCGTCTTGCCCGGCGTGCTCGAAACCTTGACCAGGTTCTTGCGGCCAAAGAGTTTGTTCATGATAGACGACTTGCCCACATTGGAGCGGCCCACAAAGCTCACCTCGGGACAGGTGGACTCGGGGATCTGCGAAACCTTGCCGTAGCTGGCAACAAACTTGGCAAGCTGATAGTTAATGGAATCGGCCATGGATACTCCTTGGTCGTAGATTTTTACAAAACGGGTGTGCTATTGCGCGGCGGCGATACGACGAACGATGTCAAGCGTGATGCCGCTCGCGGTGCGAGCGTACTCATCCAGATCGAACTCGCGCTCGCAAAACGCGTCATATGCCTCGTCACAATTATCGCTGATAGCGCGCAGCACCAGGCAATCGACACCATTCTTGGCCGCGATGTGCGCAATTGCCGCGCCCTCCATCTCGACGCAATCGGCATGCGTGGCCTCAATCGCAGCGTTACGCATGGCGTCACCCGTAACAAAGCGGTCACCCGTGGCGATAGTGCCACACAGGAACTGCTTGGGGTCCTTCTCCGCAGAATTCTCATCCGCCGAGGCATCCACAAATCCATGCTCGGCAAGCACGGCGGCGGCAACATCAGCCAACGCCGGCGTCGAGACAAACTCCTCGAGTCCCGGCGCCGACTCGGCGATGAGCGCCGTGTCAGTATCGAGATAGCGCAGGCACTTGCCTATAACCACGTCGTTAATATGGAGCTTAGGGTTTAGGCCACCCGCAATGCCCGAAAACACAACGGCCTGCGGGGCATATTTGCTGATGAGATGCTGCGTTGCCGCCGCGGCGTTTACGGTTCCCATGCCAGCGGTCGTAGCAACAACGGACAAACCGTCGAGCTCGCCGTTGACAACGGTCAAGCCCGCCTCTTGTGCCACACGAGCGCCGTTCAGTTCTTCTTTAATCTGCGCAACCTCTTTTTCGAGTGCACCGATGATTGCGATGGTAGGCATACCATCCCCCAAACCCGTGAAAACTGCTATCCACGGTATGGTACCAGCATTTTGACTCAACCGCGCAATACGAAGTCGCTAGACCACCGCAGCGCGGGTATCGTAGAGGAGCAAAAGACTTGCTAGCCGATGGCGTTTTTTAGCTCCGCGCGGCGCTTTTTCATGCCGGTCATAACGGCATTACGCAACTCGGGCATGCGCGCGGTATCCATCTGGGGCACGCCCTCGAGCTTATAGGGAATGCCCAGTTGCTCGTACTTGACGACACCCATCGTGTGATACGGCAGCATTTCCAGGCCCACCACGTTGTGCCATGGAGCGATGAGGCGACCGAGCTTCTCGCACTCCTCCACCGTGTCGGTAATGCCCGGCACCACCACGTGGCGGATAACGACCTTGATCTTGCGACGTGCAAGCTCATCGCCAAACGCCAGAATGCGTGCGGGATCGCACCCAGTCAGCTTTTTATGCTCGACCGGGTCGGCATGCTTAATATCGAGCAGTACCATGTCGGTCTCGTTGAGCACGGCATCGAACTTCTCGGGATGCGCGGGATCGAACGCATAGCCGCAGCTATCCAAGCAGGTGTGCACACGACCATCGTGGTTATTGTGCATGGCGTGGAACAGGTCGGCCAAAAACTCAGGCTGCAGGAGCGGCTCGCCGCCGGACACCGTAATACCACCGCTGCGGTAAAACTCATGGTTACTCTGGAACTCGTCCATAAGGTGCTCGACGGTCACCATCGTGCCGCCGTTAACCGACCAGGTATCGGGGTTGTGGCAATACGCACAGCGCATGGGGCAGCCTTGGACAAACACTACGAAGCGGATGCCGGGTCCGTCGACCGTCCCCATCGTCTCGATCGAATGCACGCGGCCAAGGGCAAACGCAGAGTCCTCGGGACGAGCGTCCACACCCTCAAGCGTCATTTCTGCCATTCGCGCTACCTTGCCTCTCCTTGGATGCAACCAATTAAAATGCCAGAGCCATTCTAGCCCATGTGCTTGCGTTTAAACGTCTCGGGCTAGAATGGCACGTTTTAATCTATCCCCCATCACCATGGCTGGGGTCTACGTCGAGATGTCAGGCTGAAGAACGCTCGCCTGCGGCCTTTACGCTTTAAGCGTGAGCACCGCACCGAAGGCGGTCGGGCCGCAGTGGCTCGAGATGACGCCGCCGACCTGAGTCCAGGTAATGTCCTTAAAGCCCAGGTCGTGCGCATAGACTTCCATGTCGTCGCGCAGCTCCTGGGAAAGGCCTACCGAATACGCCAGGCCAATGTGCGAGTAGTCGATCTCGCCCTTCGCAACCATGTGGTCAATAAAGGCGCGGGCGCACTTGAGCATAGAGCCGCGGAACTTCTTGGTCGCCACGAACTTGCCGCCCGTCACCTCAATGCAGGGCTTAATCTTGAGCAGATGTGCGCCAAGAAATGCGACGTTGGACAAGCGACCGCCCGCCTTAAGGAAGGCAAGATCGGTAGGAACAAAGCCCAGCAGCACGCGGTCCATGACGGAGTTCGCGAAGGCGAAGATCTCGTCGACGGTGGCATCGGGGTGAGCCTCGATGTATTTGGCGGTCTCGACGACAACAAGCGACTGGCCCACCGAGACAAAACGCGTGTCCATGGAGTAGACGTAGTCGCGACCCTTGGCGGCGATCTTCGATGATTGATGCGAGCAGGTCGTGGCCTCGGAATATGCAAGATGCAGAATGGTCGCGTCGGGTTGCTCGGCATGGATGCGGTCGTACACATGCGCAAAATCTGCCGGCGCACAGCCGCTGGTCTTGGGCATCACGCCAAACTCGTTGCAGCGCGAATAAATCTCGAGCGGATCGATCGAGCCGTCCTCGACGGTCTCGTCACCAATCGTGACATGCATAGGCACGCGCACGATGCCGTAGCGCTCGCAGAGCTCTGGCGTCACATCCGAACCAGATTCAACCACGATTATGTACTTGCCCATTATTATCACGACCCATCTCGACGTTGGCTTTTTAATATGTGACACACGCCCGCCGTCCTGCTACAGAACGACCCCCAAGCGCCAAAGAGACGCCGCCCTTTGCACATAACAAAGGACAGCGTCTCCCTGGAAAACTCCGTGCTTATCTGAGATTCTACACGGTTTATTAAGGAGTGTTACTTATTCCGCAAACGGTCACTATATGCGGTAAGCGGTAGTTGGCCGCGACAACTGCGACACATTCCGTCCAGCAAATCCAATCGTGCTCCACGCACGGTTAATGCACGAGGCGGTAGAAATTCATCGATGCCGCACCCTCGGCGTGCAGCTCCATCGCCGGAACCGCCGGCGAATAGGTACGGCTCGTAAGTGCCGCCTCGCCGCCATTTGCAAAAATCTCGACCATCGTAGTGTCCGAAAGCGCGCGTAGGTCGCGAAGCTCGCCGAGCTCAATCGACCTCTGGTCGCGCCCATAGCCTTCGTCACCCATATCGAGGGTAAGCATCCCGTCCGTATAACGCACAAAGACACCCTTGCGGATTTCGAGCTCGATCACCTGGGCGCCCTCACAGGAAACCACAAGATCAAACAGGCGGCCCGGCTCCTCAACGGTTTCACCGCCTGTCGCGCGAACGCAGTCGCCGCGCATCCCCTCAATCTCGTGCGCCGGCTGCTGACAGAGCTTACCATCGCGCATGTTCAGCTCTCTCGGCACCGTCAACGCGCACTGCCACCCGCGTGCCACCGTCGGGCTTTCTGCCGTCGCATCGGGGCATCCCGACCATCCGATCATCAAACGCCGACCCGCAGCATCCTCAAAGGACTGCGGTGCGTAGAAATCAAAGCCGGCATCGACCATCGGGGGCATGCCCTGCCCGGTGATCTTAAAACTCGGCGCCTCCCAATCGGCCTCGATGGGAAACCACACGCACTGGTGCGGATTGCGGTAACGCCAACCATCGGCGGACACACCCTGCGGACAGCAAACGAGAATAAGCTCACCATCGAGCTCAAACAGATCGGGGCACTCCCACATAAAGCCAAACTTCTCGCCCAACTCAATGCGCGTCGCATAGCTCCAGTCCTCTAGATCGCTCGAGGTATAGACAAGCACGCAGCCGCGGTCGTCTTTCGTACGAGCGCCCAAAACCATGTAGTAGATACCATCGTGTTCAAGGATCTTGGGGTCGCGTACGTGCGTACCGATATCGTCGGGGTAATCGACCGGCCCAACAGCCACACGCTTCTTGCCCAATTCGTCGGGATTCTCGGCAACCATATGAATTTGGTTTTGCTCACGGCCCGTCAACACGTAGTCGTAATCATCGCGGTCAAAATGCTTGACGTTGCCGGTATAGAAGTAGTGAATCTTGCCGTCGTGTACAAAGGCAGAACCAGAATACGCTCCGCTCGAATCCAAATCGGAATCGGGGAACAACACGGGGCCGCGATTCTCGTACGTCACAAAATCCTTTGTCGTCAGATGGTTCCAAAGCACTGGACCGCCATGCGCAGCATCGAACGGATCGTATTGATGATAGATGTGATACGTATCACCAATCTGAACCAAACCGTTGGGGTCGTTGAGCCAGCCAAGCTCAGGCTCCACATGGAACAAAAGCCTATCGGGGTCGGACGCGATGCGAGCCGCCGTCTCATCCTGTCCAGCTCGCCACTGCTCATAGTCCGCACGCATCACCTTGTTTTTTTGATTAAACATCGCCATTGACCTTCTCGTCTATGGGAAAGGACGCTCGACTCACACGAGCCGAACGCCCTTCCTCAAATGGACTTATCCTCAGATTACGCTGAACGGCTCAACTAGAAGCTGACATCGAAGCCAGCGCCAGCGCCCTCTTCATCAGTGGTCGGCACGCCCTTTGCCTTGTTGTAGGCAAAGATCAAGACGATCGGCACGATAAAGGCGATGAGATTGCCAGCCACATACCACATGAGCGTCTCGGGCGTGACGATGAGCAGGCCAAGCACGCCGGTCAGACCCTGACCGATGGCGCGCACCTCAAAGAGCTTCACGAAGGCACCGCCGCAGCCTGCACCGATGCAAGCGCAGATGAACGGGATGATCGAGTAGCGCATGTTTGCAGCGAAGATAGCGGGCTCGGAGATTCCGACCAGCGTCGGGATAAAGGACGACATGCAGATGTTGCGCTCTTTGGAATGCTTCTTATGAATGAGGTACATGCCGATGGCGCCGCCGCCCTGGGCGATAATGGAAACCGACCAGATGGCCTGGATGTAGTTGAAGCCAGTCGTGGCGACGAGGTTTGCCTCGATACCCTGGATGAACTGATGCGTACCGGTAACGACAAGCGGCTGCAGGAACGCGGCGAAGACAAAGGCACCAAAGACGCCCATCCTGTTGTACAGGATATCGATTACGCCGCCGAGGACGTCGCCGATCAGGTTGCCGAGCGGGCCGAACACGGTGAACAGGGCGACGTTAGCAAGAATCAGGGTAACGGTCGGGACAAAGACGAACGAAACGACCTCGGGGATGTACTTCTGGGCAATCTTTTCGACCTTGGCCATAAACCAGGCAGTCAGGATTGCAGGGAACACGCCGCCCTGGAAAGCAACCATGGGAATGGATAGCGGACCAAAGTTCCAGTACTCAGCACCCGTCGGGTCCATAACGAACGTGTTGCGGTTCATAAGGCTCGGGTGAACCATGACGATACCGACGAGGATGCCCAGGATCGGGTTACCGCCAAAACGCTTGACCGCGCTGTACATAACCAGGACAGGCAGGTAGTCGAACGTGGTGGCGATAATGGCAAAGAAGCTTGCGAGGTTCTTGAGGAACTCGCTGTGATCGGCGAGGCTGCCTTCCATGCCAAAGAGGCCGTTGGCAACGATCAGCGACTTAAGGCCGATGATGATTGCAGCGCCGACGAAGGCAGGAATGATGGGGATAAAGATATCCGAGAATACCTTGAGGACCGAGAAGAACTTGCCCTTCTTGTCCGCCTCGGCGCCCTTGACCTCGGAAGCACTGATCTCCTTAACGCCCGTCAGAGCCATAAACTCATCGTAAACCTTGTTGACGGTACCGGTACCGAAGATGATCATGAGCTGGCCGCTGTTGTACAGCACGCCCTTGACGCCATCGATGTTCTCGAGCTCGGCCTTGTTGTATTTGCTCGTATCCTTGAGCACCAGACGCAGACGGGTCACGCAATGCGTGGCGCCCTCGATGTTCTCCAGTCCGCCGACGTTGTCGACGACTTGCTGGGACACTGCCTTGTAGTCCATGTTCCTCTCCATTCCTTTTCTAAATCATAAAACGGTTCGTTGCCGCTACAGAGACGCGATCGTTGCGTTTGCGCACTTGAGCGCACCGTCGGTGACGGTAAGCGCCACACCCTGGCCCTGCTTGTTGCAGAAGCGAGCGTTGAGCGCAACATCATCGACAAAGATGGTCGCGATGTCGTCGTCGACGACCAGACGCACATGGTGAGTGCCCTCGCCCTTAAAGAACAACGGACGCTCGAGGCCCATGTTGTTGACCTGGAACCACGGATACTGGGGGGCCGCCGTAAACTCGAGTTTGCCCTCACGCAGGTTGGCGCGGAACTCATAGGCAAGACCGGACTCGGCGTCCTCGGCAAGCTTCACCGAGAAGCCGGCAGCGTCACCGGCGAGCTCGATGTCGGCGTCGAGCATATAGGTAGAACCGGCATCCGCGGCGAGCACCTGCTCGACCTTGCCCGACTCGCACGAAAGCTCAAAGGCCTCGACTGCCTTAGCCTCGCCAAAGGCGCCAAGCATGCTGTCGGGAAGCTTGGTGCCGAGCGTTCCGTCGGCACGCTGAACGATCTCGAGAGGCATAAAAGTGCCACCCCACAGGTAAGAGCTGGGGTCGCCGCCCTCGTCGCGCGTAGGAACCCAACCAAAGAGAACGCGGCGCTCGCCGTCAAATGCGGTACGTGCAGCATAGTACGCGCGGCCATCGA
This sequence comes from Collinsella sp., assembly GCA_019419445.1. GTDB lineage: Bacteria > Actinomycetota > Coriobacteriia > Coriobacteriales > Coriobacteriaceae > Collinsella. Next base: position 16,026 of record DXZX01000004.1, read on the forward strand.
AGGAATCGTCCGCAGGAGTGATCCAAGGACCGTTGATAGAGCGAGACATGCGGTAACGGGTCTTGTTGCCATCACTGTACTCAGAGAACACCAGATACCACCAGTCGCCCATCTTAAAGAGATCAGGCATCTCGAACATGGTGTACAGGCCCGGATTCCACCAGTCGCCCTGGAACTCCCAGGTATCCAGGTCCTTGGAGGTGAACTTGACCAGACGACCGGTCATCAGACGCTTGTCCTCGCCCACACGCGTGCCGAGGATGAGCATGTACTCTTCGTTCTCCTCATCCCAAAGAACAAAGGGATCGCGCCAGTTGCGGTCATCGTAACCCTCCTGGGGCGGAAGCAGCGTCTCGGCGATGTTCTTCTCCCACTTGACGGCGTCGTCACTCGTTGCGTGAAGAAGAACCTGCTTCATCAAGCGCGCGCGGACCTTATCGCGATTGCAACCAGTGTAGAGCGCATGGTACTTGTCGCCCACCTTAAACACTGTGCCGGCATAAACATACTGGTCGACTTCCTCGTCGCCGCCACGCTCAAGGCTCTCGCCAAAGTCCTTGTAGTTGACGAAATCCTTGGTCGTCGCGAGTGCCCAGCCAAACGGCTCTCCGAAAGGTCCGGGGTTACGCGTGTCACGCTGATGATAGAGATAGAACGTGCCGTCCTCGCCGTACGGCATGATGTCGCCTACCCAAATTCCCTCAGGCTGGTAATACACCTTGTGCATCCGAGACTTCCTTTCCCACAAGATACTAACTCGGTACAACTGCAAGATATGTCAATCGTTTTCATATGTCAAACGTTTTCACATCAATACGTCTTTTCGCAGTTCCAGTCGTCGGCAAACGGTTGACATATGCCGGCGAACGGTCATCAGAGGCGTTTGAGGAATTCTTTTGGCACGGGATGAACTACGCGGTTTTGCCCTCAATGAGTTCAACGGGGAGCTTGATATTCGATTCAGGATTATCGCCGTTAACAAGAGCGATGATGGATTGCGCCGCGAGCTCTCCGATGCGATCGATATCTTGGCGTACGGTTGTTAAGTCAGGCATAAACGTCATAGTGCGGCGGGCACCATCCGCGCCCACGACCTTAATATCGTCCGGAGCGCTCAAGCCGCGCTGCTTCATAATGTTGAGACAGATGGCCGCCATCGTGTCGTCTCCCGCAAAGATGCCGTCAATATCGGGGTTCTCATCGAGGATCTTCGCAACGACCGCGCTCTTTTCGTCATCGGGCTTAACGAACTCGACCTCACGGACAAGCGCGGGCAAACCGGCCTGCTCAACAACATCGAGGTAGGCATCGGTACGCTTATTGGCAGGCATGCGCATGCGGCTATTGCTGCGCAGGCACAGGATGCGTGAACACCCGTCATCGATCAGGCGACGCGTGGCAAGTTCGCCGATGCTATAGCTGTCGCTCGCAATCTGAACAGAGGCCTCGCCAAGGTCGCAGTCGATACCAACCAGGCTCAAGCCCATCTCGGCATATGCCTCAGCACCGATATTGAGGGAGTTGACGATGACGCCGTCGACCATATTGCGGCGGAGCATGTCAATATAGGAACGCTCAAGATCGGGTCGATTGGCGCTGTTGCACAGCAACATCTTAAAGCCGTTTTCCGCCAACGTGCGCTCGACCGCCTGCACAACCTGAGCATGGAACGGGCTGCTCACAAAGGGAACGATCATGCCGATAAGGTTCAGGCGACCGTTGAGCATGGCACGGGCGATATCGTTGGGCGTATAGTTGATGCGCTCCATCGCGGCATGGACCTTATCGCGGGTTTCTTGGCTAATATAGCCGCGATTATTAAGCACGCGAGATACCGTAGTGGGCGAAACCCCCGCCACCGCTGCAACTTCCTTGATGCCAGGCTTAGCAGAATCCTTAGAACGAGCGCCCTCGCGAGCCATAGCACCCTCCCCCATCAACATGTCATACGTTTACATACGAACAAAGCATACCCTAACAACAGCGGGAAGACGGTAACAGTACAAGTAAGTAAACGACTCATCCAAATAATTAGGAGAGTTTCGCCTAAAGGGTGACTACACAGGACCCCGCCGGGGCTGCTTGGGCTATCTCCCAAAATATTCCGCAGGACGCAAGAAGCCCTCGCCGCACGAAGTGCGCAGCGAGGGTTTCTTGCATGTCCGAGGACGTTTTGGGAGGTAACCCAAACAGCCCCGGCGATCCTGCGGGAGTTAAATCCCCTTAGAACTTGTCGTGGAAGGTACGCGAAATGACCTCGTCCTGCTGCTCCTTGGTGAGCGTGTGGAAGTTCACGGCATAGCCGGAAACGCGGATGGTCAGCTGCGGGTACTTCTCGGGGTGAGCCTGAGCGTCGAGCAGCGTCTCACGGTTGAAGACGTTGATGTTCAGGTGGTGGCCACCCTTCTCGGCGTAAGCGTCGAGCATGTGGACCAGGTTATCGGCCTGAGTCTCGGAAACTTCAGAAACCTTCATAATGTGTCTCCTTCGATTGATAGGCGCCGGCCGAAACCGGCGCACTAATCAGTAATCGTTATTGTTAGTATAGCACTAACAATAGTTACTCGCCCAGCTGATCAAGGTCGATATCGCCAAAGAACACCTGATCCTCCTTGCCGAGCGCACTCGGAATGATGGAGAAGGTGTTGGAGATGCCGTCCTGAGCATCGCGGAACGGGAGCTTGGAAACCGAAGACAGCGAAGCGATGGCGCCGTGGCTATCGCGCTTGTGCATGGGGTTAGCACCCGGGGCGAACGGCTGGCCAGCCTTGCGGCCGTCGGGCGTGGAGCCGGTCTTCTTACCGTACACGACGTTGGAGGTAATGGTCAGAACCGAGGTCGTGGGCACGGAGTTGCGGTAGGTGTCGTTCATGCGGATGTACTCCATGAACTGGTGCACAACGTCGTGAGCGATCTGGTCGACGCGGTCGTCGTCGTTACCGTACTTGGGGAAATCGCCCTCGGTCTCGAAGTCGACGATAATGCCGTTCTCGTCACGGACGGGGTGGACCTTGGCGTACTTGATGGCAGACAGGGAGTCAGCCACGACGGAAAGGCCAGCGATACCCGTAGCGAACCAGCGATGCACGTGCTTGTCGTGCAGAGCCATCTGGATGCGCTCGTAGCAATACTTGTCGTGCATGTAGTGAATGATGTTCAGCGAGTTAACGTACACGCCAGCGAGCCACTTCATCATGTCGTTGTACTTGGCCACAACGTCGTCGTAATCGAGCGTATCGCCCTCGACGGCGCGATACTTGGGGCCGACCTGCTTCTTGGAGACCTCGTCAACACCGCCGTTGAGTGCATACAGCAGGCACTTGGCCAGGTTGGCACGGGCGCCGAAGAACTGCATCTCCTTGCCAATGCGCATGGAGGACACGCAGCAGGCAATGCCGTAGTCGTCGCCGTGGTAAACGCGCATGAGATCGTCGTTCTCGTACTGGATCGAGGAGCTGGCGACAGAAGTCTTGGCGCAGAACTTCTTGAAGTTCTCGGGCAGACGGGTCGACCACAGAACGGTCATGTTGGGCTCGGGGCTGGTGCCCATGTTCTCGAGCGTGTGCAGGTAGCGGTAGCTCATCTTGGTAACGAGCGTACGGCCGTCAACACCCATGCCGCCGATGGACTCGGTGACCCACTGCGGATCGCCGGTAAACAGGGCCTGGTACTCGGGGGTACGGGCAAACTTGACCATGCGGAGCTTCATGATGAAGTGATCCACGAACTCCTGGATCTGCTCCTCAGTGAAGGTACCGTTGGCAAGGTCGCGCTCAGCGTAGATGTCGATGAACGTGGAGGTACGGCCGATGGACATAGCGGCGCCGTTCTGCTCCTTGACGGCAGCGAGGTAGGCGAAGTACATCCACTGGATGGCCTCCTGCGTGTTGGTAGCAGGGTTGGAAATATCGAAACCATAGGTCTCGGCCATCATCTTGAGCTCGCCGAGGGCACGAATCTGCTCCTGCAGCTCCTCACGATCGCGGATGTTGTCGGCGGTCATGACCGTCGGGGTGGAAGCCTTCTGGGCCTCCTTGTCCTTGATCAGGTAGTCGACGCCGTACAGGGCAACACGACGGTAGTCGCCGATGATGCGGCCGCGGCCATAGCCATCGGGCAGACCGGTGATGATGTGAGCCGAGCGGCAAGCACGCATTTCGGGGGTGTAGACATCGAAGACGCCAGCGTTGTGGGTCTTGCGCTCGAAGGTGTAGCGCTCGACAACGCTCTCGTCGACCTTGTAGCCGTGCTGGCTGGCAGCCTGGCAAGCGATGCGGATACCACCGTTGACGTGCAGCGCGCGCTTGAGCGGCTTGTCGGTCTGGAGGCCGACGATGGTCTCCTTCTCGCGGTGGGCGTTATCGATGTAGCCAGCGGGGTGGCTCACGATACCCGTGACAGTCTTGGTGTCCATATCGAGGACACCGCCCTGCTCGCGCTCCTTGAGCAGCAGGTCGAGAACCTCGCCCCACAGCTCCTTGGTACGCTCGGTCGGACCGGCGAGGAACGACTCGTCGCCCTCATAGGGGGTGTAGTTCTTCTGGATGAAGTCTCGGACGTCAACTTCTCCCGTCCAGATGCCTTCCTTGAAGCCTTCCCATGCCTCCTGCATTGTGTAACCACGCTCCTAGTTACGTGTAATGCGGCGCTCTCTCACACCGCTGCTTATTGAATTCTTGAATTTTCGGCTTGCACTACCGGCTTCTTCCGTTCTTCACCACATGTTGGTGCAGGGAAAAACGTTTGTCCACCTTGGAACTGCAACCCAAACCCAAGATTTCACCCGTCTGAGAAGGATAACATAGCCACCCCCTTCATCAGGGCTGTTATATGTTTCTTTTTTCATACCATTATGGCGTTTTTAACAAATCCGCAGGAAATGCGAGCGCGAACAACTACCGTTCACCGATTTGTATGTTATTTTTCCTTGCCTTTGTACGACGTTCGCTCTAGCTGTTATGCCAGTTTTAGCAGGGTAAAGTGCCTCTGAGTAGGCTTTGGGACATGCCTAGAGATCTACCCCTAACTTTGCTGGTACCGACGGTGCACGGAGGTCGCCTAAAGGTAGTTTTCTAGACATGTCCCAAAAATCTACCGTATAGGGTGCGCGTGCAGGGGTATCATCTTCCACCGAAAATAGTTTCTAGTGTTAGGGGTTTTCGGTGGAAGATACCGATTTCCATGAGCTTGGGCGTCAACTCTTAACTGAGTTTGGCAGCATGCATCAGCGCATTTCGCGCTTTGCGGACAAAGCTCTCGGCGGCGAGATGGCCGTCATGCGCGCTCTCATGCTCGCTGGCGGCTCGCTCACGCCGAGCGAACTCGCCAATCGTGCCTGGGTCTCGAGCGCCCGCATCGCCAATATCCTACGCGCTCTCGAAGCCAAGGGCTGGGTTGAGCGTGAGCACTCAAAGACCGACCGTCGTCGCGTACACGTCACGGTGACCGACAAGGGATTCCATGATCTCGAGATCAAGCGTCGGGAATTCGAGGACCGCACCGCGGCCTTCCTTGAGCAGTTCGGCGAAACAGATACCCAAGAGATGGTGCGCCTTCTAAGACGTGCCAACGAAATTATCGACCGCAACCAAGAAAGGAGAGATGCCGAGTGAGGATTCTCAAGCTCTTTAAAAAGCATGTCCTGGCACTGTTCGCAGCTATCGTACTTATCGTAATCAGCTGCAACGCCGATCTGGCGCTGCCTACCTATATGAGCGACATCGTCGACGTGGGCGTGCAGCAAGGCGGCATCGCCTCGCCCGTGCCCGACACCATCCGCTCCGAATCGCTCGACGACCTCGAACTCTTTATGAGCGCCAAAGACGCCAAGACGGTAGAGGCTGCGTTTGGCAAGGCAGACAAAAACGGGATTCGCACGTACAAGGGCACCGAGGACGAGCGCGCCGACGGCAGCAAGCTCGCCGACATTATGAGCCTGCCCGAGACCGTCGTCCTTTCGCTCAACCAAGGCATCGACGCCGACTCCATGGGCGACATGACCGGCACGTCCAGCGAGAAAGACAGCGACGCCGCTCAGGCCATGCCCACGCCCGAGCAAATGGCGGCGATGACGCCCGAGCAGCTCGCCGAGATGCAGCAGAAGGCCACGGCGGCCCAGAACATGCAAAAGCAGATTGATGCAGACGGCGGTAAGATCACCATGAAGAGCCTGCGTCTGGGCATCGAAGGCGGTCTGGTAGACCAAAGCAAGCTCGTCGAAAGCGCCAACGAAATGGCAGATAAAATGGGCTCCATGTCGGGGTCCATCGTCACCCAGCGCGCCGTGACCTACGTACAAGAAGAGTACAAAGCGCAAGGCATCGACCCCGCCGACGTGCAGAACGCCTACCTGGGCCGCATGGCGACCACGATGTTTGGGCTGTGCCTCGTGT